>JAQIBT010000038.1 GCA_027858915.1 Salinisphaera sp.
CAGATCGACGCGGTCTTTGCCAATGCCGGCATCGGCGGCAAACCGGGCGGCTTCACGGGCGCCGACAGCGATGTCTGGAAAGACATGATCCTGACCAACATCTACGGCGTCGGCCTGACCATCCAGTGCTGTGCCGCCGCGCTCAAGGCTTCGCGCGGGCACTTGCTGATCACCGGTTCGGCGGCAGGCCGAACGACCATTCCCGGTTCGATGTACAGCGCGACCAAATGGGCGGTCTCGGCCATTGGATACGGTGTTCGCGAAGAGCTGCGTGGTACCGGGATCCGGGTGACGCTGGTCGAGCCGGGCATGGTGGATACGCCGTTTTTCGACGACCAGCCGGAGCACGCGCTCAAGGATCAGGATATCGCCGCCTCAGTGATCTATGCGCTATCGCAGCCGGCCCACGTCGATGTCAACGAAATCCTGGTTCGACCGACGCCCAAAATCGACGATTGATCTTCGCACTATCGAAAAACCGTCTCGGTCGAGACGGTTTTTTTGCCAGGGCCTGTTGGCGCGATCAATCGGGCGCAGCGGTCAGCAGGAAACCAGCGACCCACCCGGTCTCGCGTTTCGTACTACGCACGCGCAGCCAGCCGTTCTGGCGGCCGACAACCGTGAGGACATCGCCGCGATGCGCCTGGAAAACCACCTTGGCGGACGCACTGGGTTTAGCGCGTACATTGGCCGCCGATACGCCGACCGCCCGTTTGTCGCCAGCCGAGGGCGCGGCGCTGTCCTGAGCAGACGCCGCGTTCGATCCGGGGGCCAGACTGGCTGTCTTTTTATCGTCGCCGGTGCCAGTGCCGGCGTCGCTTGTCTTCGTCTTGTCTAGCGACGCTCCGTCGGCAGCCGAAGCGGCCGGCTTGGCGGTGTCCGGTGAAGCTCCAGCCGGTTGTTTGGATGCCGCCAACGGCGCCTGGCTGTTTGCCATCAGGAAATCGGCAATCCAGCCGGTGGCGTAATCATCGGGAAACAGAACCTGGGTCCAGCCGTCCTGATGCGCGAGCACGACCAGTTGGGTCGTGCTGTCAGCCTGGTGGACCACCGTGTCGTCCTTGGAAGGCCCAGACCGTACATTGACATCGCTGCCGTTCACGTGGGCGTGCGGCAGATCAGCGACAATCTCCGGCAGATTGTCAATCGCCGCCTGATTGCCGTGGGCTGCGGCATGGGCTGCCCAATAGGCAGCCAGCCCTACATCTCTTGGCACGCCTTGGCCGCGCACGTACAGCACGGCCAGATTATTCTGCGCGGCAGGCTCACCGCCCTCGGCGGCCCGCCGGAACCACTTCGCAGCCGTGGCCGGGTCGGCCGGCACGCCCTTGCCGGACTCGTACATGATGCCCAGATTGTGCGCCGCCTTGGCAAAACCCTGCTTGGCTGCCTTGAGATACCAATCGCGCGCGGTGGCGTAGTTCTGTTTTACGCCGTAGCCCTGGTCATAGAGCACACCCATGTTGTACTGGGCGCTGGCATCGCCCTGTTCGGCCAACGGGCGAACCTGGTCCAGAATTTTACGTGCCTCGGCCGCGGTTGGCGCCGTCGATTGCGGCTTGGCGGTCCCGTTAGGCTGTGCCAGAACCGCCGGGCTGCCGACCAGGGCCGACAGAATAACGATCGTGGTTACGATTCTCTTCATTTGATTCCCTGACATCGGAACGGAATTCAAGCGAGCTGAGCAGGCGAATGCTTCCAACCAAATCGCTGGCGCCACGCCAAGAATGATACGCCAACTCCGCTTTCCTACGTCCAAGTGAGTTATTTTCCAGAAGCCTGGGGCGCTATTGAACGGTAAAAGAAACGGCGAGCCGTCGTCTCGGTCGAGGCAACTTGTGAGCAATCATAGCTGGGCCATTCGGCAGCCCAAAACCAAAGACCGATTGAGAGCTACCATGCGCGTCGATCAATCGGGTTTATGGGCGATCCTATTCAACGCCCGTCCGCACCGTAACGCGCGACAAACGTGCTCACGGCGGCCGTGATAACACGCTCGTTATCTCGCTGACTCGGATGTTCGCCCAGCAAACCGGCTATCAATGCGTCGCCACGCAGCATGCCCAGGAACTGAATAGCCGCCAGTTCGCAATCGGCTGCCTGGATCAAACCGCGCTCGCGCGCCCGTTGCAAGTACCGGGTAACGTCGATCTGCGTCTGGCGCGGCGCGCTGGTGTAGAAAATGTGGCCAATTTCCGGAAACCGTGCGACCTCCGCAATCACCATGCGTAAAAGAGCCATGGTCTCTTCCGACAAGATGGCTTTGATAAAGGAACGGCCGATGCGCGTCAGGGCCGTTTCCAGATCCAGATGCTGGGCACCGTCGGCAATCGCCATTTCGCCAACCACCCGTCGGCATTCGCGGCGTGCAGTGGCAGCAAACAACGCCTGCTTGCTGTCGTGATGGGCATAAACCGTGGCCTTGGATACGCCCGCCGCTCGGGCAATGGCGTCCATGCTGGTGGCACCAAAGCCATGTTCGATGAACAACCGCTTGGCCGCGTCCAACACCTGCTCACTCTTTAGCGACCGACAGCAGAACTCTGTCGAACCGTTTTCCAACGCTGGCTTTTCGCCCATAGAGCATCTGTTCCTGCGCACTGGCAACGCTTTAGTTGTATTTGACACCGATCGCCGATGCGCCTAAATTACCGCATCTGAACTGAACCGTACAGTTCACCCATTTTTTTGGTGTTCTTCCATGCGTAAACCTGTGTTCACGCGGGCCGTTGCGCCTCATCAGGGCGCGTTGCTGACTTCGCTGGTGCTGGTCATGCTGGCCGGCTGTACCGTCGGCCCGGACTATCATGCGCCGGATGCCCCTGACAGCAATGCCTATAAAGTCGCTGACCGTACCGCCGGCAATCAGGCACAGGGGAAGAACGCCATTCCCAGTCAGGCATTCGAACGTGCCGGCCAGGTGCGCGCTGACTGGTATCGAATATTCGGCTCCGACAAGCTGGACACGCTGATTGGCCGTGCAATTCAGGACAGTCCGACGCTGGCCGCCGGCCAGGCGCGTCTGAAGGCAGCGCGTGAAGCAGTGAATGCGACCAAGAGCGATCTGTATCCGCAGCTGAACGTTGGCGGCGGCTACTCGCGCAATCGCGTCACCGGGGCGCAGTTCGGCACCAGCAGCTCGACGTTCACCAACGTGTTCAATCTATACCAGGCACAGGCCACGGCCAGCTATGACCTGGATCTGTTCGGCAAGACCCGCCGACGTATCGAAAAAAGCAACGCCCAGCTGGACGAACAGCGATTTCAGCTGATCAACACCTACGTCACGCTGATCAACAATATCGTGGCAACAGCGATCGGCGAGGCTGGCGTGAATGCGGCCATCGACACCACGCAGCAGATCATCAAGGCCCAGCAGAACTCGCTGAAGATCGTCGGCAAGCAGATCCAGTATGGCGTAGCGATCGACGCGGATGCCTCGCAAATCCGTACCCAGCTGGCCCGCACCAAAGCCTCGCTGGAGCCGCTACGCAAACAGAAAGCGTTGGCGATCAACCGACTGGCGGTGCTGATCGGTACGCCGCCTGGTCAGTTCAGCGATCCGGATTTTTCGTTGTCCGAGCTGACGCTGCCGACAAAGCTACCGGTGAGCGTACCGGCACAGCTGGTGCGCCAGCGACCGGATATTCTGGCGGCCGCAAGCGCGGTGCATTCGGCCAGCGCCCAGATCGGCATTGCCACCGCCAATCTGTTGCCGGATCTGACCATAAGCGGCAGCTACGGGCGCTCGGTTCTGACGCCGGCGGATTTCACCGATCCGGCGTTTGCCCTGTATTCGCTGGGCGCCCAGCTGAGCGCGCCACTGTTTGCAGGTGGCCGGTTGCGCGCCGAAAAACGCGCCTCCCGAGACCTGTACATCGCTGCACTCGCCGACTATCGCGCGACCTCGCTATCGGCCTTTGGCGACGTAGCCAACAGTCTGCGCTCGCTGGAGTCCGACGCGCGCTCGATTCTGGCACAGCAGTCGGCTCTGCAAGCGGCGCGCGACAATCTCAATACGGTCAAGACCCAGTTGCGTAATGGCGCTGCCGACTACGTCTCGTTGTATACCGCCCAGGCGCAGTACCAGAGCGCCGAACTGGCCTACACCGACGCCCGTGTCGTTCGCTACCGCGATACCGCCGACCTGTTCCGCTCACTGGGCGGCGGCTGGTGGAACGCGAAATCGCTGCCGACTGCAGGCAGTCACAACGCGCGCCTCGAAACCGCCGCCGTCGAATAGGACATATCCATGGCAGAGAGCTCTGCGGACAATAATCCACAGCAGACCGATCGCGGTCGTTCCAAACCCCGGCGCAAGTGGTATCTGCTGGGGCTGGCGCTGGTGTTCGTCGTGATCGGCGTGGTCTACGCGATCTATTACTTCACGGTCGCCCAGTTCTATGCCTCGACCGACGATTCCTATGTGGGAGGCAACCGGATCCTGCTCACCCCGCAGATCAACGGCACGGTGACGCAGATCGCCGCCGACAACACCGATCTCGTGCACGCCGGCGAAACCGTGATCACTCTCAACGACACCGATGCCCTGATCGGCCTGGCGCATGCCAAGGCCGCGCTCGCCGAGACAGTGCGTTCGGTGAACCAGCTGTTTGCTCAGGCCAACAAGCAGAAAGCGATCATCGAGCAGCAGCAATCGGCCTATGCCCAGTCGAAACGCGACTATGAACGCAATGCCAAGCTGGTCAGGGCACACGGCGTGACCCAGCGGGCGTTCGAACAGTCACGTGCGACCTATCGCCAGGATCGGGCGGCGCTGCAGGCTGCGCGTGACCGGCTCACCGAATTGCAGGCGCAGACCGCCGGCACTACGTTGCAAGAGCATCCGCGCGTCAAGCAGGCCGAAGCCGAGCTGCGCCTAGCCTATCTCAACCTCCAGCGCACCCGTATTCCGGCGCCGGTCACAGGCTATGTGGCTCAGCGCGAGGTGCAGCTTGGTCAGCGCGTCGATCCGAGCAAGCCGATGTTGTCGATCGTGCCATCCAGCCAGGTCTGGATCGACGCGAATTTCAAGGAAACACAGCTGGCAGCCATGCGGATTGGCCAGCCAGCGACCGTGACATCGGATTTCTACGGCTCGGACGTAGTCTTTCACGGTCACGTGGCGGGAATCAGCGCCGGCACGGGTTCGGCCTTCGAGCTGCTGCCGCCGCAGAACGCGACCGGCAACTGGATCAAGATCGTGCGCCGAGTGCCGGTCCGTATCGCGCTGAACGCTGATGATGTCCACAAGCATCCACTGCGCATCGGTCTGTCGACCGAGACGACCGTCAATCTGCATGACAGCAGCGGCCCGGTGCTGGCGCAGAAAAGTCAACCGACACCGCGTTATCGCACGAAGGTCTATCATCGCCGGCTGCACGGCGCCGACCAGTTGATCAAGCATATCGTCGATGCCAACGACGGCAATGCAAAGACCCACGCCGCTGCTCCGGCCGACTTGCTCGATTTATCGACGCCCTCCAGTGGTTCGTGACGCATAACGTACGGTGAGCCAGACAGGTTCGAACAACGCCGGCGACGCGCCACTGGGAACCGGCGCGCGGGTTCTGGTCACCCTGAGCCTGGCGCTTGCGGTGTTCATGAATGTGCTCGATGTGTCGATCGCCAACGTTTCGATCCCGACCATTGCCGGCAATCTGGGCGTGGCCACCAACCAGGGCACGTGGATTATCACGTCGTTCGCCGTCGCCAACGCCATCGCAGTGCCGGTTTCCGGCTGGCTGGCGAAGCGCGTAGGCGAAGTCAAGCTGTTCGTCATCTGCACCGTGTTGTTTACGCTGACCTCCTTCCTGTGTGGCATTGCGCCCAGCTTTTATTTCCTGCTGGCCATGCGCGCCTTACAGGGGCTGGTAGCCGGGCCCATGATTCCCTTGTCGCAGAGCCTGCTGCTGGCCAACTATCCGCCGGAAAAACGCGGGTTCGCGAATGGAATCTGGGGAATGACGGCGGTGGTCGGGCCGGTCGCCGGGCCAATTCTCGGCGGCTGGATCACCGATAACATCAGCTGGTCGTGGATCTTCTATATCAACGTGCCGGTGGGTATCTTCTCGGCCGCCATCACCTGGCTGCTGTTGCGAAATCGCGAGACCGAGACCCAGCGCCTACGGCTGGACGTGATCGGTCTGATCCTGCTCACGATCGGCGTGGGCGCGCTCCAGATCATGCTCGACAAGGGCAACGACGACGCCTGGTTCCAGTCGACGTTCATCACGACGCTGGCGGTTACGGCCATCATATTTCTGGCGTTCTGGGTGGTATGGGAGCTGACCGACGACAACCCGGTGGTCGATCTGCGACTGTTCGGGCGGCGCAATTTCACCATCGCCACCCTGATGGTGACTTTTGGCTTTATGACTTATTTCGCCGGCGTGGTGCTCTTGCCTCTGTGGCTGCAGAACCAACAGGGATACACCGCGACCTGGGCCGGTATCACCACGGCATCGCTGGGCCTGCTCGGCGCGATATTCTCGCCGATCGTAGGACGGCTGACCGACAAGATTGATATCCGCATCATCGTCACCTTCGGCATGCTGGTATTCGCAGGCCTGTCGTTCATCAAGGCAGATGCCACGACCGACATCAGTTTCGAGCGCCTGTTTCTCACCCGCCTGCCCTGGGGCATCGGCCTCGCGTGCTTCTTCATACCGTTGATTACGCTGTCGTTGACCGGCCTGCCAACCAACAAGATTGCCAGCGCTTCCGGGCTGTTCAACTTCATGCGCCTGATCGCGCTGGCGATCGGCACATCGTTGTCGCAAACGCTTTGGGACCGACGGCAGGCCTACCACGATCATGTGCTGTCGGCCCACACCGGCCTGGGCGATCCTGCCACTCAGCATTGGCTGGCCCAGGCACATGCGCAGGGGCTGACGGATACGCAGGCTTACGGCGCCATGGCCCGGGTAATCGAGCAGCAATCCTTCATGCTCGGGCTGAACGAAATGTATTGGTTGGCCGGCTGGGTCTTTCTGGCACTGACCGCTCTGGTCTGGTTCTCCCGCCCGAATCAATAGTCGACGGCGTCGCCTCGGCCTTGCAAAAACCCGAAAGTTACGGATATCTTATAACGTTAAGATTTTCTCGATGGGTGCATGCATGGCTCAATCCAGCTTTGCTGAAAACCATACTCTTGCAGGGCGTATTCTATCGCTGATAATCGCCGTCGCGTTCGTATGCGCCTGGCTGTTGCTTATGCTCTACGGCGCCTATGAGTCGCTCTGGAAACCCGTGGGATTTTCGATTGTGGCGGCTTTTGCAATGCTGGCCGGTAGCCTCATGGTGGACGGCTCCAGAGGAGCGAGTCTGGTACGAGCGATCGACGGTGCCGCCAGCGGCGCCATGTTCGCCGGACTGCTGATCTTCGTGCTGCCGGATGCACTTCGCGGCCACGTCTGGCACGGCGCCCTCGGTATGCTGGCGGGGTTGGCTGCCGGTGTAGTGCTCACACGGCGGTCGCGCAGCGACCAACACGACCCCGCAGTCAGTGCGCTGACGATCCATGCACTGTGTGCCGGTTGCGTGATCGGGGCGTTGTATGCGCGCATGCCGGCACTGGGCATCGCTGCCGGCAGTGGAATCATTGCTCACAAGTTGCCGGCCGGCTACCTGTTATCGCGTCAGCTTCGCAGCCAGCGAAACCGGCTGCTCGATATCACATTACCTGCGTTGGCCACTGGACTGGGCGCCTTGCCTGTCGCACTCTGGCGACCAGATAGCGCACTGCCTGCCGGACTCCTGCTGGGCATTGCGAGCGGCTTGTTTGCCTATGTAGGACTACTGTTTGGCAAGCGTTTGCCGAAAACAACGTCCTATCGCGGCGTGGAAATCGGCGCTGCCATCATCGGCGGCGCGAGCGTGGCCTTGATCGCGCTGATCGGGTCCTTTCCAGGCTAGCAGATCCCGTTACGGCTAAAGTCGCATGAAACTTTTACCGGCTGCGCCCGGTCCGAGTCTGCATAACCAGAAGAATCCGAGCGCCCAGGTGGCTGCTTCGTATTGACTGAAACCCACGAGGGTGACCGATGCATCATAGGCAAGTACTGCGTGCCAGTGCCGCTGGCGCGCTAGGCGTATCTTTGATTTTTTGTTCAAGCGCGCAGAGCGCGACTAGCGCAACACACGACACGAGTGCCCGTTTCGACGCGGCGTTCAAGCTGACGAACGATGTATCCAGGCACTCCGCCACCGGCGACAAAGGGCGCGTCGATTCCACCCAGATCACACGCTGGCAAACGCTCGCCGTAGCTTCGGGCGATTCTCTCTCCCAGCTATTCGCCAAAGCCGGTCTTGGCGCCAGCCAATGGATGGAGCTGCTCAAGCTCAAGGACAAGACGAAATCTCTGCGCAGCCTTCAGCCCGGCGATCAGATCGATATTCGCAAGACCATGGACGGTCGACTGGCGGAACTGCGCTATCAGATCGATCCACTTCACACCTTGACAGTCAACCGAGTTGGCAGTCAGCTGACCGCGCAAATCCAGAAAGTCTCGACGCAGAAGCGCGAGCTTACAGCGTCCGGCACGATCAGCCGGTCACTTGCGCGCTCGCTGGCCAGGCAAGGCATCCCGTCCCGGATCGCCTCTCAGTTGTCGAGTATCTACAGGTACCGCCACAATCTGCGCCGGCTGCATCCTGGCGACCATTTCGCGGTGGTCTACCAGGCCGAATACATCGATCAGAAGCAGGTAGCGCTCGGGCCGATCCTGGCGGCCAGCATCACGAGCGATCATCACAACTACAAGGCATTCAGGGCCAAGGATGTCGACGGCAAGTTTGCCTACTACGATACGTCCGGCCAGTCATATCAGCCTTCTTTCACGCGCAAGCCGGTGGCGTATACCCGGATCAGCAGTCCGTTCAACCTGCATCGCATGAACCCGGTCCTGCATGTAGTGCGCCCCCACGAGGGCGTTGATATGGCGGCCCCCATGGGCACGCCAATCCATGCGGCGGCGAATGGCACAGTGAAGTATGCCGGGTGGGCGCACGGCTACGGCAGGCTGGTAGAACTCAACAACTTTTCAGGCTACAGCACACGCTACGGTCACATGCATCGGCTGGCCAAAGGGCTGCACGTGGGCCAACCCGTGCACAAGGGCCAGGTGATCGGTTACGTCGGCGAATCGGGCGAGGCGACAGGTCCGCATCTGCACTTCGAGGTTCGTATTCACGACGTCGCTTACAACCCACTGACCGTGAAGCTCCCGGGCGGCCAGCCACTGCCTGCCAGCCAACTCGCCAGCTATACCCGGAACATTCAGCCGCTGATTGCCAAGCTGGAGCCTGTCCCGAAGACGCTGGTGGCACGTACCGATTCTGCCCCTGTCAGCACTAACAACCGCTGTACTGGAAACATCTCGTTGCATACCACTCTGGCAATCGATCCTATAGGCGCCGCTGATCGCAAGGCCACGACCCGTATCTTCTGTGTTGTTCGGCATCAAGCAACCAACGCCTAGGGCCTGTTGCCGTTTCGTGCGAGCGCCGCGTTGGAGACCTCAAATCGTCTCAGGCAAGGCGCGAGTCGCCGGGCGTGGCGTGCCACGACCCAGATTTGCAACGCCGCCTGGGGCGATTTGAGGCCCAACCCTTCGGGACAAGGGCTGTTTTGCGGCAATACAGCGTTGCAGCGCGCTTATGTAGAACAACTACACGGCCCTTGCTGCGTCTCGTCTTGCCGCAAAAAAGCCCTTGGCGCGGCCTCGCACGAAACGGCCACAGGCCCTAGTGTTTCATCGGCGCTCATCGGCGTCGATATGCAGATAAACCGCCCAAGCAATCCCCACCGAGGAGCACTCATGTCGAACGATGTCTTTCTGTGTCATCCGCGTCGTACCGCGGTCGGCCGTTTCGGCGGCGCGCTGGCCAGCGTCCGGCCTGACGATATGCTGGCGCATGTATTCAAGGCCGTCTTGGCCGAGGCGCCACAGCTCGACCCGGCGGCTATCGACGACGTGATCGTCGGCTGTGCTAATCAGGCCGGCGAGGACAATCGCAACGTCGCTCGCATGTCAGCGTTGTTGGCAGGGTTGCCGGTCACGGTGCCTGGCTCGACCATCAATCGTCTGTGCGGTTCGAGCATGGACGCCGTGGGTACCGCGGCCCGCGCCATTCGGGCCGGTGAGACGTCGCTCATGCTGGCCGGGGGGGTGGAATCGATGTCGCGTGCGCCGTACGTGGTCTCCAAGTCACCATCGGCCTTCTCGCGCAACCAGACCATGGAAGACACCACCATCGGCTGGCGCTTCATCAACCCGCTGCTGAAAAAACAATACGGCGTGGATTCCATGCCGATCACCGGCGAGAACGTAGCCGAGCAGTTCAAGGTCTCCAGAGCCGACCAGGACGTATTTGCCTATCGCTCTCAGCAGAAGGCCGAAGCCGCCCGTGAGGCCGGCCGACTGGCCGAACTCATTACGCCAATCGAGATTCCGCGCCGCAAGAAAGACCCGCTCGTCTTTGATACCGACGAGCATCCGCGTGCCGAATCCAGCGTCGAACAGCTCGCCAAGCTGCCAACGCCGTTCAAGGACAACGGCACGGTGACTGCCGGCAATGCGTCCGGCCTGAACGACGGCGCTGGCGCGCTGCTGGTGGCAGGCACACAGGCCGTCAAGGACTTCGACCTGATCCCGATAGCCCGTATCCACGGCATGGCGACCGCCGGCGTCGAGCCGCGCATCATGGGCATGGGACCGCTGCACGCGTCCAACAAGCTACTGGCACGGCTGGGCCTGGACATCGAGCAGATGGGTGTGATCGAGCTCAACGAGGCCTTTGCCAGCCAGGCACTGGCAGTGATCTGCGGCTGGGGCCTGGCCGATGACGATGCACGCGTGAATCCCAACGGCGGCGCTATCGCACTGGGTCATCCACTGGGCATGTCAGGCGTGCGAATCCTGCAGTTCGCGGCCCAGGAAATGCAGCGTACGAAATCGCAGTACGGACTGGCGACCATGTGCATCGGCGTTGGCCAGGGTATCGCGACCGTGCTTGAGCGAGTATAGCCGGTACCGAAATCGACGCTGCTGTCGCAAGCTGCCATCCACCGCCGCCGAGGACCCTCAATGCCATTCATCGACATCCACAACCGCGCGGTCGCCTATCGCGATACCGGCCCGCGTACCGCGGCCGTACTGCTGCTGGCCCATCCTTTGGGCCTGAGTCAGGCGGTATGGGATGAGTGCGCAGCGCTTCTCGCCAAGCGATTTCGGCTGATCTCCTGGGATTTGCCCGGCCATGGCGCCAGCGCACCGGCAGCAGGCGCAATAACCGCCGAGGATCTAGCCCGCGAAGCAGTAGCCTTACTGGATGCGCTCGGTGTTGCGCAGGCGCACGCCGTGGGCACCTCGATCGGCGGCGTGGTCGTACAGGCGCTGCTCACCGTGGCCCCGGACCGCATTGCATCGGCGGTTCTGACCAACACCGGGGCGATCATCGGCAGCCGCGAGGCCTGGTCGGAGCGGGCGTCTCGGGTACGCGCCGAGGGCTTGCCGGCACTGGCCAAGGAATTGAGCAGCCGCTGGTTTGCGCCGGCGTTCGTCGCATCGCAGCCGGCCACGCTCAGCGGCTGGCAGACCCAGCTTGCGCGCACAGACAGCGAAAGTTATGCGCGCTGTTGCGAACTACTGGGCGCCGCCGATTTCCGCGGCCGGCTGGCAGCCTATGATCGGCCCATTCAGCTGGTAGCCGGTGCTGAAGATGCTTCCACCCCGCCCGCTGTGCTGCAAGCGCTGGCTGGAGAATTTCCGCAGGCCACGCTCACCGTGTTCGAAGACGTAGGCCATGTCACGTCGGTCGAGGCACCGGAAGCACTGGCTGCCCTGCTGATGCAGGCGCAGTCAGCCGCTAGCACGCTGTCGGGCGCCTACGAGGACGGGCTCGCCGTCCGCAAATCCGTGCTCGGCGCCGGGCACGTCGAGCGCGCGTCGGCCAGCGCAACCACGCTCGATGCGCCGTTCCAAGACATGATCACACGCATGGCCTGGGGCGAGTTGTGGGGCAACCCGGATCTTAGCCACGGCGAGCGCAGCATGATCACCCTGGCGATCCTCGCCGCCCTCGGGCGCGACGGCGAGTTGGTGCTGCATCTGAAGACCGCACGGCGGATCGGCCTGTCCGAAGCCCAGCTGCGCCAGGCGCTGATGCACGTCGCGATTTATGCCGGCGTACCGGCCGCCAATCATGCCTTCAAGCTCGCGAAGGAGAACGGCTGGGGCGTGCCGCTGTAAGCTGCAATTTCAGCTTGCTCAGGCTAGGCTCAACTCGATGATCCATTCGCCGATCAAACTGCGGCATCTAGTGGCCTTCGCCGAAGTCGCCCGGCGCGGACAGCTGGCCGCTGCCGCCGAGGCGCTGTCGATTACCCAGCCCGGCATGTCCAAAACTATCCGCGAGCTGGAAACCAGCCTCGGTCTGAGCCTGTTCGAACGCGGCTCGCGCGGAGTCACGCTCACCCCGTCCGGCCGCACCCTCTTGCGCCATACTGCGCCCGCGTTGCGGGCGATCGCCGAAGGCATCGAGGCGGTCAAGCACGACGCGCCGGAAGCTGTGGTGCGCCTGGGCGCCCTGTCCAACGTTGAAGGCGGTCTGCTGCCTGCCGTGTTGCGAGCGCTGCACGCCGAGCATCCGGATCTGCGCATCGAAGTGGACACCGGCACCAGCGCCGGCCTGCTGAGGCGGCTGCGCCTGGGCGAACTCGATCTGGTGCTGGGCCGCATGGCCGAGGCGCGTGAGATTCGGGATCTGGCCTTCGAGCATCTCTACTACGAGCCCATGATCCTGGTGGTTCGAGCCGGCCATCCGCTGATCACCGAACCGGCGCCGACGATACAGGCCATTTCCCATTACCCATGGGTGATACCACCCCGCGGCACGACCCTGCGCGAACAGCTCGAACGGTTCTGGGTGGAACAGTCGATCGCACCGGCACACGCACTCGAAACTCTCTCGCTGCCGCTGTCGCAGGCCTACGTCATGGGCTCGGACACGGTGTGGGTAACGCCGGCAGATACCGCACGAGCGGCGGCGAATTCTCATCAAATGGTCGTAGTCGGCCCGTTGATCGAGATACGCGGCGGCTCGGTCGGCTTCGCGGTCAATAGCAGCCAGCCGATCGCGCCGGCAGCCCGCCAGTTCTGCGATTGCCTGCGCGTGGTCGCCGCCACTTATCCGGGAACGGACTGGCTTAGATAGTCCTGATATAACCATTCGGGTAACCTTGTATGCGTAGGTTTCAATTGGCGCGGCTTGTGCCACCCGGCATGTTGGATACGTAGCGACATGGGTCAGCCATCGTCGGCACGCACAGGAGATTGTTATGGCCCTCAACGATCACACCGCGTTCGTGATGCGGGATCGCAACTGGCATCCCGATCCGGCGGCCGCGGGCTACAAGACCACGGTTCTGCGGGCGCCGCAGCAGGCATTGATGAGTATCCAGACGCCCAGTGTATCGGAGCGCTCGGGCCCGGATTTCGGTGCCATGGCGCTGGGCGGTAACGACAACGATCTGCTGCTCAATTATCGCCAGGACGCAGCCGCCGACGGCCTGCCGATCGGCGAGCGTATCCAGGTTTTCGGCCGCGTGATCGATCAGTTCGGTGCCGCCGTGTCTAATACGCTGGTTGAAATCTGGCAGGCCAATGCGGGCGGGCGCTATCGCCACGATATGGACAGCTATCTGGCACCGCTCGATCCCAATTTCGGCGGCGTCGGCCGTAGCGTAACCGACGCCGAAGGCTGGTATCGCTTTCGCACGGTCCGCCCCGGGCCTTATCCGTGGCCCAACGACCCCAATTCCTGGCGACCGGCGCATATCCATGTCTCGGTCATGGGGCCATCGATCGCCACCCGGTTGATCACCCAACTCTACTTCGAGGGTGACCCGCTCATTCCGCGCTGTCCGATCGTTAACACGATCCGCGATCCGGCCGCTGTCGAAACCCTCACCGCACGCCTGGATATGCCGCGCTCGCGCTCCTTCGACTGTCTGGTCTATCGCTTCGACATCGTCACCCGCGGCGCCCTGCAGACCTGGTTCGAAAACGCCTGAAGGCCGGAGCCCTCATGTCGCCTCTCAATTTGAAACAACCCCGCGATCCGGCCAGCGTCTATCTGCCGGAAACCCCGTCACAGACCGCCGGCCCCTACGTGCACATCGGCCTGGCGCTGGACGTTGCTGGCCTGCCCGAACGCGAACACGAGATAGACAACGTGCTCGCCGAACCCGAGGCCGAGGGCCAGCGCATCGAACTGGCGGGGGTGGTCCTCGACGGCGCCGAGCAACCGGTGGCCGATATCCTGGTCGAAGCCTGGCAGGCCGATGCCAACGGCAACTATGTCACCGAGTTCGCGTTCAACAACGTATTCAACAGCTTCGGGCGTGCCGCACCGGCCGCCGACGATGCCGGTCACTGGCGCTTCCGCACAGTCAAGCCGGGGCGCCTGCCTTATGCAGGCGGCATCGATATGGCACCGCACGTAAATCTCATGCTGTTCGCGCGCGGCATCAATATCCATCTGCACACGCGCGTCTATTTCGACGACGAAGCTGAGGCCAACGCGGACTGTCCGTTTCTGAACCGCGTGCCGCCTCACCGCCGCAACACCCTGATCGCCCGCCGTGCCGGCGACAACCCCGCCGGCGATCCGCGCTACGACATCGTGATCCGGCTTCAGGGGCCCGAAGAAACAGTGTTCTTCGACTTTTAAGTCGCTAGTCGCACACGACGGCCCGCGCGTGTCGGGCGATCGCGTCACTCAGGAAAATCACCATGAAAACCGAAATCGCCATCATCGGCGCGGGCCCGTCGGGCCTGCTGCTTGGCCAGCTGCTGACCGTGGCCGGCATCGACAACGTCATCCTCGAGCGCCGCTCGGGTGACTACGTGCTTGGCCGGATCCGCGCCGGCGTGCTCGAACAGGGCACGGTGGACCTCCTGCGCGAAGCCGGCGTCGACGACAACCTGAATGCCCACGGGCTGGTTCACGACGGCTTTGATATTGCCTTCGCCGGAGAGCGCGTGCGTATCGATCTCGCCGAACTGACCGGCGGCAAGCACGTCACTGTCTATGGCCAGACCGAGGTCACGCGCGACCTGATGAATGCCCGCGAAGCCGCAGGCGCAACCACCTACTACGAGGCCGACGCCGCGCAGCCGCACGCTGTGGACAGCGATTCGCCCTACGTTACCTTCACCCACGAGGGCGAGGCGCACCGGCTCGACTGTTCGTATATTGCCGGCTGCGACGGTTTCCACGGCGTCTCGCGGACCTGCATCCCAGAGGATCGACTCAAGACCTTCGAGCGTGAATACCCACTGGGCTGGCTGGGCGTGATGTCGGAGACCCCGCCGGTGGCCGACGAACTCATCTATGCCAACCACAAACGGGGGTTTGCCATGTGCAGCATGCGCTCGCCCACGCGCAGCCGCTATTACATCCAGGTGCCCGACACCGAATCGCCCGACAACTGGAGTGACGACGCATTCTGGGCAGAGTTGAAGCGCCGCCTGCCCAAGGCGGTGGCCGATGCACTGGTCACCGGCGAGTCGATCGACAAATCAGTGGCTCCGCTGCGCAGCTTTGTGGCCGAGCCCATGCAGCACGGCCGCCTGCTGCTGCTGGGCGATGCCGCACACATCGTGCCGCCGACCGGCGCCAAGGGGCTGAACCTGGCCGTCGCCGACGTCCATACGGCCTATCGCCTGTTCCGGAAAATCTACGACAGTGGCCGTGCCGATCTGATCGAACGCTATTCGGCCACCTGTCTGTCAAGGGTCTGGAAGACCGAGCGATTTTCCTGGTGGATGACCACCAACCTTCACAAGTTCAGCGACGACGAAGACTTCGGCAGCCGTATTCAGCAGGCCGAACTCGGCTACTACCTCAACTCCCAGGCCGGACGTGCGACTATTGCCGAAAACTATGTCGGCCTGCCGTTCGCCAAGCTGGAAGACTAGGTTCACCCGTTCCGAGATCCATCATGCACAAAATAGCTCCCCCGTTTCGCGCCGAACACGTCGGCAGCCTGTTGCGACCGCAGGCCGTACTCGATGCCCGCAAGCGCTTCGCCGACGGCTCCATCGATGCCGATGCCCTGCGAGAGGTCGAGGATATCGCCATTGCCGACGCTGTTTCCAAGCAGGAAAACGTCGGCCTGCAGGACGTCACCGACGGCGAATTCCGGCGCGCCTATTTTCATCTGGATTTCCTCAAAAAGCTCGACGGCGTCTCGGTCACCGGCGGCATTGCCGCCAACAAGCGCGCGAAAGCCTCGGGCGACGGCTTCACGCCGCCGCAGCTGTCGGTCACCGGCAAGCTCGCCCATGCCCGGCCGATCCAGGTCGCCGATTATGAATACCTCGCTGGCCAGGCCCAGCGCGCTCGGCCCAAGGTCTCGATCCCCTCGCCGACCATGGTGCATTTCCGCGGCGGCCGGGCGGCCATCGATATCGAAGCCTATCCGGACATGGACGTGTTCTTCGACGATCTGGCAGCCTGCTATCGCGACGAGATCGATGCGCTGTATCGCGCCGGCTGTCGTTATATCCAGCTCGACGACACCAATCTGGCCTATCTCTGCGACCCCGACATGCGGGCAGCGGCCAAGCAGCGCGGCGAGGACCCAAATACTCTGCCGAAACAGTACGCCGAACTGATCAACGCGGCCCTCGCTGGCCGGCCCGACGACCTCACCGTCGGCATCCACCTGTGCCGCGGCAACTATCGCAGCACCTGGTTCGCCCAGGGCGGCTACGAGCCGGTCGCGGAAGTACTGTTCAACGAACTGGCCGTGGACGCTTATTTTCTTGAATACGACGACGAACGCTCGGGCGACTTCGCGCCGCTGCACCACGTACCTTCCAACAAGACCGTCGTACTTGGCGTGATGTCGTCCAAGACACCAGTGCTCGAATCAGTTAATGAGCTGGCAGCCCGTATTGACGAAGCGGCCGCCTACGTGGATATCGACCAGCTCTGCATCAGCCCGCAATGCGGCTTTTCCAGCACGGTCGAAGGCAACAAACTCACCCAGGACGACCAGTGGGCCAAGCTCGAACGCGTGGTAGAAACTGCGCGTCGAGTCTGGGGCTAGGCCGTCGGACTCAAGGCCAATCTACTGCGCCGGCGTGATAATGGCGCAAAAAAACGCCGACATCATGCCGCGTATTTGCGGGCTCTTATGCACTGATGTTCGCTAGAGAGGGATGACTACCGCCGACAAATCCGTTTCACTACGGGCTCTTACACAAGCAATGAAGGAGTTCGTACATGGCGGCAACCATCCCAGGCTGGATTGTTGGCCTGAGAGGCCAATGCGTCAAGCACGTGACGTGGGACGACGAGCGAGACACGCTGGTCTTTCACTGCGACCGC
>JAQIBT010000108.1 GCA_027858915.1 Salinisphaera sp.
TTGACCTGGAAGCCTTGTTTGCGCCGATCACGAAGTGGACCGGCACGATCCTGCTGCCGGAGGCCACGGCCGAGATCATGCGCAAGGCGTTCAAGACCGCGCAGACCGAGCGCCCCGGCACGACCGCGGTGATTCTGCCGGAAGACGTGGCGGTATTGCCGGTCGAGAACCGTCCGCTGACCGTCAATCGGCCCCGCGATACCGCCCCGTCGCCAGCCCAGATCGAGCGGGCTGCTGCATTGATCGACCAGGCAAAAAATCCGGTCGTACTGGCCGGTCCCGGCGTGGTCCGCGACGACGCGGCCGAGGCATTGCTGCGTTTTATCGAAGCGCTCGATCTGCCGGTGGCTACCAGCTTTGCCGGCAAGGGCGTGTTTCCAGACGATCATGCCAACGCGCTCGGCACGCTGGGCTTCATGAAGCATGATTATGTCAATTTCGGCTTCGACGCAGCGGATCTGGTGATTGCCGTCGGCTACGATCTAGTCGAGTACGCCCCGGCGCGCTGGAATCCGGAGCGAGACAAGACGATTCTCCATATTCATCGGACGCCGGCCGAGGTGGACGCGAACTATGAACTGGCGGTCGGCGTCGAGGGCGGGATTGCGGCCACGCTGGATGCCATCGTTGAACAGCGGCCCAACTGTGCGCCGCTCGATCGCGCGCGCATCGAGAAGCTGCAGGGCTTGCTGAGCGACGAACTGACGCGTGGCGAGGCCGATGACGCCTTCCCGCTCAAGCCACAACGGATTGTCGCGGATATCCGTGCTGCCATGGGGCGGGAGGACATCGTGCTCTGCGATACCGGCGCGCTCAAGATGTGGATGGCGCGCCTGTACCCGTGCTACGCCCCGAACACCTGTCTTATCTCGAACGGGCTTGCCACCATGGCCTTCAGTCTGCCGGGTGCGCTCGGTGCCAAGCTCGCCAAACCCGAGCGCAAGGTGCTGGCCACGATGGGCGACGGCAGTTTCCTGATGAACTCGCAGGAGCTGGAAACCGCCATGCGTGAAAAGATTCCTTTTGTCGTGCTGGTGTGGGTGGACCAGGAATATGGCCTGATCAAGTGGAAACAGAACCTCGAGATCGGCCGGCCGGCCTTCATCGATTTCACCAATCCCGATTTTCTCAAGCAGGCAGAGAGCTACGGTTGCCGGGGCGTGCGTATCGGTGCCGCAAGCGAACTCAGGCCCGCGCTCGAGGACGCGCTGGCGCACGACACCGTCACGATCATTGAATGCCCGGTGGACTACAGTGAAAACGCCCAACTCACCGACAAACTCGGCGATCTCACGGTTGCGCTTTAAGCGAGCTTTCCCCACGTTCTGCGAACCAGCCCATCAGAAAGGCCATTGCGGGATGCCCGGCAGCATCAGCAGTGCAGCGACTGCCATCAGCGCGGTGGCAATCGGGCGGCGATAATCGAACAGCTTGAACGCTGTGCCAAACGAGCGTTTCAGGCGCGCGCCCTCGAGGTCGACACTGCAACATTCGTCGAGCAGCAAATGGACGAGCATGCCACTGGCCATGGCCAGGCCGTGGCACCATGCCAGGACTGCCGGCTGCCCGAAGCAGCGGTAACTGACGGTTATGGTCGAAAAAGACACGACAACGACGGCGAGCAACGAATGCCAGCTGGCACGATGACGGGTAAAGAGACGAAAAAGAAACCCCAACACATCGCGTATGCCGACGTACAGCCCAAGGGCCAGGCAGCCGGCAACCGAGTGCGACAAGTCCGCTCGGGTCAACGCAAGCGCGGCGAATGCGGCGACGACAGCCAATACCGTAAAGACCAACCGCATCGAGTGTGATTTGTCCGCGTCGATATCCGGCATGATGCCGCCAAGCGCTACCAACGAGACAATTACGTAGGCCTGGCCGATCTGCCACCAGCCGGCCGACAAGCCATAGGCAGCCGCCGAAGCACCCACCACGGCCGCCGCGCCGACATGCATGTTGAAGTTCGCCAACGGCCTTGATGCCTTGTACAAACGTCCAGTTTATTGCAGTAAAACTGCTTTCACAACAAAGCGTTTCTGTGAATCAATCAGCGGCAGATCACGAATGGCTCGCTCGTCTTCCGTCAGACAGGAGCGCAGGCGATCTTCCCACCGTGTGCTATGGCGTCAGCCGGTTCGATTAACAAAGAATAGAGCGATGGCCAAGGCGTTTCATCCGACCGATCGCACCGTGCCTGCGATCGCGGGGTCAGCCGAGGGCAGCCTGACCGCTGCCCTAGTCCGGGGCGTAAACGCCGGGGTTGACGCTAGCTCGAAACCTCAACGGCTCGAGACCGGCCGGCGCTTCTGCGTTTGCGGCCGAGCAGGGTGACGAACAACCCGAGCAGGGCAACGCCAAACAAAGCCAGAGAGCCGGGTTCTGGCACCGCAGTCGTGGTGAACGAGCCGTACACGCCGGGAGGAATGACATCGCCGCCGGCATTGGGGTTGTCTACAAGGCCTTTCGCGTTCGCAAGCGCCGCCGCATAGACCAGATTTGGCACATAGCCAGGGGCACCCGGAAAAGTGCCCTTGCTATCTGGAAGGTAACCATTGCTCCACAGTTCGGCGACGTAGCCCCCTGGTCCCGCTATATTGAATGCGACTCCATAGATATCGAGCTGGCCACCGGAAAACGGGTAGGTGGGATTGCCCGCCGCGTCGAAACACAGCACCGGCGAATTCCCGGCCGGATAGAACAGGTCGTCATAGGATAAGCCGCCGGCAGTAAACGCAATACCTTTGCTGGTGTCGCTCTGATACGAGACCGGCGTGTAAAGACCGCCAATCGAACCCGAAACGCCGACGTTCGAATCAGAAAACATACCGCTGATGCCGGTAATTCTGGCACTCCCCGACGTCGACGTCTGTGAAACAGTCAACAGACCGGAGCTGCTGATGCCGGCGCCGTTGAACGAGAAATGAATCTGGTTCGCCAACGCGACGGGGGCAAACACCGTCGCCGCTGTAAAACCGAGTAACGCAAGATAGTTGGCCTTCATCAACAAACCTCCATCGGGTTCAAGATAGCCTGACTAAAAACGCAATTCGGGCGCTTGAAACCACTGGAGTATTCGGCGCCTGTCTTTCCACAAGCAATATTCGTACATAAATTCCAATGACTTGTTTTTATTATAAATTTATCTGAACGCCAAAAGCGTATCGGCTTTATCTGTAAAAATTTCCGACACTTTTCTCTGGTCAGAGTCGGGTAGACGGGCTTAATACGCGAGTTTAGTCACGGCTGACCTCGGTTTCGGCCAGAACGAAACTCAAGACGCAGGCATCGGGCGGCTTGCTCTCAACATAGCATTGGCGCTTATAGCAAGTTTCTATAAACGTCCCCATCTTTCACTACCAGCTTGAGACAGTCGTCAGGCCGCTCGAGTACCGACAGATCCTCAAGCGGGTTGCCATCGACGAGTAGTAAATCGGCCTTTGCCGTCGGCTGGATCACCCCTAGCTCGCCGGTCTGCTGCAATATGTCGGCGTTGACGGACGTGGCCGATTTCAGAATCTCGAACGGGGACAGTACTTCTTCGCGGATACTGAATTCACGCAACTGGTGGATTTGCATCTCGCCAAGCAGGTCGGTGCCGAAGCCCATGGGCACACCGGCTGCTTTAAGGTGTCGCAACGACATCACGCCCGCGTCGCGCACGACTTTTAGTTTCTCTAGACTGACTTCCGGGAATCCCAGATCGCGACCGTAGGTCTCCAGCGCTTCGTAGGTGACAAGCGTCGGGACGACAAACGCCTGTTGCTCTGCGGCGAAACGGGCAGTGGGTTCGTCGATCAGGTTGGCGTGCTCGATCGAGCGTACGCCGTATTCCAGACAGCGCCGGATCGCCTCCGGCGTGTACGCATGGGCCAGTACGTAACGCCCCCATGAGTGAGCCTCCCAGACGGCCGCCCGGATCTCTTCTTCCGAGAACTGCAGGTTCCAGATGGGGTCGGTAGGAGAGGACACGCCGCCGGACGCCATGATCTTGATCTGAGTTGCACCCTTGCGTAGTTCATCGCGCGCAGCTTTCCGTACTTCGGTCACACCGTCGACCACGTGCGACAGCACGACGCGCGACGAGCCGCAGCCGCAGATGCAGCCTCCGTGCTCCAGGCCGTGCGTGTCGCCATGGCCGCCGGTCTGGCTTAATGCCTTTCCGGAATAGAACAATCGGGGGCCGCGAATATAGCCTTGCTCGGTCGCCTGGGCCAAACCGTAATCTGCGCCCGCTGCGTCGCGCACGCTTGTGAAGCCACGCTGCAGCATCGACTCAAGCGAGGTCCGGGCAAACTGGCTGAGATACGAGGGGGCCATCGTATCCACGTGTGCAAGATTGGCTGCGGCGGCGTATGCGTGTACGTGGGCATCGATCAGGCCGGGCATCAGTGTCAGCCCGCGAGCGTCGATGATCTCGGCTTTGCCGGCTTTGGCGCCAGCCTTCCCGATATCCTTGATACGGCCGTCTTCCACTACGACCTGTGCATCGGCCTGCAGGCTGTTTGTCAGCCCATCGAAGACGTGGCAGTTATCAATAATCAACATGGTGGCTCCGTTTTTCGCCAATGAGGGGTGTGCGTTGCCGTTGCGTAAGCAGGCTCACGATTAATAGAGTTGCGATAGACAACGGCAGCGATATCAGCACGCTGTTCCATCCCAGCGGTTTGCTCAGCACGATATCCCACACCAGTGTGGCCGACCCGCCCATGATGATCGAGGCCACGCCGCCGGGAACAGTGGCTCCTCGCCAGACCAGTGCAGCAATCAGCGCGGGCGTGATCGCGGCACCGTACATGGTGTAGGAGTACATCTGTATGGCGAGCACGCTTGGGAAGAAAGTACCCAGGCAGTAGGCGAAGACGCCGAGTACCACAACCGTAGCTCGATCCGCCAGAAGCCGTCGCGACTCGGCAATGCGCCCACCGAACACGTTGACGTACAGGTCATGGACCACATTGCCGGCCGATGAGAGCAGGTAGGAATTACCGGTGGTGACGATTAGCCCGATCGTGGCGGCCAGTATGAATCCGCCCACGATATCCGGCACACCCCTGGCGCCAAGCACCAAAACTGCGGTATCCGGTTTGATGCCCGGAAACGCCACGATGGTCGAAGCGACCAGCAGAATAATGAGCCCATTGACGAGGATGGCGCCAATGAAGAAGCCTGCCGCGGAACGGCGTGCAGTCTTCACATCCCGCGCAGCGGAGAAGCGTTGGTAGATGTTCTGATCGCCCAGAAGCAGGAGGAACAGCGGCAGAAAGTAGCCCAGCACCTGGACCGTCGTCAGCCCGCCTGTCCAGGTCTGTTTTGCCGCCGGCAAGGCGTCGAACATTGCGGACAGGCCGCCGATATTCATTAGCACTATAGGCAGCGCGACCAAAAAGCTAAGGAAGATAATGATCGAGCTGATGAAGTCGGTATAGGCGACTGATACCAATCCACCGATCATGGCCAGAAAGATCATGACGGCAGCGCTGAGCAGAGAAGCTTCCCAGACCGGCATCCCGAACATGATGTTCAAGGCGTAGCCACCACCTATGAACTGATACGACACAATACCGATATAAGCGAGAAGTATGATCACAGCGGCCACGCCGCGCGCGAATCGACCGTAACGTTGTTCTATGATCTCGGGAATTGTGTACACCGCTGCTGCACGGATACGCTCAGCCAGCAGGAAATACAGAATGAGAATGCCGATGGGTGTGCCGGCGAAGAAAAAGATGGCGGCAAGCGGCCCGTGTTGATAGATGAAGCTGGCGCCACCGATGATCGAGCCTGAGCCCACGAAAGTGGCGATGAGCGTCCCAATCAGCACGCCTGCCGAAAGGCTGCGTCCAGCGACCATGAAGTCTGCGCTGTCCTTGACTCGCAATCTTGCGACGTACAGACCAATGACAATCATGGCAATCAAATAAGCGACAATAATTGCGGTTTGCATATTCTTCCCTTTAGTCGACCTCGCGGCTTTATACTGCGAGATCGGAACGCATTCGGCGCTTCATGAACCATGTCTTGTTAGCAGACGGCCGGAAGCGACCGGCGGGGAAACCGAAATTAACGCCCAGCAGCCCAGCTGGCAAGCCGTAGCCTTTTCCAATACGAAATTTCAGTCCGCGTAAACATATATCCCAGAGCGGCGTGCCGAGAGACTTCTTTAAGCAGCAAGTGGTTTCGATCTAGCTCGCAAAAAATATCGAGGGAAGCCGCAAATTTCACGCACATCTGAGCAACTCAACAATCGAGTACTGACAGGCCTTTGGCTCGCGACAGGCTGGCTGATTCCTATCGCCTCTGGCTTCGATGACCGCCGGCTTCTGCTGACCGGCTCGCTCTGCCTCGTCGGCATTGTTGTTGCCATCACCGGCCGGTTTCGGCTCGACCGACGGCTGACTTGCCTGGGCCTGGCCGTACTGGCGCTCGGTATCGCCTCCAGCGCACTCAGCCCGGCGCCAAGCTGGAGCGCGCTGGAAGTCAGCTATACGCTGCTTCTGGTCGTGGCAAGCGTGGGTGTCG
>JAQIBT010000136.1 GCA_027858915.1 Salinisphaera sp.
CGTTTTGATTGCCGTGTCAGCGGTGCCAAAGCGATCGACCTGGTCCAGCAGTATCAGGACGCCGTAAAACAGGACCGCAAGGTCTTGATCGGTTTCCGGCTCGGCGATCTGTACGTAGATACGTTCACCTATGCCAAGGCGAACGTGCCGGCGAGACGGGCGTCAGCCTGAAATCCCGCCTGCTCTATATCGGCTTCATCAAGATCGATGGCGTGACTGTTCACAGCACCGATACGGCATCCGACGACGGCGAGGAAACGGAATCGCAGCACAGCGACTCCGGATCCGAGATCGTATCCGAATCGGGAGCGGCCACGCCTGAATCGTCCGAGTCGAGTCCGGACTGCATGCCGACCGAAGTCGCGCTGTCGAAGGACGATCCAGACTTTCAGGAGCGCAAGAAAGCACTCAAGGAAGCGGGCTATCGCTTCGACGGCCAAGACAAGGTCTGGCGCCTGTCCGCTGCAACCGCCGCCGTATAGGCCATAAAACCACATCGGGACGTTCGCGTCGCGATTTTCAACCACTCGTTTTTACTCCCGGCTGGGGAACATCGTTCCCTATTGGGCGCGGTGTTTCTCAGCGAATGCTCAGGAGAAACACCATGTCCAAAACGGATATTCGCAAGCAGATTACCGATCAGATCATCGACGCACTGGAACAGGGCGCCCTGCCCTGGCGCTGTCCCTGGGACCGCACACAGACCCTCAACATTCCGGTCAATTTGAGCACCGGCCATGATTACCACGGCTTTAACGTCGTGTTTCTGTGGTGCTGCCAGTTGCAACAGCGCTATAGCACGGGTCACTGGCTGACGTACCGGCAGGCTCAGGAACTGGTGGCCGAGCTCGGCTCGATCTATTGCATGTACGCCAAACGCTCCCTTCCAAATCGAACTCACCCCATTCGGCTTTGCGCAATTCGCCGGGCCGAACGAAAACCATTGGCGCCAGTTGCTACGCGCAGCGCGCAGCATACTGTCCGGAATAGCCATCAATATCTCGCAACAATGGCCCAATTTCACCCGGATTAACAATACTGGCGTAGCGTGTGACGCGGCGTGTCTTGAGTGCACCTTGAAGATCCGGCGTCGGATCGCGTTGCGCCCGACCCGTGGCGACGGCAAAACGCATTACTTGGCCTACCAACTGCTTAACACGATGCGCTGTTTCGATGGCTCCCCGTGCCTCAATGCGGCGTAGCATCTGAAGCACCTCCGGGGGCTCTAACTCATGCACTTTAGTCTGCCCGATCCAGGGAAACGCATCGCGCTCCAGCCGACGGGTGACCTGGTGCTTGTTGCTCTGACTCCATTGACCGCTACGCGCATCGATCCATTCACGCGCGGCCGCCTCGAATGTATCTGCGGCCGTCCGTGCGCGCTTCTCGGCCTGTCTCTTGGCACTGTGATCTATCCCCGCCGCGATAGCCTTCCGTGCATCCCCACGCCGCTCTCTGGCGTCTCTTAGCGATACCTCGGGGTAGGCGCCTAGCGATAGCAACTTTTCTTTACCGCCAATACGGTATTTGAGTCGCCAGGACTTGCCGCCTGTCGGCGCTACCAGCAGGTACATGCCCGCGCCATCGCTCAGCTTGTACGGCTTTTCGGCCGGCTTAGCGTTCTTGATTTGGGTCGCCGTCAGCTTCATTTGGGGGTATCCGTGCTGCACCGGGGGTATCTACCCCCATATGTACCCCCAAATACCCCCGGATTTCAATGGACGAGCTTGGCATGCGACAGACACCAAAAACACAAAAAAGCCCGTACATACGGGCTTTCGAAGACGTTCTTGGAATACTGTGGAACAATAGATGGAGGCCAGGCCCGGAATCGAACCGAGGTACGCGGCTTTGCAGGCCGCTGCATAACCACTCTGCCACCTGGCCAGCGTCGAATACGATCAGTGATCGGGATCCGATAAAGAAAAACCTCGGCCGACGGGCCGAGGTTTCGGCAATTTGGAGCGGGAAACGAGATTCGAACTCGCGACCCCAACCTTGGCAAGGTTGTGCTCTACCACTGAGCTATTCCCGCGTCTGAGGCGCATATTCTAGTGCATGCTTTTCGACTGTCAACCGTTGTCGGTCAATCCCCGACAAAAGCACACAGCCGGCGGCATACAGCGACCGTCAATCAGGGCCTCAACGTTCAATACTGAGCTTCGGCCAGGCCTGGCGCAGATAGATGATCATCGACCACAGCGTAAGTATGGCGGCCATCACGAGCAGCACCAGGCCGACCAGATACACCGTTCCCTGATTGTACAGATCGAACAGCATTAGAAAGATCGCGGCCATCTGAATCGCCGTCTTGTATTTTCCCAGTGATCCGACCGCAACGATGCCGCGCTCGCCGAGTTCGGCCATCCACTCGCGCAACGCCGAGACGGTGAGTTCCCGCCCCACCACGACCGTGGCCGACAGCGCGACATAATAATGCGGGTCGCGATAGACCAGCATGACCAGTACCGCGCAGACAATCAGCTTGTCGGCGACGGGGTCGAGGAAGGCACCAAACGCCGACGTCTGATTCCAGCGGCGCGCCAGGTGCCCGTCCAGCCAGTCGGTAGCCAGCGCAATGCCAAACAGCACGGCGGCGACCTCGTTGAAGCCAGGCAGGCGCACGAACATTAACCCAACCACAAACGGGATCAGGATGAGTCGGAAGAGAGTCAGCCAGATGGGCAGGTTCAACGTTGCTCCTCGTCGCGCGACACGGCCATCGATAAAGACTCAGGCCGTTTCATGAAAATAATCGTATATCCGTTGTGCCATGCCAGCACTGATGCCGTCTACGCGGACCAGATCCGTGACGCCCGCACGAGCCACCTGGCGCGGGCCGCCAAAGGCCTGTAGCAACGCCTTGCGCCGTTTCGGCCCCAGACCGTCGACACCGTCGAGCAACGAGCCGCTGCGCGCCTTGCCGCGCTGTCCGCGATGGGCCGCGATCGCAAACCGATGGGCTTCGTCGCGAATCTGCTGGATCAGATGCAGGCCGGGCGAATCGGCCGGCAGGATACGCGGACTGCGCTCGCCAGGGAGAAACAACTGTTCCAGCCCCGGCTTGCGGGTCGCCCCTTTGGCTACGCCCAGCAGTTGCACACCGGTGATCCCAAGTTCTTCCAGCGCTTCAGTGGCCACGCCCAACTGGCCCTTGCCGCCGTCGATCAGCAGCAGATCCGGCAGCGGCGCCTCGCCGGCCTGGACGCGCTTGAAGCGCCGGGTCAGCGCTTGGCGCATCGCGGCATAATCGTCGCCCGGCTCGATGCCGGTGATACTGAATCGCCGATAGGCCGACTTGGCCGGCGCACCGGCTTCGAACACCACGCAGGATGCCACCGCTTTCTCGCCCTGGGTATGGCTGATATCGAAACAGGCCATCTGCATCGGTGGCGCTTGCATGCCCAGCGCGCTGGCGAGCGACGACAGGCGTTTCTCTACGCCTGCCCGGCTGGCCAGCTGGGCCGACAGGGTCTGGCCGAGCGTGGCCTGGGTATTGGCCAGCCAGCGCTTGCGCTCGCCACGGAGATTGCTCTTGATCGCGACCTTGCGTTCGCTGCGCCGCGTCAGGCTCTCGACCAGGCTGTCGGCTTCGGCCGGCATGGGGTCAACCAGCAGTTCGGGTGGCGGCCGGCGTTCAAGGTAGTACTGGCTGATGAACGCCGCCATGGCATCGCCGATATCGGTGCCGCTCGGCGCGCTTGGAAAGAAACTGCGATGGCCCAGATTGATACCGCCGCGCACGGTGACCACAACTACGGCTGCTACGCCGCCGTCGATCGCACCGCAGATCAGGTCAAAATCGCCCTTGCCGCCCACGGTCTGACTTTGCGACTGTAGACGCCGCAGCGCCGCAATCTTTTCGCGCAAGCGCGCTGCGGTCTCGAAGTCGAGCTTTGTGGCGGCTGCTTCCATATCGCCCACCAGCCGCTGAATAAGCTTTTCGTTACGTCCTTCCAGCAATTCCGTCGCATCGGCGACGTCGCGTGCATAATCCTCGGCGCTGATCCGCCCCACGCACGGCGCGCTGCAGCGTTTGATCTGATACTGCAGACAGGGCCGCGAGCGATTCTCGAAGAAGCTGTCGCGACAGTTGCGCAGCCGGAACAATCGCATCAGCGTGTCCTGGGTGTTCTTGACCGCGCTCGAGCTGGGGAACGGGCCAAAGTAGTGGCCTTTACGCTTCTGGGCGCCGCGGTGATAGACCACGCGCGGATAATCCTGGTCCGTGGTGATCATCAGATAGGGATAGCTCTTGTCGTCCCGCAGCACCACGTTGTAACGCGGCCGGTGACGCTTGATCAGCGTCGATTCCAGCAGCAGCGCGTCGTCTTCGGTGTGGGTGACCGTGACCTCGATATTGGCCACCTGGTCCAGCATCGCCTCGGTCCTGGCGCTGCCGGAAGCGCGCAGGAAATAGCTGGAGACGCGCTTCTTGAGGTTCTTGGCCTTGCCCACGTACAGCACGTCGCCGCGCGTGTTGTACATGCGATACACGCCCGGGCGCGTCGTCAGCTGACGGACATAGCGGTTGGGGTCGAAACCGTGTTCGTTTTCGCTCATGGCTCTATGATGCGCTCGATTGGCCGACGGGCAAGGGCTGATCGACTGCCTCACGTGCGGCAGCAAATACGTGCATGCCGGGCGCCATACCAACGACCAGCAGCGCTGCGCTGGCGGGGCCGAACGCTGGCACCGGAGCCGCGTGGTAAGCCCGATTATCGCGTCGCACCCGCCGTCTCAGAGAGACCAGTCGTGGGCAGCGGCGACAATTGGGCGCAGGTTGCTTCACGTAAAATGGCAGAAACAGGACAACACGGCTGCGGAGTGTAACGGAGACAGTTGGTATCCGGCGATATTCGACCCGGCGGCGCGCGGCTCCCCGCTCGAGCCTTCGCTATCGACCGTTGGAATCCGGCGGTTGAATTACAACGACAGCTCGGAGCCCGATACCACGACTCCGTCCAGATCGGCATACAGCCAGTCACCGGGCATGAACGACACGCCCGCAAAACGCACCGCCACATCACGATCACCCGCCCCTTTCTTGGCTGATTTTCTGGGATGTGTATTCAACGCCTTGACGGCGACCTCCATCTGCGAGATCCCACCAGAGTCACGGATACAACCATAGACCAGGACCCCGGCCCAGTCGTTATCGATCGCCAGCTGCGCCAGGTTATCGCCTAGCAGCGCACAGCGGTCGGATCCGCCGCCGTCGACCACCAGCACCTGGCCCTCGCCCGGCTCTTCCAGCGCCGCGCGCACCAGCGTGTTGTCCTCGAAGCATTTAACGGTGCTTATCGGGCCGGCAAAATCCAGCTTGCCGCCAAAATCGGTAAAGATTGGATCGCATATCTGCAGATGATCGATGAATTCGTCACAAAGATCGGTGACCGGAAACATAGTGTTCTCCTAGCAAAAAATGGCAGGAACAAGCGCAGGCGCCTGATTGATGCACCGCACGCCGACAGACTCAGTGCGACGCGCGCTGGGCACGCCGTGCGCCGAGGCCGAATACCCCCGCCAGGCCCGCGACTGACAGCAGCAGAAAATAGATCAGCGACCACTCCGGCAGGCTGATACCGGCAAAAGAGCCCTTCACCGTCGCACAGCTGGCATCGCCACGCAGCACCGTTGCCATCACCTCGCGCCACGGCAGCACCTGCAGAAGATAATGCAGTCCGGGCCCACAGGCAGGCACCTGATCGGGCGGTATATGCATCAGCCACACATGGCGCGCCGCGATGGCCGCCCCGGCCAGCGCAGCCAAACTGGCCAGCAGCGCATAGATCCGATGGCCAACCGAGCCAGCGCCGTGCAACAGTCCGACCAGACAGAAAAGCCCCACACCGGCCATCGCGATGCGTTGAAAGATACACAGCGGGCAAGGATCCAGCCCTGCAACGTACTGCAAGAGATAGGCGAAACCCAACGCCGCGACAGAGGCCAGAAAACCTGTCGCAAAATACACACGTGTCGTCATGCCGGGATATTCCCACAGGGCATGTCCCGCGACAATACGTTGGTGGCTCCGCCGATTGATTGCTACAGCTTCTGCCATGCCAACTTGACAGCTGGCAAAACGCAAGTAGTCCGTGATGCGTTCCAACGCTGTGATCATGGCACCCATCGGCCTGTCAGTCGTCATGAAATGACGATGGCGTGCCAGCCAGCCGTCCGAGAGCTTGACCAGGGAATGACCCAGGCCGGCTCTTGATTGACGTGAGATACCTTTAGTTTGGTCGCTAGCGCCCCAACGTCCAACGCGTACGTTTGAAATGCCAATCAAGGATCCGCGATGATCAAGTTCTATTATCACCCCTCGCCGAACCCGGCCAAGGTCGCCCTGTTCCTGGAAGAAACCGGGATCGAGTATGAGATGGTGCCGGTCGATACCCGCAAGGGCGAACAGCACGAGCCGGAGTTCCTGAAGATCAATCCGAACGCCAAGACCCCGGCAATCGTTGATACCGATACCGGCGCGACCGTCTTCGACAGCACGGCGATCCTGCTCTATCTGGCCGACAAGAGCGGCCAGTTCCAGCTGCCGAGCGATCCAGCGGCCAAGGGCCAGGCGCTGTCCTGGTTGATGTTCATCGCCACCGGCATCGGCCCCTATTCCGGGCAGGCTGTGCATTTCAAGCATTTCGCGCCGGGCAACAACGACTATGCAATCAACCGCTACGATTTCGAGGCCAAACGCCATTGGGGACTGATCGAGGCGCATCTGGCCGAGCATCAGTACATGGCCGGCAATGAATACGGTCTGGTCGATATTGCACTGTGGGGCTGGTGTGGACCGGTTCCGTTCGTCATGGCTGACGACAACGCCTGGTCGCAGTTTCCGAATATCAAGCGATTGTTCGACGAGATCAATGAGCGGCCTGCGGCCAAACGCGCAGCGGAACTCAAGACCCGGCACCAGTTCAAGTCCGATATGGACGATGCAGCCCGTCAGGCGATGTTCCCGCACACCAAGACCGCCTGATTCCTCGCAAGAAGGCGCAACACACGAAAGCCGTCGCCCTCGGGCGGCGGCTTTCTTCTAGGGCGTGTTGCCGTTTCGTGCGCGCGCCGCGTTGGAGTCCTCAAATCGTCTCAGGCAAGGCGCGAGTCGCCGGTCGTGGCTTGCCACGATCAAGACTTGCCACGCCGCCTGAGGCGATTTGAGGCCCAACCCTTCGGGACAAGGGCTGTTTTGCGGCAATACAGCGTTGCAGCGCGCTTATGTAGAACGACTACACGGCACTTGCTGCGCCTCGTCTTGCCGCAAAACAGTCCTTGGCGCGGCCTCGCACGAAACGGCAACACGCCCTAGTGATCGTCGTCGGCTGGCCGAGCTTTGCGACCGCGTAGAGAAGTGACCGCATAAACCAGCGCCGACACGATCGCGATCACCCCAAACAAGACTCCGAATTCCGGATACAAGACGTAGAGCAACATTGCGAGCATCGTAATAAACAATGCCGCAGAGGACTGCACACGCTCTCGCCCGCCCAGTTTGATGGCGAAGATCAGCGCGCCGAGCGAGAAACAAGCACCCAGTGTCAGCAGATTCAAAAGCATGGCATGGCTGGATTTCAGGATTCACATCATAACCGTACCTTGTCGGCATCTGCCCTGTCGTTGGCGGTCTAGATTCGGCAATGATTCGCCCCAGCCGTGCATCGCTAAGGCTCACGACGGCGCCTCCCGGCTTGCCGCCAGCGCTCATTACCTGCATTGTGCAGAGTTATTGCTACAACCACCGACCTGACAGATATGAAATATCGCCAACTTGGCCATACCGGCCTGACTGTTTCCGAACTGTGCATGGGCACCATGACCTTCGGTTCCAACTTCTACAACATCGGCGAGGTCGACCAGAGCGGCGCCAACGCCTTGGTCGAACGCGCGCTGGAAGCGGGCATCAACTTCTTCGATACCGCTGATGTGTACTCATTCGGCGAATCCGAGAAAGTACTGGGCGAAGCGTTGCGGACGCTCGCCACACCGCGCGACGAGATCGTCATCGCGACCAAGGTACGCAATCCGATGAGCCCCGCCGCTGGCACTGGCGAGGGCGACGTGAATAACCGTGGCCTGTCGCGCAAGCACATCAAGGCCTCTGTCGAAGCCAGCCTGAAACGCCTGGACACCGATCATGTCGATCTCTACCAGGTGCACGGCTGGGACGACAACACGCCGATGGAAGAAACCCTGCGCGCGCTCGACGATCTGGTGCGAGACGGCAAGGTGCTGTATATCGGCTGTTCAAATTGGACCGCACGTCACTTGGCGCGCGCATTGGCATTGTCAGAGGCCAACGGCTGGGCCCGGTTCATCTCGCTGCAGGCTTATTACTCGCTGGCCGGCCGCGATCTGGAACATGAGCTGCAGCCGCTGGCGGCCGAACAGGGCCTGGGCGTAATGCCTTGGTCGCCCATGGCCGGCGGCTTTCTATCCGGCAAGTTCCGACGCGATCAGGCAGCGCCGGCCGGGGCGCGTCGCGCCGATTTCGATTTTCCGCCGATCGATCGCGAGCAAGCCTACGACGCAGTCGATCTGATGGAGCAGATCGCCAACGAGAACAACGCGACCATCCCCCAGATTGCCCTGGCTTGGCTGCTGGGTCGGCCGGCGGTCAGTTCGGTGATCGTTGGCGCAAAGAAACTGTCTCAGCTGGAAGATAATCTCCAGGCCGTGGACGTAGAGCTGAGCGACGATCAGATGGACCGGCTCAACGCAGTGACGCAACCACCGGCGCAGTATCCCGGCTGGATGGTGGAACGCCAGAACCGCAAGCGTTGATCAGGGCAGCGGTCGCCGCGCTTGCTATCAAGCGCCCGGCCGCTTCCATTCCTCGACCGTGAGCGCATGGCGTTCGTGATCGCGCCATGCGCTATCGATATAAAGATAGCGCGGCGAAAATCCTTCCAGCCGAAAGCCCAAGGCCTGTACCAGCGCCTTGGAGCGACGGTTTTCTGGCTGGATGTTGGCTTCCAGCCGATGCAGCTGGAGCCCGTGAAATGCGTGGTCGATCACATTGGCCAACAGTTCGCGCATCAGCCCGCGTCCGTCGAACGGACGAAACACGAAGTAAGCCAGATACGCCGATTGCAGCGCCCCACGGACAATCTCGTTGAGATGAACACAGCCGACCGGCCGCCCCTGCTCGGTCAGCCCGATGAAGCTGGCGTGCTCATCCTGCTGATAGCGCTGTAGATGCGCGGCGAACGCACGCTCGGTTCGGGGCGGCGCAATCCACGGATGATGCAACGACACGCTCGCCGCCGCGGCTTGCAGAAAGTCCTGCCTGTGGCGCTCATGCACCGGTTCGATACGTAGCACTAGGCAGCCTCGGCCAAGTGGTGGTGATGCGAAAGGCGAGGGTAACCGAGGAGCCTGGGTCGGAGAAACCAGACCGGGCGCGGTGCCTTGTTTCTGAAACGAAACCGACGCCGCTCACTTGATGGTTCATATCCGTATGCGTGACATACAGCGACGTCGGTTTACCATGGCCCGCACTGACCAACCGGCTCAAGGACAACAACACATGGCTATTCGAATCGCAATTGTGGGTTACGGCAAGATCGCACAGGATCAACATTTGCCGGCGCTGGCCGCCGATGCGCGGTTCGAGCTGGCCGCGATTGTCGACCCCGATCTGGACGCAGCGAGCCTGCCAGAAGGCGTCGTTGGACATGCCGATATCGAAGCGCTGTTGTCGGCGACCGACAATCTGCAGGCCGTGGCCCTGTGCGTCCCGCCCCAACACCGTTATGCGCTGGCCTGTCGGGCCATTGTCGCGGGCAAGCACGTGCTGCTGGAGAAACCACCAGGGATTACGCTGTCCGAGGTGGCAGACCTGGGCGAGAGCGCCCGTGAGGCAGGAGTCACGTTGTATGCAAGCTGGCATTCCCGACACGCGCCGGCGATCGATATGGCTCGCGAATGGCTGGCAGACAAGCAGATGACGTCGGCATCGATCGACTGGCGCGAGGACGTGCGGGTGTTTCATCCCGGACAGGCATGGATATGGCAAGCCGGCGGCCTTGGCGTATTCGACCCAGGTATCAACGCCTTGTCGATCGTCACCGATATCCTGCCTGCGGCCTTCTCACTCACCGAGGCAACATTGTCGTTCCCCGACAACTGCGAGACGCCAATCGCCGCCGAGCTGTCGTTCCGCGACATCTACGATAAGCCGATCGAAGCCATCATGGACTTCCGCCACGAAGGCACGCCGGCCTGGCAGATTACGGTCGACACCACGGCAGGACAGCTGCAGATCATAGACGGCGGTGCCCGGCTGGTCATTGAAGGCGAAACCGTGGTGGACAGCGACAAACAGGAATACGCTGGCGTCTATGGGCGTTTTGCCAACTTGATTGAGGCAGGCGACAGCGAGGTGGATGTACGGCCGTTCCGCCACGTCGCCGATGCGTTCATGCTGGGCCGTCGCCAGATCGTCGAGGCATTTCACGAATAGTCGCCCGGCCGTGGCATCGCTTCTTTCACCCTGGCGGCGTAAAGCGCCCGCAGATAGCCGACTCATAACACGCGAATACTCATGACTGTTTCTACAACCAAAGACTCCCGCTCGGGTCTGTCCGTCAGCCGGTCAGATTTCGGCACATCACCGGGCGGCACTGGCGTCGAGCGCTATTCTCTGCGCAACCGGCACGGCCTGCAGGTGGATATCATCACCTTCGGCGCCCGGATCCAGGCGATCCACGCGCCCGACAAGAACGGGCAGCTGGCCGACGTGGTGCTGGGCTTCGATGATCTTGCCGGCTATGTCGAACATCAGGCCGCTTATTTTGGCGCGACCATTGGACGCTTCGGCAACCGCATTGCCAACGGCCGATTCTCATTGGACGGCAATGATTACAGACTGCCGGTCAACGACGACACGAACACGCTGCACGGTGGCACGACCGGCTTCGACAGCCGCGTCTGGGCCGCCTGCCCGATCGAGACGAACCACACGGCAGGCGTCGAACTCACGCTGATGTCTGCCGACGGCGACATGGGGTTTCCCGGCACCCTCGCCGTCACCCTGCGGTACACGCTCGACAACGACAACAACCTGACCCTGCATTATTCGGCGATCTGCGATGCGCCGACCGTAATCAATCTCACCCACCACAGCTACTTCAACATGGCCGGCGCCGGTGCGGGCACTGTGCTCGGCCAGCTCGCCCTGTTCAATGCGCCCTGGTATACGCCGGTCGACGACACGCTGATCCCGACCGGCGAGATTGCAACGGTCGAGGGCACACCGCTGGATTTCCAGACGCCCACGGTCATCGGCCAGCACATCGAGAACGATCATGCGCAACTGAAGCGGGCCGGCGGATACGACCACAACTGGGTGCTCGGCACCGAAGGCCGGCTGGATCGGCTGGCCGCACGCGTCACCGATCCAGCGTCGGGCCGTACGGTCGAGCTATATACGACGGAGCCGGGCGTGCAGGTCTATACCGGCAACGGACTGGATGGCCACATCATCGGCAAGCACGGACGCGCCTATGCACATCGGGGCGCGTTCACGCTCGAAACCCAGCACTACCCCGATTCGCCCAATCAGCCGGACTTCCCCAGCACGCGCCTCGAAGCCCACGAAAAATACACCCAGACGACTATCTACCGGTTTCTGGTGGACGGATAGCCTGACGCATAATGGCTGAGTCATGCGTCAGCGCGACAGAAAATCAGTTCTGACGGGTCAGATTCTCTGCGATCGCGCTGGCGATGGTCGGCGTTAGCGGCAGGCGCGGCATCCACGTGGCCTGCCAGGCGTGATACAAATCCGGTTTGGCAGATAGAGCATCCTTGCAAGGGGTGTTGTCAGCCTCCAGCTCTTGCCGCCAGCTGCCATTCTGGCGATCAATATGATGTTCGCCAATGAAGTCCCAGAACACTTCATACCAGCGCGAATATTCGGCTTCGCCGGTGCGCTGATATAGCGCTGCGGCGGCCGCGCTGGCTTCGGCCACGGTCCAGTGACGTCGGCGACCAACGTGCGGCTGCTTGTCCCAATCGACGGTATAGACCAGCCCGGGCCGGCCATCGACGTGCCAGCCATAGCGCGTAGCCGCGGCGAACAGGCCGCGCGCATCATCCAGCAGCCAGTCAGGCGCGTCGTGGTGATGCGCTTGTAATCCGGCTTCGAGATGCAGCAATAGTCGCGACCATTCGAACGCATGACCCGGCGTCAGCCCGTACGGCCGAAAATCGTGCGCCGGCTGATCGACGTTGTAATTACGCCACGGCTGCCAGTCGGAGTCGAAATGCTCGACCACCAGATACGCTTGGTCGGCCGCATGTCGGTGGATGAGGCGCTCGACAATCGCCAGTGCGCGTTCACGCCAGTGATTGTCGCCCAGTACGTCGGCCAGCTGTAGAAAAGCCTCGACGCCGTGCATATTGCTGTTGCCGCCGCGATAGGCTTCCTCGGTCTGCCAGTCGACAGAAAACGACTCCCGCAGCGCCGCCGTCTGTGCGTCCCAGTAATGGGTTTCGATCACGTTCACGGCCTCGGCCAACAAATCGCCAGCGCCTTCGATACTGGCCAGCGCCGCACTGGATACGGCAAGGGCAACAAACACCTGGATATAAGCGGCCTTGCTGTCGTCGCCGGTATCTATCTGCTCCGCGTTCAGAGGCCATTGCGAAAACCAACCACCATGCGTCGCATCGCGCAGATCGCCGGCCAATGCCTCTACACCATGCAGAGCCAACCCTCGCGCACCGGGCACGCCCTGCATCGCAGCCATGGCATAACAGTGGGTCATGCGAGCCGTGATCATGGTATCGGCCGGGGCGTCCACGGGTAGCACGCCGTCGGCATCCAGCGCGCCGAACCCCCCGTGCGCACGACGCGATGCACGGTAGAAATCCAATAGGCGCTGAGATTCGCTTTCCAGCCAATGTTGATGACTCGCTCGATTGAGCCAGTCGAACGCCTTTGCCGGCCGGGTATCATCGCTCATTGCCTGCTCCTGAAACGGTTAGAACCAATTTAGCAGTATCTTCAGATAAGACGTGCTGCTAGCTTCCGGGGTCCGCAGGCGCCCGCCGCGGATGTTGATCTGCACCCGCCAACCCGCGCGATGATCTCGTCCGCCGATTCCGTGGAGGTACGCCCGCTCTCATGGTCGTAATTCAGCACCGGATCGATACACAGATACTGGAGCTGCCGGTCATCTCTTCGTAAAAACCGATGACCCCGGGCGTTGAGCTGGTGATGAGTGACGCTATATCGGTAGATGGTGTTGCCTGATGAAGTAAGCCGCGGTCTCTCACCCACGTTGGCAGCGAGCGCGTATCCGGCTGGTGCGGGTCAACGACACGATGATGGAGCATCCGATTCATCAGCAACGTATCCATCCACGCTAACAAAATCAATTCAATAGGCCCGTCAGCCCGGCGTACAGACCAAAACCGGCAGTCATCACAATCGTGGCAACCACGATCGCAGCATAAACACCCTGCAAACGATAAGGCTCGGGTAGCGCCCGGCGCGCCAGCATGTAGAGAAAGCCAAGAACGATAGGCAACAGCAGCGCGTTCATGACCTGCACGCCGACGCTCAGCGCAACGAGATTGACGCCTGAGACTACGAGCAGGCCGCCGAGCACGATAACCAGCGTATAGATGCCATAAAACCACGGTGCACGCCGCGGCGGATGCTGCAACGAATGATTGAACCCCATGATCTCACCGAGGGTGCGGGCGGCGGTCAGAGTGACCACGATGGTGGCAATGAGCGCCGCGCCGATCATGCCCAGCGCGAAAAGCAAAGTGCCGGCGGTGGGGCCCAGAAACGGCGTGATGGCGTTGGCAATCTGCTGGACGGAATCCAGTGCCGGGCCGTTGCCGGTATGGCCAGTGCCGATAGTCGCGGCCGCGGCCACCAGCACCGAGCCCATGATGATCTGCGTGATAACGGCGCCGATCGCGGTATCCCAGCGCGCCGCGCGCAGATCGGCGAAGGTCAGGCCTTTCTCGACGACCGCCGATTGCTGATAGAACACCATCCACGGCATGATCACTGCACCGATATTGGCCGCGATGAGATACAGATAGCGCGGATCGGCCAGCGGAATATGGAATGCGCCGGCGGCGATCACGCCAACTCCGGGCCAAGCCTGCCAGGCAACGCCTAAAAAGACGAGTTCCAGCAAGCCAACGGCCAGTGCGATGCGCTCCACCGTGGTGTACGAACCGGTGTAAGCCATCGCAGTCAGCCCGACGATCACAATCAGCATGCTCGTGTGAGCTGGTATGCCCACCATGGCGGCTACGCCCGCGATGCCGCTGAGCTCGGTCACCAATGCGCCGATACAGGCGAGCATCAGCGTGGTTACAGACACCCATGCCCATACCGGCCCGAAGTGCTCGCGTATCCCGCGCCCATGACCTTGGCCGGTGGCAATGCCCAGGCGCACCGTCAGCTCCTGAACCATAAACAGAACCGGAATCAGCAGTGCCTGCAACAGCAACAGGCTGTAGCCCCACTCCGCGCCGCTTTGTGCCGCAGTGATTATGCTGCCAGCGTCGGTATCGGCCAGCATTACCACCACGCCCGGCCCGGCAATAACCGCGAAACGCAGACAGCGCGACTTGGCACGAAATAGCGCGCCGGTCGTGTCAGACGGCATAAGATATCTTGCGAATGATTCTTATTTGATTGTACAGGCCAAGTCGCACTGGCGGCAATCCGGCTAATCGATCAGGCACGTCCTTGGAAGCGTCAGCGGATGCTAACTGCTGGCGCCGGCCTTATCGGCATCAAAATGATCACGGCAGGCGTCGGAGCAGAAATAATAAGTTTGTCCATTCACGGTTAGGGTCGCGGGCGCCTTGTCCATTTCCACCTGCATTCCGCAGACGGGGTCGGTCGCGTAGCCGATGCCGCCGCCCAGGCGTTTTTGATTCCGGCTCATCCAGAACAGCACCGCGAATACGATTAGAAACGCGATATTGAGAAATGTCGTGTAGTTCCATTCAAACGAGGCGCCGACGATCGGCCCGGTCTGATGGGCTGGTATCAAGCCGAGGCCGGCAAACAGGTACTCGACGATCAGCCCGGTCGCCGACATGACGAGCCAAAGCACCGCGACCAGGCGCACGGTCAAGTGGGTGCCGTAGAACTTACGATAGATCAGGATCAGCGGCAGCGTGATGAGATCGGCAAATATAAAGCTCGCGACGCCGCCGAAGCTGATCCCACCGCTCCAGAGTGCAGCGGCCAACGGAACGTTGCCCACCGAGCACACGAAGCTGATGATGGCGATCAACGGGCCGACCAGCACGTTCTCCAGCAACGTCCAGAAACCGTGGCCAGTCAGGAAAATACTGCTCCAGACAGCGTCCGGCACCACCGTGGCGAGAAACCCGGCTACGAGGAACCCGATGATCATTTCCTTGTACAGCATGGTGATATCAGCCAGCGCATAGCTCGCCGCATCAGCCCAACCGGCAATCGAGCCCAAGCGTTTAGTCCACGCGGTTTTCTTATGCTCACCGGATTCGCCATGCCCGGATTCGGCCTGCCCGGCTTGCAATCGCGCGCGTGCCGCTTCGACCAGCCGACGCGGAAACATCCAGCGCGCCAGCAGCGCGAACAACACGATCATCACGCCGCCGCCAACGAACTCGCTGAGTGCGAAGTGCCATCCCATCAGCACCCACAGCACGATGCCGAGCTCGAGCACCAGATTGGTCGAGGCGAACATGAACACCATGGCCGCAGTGAAGTTCGCCCCGCCTTGAAACAGCGATTTCGCCAGCGCGCTCGCCGCGTATGAACAAGAAGACGAAATCATGCCGAAAAACGTGGCCCGGCCCAGGCTCTGGACGTCGTCGGCGCCCAGCGCTTCTTGCATCCTCTCGCGCGGCACGAACGCTTGTACGGCGCCGGATAGCGCAAATCCCAGCACCAGCGCCCAGAGCGTGGCCCAGAACATGGCCAGCGATTCGAGCAGGCTTTGTCCGATCAGCGCGAGAATATGCATAGATTGATCATTCGGTTGAAATGAGTCGGTGAGATCCGCCGCGAGCCGGTCGCTTGCCGGAGCAGGAAATTCAGTTTCGTGCACGCTCGGGCGGCTTCAGCTCAGCCCAGGCTTCACGTAGAACGCCGATCGCCGTCCAGGCGAACAGCAACGCAACCAGGGCACCGACGATCCAATCCGGATAGGGCAAGCCAAAAGCCATCACCAGCGCGCCGGCGCCGATAGTCGCGGCATTGCCGATGGCGTCGTTGCGGGTACACAGCCACAGTGCGCGCATGCTGATGTCGTCGCGGCGGTAGCGCATAAGCAGGCCCGCCGAAACCAGATTGGCGATCAATGCGATCAAACCCATGCCGATCATGAAAACCGCGACGGGATGCGCGCCGGCGACTATCTGATGAATGAGCTGAGCACCGATCGCCAGCGCCAGTAGCAACTCGATCGCCGCATTCGTCAGGCCGGCTCGCGCGCGAGCCGTGGCTGTTCGATTGAGCGCGACCAAGCCGATGCCAAGGCCCACGGCGTCGATCAGCATATCAACCGAATCGGCCTGCAGCGCGCTGGAGTGGGCCCAGAGCCCCACGCTCAGCTCGGCCACAAACATGACGGCGTTGATCCAGAGTGCCGCGATCAGCGCGCGGCGCTGCGCGCCGGCGGCCTGACTCAGGTCGCCGGCAGCACAGCCGCAGCAGTTATCGGCCATGGTTGCACCACCGCTTTTTGGCTGGTGCGTGTTGCCGTTTCATACGACACCGCGCCCTGATATCTTTCACGCTGCCTCCTTATAGGACGCCGAGGCCTCGCCGTTTTCTTCGTGCTCGGACGGCCGCGATTCAGTTTCCGTCGACACCTGCACTGCCCGGAAACGCTTCAAGCGCAGCGAATTGGTTAACACGAAGATACTGGAAACGCTCATCGCCCCGGCCGCGATCATGGGGTTGAGCAGCCAGCCCGTAAACGGGAACAGCGCGCCGGCAGCCAGGGGAATGAGAAGCACGTTGTAACCGTAGGCCCAGCCAAAGTTGATGCGGATCGTGCGCATGGTGCGCCGTGACAGGGCGATGGCGTTGACCACGCCCGACAGATCGGCCCGCATCAACACCACATCGCCCGACTCGATGGCAATATCGGTGCCGGTGCCCACGGCGATGCCTATATCCGCCTGGGTCAGCGCTGGGGCGTCGTTGATGCCGTCGCCAACAAACGCTACCGACAGCCCTTGGCTCTGCAACCGCTTGATCTCGTCGGATTTTCCGTCGGGCAGGACGCCGGCGACCACGGTGTCGATGCCCAGCTCCTGTGCAATCGCCTGTGCCGTCATCTCGTTGTCGCCGGTCAACATCGCCACCGACAGATCCATGGCATGCAGCGTTTTCACCATGGCCGCCGCATCTCGGCGCGCCGGGTCGGCGACTGCGATCAAGGCCGCGAGTTGACCGTCTATGGCCGCGAACAAGGGGGATCTCGCCGAACGCGCCAACGCATCGGCCTGGCTGGACAACGACGCGCTATCGACGCCGAGGCTTTCCATATAGCGTGCCGCACCGACCTGGACCAGACGACCGTCGACCTGCGCCTCGACGCCGTATCCGGTGTGGGCCTGGAAATCACTGGCCTCGGGCCAGGTGATGTTCTCTTCGCGGGCAGCCTTGACGATCGCGGTGGCCACCGGATGTTCGCTGGTGGCCTCGACGGCCGCGACCAGCCTCAGCACCTCGGCGGGCTCGAAGCCGTTGGTGGTTTCCAGATCAGTGAGCGCGGGCGCGCCTTCGGTCAGGGTGCCGGTCTTGTCGAGCACGACGGTATCGATACCGGCCAGTTGTTCCAGCGCGGTACCGCGACGAAACAACACGCCGAGCGCGGCGCCCTTGCCGGTGCCCACCATGATCGCCGTTGGCGTGGCCAGCCCCATGGCACAGGGGCAGGCAATGAGCAGTACGGAAACCGCAGCCACAAACGCCAGCGCCAGCGCCGGGCTCGGGCCGAGAATCATCCAGCCGGCGAACGTCGCCGCCGATACGGCCATCACGATCGGCACGAACACGCCGGCAATCTTGTCGGCCATGGCCTGGATAGCCGGTTTTTCTGCCTGCGCCTCCTCGACCATGCGGATGATCTGGGACAGCACGGTGTCTGCGCCAACGCCGGTTGCCTCGATTTCCAGCGTGCCGTTGCCGTTGACGGTACCGCCCACAACCTCATCTTCTGCCTGCTTGGCGACCGGCACTGGCTCGCCGGAGATCATCGATTCATCGATATAACTATCGCCCGAGATCACCGTGCCATCGACCGGTACGCGCTCGCCGGGGCGTACCGAGACGATATCGCCTACTGCGACCTGCGTCAGTTCCAGCTCGGCCCATTCGCCGTCGCGCTTGACCCGGGCGGTTCGCGATTGCAGCTGCACCAACCCCTTGACCGCCTGCGAGGTTCGGCCCTTGGCGACCGCTTCGAGATACCGGCCGAGCAGAATCAGGGTGACAATCATGCCGGCGGCGTCAAAATAGGTATGCGCGGTACCGCTCGGGAAAATCTGCGGCGCGATCAGCGCAATCAGAGAATAAAGGAACGCAGCGTTCGAGCCGAGCATGACCAGACTGTTCATACCGGGCGCGATATGCTTCATTTCGGCCCAGCCCAGAGTGTAGAAGCGCCAGCCAGCATAGAACTGCACCGGCAGCACCAGCAACAGTTCGATCACGGTCCAGGCGCGCGCTGGCAACAGGCGGTCCATCGCGCCCGCCACCCCGGGGACGTTGTGCAACATGGCAATCACGAACAGTGGAATCGTGAACGCCGCTGCCAGGATCAGCGATTGCCAGAGACGATGCGACTCGCTGGGTTCATCGTCGTCGTCATCGACGTGTTCCAGGGCGATCGGCTCGTAGCCGGTCTTTTCCACGCAGGCAAATAACGCGGCCGGGTCGACCACGCCGTCCAGATACTCGACCGTCGCACGCTCGGTCGTCAGATTCACCGAGGCACGGATTACGCCTTCGAGCTTGTTGAGTTTCTTCTCGACGCGGGCCACACAAGCGCCGCAGGTCATGCCGCCGACCTTGAACTCGAGCATCTCGGCTTCGGCTCGATACCCGGCCTTTTCCACCGCGTCGAACAACGCTGACGCGTCGTTGACCGATGGGTCCATTGAGACGCGAGCACGCTCGGTCGCCAGATTCACCGAGGCCGATTCCACGCCTTCGACTTTCTGCAGCTTTTTTTCCACGCGTGCCACGCAAGCGCCGCACATCATGCCGTCGATGGCAAAACGAATGTCCTGATGGCTTTTAGCGGCCATGAACGCCTCCCCGCCGATGGCGGATCAAATAAAATAATCAAACAGACGTGAATCGGCAGCTCGGTCGCCGGGCTGGTTTTGCACTCCGGATGTGCTATCGATATTTCAGAACATCCATCAGCTCGGCCACGATCGCATCGTCGTCGCCGCGCTCATGCGCCGTCACCACGTGATGCTTGAGGTGACAGCGCAGAATCGTGTCGCCGGTTTTGGCCAGCGCGCCGTTGACGGCCTTGATCTGCTTGAGCGCGTCGACGCAATACACGTCGTCGCGCTCAAGCATCCGCAGGATGCCCTCGACGTGGCCCTTTATCGAGCGCAGCCGTCTGCTCGCATCCTCGCGAACAGCCGGATCAAGCGCCAATTTCTCATGGCCGCCGTTTTCGCCAGCCATTACGCAGCGCTCGCCTCGTAGCCTTCTTCCTCAACCGCGGCAATCAATGCGGCCGCGTTGGCCTTGCCTTCAACCTCGGCGGTGCCGCTGTCGAGATCGACCCGAACCACTTTGTCCACGCCTTCCACGTCCATCAGTGCCTGATTTACGGCCTTCACACAGTGCGGGCAGGTCATGCCCTTGATGTTGAGTCTTGTCATATCGAACTGCCTTCTATTGATCCACCCCCTATGGGGTGGGGTAAGCTGTATGGCAAATCCTATGCCCCAGACCGGGATTCGTCAAACGAATACGGCATCTAGGGCGAAATTTTCTGGCCATCAGGCTTTCATATGACACTGGCTATTGTTTCCTGGATCGTTATTATACTGGGCGTTCTCACGGCACTCGCCATCGCGCTGGATATTCGCCAGCGACCACAGCACATGACTGTTATGAACATCACCTGGCCGATTACCGGGCTGTATTTCCCGGTGATCGGCTGGTGGATGTACATCGCCATGGTGATCGGCTTTGTCACTGCCTACCCTGCCAACTGGTGGCTGATCAACAAGGGCATCAAGCATGGGATGTAGTCGACGGCTCGGCGGTGCTGATCCACTGCCTGCACTGTCGGCTGCCGAGCGTCGGAATGCTCGGGCCAGAGCCGCGACACACGGAATCCAATCGAGAAGGCTTACAGACGACTCGGCTGCTTTGCCTGTCTTGACTTGTATTCAACCCCCTTGGGCGTAGCGCTGAGCAGCGCAAGCCCGGAAGGGATGAAGCAGCCGGATGTCTGAGCGTAGCGAGTTCCGGCTGCGCCCTTCCGGGCGAGCAGCGCAAGGCATCAATGCGCAGCATCGACGCAAGACAGGGTGCCCTTTGTTTTGGATACTTTGATTTGGGCAAGCAAACAAAAGTATCTCGCGCATCAACGCGAAACCTCAGCCCATGTAGACGTTGACGTACAGAGCAATCGCCTGGCGTGGAAATCCGGTTCGGCCAGACTTGCTGAGTCAGATACATCATCGAGAAGAATTCTGACTACTGAAGAGCCCTACCGCAGCGATCGTAGTGCAATCGAATACCGTCCTTGTGTTGCCAGCGCTTGCCATAGCGTGC
>JAQIBT010000137.1 GCA_027858915.1 Salinisphaera sp.
AGTTTGGTTGACCGGAAAGGAATTATTTTCAACTCTTGAACAATTGCAACAAGGTTTCTGGCGCGCGCACTCAAGACCGCGAGCCACTTCAACACGATTGGGAGAGCAGAATGAAAAAAACAGGTTGGTTGAGAACATCTGTCGTTGCCAGCGTATCCGCAGCAGCACTCACGATGGGCATGAGCGCTACCGCAGTGGCTGCCGACAAGGGGACCGTCAGCGTTTTGAATTGGTGGACTTCCGGCTCCGAAGCAAAATCCATGCACGTGCTCCAGCAGATGCTCGCGGACCAGGGTTACAAGATGGTCAACGACGCCGTCTCCGGCGGCGGCGGCAGCAATGCCCGTACCGTACTCAAATCACGTATCCAGTCGGACAATCTGCCCGGCGCCGCCCAGATCAAGGGTCCGGAAATCCAGCAGTGGTGCCAGACTGGCCTGACACAGAACATCGACTCGGTAGCCAAGGCCGGGAACTGGTCGAAGATCCTGCCCGGCCCGATTGCCAAGGGCATGCAGTGCGACGGCCACTGGGTCGCGGTGCCTTTCAATATCCATCGCATCAACTGGCTGTGGATAAACAAGGCCGCGATGAAGAAAGCCGGCGCCGACATGCCGACCGACTGGCCCTCTTTTGTTGACGCGCTGAAAAAGCTCAAGGCAGCCGGCATCACGCCAATCGCGGGCGGCGGCGACAATTGGCAGGTGGCGACCGAGTTTGACGCCATTGCCATGGCGACGGGCGGTGCCGATTTCTATCGCAAGGCGTTTGTCGATCTCAATGCGGAAGCGCTATCGAGCGATACCATGGCCAAGGCATTCTCGCGTCTGCGCACGATCCAGAAATACGAAGACCCCAACGGAACCGGCCTCAGCTGGAATCATGACACCGGTCTGGTCGTGAAAGGTCAGGCGGGCATCCAGATCATGGGGGACTGGGCCAAGGGAGAAATCACCAACGCCGGGTCTACGCCAGGCAACGAGATTGCCTGCATCGCCATGCCAGGCGAGCACGACGGTTTCATCTATAACGCCGACAGCTTCGAGATCTTCTCGCACACCAAGTCTGACAAGGCGGCTCAGGACGCATTTGCAAAGACTGCACTGTCTCCGAAGTTTCAGCGTAAGTTCAATATGGCCAAGGGCTCGATTCCGGTCCGTGAGGGCGTATCGCTCAAGGGCTTCGATGCCTGTGCGAAAAAGTCTGAGAAAGACTTCAAACAGGCCGAGAAGAACAACGCACTGGTTCCGAGCTTCTCGCAGGACATGGCCGAATCGGGTGCGGTCAAGGGCGCCATATTCGACGTGATTGCCCGTTTCTACAATGACAAGAGCATGACCCCGGAGGCCGCAGCCAAGCAGATGGCGTCACAGGCCAAGCAGGCTCACATGATGTCGCAGATGTAACTCGCGATACGAGCAGTTCTGGCGGCCGTCATTCCTGGACGGCCGCCTGCTTTTGACCGTCTGTCACAATCCGTCAGGAACCAGGCTGCCCATGGCTGATTCTTCTCCGAACGTCGCGCTGCTTCAGCGCTGGCTAGACCGATGGCTGCCCAAGCTGTCGCTGATACCCAGCGGGCTCGCCTCGCTGATCTTCATCTACGCATTCATCGCCTGGACGATCTGGTTGTCTTTTACCAGCTCCTCTTTGCTGCCAAGCAACAATTTCGCCGGCCTGAAAGAGTATGACGTCCTGTTCCAGTTGGATATCTGGTGGGTCTCGGTCGCCAATCTCGCCATCTTCGGCGTGCTGTACGTGGCTTTCTGCCTGGCCATCGGCCTGTTCCTGGCTATTCTCCTTGATCAGAAGATACGTGCTGAAGGCTGGCTGAGAACCATTTATTTGTATCCGCTGGCGTTGTCGCTGGTAGTGACCGGGGTCGTCTGGAAATGGATGCTCAATCCGAGCCTCGGCCTCGAGCACGTGGTGCAGTCTCTCGGCTGGACCGGTTTTTCCTTCGACTGGCTGATCGATCCGAACATGGCGATCTACACGGTAGTGATCGCTGCCGTCTGGCAAGCTTCGGGGTTCGTGACAGCGCTGTTCCTTGCGGGCCTCCGGGGTATCGACAGTTCGATCATCAAGGCCGCCCAGATGGACGGCGCCAGTCTGCCCCGGGTGTATCTGTCGATCATCATTCCGAGTCTGCGGCCAGTATTCTTCTCGGCCGTGATCCTGCTGGTCAGCCTTGCCATCAAGAGCTTTGATCTGGTGATTGCACTGACCGGCGGTGGCCCAGGTTATTCCACCTGGGTACCCGCTATTTTCATGTACGATTTCGGCTTCAACCGTGGCCAGATCGGACTGGGCGCTGCCGCCGCCACCCTGATGATGGCAGCAGTCGCACTCGCGATGCTGCCGATGCTGTTCGCTGAACTCAAGGAGCGCCGCGATGGCCGCAGCCACTGAAGATGGAATCCAGCGCGGCGGTCTGATCGCCCGCGTTCTGATCTACGGCGTACTGATATTTGCCGCCGCGTATTTCCTGCTGCCGCTATACGTGATGCTGACCACGTCGTTCAAGACACTGGGGCAAATCAGCGGCGGTAGCCTGCTGTCGCTGCCGAGCCCGTGGTCGACCGAGGGCTGGAGCGCCGCCTGGTCGTCCGCCTGTACCGGCGGCGATTGCACCGGCCTGCACCAGTATTTCTGGAACTCAGTGCGTTTCACCGTACCTGCCGTCCTGTTGTCCACGCTGTTCGGCGCGATCAACGGATATGCCCTGACCAAATGGCGTTTTCGTGGCTCTGAGCTGATATTCGCCCTGCTGCTTGGCGGAACCTTCGTTCCGTTTCAGATGTTCCTGCTGCCGATGGCCAATGTCCTTGGCAAGCTCGGGCTGGCCAACTCCCTCGCCGGGCTCACGCTCGTCCATACGGTATACGGCATCGCTTTCACGACACTGTTCTGCCGCAACTACTACGTGAGCATTCCAGACGAACTGGTCAAGGCCGCTCGCATTGATGGCGCCGGGTTCTTCTCTACGTTCCGATACGTGATCCTGCCGCTGTCTACGCCGATCCTCATGGTCTGCATCATCTGGCAGTTCACGCAGATATGGAACGACTTCCTGTTCGGCGTGGTATTTACGTCCGGCGGATCGCATCCGATTACGGTCGCGTTGAACAACCTGGTCAATACCTCGTCGACCGGTATCAAGCGCTACAACGTGGATATGGCCGGCGCGATCATCACGGCCCTGCCCACACTCGTGGTCTACATGGTGGCCGGACGCTATTTCATGCGCGGATTGACTGCCGGGGCCGTCAAGGGCTGAGGCATCGCCAACCCGCCGCATTCAGGCAGGTCCGAAGACAGAAAGACCACAACCTAAAACAACAGGAAGACATTTATCCGCAGATGTACGCAGATTAAAAAAGGGCCTCCGACAGCGCTGGGAGATATCCAGGCCTCATTCGCCCGCGAACGGTGGTCCGGCGTTCCAAAGCGCGTTTATTCAACGTCGAGGGCCACCTTGCTGACGTCTTCATCTGTCTTTGTATCTGCGTTCATTTGCGGGTAAGCCCGCTTGAAGAAACGCCCGAATAATCGAACAAAGAGCGCCCAATGGCTGTACTGAACATCGAAAACGTCTCCAAGAGCTTTGGCGATACCGAAGTGTTGAAAGACATCAATATCGAAATGGCTGAAGGGGAATTCCTGATTCTGGTTGGGCCCTCGGGTTGCGGAAAATCCACGCTGCTCAACATGATCGCCGGGCTCGAACCGATCACGCATGGCGACATCACCCTGGACAATCTGCGCGTCAACGAACGCTCACCTCGCGAGCGTAATATCGCGATGGTGTTTCAGTTCTATGCGCTGTACCCGAATATGAACGTGCGCCGGAATATCTCCTTCGGACTCAAGATGCGAAAAGTTCCGAAGGGCGAACAGGCCACGATCGTGGATCGCGTGGCCAAGATGTTGCAGATCGAAAACCTGCTGGATCGCAAGCCGGCACAACTATCCGGCGGTCAGCGCCAACGCGTGGCGATCGGACGTGCTTTGGCCAGAGACCCCGCTCTGTTCCTGTTCGACGAGCCGCTGTCGAATCTCGATGCCAAGCTACGTGTGGAAATGCGCACAGAACTCAAGCAGCTGCACCAGCGTCTGAAGACGGCGATGGTATATGTGACGCACGATCAGATCGAGGCTATGACGCTGGGCGATCGCATCGCCGTCATGCATGAAGGAAAGGTCCAGCAGCTCGGAACGCCGCGGGAAATCTACGACAGCCCGGCCAATCGCTACGTCGCGGGATTCATTGGTTCGCCGGCCATGAATTTCATTACCTGCGATCTTGCCGAGCGCGACGGCCGCCGCGTGGTCCAATTGGATTCCGGCAAGGGACCGGTCGATATCGAACTCACCGAGGCACAGTCCGCCGCGATGGCTAACCACGGCCAATCAAAAATCGTACTGGGGCTGCGCCCGGAACATCTCGCACCGGCGCGCGAATCCGACGGGCAGAGCCTCGACTGTGTGATCGACGTGGTCGAACCAACCGGACCGGACACCTACCTGCTGACGCGCATTAATGACACATACACAACCGCACGCTGCACACCATCCGTCGCGCCGGCGGCCGGAGATAGCATTGCGCTGACCTTCGATATCGAACGTGCAGTGTTCTTCGACGCTGAAAGCGATAAGCGAATTGCCTGACCGCTCGCGCGGCCGGCCTTGCGAGTAAGCTAACCGGCCCGAAATAAACAGGGGGCTGAGAAATCCGCGTTCCCGCTGAGTAACTGATCCGATCAGCGGGAGCGAATTGCCGACAATTCAACGCATCATCGGCCCAGTGCGATCGCCCGCTCTGCCGCCGCCCTGATGGGCGACTGGCCATCGCTGGTGGCTGGCGGCATGGTTAGCCAGCTGCCGCCCACACAGGCGACGCTGGGCAGCGATAGATATTCACGGGCATTGGCTTCGCTCACGCCGCCCGTAGGACAGAAGCTTACCTCGGGAAATACCGCAGAGAATGCCTTGATCGCAGCCGGGCCACCGGCCACCGAAGCTGGGAACAATTTGATACCGGTCCAACCCAACCGCACCAGATGCGCAATCTCGCTAGCCGT
>JAQIBT010000047.1 GCA_027858915.1 Salinisphaera sp.
GCCAGGCGTTCGGTGATGCCGGCGTTGATGGTTTCGCTGCCGGCGGTGCCTTTGCGTACCGCGGTCAAGACGCATTGCTTGCCGAGTTGAGCCAAAGCGAGCGTCGGGTCGGTGGCGTCGTGTAGGGCGGCATAGTCGTCGGCTAGGCGATCCATGAGCCGGCTGATGGCCGCCGCGTCGGATGCGTCGTGATATTGCAGATCGGCGTGGCCGCCGGTGAGCAGATCCTGGGCGGTAGCCACATCTCCGGCGTTCACGGCGGCGGCGAGGCGGCCGATGGTGCTGTCGGCGTTGAAGCGTCGGCTGGTCTGCAGGGTGACGACGTGATCGGCCAGGGCATGCGTGGTCGCGTCCATCCGCTGGGCGATGAGGTCGCCGGCGGCGGCCTGTTGGTCTGCGGTGAAGCGATTGACGCCGGCATTGTTGCAGATTTCGGCCAGTACGGAGCCGGATTCGACCGAGGCGAGCTGGTAGCGGTCGCCGAGCAGGATCAGACGGGCATCGTTGCGGATGGCGTCGGCCAGCTTGGCCATCATCGGCAGATCCACCATGGAGGCTTCATCGACGATCACCACGTCGTAGGGCAACGGGTTGTCGGCGTTGAAGCGTGGGCGGGTGGTCGCACCGCCGAGGCCGAGCAGGCGGTGCAGGGTTCTTGCACTCTGTGGGACGTGTTCGAGGATCGCGTTGTCGAAGGTGGGGTCGGCGGCCATGTCGTCGAGGCCGCGGCGGACGGATTCCACCATGCGGGCGGCGGCTTTGCCGGTGGGCGCGGCGAGGGCGACGAGCGGCGGGTTTTCTTTCTTCTGGATGGCCGACTCAATCAGCACGCGCAGCAGGCGCACGATGGTGTAGGTCTTGCCCGTGCCGGGGCCGCCGGAGATAACGGTGAATTGGTGCCGCAGGGCGGCGAAGGCAGCGATGGCTTGCCAGTTGGTGACGTTCGGGTTGTCGGCATCCACCGCGAACAAGCCGTTGCCGGGTTTGATGCGATCGAGTGCTACTGGGTTCGGCTCGGCGGCCATCAGTTCCCGTAGGCGTTCGGCAAGCTTTGTTTCGTAGGCGTGGTAGCGCTGTAGATAGAGCCGGCCGTTGTCCAAAATCAGCGGTTTGATTTCGTCGGGGCCGCCGACGAGATCGCTAGCGGCGAGTGCGGCAGCCAAGTCGGTCTGGTTGGTTGCGCTCATAAGGCCGGTCGGGATCTGTTCTAGCGCGAGGCACGTATGGCCCTGGGCGACGGCCCAGCTTGCCAGCGCGAAGGCGCGGGCCACGAGGCGATCGGCGCCGTGGCGGCGGGCCCAGTGGGCGAGGGCGTTGTCGAGGTCGGACAAGCCGACGTCTTCGGCAAGTGCCATCGGTTCGGCGGGCGCTTTTGTCGCGGGCTGTGGTGACCGCAGTGTATCGATCGCGACCGGCTGGGGATCGAAGAGGTCTTTCATGCCGGATTCGTTCATTGGCGGCTTTGCCCGTGTTCGTTTCGCTGCATTTGTGCGGCGAGGTTGCGCCTGATGCGTCGCATTTCGTCTCGATAATCCAGCGCCGCTACGCTGCCGGTGTCTAATTCACGTGCCCGTGCCGCGGCGAGATCAATGGCTGTAGTATTTTCTGCGGACCGGTCGATGTGAACAGATTTCTTTTCGTTGCTCCACATCGGCCAGTCGCGGTGATCCTTACCCGTCACCTTTTACCGCCATCGAATAAATAACTGCTTATCTGCATTGCGCCGTGAAAAACGCCCAAGATGTCGATGTTGCCGTCGCGCTTGGCTAAATAGGCGATGCGATAGTGGCCGTAGAGCAGAATGCGGATATCTCGATCTGACGTGCCTTCGTAGCGGTGCCCGATGTCCGGATGCGTTATCAGCACTTGGGCGCGCTGATATATGCCCGTCACAACGTCCGCGGCCGCAACGGGATTGTCCTGCGATATATACTCGTAAATGTCGCGCAGCCAAAGTTCGGCTTCACGAGTCCAGTTTATTGCGATTGCCACGAGGCGATGCGAGCGCGCATATCGTTGTTCGATAGTGTGCTGCCGGCATCAGAATCGGCCAGACCCCGTTGCACCATCAACTCGAAGGCAAGCTCCCGTATCAGCTCATCTTTCGACGCATCGGCAGGCTGCGCCGCGAGGAATCGTTCGAGATCTTCTTTAGCGGTTGCCATGGTTCAACTCCCAAATCGCGTTTACGGGTTATAGCTTAACGTCTCATGCCTTAGGTTATACCTATTGCCCTTGAACAGGCCTTCAAGTCGCTGACTAAGAGCGCGTGATCTGGCATGACATTTTTTGGAGGACGCGAAATGATTCCGACTGCCAGAATAGCAACGCACCCGGGCACTATTCTGCTGAATGAATTCCTGGAGCCGCTCGGCCTGAGCGAGAAGGCCTTGGCGGCGCATCTGGGTATTTCGGTGCAGCGCGTCAACGAGATCGTTCGCGGCAAGCGTGGTGTGTCGGCAGACACGGCCTGGCTGTTTTCAGAGGCGTTCAATACGTCGCCCGAGTTCTGGTTGAATCTGCAGACAACGCACGATTTGTCCGCTCAGCGCCCCACACGTCATGTCGAACCGATCGTTTCGGCCTGACGCGCTCCGAAGTGGATGCGCGATGGCGGGCGTGCAGCCTAGTTCGGCTGGATTATTGCGAAGCTCTCGCGACTTTAATCGGCTATTAGCATCTTCGGGCTTGAGGTTTCGCACTGATGTGCGAGTGACTTTCATTTGCTTGTCCAAATGAAAGTAACCAAAGCAAAAGACACCCTGTCTGGCGTCGATGCTTCGCATCGATTCCCTGTGCTGCTCGCCGAGCCGGACGCAGCCGGAACTCGCTACGCTCAAACATCCGGCTGCTTCATCCCGGCTCGGCTCCACTGCTCGGCGCTGCGCCCAAGGGGCCCAATACAGACATCGCTTCGGCAGGCCGTGTCTGTAT
>JAQIBT010000068.1 GCA_027858915.1 Salinisphaera sp.
TCAGCGGCCGAATCCGCAGCGTGGGCCATGCGATCGTCGGCATCCGCGAGCTGATCGCGACCCAACACAATGCCTGGGTTCACGCTGGCGCAACCCTGCTGGTACTAGTCGCCGGAATCGTCCTCGATGTCTCGCGGATGGAATGGTGTGTATTGATTCTGGCGATTTCTATCGTATGGGTTGCGGAAGGCCTGAATACCGCCTTGGAGCTGCTGTGCGACGTTGCATCTGCGGAATTTCATCCGCTGGTGAAAAAATCCAAGGACATTGCAGCCGGCGCGGTGCTACTGAGCGCTCTCGGCTCGGCGGCGATCGGTCTGATCATTTTTATCCCGGCTCTTGTCCGACTTGTGTGAGCATGGCCGCTTGATGCCCAGCTAGAAACTGCCCTCGAACCCCACCGTACCGCCGTGTCGCGATAGATTCACTGTTGGAACAAAGTGGTCTGGCGAAAGGCCGAGAAAGGCCTCATCTGCGAACACGCCCATGAAGTGGCCAATAGCGGCACCGACCAATACGTCAGACGGGTAGTGTTTGCGAGCTTCCACACGTGCATAGTCGGTCCCTACACTAAGGCCCACGGCCAGGCTCTTGAGCGCGAACTGGCTAGTACCGGAAATAGGCAAGGTATCGATCGTGCGATCTGTCATGGTCGCGGACACAGCGGTCAAAGCTGCATGGCCGGACGGAAAACTATCGTTACCCGAGTTGTCAGGGCGTTGCCGGCCGACGCCTTTCTTCAGACCCGCCACAACGCCTTCGGTAGCGAGCGCAGCACCGACACCGACAGCCAGTCCTTTCGCCTTGTTTGGATACCAGTTCTCCTGATAGCTCGGAGCCGCCAGCGCGGTGACGCCGTAAAGCACCGCCGACATGCCAAGCATGACGTTGCTGGCCGACTGTGCGTTCTGGCGCGAGCCAAACACCGGCGTGTGGTCCGAGCTCCAATGAGATAGATTGCGATCCGCGTGGCCGATCTGCAGTAACCCGGCGGCAACAACAGGTGCCCATGTCGCTGGTGATTTCGCCGCGTCGGCAGCAGCACTGCCGACTCGTGCCCAACCGGGGGAGAACGTGGCGTGCGAGCCCCAGGCAGGCCCGTTTGGCGCCGTCGAACAGCCTGATATGCCGAGTACCAAAACCCACAAGACGATTCTTCGCATGCCAACCCCAAGCCAGAACAGCTATTCCCAGTCCTCTGTTTAGCATTCGGTTCGTTAGAGGTTCGTTCGAGCGGCTACGATCTATAGAGCGTCGTATGCGGCTGGCTGACTTGCGGAGCGGAATTAGTCGGCTCAACAATCAGTCACGCGCGTCGCAACCTGAATCATTTATCGCCGACTAGGGCGTGTTGCCGTTTCATACGACACCGCGCCCTACCAACGGTCAGTCAATGCCAGCCAGCTTGCCAGGCACTCGCGTCCTTCAGCTGGCGCCAGGGCATGATTCGCGATCGACGGGTGAGCACCGCTTCCAGAACTACCTCGGTGACGTTGTCGTTTTCGTCGTGCCACAAATCGATCACCATGAAATGCTTTTCCTTGTGCTCGGATTTGATTGCGGTCCATTTACTGTGCTGCAACTTGTGCGGGTTGATCTGATTCATGAATGCTTTTGCTGAATGTCGCCTCGCGTTTTGCGGCTCCGGCCGATAAGCGGTGGCGATTTTTCTGGAAACAGGCCTTCAGGCCGGGCAAGCAGAATCACCTGGAGCAGAAGACCGATCAAAAGAATCCGCACGGCACCGGCCTGGGTCGCCAGCCCCCCGGGAAGCAGATCGGTGAGCAAGCTGCTGAACGACCATACCAGCCAAACCAGAAACGTACCCACCAGCGCCCCGACGTTGTTGCCGCTGCCGCCGGCAATCAGCATCACCCATATCAGGAACGTGCCATACACCGGCTTGAAGGCCTCGGGACTGATGAATCCGATGAAGCTCGCATACAACGCGCCGGCCAGTCCCATGAAGGCCGCGCCCACCACGAATGCCTCCAGCCGGAAACGAGTGACATACTTGCCGGCGGCCATGGCCGCGTCCTCGTTTTCGCGAATACCGCGCAGTACACGGCCCCAGGGGGATATGCGCGCCCGATCGGCAAGCCAGTAAAGCACCACAACGGCAATCAGCACGATGGCGAGCATGACCAGCTGATTGTCCGAATTGAAAGGCGAAGGAATACCGGTCAGTCCGCGCACGCCGCCGGTAATTTCTCCTTCGTTCTTGATCACAAGTCGAATGATCTCCGCGATTCCCAGCGTCGCAATGGCCAGATAATCTGACCGCAATCGGATGGTCGCAGCCCCGATCACGAACGCGACCAAGCCGGAAGTCAGCATGGCCGCGACAATACCGACGATCAGCGGCAGCGCGAACCCGCCCCAGTGCTCGGGATCCGGCGCCCCCGTCATCAGCGCGCTGGCATAAGCCCCAACCGCGAAAAAGCCGGCGATGCCCAGATTGAATACACCCGACAGACCCCACTGTATGTTCAGCGCGAGCGCCATCACCCCGAAGATACCCGCGGTAGTGAGGAAGTAGATACCGTAGTGATAGAAGCCAAGATAATTCACAGACTGATCCCCTTCAGCAGGCCTTGTGGCCGCAGGATAAGCACGGCGATCATGATGATGAATGCGACGGCCAATTTGTACGCCGACGGCATGAACAACACGGAATAGTTCATCGCCAGGCCGATGATCAGACCACCGAGCACCGCTCCGTAGGGTCTGCCCACGCCGCCCAGGATCGCCGCCGCGAAGATCGGCAGCAGTATGTTCCAGCCCATGGTCGGAATCAGGCGCGTGTCCACGCCCAGCAGAATACCGGCCACCGCGGTCAGGGCGCCGGCGAAAACCCATGTCCAGAAGATCACGCGTTTGACCGGCACACCTGAAATACGAGCCAGGTCGACATTGTCGCTCATCGCACGCATGGATTTGCCCATTTTCGTATGCGCAAGGAACAGGTGCACGACCACTACCATGAGCGCTGTAGCGCCGAGCACCTTGAGGCTGTCCGGCGTGATCACCAGACCGGCTATGCGATACGGAATACTGATGCCGGTTGCGTAGACCTGATTGTCCGGCCCCCAGATGATCTGCACCAACGCGCGCAACATGAGTGCGGTCGCGAACGAGGATATGAGCAGTATTACCGGCGCCACACGCCGCAGGCGTCGGTAGAACAACTGGTCGAGAACGACCGCTAGAATCGAGGTCACTGCAATCGCGGGCAACGCCGCCAGCCAGATGGGCCACGCCAACCAATGGACGAAGGTCAGGGCAACATAGGCGCCCACCGTCATCAGATCGCCGTGCGCGAAATGCGCGAATCGCAGTACGCCGAAAATCATCGTGACGCCGATCGCGCCCAGCGCCAGAATGCTGCCCAGCACAAGGCCGTTGTAGGTCAGCTGCAGAAATTCCAAAACTATCTCCCCCCAAGAAACATGTCGGCGATTTCAGGATCGGCCAGCAGTCGCTCGCCGGTATCTTCATGCCGATTACGGCCGGTGGCCAGAACATAGCCGCGGTTGGCGATTCGCAGGGCCTGCTTGGCGTTCTGCTCGACCATCAGAATACTCACGCCCTGGTCGTTGATCGCTCTGATCCAGTCAAACACCTGATGCACATAGGCAGGCGCCAGCCCGGCCGTGGGCTCATCGAGCATAAGCAAGGTCGGTTCGATCATCAGCGCGCGGCCCATGGCGACCATCTGGCGCTCGCCGCCGGACATCAGACCCGCCGCCTGCTTGCGCCGCTCCTTGAGCTTCGGAAACAGATCAAAGATTCGATCCATTTGCGCGCGCGCGTCGTCCTTGCGGATATAGGCACCCAGCTCCAGATTCTCCTGCACGCTCATGGTCGGAAAGACATTGCGCTCCTGCGGAACATAAGACATGCCCTTGTGAACCAGCCGGTCGGGGCTGATGTTGGTGATCTTTTCGCCCGAGAGGAGCACTTCGCCCGCGTTGACCTGAACCAATCCAAAGGCGGCTTTCATCAACGTGGACTTGCCGGCGCCGTTGGGCCCGACGATCACGACCACTTCGCCTGCATGCACCTTGAGATCGACGTCTTCGAGGATATTTATATCCCCGTAGCCCCCACTGACCGCACGAATATCCAGCACTGGTTGATTGTTGTCGGACATCAGGCGGCTTCTCCGCCGAGATAGGCGTCAATAACCTGCCGGTTGCTGCGTACGCTCTTGAAATCGCCCTCGGCGATGACCGACCCGTTGGCCATCACAACGACCGGATCGCAAAGCCGCGCAATGAGATCCATATCGTGCTCGATCAGACAGAAGGTATAGCCGCGTTCGCGATGCAAACGCTCGATCGCTTCGGCGAGCGTGGCCAGCAGCGTGCGATTCACGCCAGCACCGGGCTCGTCCAGCAGCACCACCTTGGCGTCGGTCATCATCGTTCGACCCAGCTCGAGCAGCTTCTTCTGACCGCCCGAGACATTGCCTGCCTTCTGCGTCGCCACATGATCCAGATTGAGAAACGCCAGCACCTCGTCGACCTTGTCGATGAGCTCGCGCTCTTCCTGCTTGACCTTGCCCCAGCGAAACCAAGAGTGGACAAGGCTCTCGCCACTCTGCGACCCGGGCACCAACATCAGGTTCTCGCGTACCGTCATGCTTGAGAACTCGTGCGGCGTCTGAAACGTGCGCACCAATCCACGACGGAACAAGCGATGCGGCGAGATGCCGGCGACGTTGTCGCCGTCTAGCAGAATACGACCGGAGTCGGGCTTGATGAAACCGGCGACAATGCCGAACAGCGTTGATTTACCTGCGCCGTTTGGGCCGATCAACCCGGTGATACTGCCTTTTGCGACTTCAAACGAACATTCGTTCACGGCTTGGATACCGCCAAACGACTTCGAGATTTTCTCGATTTTTATCAAAACGACTCCTGCCTGGCATCCAACTCGAGATGAAAAGCGGACACGACCATGCCAATCGTGCACGCGCTCTCAGAAGACGAGCCGGTCGGAGGAAACATCGCGCACCGGCTGGCCTATAGATTAAAGATATGGGGGTAACGGCTTGAGGACACGAAAGTTAATGCCCTGCTTTCCGACAAAGCGTCTTATCGCACATCAATTTTGCACTGCGAAGGCATACAAGCCGCGCCCGACCTCTGACTGAAAAATCGCGGTCATTCGATCGCTGGGAACCGAATGACCGCGATATTTTCGTCGTTGCGATCAGTCCTTCGACGGGGTGAAGATCGAGACGGTTTCGATCTTGCCGTTCTTGATCGTCCACTTCGCATAGCTACCGGCAACGTCGCCGTGCTTGTCGAAATTCTCGTCGCCCGCAGCACCCACGTAATCGATTTTCTTACCGGCCTGGAGCAGCTTGACTGCCTTGGCGAACTGCCCCGGGTAGATCTTGGTGCCCGGAGGTCCGGCCACATCACGCAGCGAATCGCGAATCTTCTCGCCGTTCGTGGTGGTCTTGGCGTCCTCGGCGGCGAGCGCCAGCAGGTAGGTCGCATCGTAGGCGGTGTCGATATACGGCTGCGGCGGCAGCTCGCCAAAGGCCTTCTTGTAGGCGCTGGCGAAATGCTTTGCCGACGGCGTATCCGACGCGGCCTGGGGCACCGTACCGAGCGACCCGTCCAGGTACTTGGCGCCGATGTTCTTCACGAGCGCGGTCGATTTCATGCCGTCCGGAAAGAAGAACTTGTTGAACTTGCCGCCTTCCAACGATTGCCGGACGATGGTCTCTCCGTTCTCGGGATAACCAATCAGAACGAGCGACTGGGTCGATCCATTGCCATAGGCCTTGCTCACCTCGGCATCATAGGAGGCCTGTTTCTGCTCGTAGGCCGCCACCCCCACAATGCTGCCGCCCTGCTTCTTGAAGGCGCTCGTAAACGCATCCTTCAGGCCCTCGCCATAGTCGTTGTTGACATAGATGATGCCGACTTTCTTGACACCCGCATCGTGTACCACTTTCGCCAGCGCCACACCCTGGAACGCATCCGACGGGATAGTGCGGAACAGATAGTCGTCGTCATCCAGATTAGTGATCTTGGGCGACGTCGATGCGGTCGAAATCTGCGGCACGTGGGCATGCTTGCTGACCGACAGCGCAATGGGAATCGTTACACCGCTTGACATGGCGCCGATCAGGCCGACCACGCTGTTAGCGTTCACCAGCTTCTGCGCGGCTGCCACGCCGGGCTGCGGCAGCGTCTGCGAATCGGCAGAATAGATCTTGATCGGGCTACCCATCACGCCGCCGGCGGCGTTGATTTCCTTGGCTGCCAGCTTGACACCGTTGAGTCCCGGCACACCCTGCGACTGGAGATCACCGGTCAACGCCAGAACGGCCCCTAGCCGCAGCGGCGTCTGCGCCGCCATCGCGGCCATTGGGATGCATGCCGTCGCCAGCATCATCGAACCAATCCATTTCCTTTTCAACATCTGAAATCCCCCTACCTGAGTTTTGAGTCTGACTATTGACGGCCCACTTCCATGTAACCGAGCGAACACATTTAATAAAGCACCAGTAATAAAGCACCAGTTCGACGCGCGCCATCATCATTTCGATGCATGGGCGCGCGGGCGACCAGCATATGCGAGATCGCTACGGCCGATCAGCGATCTCCCCGGTTTAGAAAGCAAATGTCGAGCCAGAACGCGCCGATGATCTGGTGCTGCATCAGTGCCAGACACCCTCTCCCCGAAATCTGAAGTCGCCGAACCAACCTCACCGACAGGTCGGAGCACATATCTTCTGGCCCGGCTGCTGCCATGGCAACAGCCGGGTTGATCGGCCACAAGCGGCGGTACGGCGTTTATTGCGGCGGTCTACGACCGACCATAGTCGGCTATCGACCTTTCATCAGCTCCAATACGATCTGTGGTTAATGCTGCGGCTAACGGCAGCGACAAGCAACCAATCTCAGGGGGTCTCATGAAATTTTCCAGATCAATCAAGGTCTTTGCCGCACTGGCGATTATCGCCGACGGCATGCCGCTGGCGGGCGCAAACTGGCGGGCGCAAAGACGTTCATAACCATCGGCTCGGGCTCGACAACGGGCTTGTATTACCCGACTGCGGTCGGAATGGCCAAGATCATCAACGAGACTGGTATCGACATGCGTGCGAATGCGCGCTCGACCGGTGGGTCGGTGTTCAACGACAGGGCTGTGGGTGCCGGTCAGCTGCAGATGGGCATCAGCCAGAACAACATCGCCTATTACGCCTATAACGGCAGCGGTGTCGAAGCGTTCAAGGGCAAGCCGATCAAGAACCTGCGTGGCGTAGCCGTACTTTATCCCGAGACCATCCAGATACTGGCGCGCAAGGACTCCGGCATCAAAAGTATCTCGGATATGAAAGGAAAACGCGTTTATGTCGGTGATATCGGCTCGGGTACCGAGCAGGATGTCAAGAACCTGTTTGGTGCGTTCGGCATGAGCCTCGATAATCTAAAGGCTCCGATTCGGGGCAGCGCAGGCAGCGCAGGCAGCGCTGTTGGCCTGCTACGCGACGGCCAGATCGACGCCATGTTCTACACCGTCGGCATTGGCGCGTCGGCCATTACCGAGGCAGCGCAGACTGCACCCATCAACCTCGTATCGATCAAGCCAGAAAAAATCAAGGAATTGCACACAAAGTACCCGTTCTACACAGAACTGGATATTCCGGGTGGCACTTATCCGGGCATGGATAAGGATACGACCGCGGTGACGCTCAAGGCGATGCTGGTCACTTCATCCAAGGTATCCGAAGACACGGTATATCAGTTCATGGAAACCGTGTTCTCGAAGAAAAAGAAAGCCTTCTACAACGATATCCAGAACCCGAATCTTAAGAAATACTTCACGCTGGACTCCGCGCTGGAAGGCATGTCCATCCCGCTGCATCCGGGAGCGGTAAAGTTCTTCAAGCAGCACAACATATCGATCAAGGACAGCCAGATGCCGCCGTCCTCCTGATCAAGCACTGTACGAAACAGTCGACATACCGCGACCCCGGCCATTGTGTCCGGGGTCTTTTGTTAGTGACATCATGAATCAGAGCCAGGTCGTACTCCGGTGATGTCCGGATACAACCCTGCTGACCAAGCCTAAAACTCGCGTCTCCAGCGTTCGATTGCCGGATGACGCCGGGCGACGCCGGCAGCTGATGATTCAAGCGGGACAATCGTAATGACCGAACATATACACGCCGAGGCCGAGGATATTGTCAAGGCCAGCGAATACGGCGGCCGCGAGCCCGACGTCAGGTGGCAGCGCTGGCTGCTGATCGTGATCGCGGTCGCGTGGAGCCTGTTTCAGCTCTACGCCAGTTACTTCGGCACCCTCAATCCACAGAAGGTTGGCTCGATTCATCTGGCCTTCGGTTTCGCACTGGCGTTTCTTGCCTACCCCAGAAAAGGCGGGGCCAAAAACCGTATTCCCTGGTATGACTGGGCGCTCGCCATAGCGAGCGTGGCCACCGCGCTCTATGTCTACTTCGATTATTGCAACATCGTGGTCGTACAGGGTGGCCTGCCGATCACGCGTGATATCTGGATGGGATCGGCGCTGATTCTGTTGCTGGCGATTGCCGCCAGCCGGATCGTCGGTTTCGCGCTGCCTATCATTGCCAGCGTGGTCGTGCTCTACGGCATCACCGGGCCGGCCGGCATCATTCCTGTGACGCCACCCGACGTGCTCTACCTGCATAACGGCTACAGCTGGCCCGAGGTCATCCAGCAGCTGTATATCACCACCGAAGGCATCTGGGGCACGCCGATCCAGGTATCGGCGACGTTCGTCTTTCTGTTCGTACTGTTCGGGGCGCTGCTCGAGAAAGCCGGTGCCGGCCAGTATTTTGTGGATCTGGCCTACAGCGGGCTGGGCACCTTTCGTGGCGGCCCGGCCAAGGCCGCGGTCGTCGCCAGCCTGCTGACCGGGGTGATCTCCGGTTCCTCGACTGCAAACGTGGTCACTACCGGCACGTTCACGATTCCGTTGATGAAAAAGGTGGGGTATCCGGCCGTCAAGGCCGGGGCGACCGAGGTCGCTGCATCGGTCAATGGCCAGCTGATGCCGCCGATCATGGGAGCCGCAGCGTTCATCATGGCGACATTCATCAACGTGCCGTACTCGCAGCTGATCGTCTACGCGATCGTGCCGGCCGTGCTGACCTACCTCGGGTGCTCTATGTCGTCCATCTGGAAGCGCTGAAGCTCGGCCTGAAGGGCCTGCCGCGCTCCGAGCTGCCGCCGTTCTGGCCTACCTTTATCAAGGGTGTGCACTATCTGATCCCGGTCGCTTTTCTGTTGTACGAACTGATGTGGGTACAACTCACGCCTGAGCGCAGCGCACTCAACGCCACGGGCGTTCTAGCCGTATTGATTCTGGTACAGGAAGCGGTCAAGGGCTGGAATGGCGATCGCGGGCTGGGTGCCGGCTTTCTGTACGGTGTCAGACAGGTGTTCAGTGGGCTCGAGCCGGGCGCCCGCAACATGACCACCATCGCGATTGCCACGGCCGCCGCCGGCATCATCGTGGGCATGATTACCATGACCAATCTCGGCTACGGCCTGACCCAGGTACTGGCGGTTCTCTCCGGCGGTCATATCTGGCTGGTGTTGCTGCTGTCGGCGATCACCTCGTTGATTCTCGGCATCGGCCTGCCCACCACCGCCAACTATATCGTCATGGCGGCGCTCGTGGCGCCGGTGATCGCCAATCTGGCGGGTGCTGCTGGCATGGTCGTGCCGCTGGTCGCGATCCATCTGTTTGTCTTCTACTTCGGCATTCTGGCAGACGACACGCCGCCCGTAGGGCTGGCGGCCTACGCGGCAGCGGCCATATCACGCGCCGACCCCATCGCCACTGGCGTTCAAGGCTTCATCTACGACCTGCGTACGGCCATCCTGCCGTTCATGTTCTTCTACAACCCGCAGTTGCTGCTGATAGATATCGGCAGCTGGTACAACGGCGTCTGGGTGATCGCGACCGCGCTGGCCGGCATGCTGGCGTTTGTCTCGTCCACGCAGGGTTATCTACAGATCCGCATGCTCTGGTTCGAGCGGCTGGTCATGCTGGCTGGCGCCCTGCTGATGATAAAGCCCGGCTGGGAGACCGACCTGATCGGCATCGCCATACTGGCGACTTGCTTGCTGTTTCACCGCTATCGAGTCACCGCTATGGCGACAGCCACGCCCGCCTGAGAGGAGTCGCTAAAAGCCCGGCCTGATTGCCGGGCTTGTTGCGCCAACATCGGGCCCGCACAGTGAATCGACACCGAGGCTCCTAGTGTCCTGTCACGCGTATTTTGCCGTGTTCAGAACGTCTGTGCGCGTCAAGCACAAGGCACGCGAGCGCGTCATAGCTTGCTATGGCAAGCGAGTGTAACGCCGTGATTGGCGCGCACAGGCGTTCCCGTGGCCC
>JAQIBT010000090.1 GCA_027858915.1 Salinisphaera sp.
CGAGTATTGCAACGCGCAGATGGCTGAATACCTTGGGTCGTGTTTCGCCATCTTGGATCTGATGTTGAATTGGCGGATCAAGCGGCATGGTACGAAGCTAGACCTGACCCTAGGTGTCCACTAGGTGTCCCTTGCTTTATGTAGCCGACGCCTCAGCAGCGATGCGTCAACCGGCTTCGGTGGGTTTTAGAACGCGCTTCAGGAAATCACGCGTGCGCGGCTCTTTGGGCTCACTAAGTAGTCGGGCCGGTTTGTCCTGCTCGACGATCGCGCCTTGGTCCATGAACACGACGCGATCGGCGACCTCGCGGGCGAAGGCGATTTCGTGGGTTACGACAATCATGGTCATGCCTTCGTCGGCCAGCCGGCGCATGACCGCCAGTACTTCGCCGACCAGTTCCGGGTCCAGCGCCGAGGTGGGTTCGTCGAACAGCATCAGCGCTGGGTCCATCGACAGGGCGCGGGCGATGGCGACGCGTTGTTGCTGGCCGCCGGACAGTTTGGCGGGATAGGCATCGACCTTGTCGGCCAGGCCGACGCGTTCGAGGTTGGCACGGGCAATGTGCTCGGCGTCCGGGCGTTTCTTGCCGAGCACGGTCATCAGGGCAAGCGCGCAGTTGTCCAGCGCGCTGTGGTGTGGGAACAGGTTGAACTGCTGGAAGACCATCCCGATATGCCGGCGCGCGGCGTCGATGTCGCAGTCTGGATCGGTGAGGTCTTCTCCGCGCACAAGCACGGTGCCGGACTGTGGACGCTCGAGCAGATTCACACAGCGCAAGAGCGTCGATTTGCCAGAGCCGGACGGCCCGATCACGCAGACGACCTCTCCGCTGTCGACCGCGAAGTCGATATCGCGCAGCACGTGATTGTCGCCAAAGTATTTGTTCAGAGCGCTGATACTGACCAGCGGGCGGGACGTAGTCACGCTCATCGTGCCCGGGCCGCCGAGGCTTCCATGCGCCGGACCAGGATCGACAGCGGCAGGGTGATCACCAGATAACCGAGCCCGGCCACGACCAGCGGCGTGATATTGACGTTGGTGTTGGCGGCCGCACGCCCGAACTTGGTGAGGTCGAAGTTGGCTGCCGACAGGCCGACAATGAACACGAGCGAGGAGTCCTTGATCAGCATGATCAGTTCGTTGGTCAGCGGCGGAATCATGATTCGGAATGCCTGGGGCAGCGCGATCTTGCGCATGGCCTGGCCGGCCGTCATGCCCAGCGAGCGGGCGGCTTCGACCTGACCGCGGGGTACTGCCTGGACGCCGGCACGGATGGTCTCGGCCATATAGGCACTGCCGACAATCCCCAGCGCGGCCCATACCGTGCCATACGGCGGCCAGGGCATGGTCAGCCCGGGGAACGCCAATGGCAGCAGCGAAAACGCCATGAACACCACCAGCGCCGGCAAACCGCGGAAGAACTCGATATAGATCGTAGCCAGCCAGCGGTAGGGCGCGATATCCGACAGCCGCATCAGCGCGAGCAATGTGCCCGCGGTCAGCCCGATGACGAAGCCGCCGGCCGAGTAGGCCAGGGTATTCCAGAGCGCCCGCCATAGTCCGTGGACGATGGTGTGCCAGATCAATGTCGGATCGAAGAATGTATGGCCGATCGTCTGCCAGTCGGCAACAAACGCCGCGCCCGCCAACACGACGATCAGCACGGCGTACTGAAGTACGCGCCAGCGCTGCGCGCGCCGGCGCGGGCTCAGGGCCTGTTGCCGTTTCATACCACGTGCCTACTGGCCGTTCTGGTGTTTGATCGGGGTCGGCGCATGGCCGAACCATTTCTTGTAGATATGATCGTATTTACCGTCGTTCCTGGCTTTTGCCATGTCCTTGTTGAGTCGGTCGATCAGTGTCTGTGCGTTGTCGTTGTCTTTCTGCGCAATGAATCCGTATTGCTCGCCGGTATCGAACTCGGCGGCAACCGTTGTGCCGGGGTTTTCCTTGGCGTATTGCAACAACGGCGCATTGTCGCCGATTGATGCAGCGACGCTGCCGGCGCTTACCGCCGTGGTTTCCAGCGCCAGATCATCGAACACCACTGTCGTATAGCCATACTGGTCGGCGTGCTTCTCGGCATAGACGGCGCCGGTGGTATCGGTCTGGATGCCCAGGCGCTTGCCCTTGAGATCGGCCAGACTCTTGATGCCGCTGCCCTTCTTGACCAGAAGCGCCTGTGTGGCGTTGAAGTACGGATCTGAGAACAGCAGGGCTTTCTTGCGCTGGTCGGTGATGGTGGCGCCGCCCATGGCGATATCACACTTGTGGGCAGCGAATACGGCACCCGAGGTGATCTGGTTCCAGTCCATGCTCACTACTTTTTCCTTGACCCCCATGTCATCGGCCAGCAGCTTGAGCATGTCGACGTCGAAGCCGACCACGTCGCCGTTGTCGTTCGTGAACTGAAACGGCTTGTAGGGCAGATGGGTGCAAATCGTCAGTGCATTCTTCTGGACCAGGTGAATACCGTCGACGGTCGTGCCCTTGTCCTGACTGCAGGCGGACAAGGCCATCGCGAGCAGCGTCAGAGCAGTGACTACAAGCGTGCGTCCGGGCCTGGCGAAAAACATATCCATGACAGTTGTTCCGGTTGAGTCGTGATCAGAGTCTGTTGAACAGTTTGCCATAGCGGATCGGCTTTGAATCGCCGCGCGTTTTTCCATACGAGCACTATCAGAGCTTGTCGCGCTCATGGTTGTGGCGTACGTTTTGATAAATGGCTCGCAAGCCAGGCTATAGCCGCCGGCTGCGCAACCTGGCGTTTGAATCAAATATGTCCGTATACACACTGGGCGAACGTACCCGTCGCTGGATCGATCGCGGTTTTACTTTCGTCGAGTCTGCGGTCTACGTGGCGCTAGGCGTCCTGCTCGCAGTTGCAGCCACGATGCTTCTGGTGTCAAGTACAGTCGATTTCTTCGCTGAGATCGCATTCAGTCAGCTCGACTCGCATGTCGTCACTCTTCTGGGCCGTCTGCTTCTTGTACTGCTGATCGCCGAACTGCTGTACACGGTCAAGGTATCGTTTAGCGCCGGTACGATTGTGCTGGAACCGTTCCTGTTCATCGGCCTGATCGCGGCGATACGACGTGTTTTCGTGCTGACGGCTGAATTCTCGGACGCTGGCGGCGGTGAGCAAATTCCTTTTCGAGAGTTCATCATCGAACTTGGCGCACTGTCAGTCCTGATTCTCGTCATCGCGGTGTCGCTGTGGCTACTGCGTAAAAGCACTACCTACGAAGATCGCAAGAATCGACCTGTCCGCATCGATTCAAACGATATAGATCAGGCGGGCGGTGGTTGAACAGCCGCAAGGGCCTGTTGCCGTTTCACGCAGCCTGAGCCGCGTGAACGCGCGCCTGCGCATGGCCTGAAATCGAGGAGTACCCGTCGTGCGTGCCTTGGTAAGTCGAGTAGATACGCGCTGAGAAATCCCTGTTCGGAATTCCGGGCGCTTTCATGAAGTCATTGCCGTGGGTTGTGTTCCCCATACGCGGGACAACACATCCAGTGCCTCGGCGATGAGTTGTTCGTCGCTGCGGTCGCGTCGCCAGATGAAGCTGAGGGCGCAAGGGAGCCGTACGTCTTTGGCCACGACAAGCCCGCGTTCCTGGCGTTCTGTCATCGCTACAGCATCTCGAGCCAGACTAAGGCCGACACCGGCCCGCACCAGGTTGAGCATGCAGGCTTCCTGGTCAACCTGAGCGACGCGTCGCGGTGCGAGACCCAGTGGATCGAGTACGCCGTGCAGCAGCCGGTTATGCACCGAGCTGGGTGGCGTCACGATCCAGGGCAGTGAGGCAAGGCTTGCCCAGTCTGTTTCTTGCAGCCAGTCGCCCCATGTGGGGGGTGCGATGATGTGATAGTCGAAGACCGTGAGTTCGCGATGGGCGACGAACGGCGAGGCCTCGCCGGTGCCGATACCGGGTGCCGATAGATAAAACCCCACGTCCAGTTCGCCTCGATGTACCTGGCCCAGAACCGTGCCGCTCATGCCGTGTTGGAGCTGGGTTTCGATCTGAGGTGCCTGGTCAACCAGCTGATGCAGAAACGCGCCAAGCCGGATGAACTCGGGGTCGATAATCGTGCCGAGCTTCAGCTGCCCCCTCAGGGTGCGGTTGAGTGCTCTAGCACTTTGGTTGAATACGCCCATCGATGACAGGGCTTTCTCGGCAGCAGGCAGCAACGCACGGCCATCTTCGGTCAGAGCCAGTCCTTGCGGGCGGCGAAGAAACAGCTTTAGCTGCAGATTTTCTTGTAACTGTTTGATTTTAAGACTGACGGCTGGCTGAGTGAGGTGCAGACGCTCGGCGGCGCGCGACACGCTGCCTTCTCTGGCCACCACGACAAAGGCCCGCAGAATATTCAAATCGTTCATCGGGTAGCTCGGATCCGGCGGAGATATAAATTTAATTTATAAGAGAATTTTGTTTTTATCAATTGATCCTTGACCGCAGCTCGCTAATCTGATCAAACGCAACCGTTGTAAATGCGCTTTATACGGGCTTTGCAAACGGTCTGACAACATCGGAAGGAGAGCAGGATGAGCGAAAACCGCATCGGTCATTATATCAACGGACTAATGTCCAACGGGCATGGTGGCAACACCCAGCCGGTATACAACCCGGCAACGGGGCAGGTGAGTGGTGACGTGGCGCTCGCCAGCGCTGCCGACGTGGACGCTGCCGTGGCTGCCGCCAAGGCGGCATTCCCAGGCTGGGCCGATACGCCGCCGATCCGGCGGGCTCGCGTCATGTTCAAGTTTCTTGAATTACTGAACGCACATAAAGATGAGTTGGCACGGGCGATTGTTCTCGAGCACGGCAAGGTCTTTAGCGATGCACAGGGAGAAGTCGCCCGCGGCATCGATATCGTGGAATTCGCCTGTGGCATTCCGCAGCTGTTGAAAGGCGACTACACCGAACAGGTCAGCCGCGGAATCGACAACTGGACGATGCGTCAACCGTTGGGCGTTGTGGCCGGCATAACGCCTTTCAATTTCCCGGTGATGGTGCCGATGTGGATGTACCCGGTCGCAATCGCGGCAGGCAACACCTTTGTGCTCAAGCCGAGCCCGCTCGATCCGAGCGCGTCGCTGCTGATGGCTGATCTGCTTACGCAAGCCGGCTTGCCGGAGGGTGTGTTCAACGTGTTGCAGGGCGACAAGGTGGCAGTCGAGGCATTGATTGATCATCCGGATGTCAAGGCGTTGTCGTTTGTCGGGTCTACGCCTATCGCAAACAAGATCTACCAGCGTGGGGCTCAGCATGGCAAACGCGTGCAGGCGCTCGGTGGCGCCAAGAACCATCTGGTGGTTATGCCCGACGCCAATCTCGACAAGGCGGTTGATGCGCTGATCGGTGCAGCCTATGGCAGTGCAGGCGAGCGCTGCATGGCGATCAGCGTCGCCGTGATGGTCGGCGACGTCGCCGACACGCTGGTGCCGCGTCTGGCCGAGCGTGCCAAATCTCTGACGATAAAAAATGGTCTGGAAAACGACGCCGAGATGGGTCCCATCGTGACCGCGCAGGCCCATCAACGCATTACTGAATATATCGCCAAGGGCGTCGACGAAGGCGCAGAACTGGTGGTGGATGGCCGCAGCTTTGACAGCGCTGGCGCTGGCAACGGATGTGGTGACGGTTTCTGGATGGGAGGCACGCTGTTCGATCATGTCACGTCGGATATGAAGATCTATCAGGAAGAGATTTTCGGCCCGGTTCTGGCCTGTGTCCGGGTGCCCGACATCGCGACGGCAATTGAGCTCATCAACGATCACGAATTTGGTAATGGCGTGAGCTGCTTCACGGAAAGCGGCCACGTGGCACGCGAGTTTGGTCGCCGTATCCAGGTGGGTATGGTCGGCATCAACGTGCCGATTCCGGTGCCAATGTCCTGGCATGGTTTCGGCGGCTGGAAGCGTTCGCTGTTCGGCGATATGCATGCCTACGGAGAAGAGGGCGTGCGTTTCTATACCAAGCAGAAGTCGATAATGCAGCGTTGGTCGGATTCGATCGATGCCGGCGCAGAGTTCGCGATGCCTACGGCGAAGTAGCCATCCAGCCGGGCCGGCCTCGGTGTATCGAGGCCGGCACGGCTAGGGATTCGAAGTGATTTGGTCGTTTCTGCGCTGCGCTTGACTGAAGCATGGGGTCCGATCGTCGAGCGCACGATTGGTGTCGTCTTTTCAGCAAGTGCTAAATCCATTCGCGTCGGCAACATTATTTTCAAGTCTAGGCTGTATTTGATTAATACAAATCTGGCGTCCATTGGATTCGCCAGCCCGGAATCATAAAAAACAAGACAAAAAGAAGGAGGAGACCTTGAACACATCACAAAAAAGAGGCGATAGCCTCGACCTCAGAGTATTCATACCATCGGTTTTCGTGATTGTCGCGCTGATGGTGCCTCTTATCATCTTCCCAGATTCGGGAACCAAGGTTGTCAATGCGGCGTTCGCATTTGCGACCAACCAATTTGGTTGGCTGTATCTGGCCGCTGGGCTGAGTGTTGTGGTTTTCCTGATCGGGCTGGCGGTCAGTCGGTTTGGCAATGTCCGTCTCGGTGGGCCGGAAGACAAGCCGGAATTTTCCTACTTCAGCTGGGTGGCCATGATCTTTGCCGGCGGTATCGGCATCGCGATCGTCAACTGGGCCTGGGTAGAGCCCATCTACTATCTCAAGGGCCCGCCGTTCGGGGCCAAGCCGTTCAGCAATGAAGCCGCCGAATGGGCACTGACCTACGGCCAGTTCCACTGGGGGTTGACGCCCTGGGCGTTCTATTGCCTTCCGGCGATTCCCATCGCTTATTCCATGTATGTCCACAAACGCCCGGGCGTACGTCTGTCTGTCGCGTCTCGCGGCGTGCTCGGTCGTCATGCCGATGGATGGTGGGGTGTACTACTGGATTCCGTCGTCGTTTTCGGGATCGTTGGTGGCGTCGGCACGTCTCTGGGGCTGGCGGTGCCGCTTGTCTCTCGGTTGACCAGCGGCCTGCTGGGCATCGAGCCTTCCTTCGCACTGGACATGGGCGTGCTTGTAGTCTGGACCGCAATGTTCGCAGGCAGCGTCTGGTTCGGCTTGGCGAAGGGCATCAAGATACTTTCGGATATCAACATCTTCCTCGCCGCGCTGTTGCTCGGTTTCGTGTTTATCGCCGGAAACACGGTATTCATGATGGATGCGTGGGTGAACAGTTTCGGCAAGATGTTATTCAATTTTGTCCGCATGAGCACCTGGACCGACCCGTTCGGCGGCTCCTCGTTCTATAAGGACTGGACGGTCTTCTACTGGGCGTGGTGGATTGCATACGCGCCGATGATGGGCCTGTTTGTTGCACGTATCTCTCGTGGCCGTACGATTCGTGAGCTGATCATCGCCGAGCTGGTATTCGGTTCGCTGGGTTGCTGGATGTTCTTTGCCGTATGGGGCGGCTATGCCATGCAACTGCAGACCAGTCACGTTCTCGATATCGCGTCCATCCTGCAAAACGACGGCATTCCGGGGGCGGTCCAGGCGATCTTGCAGACGTTGCCTATGCCCGGTGTCGTCACGGCGTTGTTTATTCTTCTGTGCTTCATCTTTCTGGCGACTACGCTCGACAGCTCTGCCTATGTGCTGGCTTCGGTCACATCGACCAAACTGTCGGGCTATGAAGAGCCCAAGCGCTCCCTGCGGCTGATCTGGGCTTTTCTCATTGCGGGCGTCGGCGTGGCGCTGATCAAGCTGGGTGGACTCAAGCAAGTACAGACCTCGACCATCGTGGTGGCCCTGCCCATGATTCCGGTGCTGGTCATCTTGAGTTGCTCGCTGATGCGTTGGCTGCGTCGGGATTTCAGAAAAGAGACTGAACTGGTACTGGAAAATGTCGAGGACCGAGATACGCATTGACCGGCAGGTCATGCCTCATCTGTCTACAAGCCCCCGCTCAAAAACCTCGTCTCGAGGAGTCGCAGCATGCCTCTGAACCCCACATCTCAACTTCCGCTGATCGGTGTCAAGGTGGTCGACTTCGGCCAGTATATGGCCGGCCCGGCCGTGGCCATGATTCTGGGCGACCTTGGCGCGACGGTCGTCCATGTGGATCCGCCGGGCGGTCCGTTGTGGAAGACGCCAGCCAATGCCACGCTCAATCGCAACAAGCTGATCGTATCGATTGACTTGAAGCGTGAGGAAGGCCTCGATCAGGCGCTGGCCCTGATCGAGGAAGCCGATATCGTCATAGAAAGCTTCCGCCCGGATGTCATGCAGCGCCTAGGCATCGATTTCGCTGCCCTGCGGGAACAGCGTTTGGAGCTGATTACCCTGTCGATTCCCGGTTTTGCATCCAACGACGCGCTGCGCCGTGACTGGCGGGCACTGGAAAGTGTGATTGCGGCCAACTCGGGCGTATTCACGGATATGGGCCTGAACCGGGTGCTGATGGGTATCAACCCGTCGTTCTCGCCGCTGCCGCTGGCCTCGGCCTACGGCACCATGCTGGCGGCCTCGTCGGTGGTGCTGGCATTGCAGGCACGCGAGCGAACCGGCCTGGGTGATCAGATCGAAGTGCCTCTGGTCTGTGCTCTGATGGAAGGGCTGTCCTACAATTCGATCCGGATTGAAGATTTGCCGGAGCGATACAAGACGCAGCGCGAGAAAGAAATAGAACGGCGCCGAATTGAAGGCCTGCCGATGAATCTCAGCTACGACGAACTGCAGGAGCTGCTGGACCCGTTCTATCGCAGTTACAAGTGCAAGGACGGCCGCATGTTCTACGTGGTCTGCCCAAGCCACCGGGACCACGCCAAGCGTTGCCTGCAGAGACTGGGACTCTACGACGAACTGGTCGCCGAGGGCATGCGGGAAGAGCCCGACACTTATCTGCCGACCAGCGAATGGAAGTCGGATATGTCTCTGGGCGTCTATCCGTTGCCCAAGGCCTGGGCCGACCATATCGCGGCGCGCATGAAAGCGGTTTTCATGACCCGTACCTCCAAGGAGTGGGAGAAGATCTTCGGGCGTGGCAAGTTCCCGGGCGCACCGCAGCGCTGGCTCCAGGAATGGATTCACGACGATCATGCAGAAACCGCCGGCCTGATGATCGAGGTCGAGGATCCCGAGTACGACACCATGATCCAGCCGGGACCGGTGATCTGGTTTGCCGATAGCGGCAGCGAGATGCTCACGCCGGAACCGCGTCGCTGGGTCGAGTTCAGCCAGGCCCTCGATGCCCTGGCTTCTATTGAAAGCAAGCTTCCGCGCGTGCGCGCAAAGAATGCGCGCGACGGCTGGCTGCAGGGCGTACGCATCCTGGATCTGTGCAACGTGATTGCCGGGCCGCATTCAGTCGCTTATCTGGCACGTTTTGGCGCGGAAGTGATCAAGATCGATCCGTCCAAGCCGTTCTACGACTGCTGGAACACGGTGATCTTCGGGCTGACGCACATGCGCTCCAAACGCTCGGTGCTGACTGACATCAACGTTCCCGAAGGCCGCAAGATATTCGAGGCCCTGCTCAAGACGGCCGATGTCGTGGTCTGGAACGCCACCGACAAGCAGGTCGAGCGCATGGGCCTGACCGAGCCAGCCATGAAGGCCATCAATCCAGAGGCCATCTTCTGCCAGATGGACTGCTTCAGCGGCGTCAACCCGGGGCCGCGCACTAATTATCTGGGCTACGACGATCTGGTCCAGGCCACTACCGGCATCATGTTGCGCTTCGGCGGCAGTATGGAGACCCCGGAAGAGCATGCCCATGTCGGCACGATCGATGTCATGTGTGGTTTTGGCGCCTCGCTGGGGGTAGCCACCGCGTTGTACCGCAAGCTCAAGACCGGCCGCGTGAGCCGTGTCAAGACGTCACTGTCTGCATTGAGCGGGCTGGCTCAGGTGCCTTACTGCTACGACTACCAACGCCGTGGGTTGTTCGACGAACCCTCGGGCCGGGACGCTACCGGCTACGACAGCCTGTCACGTTTCTATGCCGCTTCCGACGGATTCCTGCTGGTCAGCGCCTACGAATACGATATTGAAAAATTCGACAACGTTGCCGGCCTGGAAGGCCTGTCGAGGGTCGATCCTGAAGGTCGGGCTGCTTTTCTGGCGCCGAAGTTTCTCACCGCCCGTGCCACCGATTGGGTTGAACGGCTGGAAGCCGCCGACATCGGCGCAGCCGTGTGCGAGAACCTGGAGACGCTGCGCTCCTACAATTCGCGGCCGTACGACGGCACGGTTGGCATCGACCAGGGAAGCTACGCATTCACGATCTATGAAGATCATCCCAGCGGCCACGTCGTGACCCAGCTCGATCCCTACGCGGTCCGGCCACGACGTGCGCAGATCTATCCGATGACGCCGGCAGAAAAATACGGTGCCTCGACGAGAAGCGTGCTGCAGGAAATCGGTTACAGCGAAGAGGAAGTCGACCGATTGATCGAGGCCGGTATTGCTTCCGAGAGCTGGAGCCGGGAGTATCTGCCAACATGAATAGCGCCGCTACGTCGACCCCGAGCCTGTTGCAGTAGTCAGAGTCGAAAACATAATGTCCAGGAAAATCGCGCCAAGCAGCGGCGCCATTGAGGAGAAGTAAGAATCATGCCGAATAATGTACTGATGCCACAGATCATGGAAATTGGCGGTGGCGCCATCGACCGACTTGCCGACGTGTTATCGGCACTGGCCGCAACGCGACCGCTGATCATCACCGATCCGACCATGGTCAAGCTGGGCTACGTGGAGCGCGCAGAAACCCTGTTGCAGGAAGCCGGTATCGACTACGGAATCTTCGCTGATACCGTGCCCGAGCCGACAGAAGTATCGATCATGGCAGGGGTCGATGCGATGCAGAAAGGCACTGCGAACGGCCCCTATGACAGCCTGATCGCGTTGGGCGGGGGGAGTCCGATTGATTCGGCAAAGGCGATTGGCGTCCTGGGTCATTTCGGCGGCGTGATACGCGATTACAAGTTTCCCGCCCAGGCCGGCCAGGTCGGGCTGCCGTTGATTGCGATTCCGACGACGGCCGGCACCGGTTCAGAGGCGACCCGTTTCACGATCATCACTGACGACGAGACGGTCGACGAGAAGATGTTGTGTGTGGGCATCGGCTTCACGCCGCGCGCGGCGATCATCGACTATGAGTTGACCTTGTCGGTTCCCGCACGGGTGACCGCCGACACGGGGATCGATGCGCTCACGCATGCGATGGAGGCCTATGTCAGTCAGAAAGCCAACGCGTTTTCCGATCAGCATGCGCTGTCTGCCATGCGCCTGATTGGCCCGAACCTGCGAACGGTGTATCACCAGCCCGGAAATCGACAGGCACGCGAGTCGATGATGCTCGGATCGACGCTCGCCGGGCTCGCGTTTTCCAGTGCCTCAGTCGCGCTGGTGCACGGCATGAGTCGTCCTATCGGCGCTTTTTTCCATGTGCCGCATGGCATGTCCAATGCCATGCTGTTGCCAGCCGTCACCGAGTTCTCGATTCAATCGGCCAAAGCGCGTTACGCAGCCTGTGCCCGCGCCATCGGCGTCGCCGAAGTCGCTGATAGCGATGATCAAGCCACCCGGCATCTATTGACTGAGTTGCAATCGCTCAATCGCGAGTTGGAAGTACCCAGCCCGCGCGACTTCGGCATTGACAAGGATCGCTATTTTGAAGTGATTGCAACGATGGCCGATCAGGCGCTGGCGTCTGGCTCGCCCGGCAATAACCCGCGTGTGCCCGACAAGGCAGAGCTTATCCAGCTGTACGAGCAGATCTGGAGCTGAGAATACGTCGGCTGGGCAAGCGTGACAGGCCCTAGTGGTAATCGTCGATTACCCCGCGGGCACGCAGGTCGGCGAGCGTGGCTTCGTCCAGTCCTAGCCGTTCGGTCAGTACCGGAGTCGTGTGTTGGCCCAGACGCGGCGGTGGTTTGTCTGCGTTCAGATTCTTGTCGTCGAACCGGATGGGATTGCTGACCAGTGAGATGTCCTGGCCGCTGGCGTGGTGTCGGCGGATCTGCAATTGCCGGGCCTGGACCTGCGGGTCATCGAAGGTCTGTTGCAGATTGTTGATCGGCCCGCAGGGAATACCGGAGGCTTCCATGCGCTGCAGCCAGTCCGTTCGGTCGCGCTCACTCAGGCGCTCGCTCAGGAGCGCAATCAGGGTATCGCGGTGCTCGACGCGGCCGGCGTTGGTCGCATAGCGTGGGTCGTTGGCCAGCTCCGGCAAGGCCAGTACGTCGCACAGGCGTTGGAACTGGCCATCGTTGCCGACCGCGATGACCATCTCGTCGTCGGCGGTCGGAAACACCTGGTAGGGCACGATGCTGGGATGGGCATTACCGAGCCGCGGCGGGTTGTTACCGGTGGTGAGATAGCTTGATGCCTGGTTGGCCATGACGCCGATCTGTACATCCAGCAGCGCCATGTCGATATGGGTGCCAGCCCCGGTGATGCGCCGCTGGTGCAGTGCGGCCAGGATGGCGTTGGCGCTGTACAGCCCGGTGAAGATATCGGCAAACGCGACGCCGGCTTTCATCGGTTCGCCCCCGGGCTCGCCGGTCACGCTCATCAGCCCGCCCATGGCCTGGATCAGAAAATCGTAGCCGGCACGATGCGCATAGGGGCCGTTCTGGCCAAAGCCGGAGATCGAGCAATAGATGAGCGCCGGATTGATCGCCTGCAGCGACGCATAGTCCAGCCCGTAAGCCGCCAGGCGGCCGACCTTGAAGTTCTCGACCAGGACATCGCTGTCGGCGACCAGCTGTCGAATCAGCGCTTGACCTTCCGGTTGGGCAAAATCAACGCAGACCGATTGCTTGCCGCGATTGGCGCTGAGAAAATAAGCCGATTCATCGGTATTTTTCAGCCAGGGCGGACCCCATTGCCGGGTATCGTCGCCGCGGCCGGGGCGCTCGATCTTGGTGACGTCTGCGCCAAGATCGGCGAGCTGCTGGGTACACCAGGGCCCAGCGAGCACCCGCGACAGATCGAGTACGCGTATGCCGTCCAGCGGCCGCGGTGTGGTTGGGCTCTCAGCCATGGCTTATTGAAACGCCCGGATGCCGGTCTGGCTGCGGCCCAGAATCAGCGGGTGTACGTCGTGGGTGCCTTCATAGGTGTTCACGCGTTCCAGCTTGAGCGGATGATGTATCACGCCGTCGTCAAGCAGGCGGGCGACGCGCAGCGCACCTTGGCGCCGCAGCGCTATTTCGGTCTTCATGTCGGCGAGTTTGAAAAGTCGGCCATGCGCGTGGTCCGTGATTGAGCACTGTCGATTGATCGAGCTTGCCGCGATCTGTATGTGTCGTAAAGCGTTCTGCCCGACTGGATAGGCGTATCTTAACGGATTACTATCGTTCGCTCGTCCTTGGGCGTAACCGCCTGCAGCAGGCACGGGCTTCACGCTGGACCAGGCGGCGTCGGTCGACGTACCTGACTCGCCGCCGCTGTCCCATGTGCTGATGTCGATCGTGCCCGAGAATATCGTCTCGGCTTTCGCCGACCTCAACATGCTGGCGGTTTTGTTCACCTCGATCGTGTTCGGCGTGGCAATCGTGGTTCTGCGGGCCGGCAGTGGAGATTTCAAGGCGCCGGCCGAGGCGCTGTATCAAGGCATCGCGGGGCTCGAAGCCGCCACGCTGCGGATCATGTCGTGGGTGCTTGAGGTGCTGCCGTTCGGGATCCTGGCGATCGTTGCGCACACCATATCTACCCAAGGCGTCGATGCTTTGCTTTCATTGGCTGCCATGGTCGGCGCGCTTTATCTGGGGCTAGCCGGGCAGCTGCTGTTCTATATGCTGCTTCTGGCCGCGTTCGGCGTCGGACTGAGGCGCTTCTTTGCCAGCGCCCGCACGCCAATGGTTACCGCTTTTGCGACCCAGAGCAGCAGTGGCACGTTGCCAGTGACGATGGCAGCAGCGGATCGGCTTGGCCTGTCGCGCTCAATTCACGGCGTTGCGCTGCCGCTGGGAGCAACGATCAACCTGGACGGAGCGGCCTTGCGGATCGCGGTCTCGGCGGTATTCGCCGCCAACGTCGTTGGCGTGAGTCTTGGCTGGGGCCAGCTTGCCGAGATCGTGGTCGTTGGCACGCTGATATCGATCGGCACCGCCGGCGTGCCCGGTGCCGGCATCGTGATGATCGCCACGGTCTTTTACCAGGTTGGATTGCCGATCGAGACGGTGGTGCTGAGCTCGATCGATGCGCTGGTGGATATGGGGGCGACCGAGATCAACGTCACCGGCGACCTGGTCGGCGTGGCGTTGATCGATCGGATCCGGTTCGGCAGGAAGGATGATGCACAGCCGCCAGCCTGCGCTCTGCCTACGTCGGATTGCGGATAAAGTATTTTCAATTTGTGTCTTAGCGTCGGCTACGCGCGTTCGCGTTTCGCAGCTTGTTGCGTTGGCGTTCGCTTGCGGATGAAATTTCTGTCTTGCCTTGCGACATATCAAGCGGTACCCATGCATCCCGGCATCATTTATCAAGCCGCGGTCCCGGCAGACGCCAGCCGCGGCGCAGCGCCATGAAGCGTATGAAAAAGCACAGTCCGGCTGCCGCCAGTGCGGTCGGCACGAACGGCCACGACAATTCGACGCCGAGCACCGCCAGGCCCGCGCCAGCGAGCGCGGCCACGGCGTAGATCTCGACCTGCTGCAGCACGGCGGGTACGCGCGCTAGCAGAATGTCGCGCACCATGCCTCCGCCGATCCCGGTAAGCATGCCGAGCAGCACCGCCATGACCGGTGGCACGCCGAAATCGAGCGCCCGCACGCTGCCGGTAACCGCGAACATCGACAGGCCGGCGGCATCGAAGATGGCTACCGGCCGCTCGATCCGCTCAAAGAAACGATGGCCGTAGAACACCAGGATCGAAGCGACGATGGTGGTGGCGACATAGCGAGGATCGCTGATCGCCAGCGGCGGCGCGGCGCCGATCAACAGATCGCGGAAGATGCCGCCGACGGTGCCGGTTGCGAACGCGAGCACGGCAATCCCGAACATGTCGAGTCGCTTGTAGACGCCGGCCATCGCACCACTGATCGCAAATACAAAGGTGCCGACGATATCGAGCACGGAAAGCAGAATATGCATGACGAAAACGAGCCGCGCTGTCTGGGAAAATAATCGGCGACGCTTGCTGACGGATCAGTGGGCGCCGCGCCAGACACCGATCAGCAGGGCAATCCAGCCGACGATCAGCAATACGCCGCCGATCGGCGTGACCGCCCCGAGAATTCTGATGCCTGATCCGGCCAGCACGTAGAGGCTCCCGGAAAAAATCATCGTGCCGGCGATGAAGCACCAGGCCGCGGTTGTCATCGCGGTGCCGGTCAAGCCGGATCGCATGAGCAGACCAAGCGCCAGCAGGGCAAGCGCGTGATAGAACTGATATTGCTCTGCGGTGTGCCAGACCGCCTGCATCTCCAGTGACAGGCGCGACGACAGGGCGTGGGCGCCGAAGGCGCCCAGACAGACGGCCAGCCCGCCATAGGCGGCGGCCGCGATCAGCGTCAAACGGACCATGTGGGCGCATCCTCTGGAATATGGGTGGTGCCGCTCGCGAACGTGACAGCCTGGCCGCCGATGCGGACGCGCTGGTCGACGACCTGGCAGACGAGTTCGCCGCCGCGCGCGGAAATCTGGCGCGCGGCGAGTTCGGTCTTGCCCAGCCGCTCTGCCCAATAGGGCGCCAACGTGCAGTGGGCCGAGCCGGTGACCGGGTCTTCGTCGACGCCGAACCCTGGGGCGAACACGCGCGAGACAAAATCGTGGGGGCCGTTGCTGCCCGGAGCCGTGGCGATCAGCAGGCGATGGTCCCGATCCGAGCGCTGGGCCAGCGCGCGCATGTCCGGCGTCAATCCGGCGACCTGATCTGGATGCTCGAACACCGCCAGGTTAGCGGCTGGTGAATACAACCAGCGGTCTGGGCGAGCGCCAAGCGCGCGATCGAGCGTGGCCGTATCGTCATTCAGAAGCTGGGTGGTGGCGCCCGGGAAATCCATCCAGATGAAACCGTCGACCTCATCGATGTCCAGATCTCCTGAGTAGCGAGTGGAAAACGTCAGCGGTGGCACATGACCGAGGTGGCGGATCAGGACATGCGCACTGGCGAGCGTCGCATGCCCGCACAGCTCGACTTCGCAAGCCGGCGTGAACCAGCGCAGCGCATGATACGCGGGCGTGCCCGCCACCACGAACGCGGTTTCCGACAGATTATGCTCGGCCGCGATTGCCTGCAGCCGTTCGTCCGGCAGCCATTCATCCAGCACATAGACCGCTGCCGGATTGCCCGCAAACGGACGATCGGTGAAGGCATCGATGTGATGATAAGTCAGCAGGTTCACAGAAGCTGTCATGGATCCATCATGTAGTCTTGCTATTCACGGCGAGCATAATGCCCGTCACCGCTGCAGGAGTCTTGTATCTTGTTCCATCTCATTTTGCATCATCAGAGCCTGCCGAAGTCGTCATGGCCCGCTTATCGTCTCGCTGATGCCGTAAAATCAGATGAAAAAAGGTGCTACCTCGCATGACTGCTGCTATTCATACCGAGACCGAAGATACGAGCCCGCGCGATCTTCATGCCCCCGAGCTTTATATCAACCGGGAGCTGTCGCTGCTCGAATTCAACGACCGCGTGCTCGAACAGGCACGCGATTCCCGGCTGCCGCTGCTCGAACGGCTGAAGTTTCTGTGTATCTCGTCGACCAATCTCGACGAATTCTTCGAAGTTCGTGTCGCGGGTATGAAACAGAAAGCCGATCTGGTCAACGCCACCACCGAGGCCGATAACCGCACGCCCAGCGAGGTACTGAAGGCGATCAGCCAGCGCGCCCATACGCTGGTCGACAAGCAGTACCAGACACTCAACGACGAAATCATTCCGGCGTTGGAAGGCGAGGGCATTCGGTTTTTGCGACGTGCTGAGTGGGACGCGAAACAGCAGGCCTGGCTGGCTAATTATTTTGAGGAAGAACTGCTGCCGGTAATCAGTCCGCTGGGTCTGGATCCGGCTCATCCATTCCCGCGTATTCTCAACAAGTCACTGAATTTCATTGTCGATCTGAACGGCAAGGATGCATTCGGCCGCAATATCGAGCACGCCGTGGTGCAGGCGCCGCGGGCGCTGCCCCGCATTATTCAACTGCCGGCACAAGAAACCGGCGACAATACCCACGACTTCGTGTTTCTGTCGTCGATCATCCATGCGCACGTCGGCGATCTGTTTCCCAGCATGAGCGCTGAAGGCTGCTATCAGTTCCGGGTGACGCGCAACTCCGATCTGTTTGTCGACGAGGAAGAAGTCGAAGATTTGCTGCGTGCGGTGGAAGGCGAGCTACCAAGCCGCCGCTACGGCGATTGCGTGCGTCTCGAGGTAGCGCACAACTGCCCGAAAAACCTGTGTGACTACCTGTTGTCACGATTCGTGCTTGGACGAGACGATCTGTATCAGGTCAACGGGCCGGTGAACGTCAATCGCCTGCTGTCGTTGCTGGATACCGTGGATCGCCCGGATCTCAAGTACCCAGCCTATTCGCCTCGCCTGCCAAGCGAACTCGGACCGGCCGGCGATCTGTTTGCCGAGATCCGCGGTGGCGACGTGCTGCTGCATCATCCCTACGACTCTTTCCTGCCGGTGGTCGATTTCGTGCGCCGGGCTGCCGCCGACCCAAAGGTGTTGGCGATCAAGCAGACGCTGTATCGCACCGGGCCGCAATCGGCGGTCGTCGATGCACTGGTCGAGGCTGCCAAAGCGGACAAGGAAGTGACCGTGGTGGTGGAACTGCGGGCGCGGTTCGACGAGGCCGACAACATCGAGCTTGCCAACCGTCTGCAGGCGGCCGGCGCGCATATGGTCTACGGCGTGGTGGGCTACAAGACCCATGCCAAGATGACGCTGGTGGTGCGCCGTGAACCCGACGGATTGCACAACTATGTCCATCTGGGTACCGGCAACTATCATCCCAAGACCGCGCGTCTATATACCGACTATGGCCTGTTCTCCTGCGACGAGGATCTGGCCAACGACGTGCACGAGATGTTTCTACAGCTGACCAGCCTGGGCAAGGTCTCCGGCATGGCGCGCATCCTGGACGCGCCGTTTCGGCTGCACGATGCCATTATGTTCAAGATCGCTCGTGAGGCAGAGCACGCGGAGGCGGGGCGGCCGGCCTGGATCGTGGCTAAAATGAATTCGCTGGTCGAGCCGCAGGTGATTCGTGCCTTGTACGCGGCCTCCAGCGCAGGCGTACAGATCGACCTGATTGTGCGCGGCATCTGCAGCCTGCGTCCGGGCGTGCCCGGCGTATCCGACAATATCCGTGTGCGCTCGATTGTGGGCCGTTTTCTGGAGCATACGCGGGTGTTTCATTTCGGCAACAATGGCGCGCCTGAACTGTATCTGGCCAGTGCCGACTGGATGGAGCGCAATTTCTTCCGGCGCGTGGAAACCTGCTTTCCCGTGACCCGCCCTGCGTTATATGATCGCGTCCAGCGTGAGCTGGCGCTCAATCTTGCCGACAACAGCAGCGCGTGGCTGCTGTGTCCCGACGGGAGCTACGAGCGGGTAGTGCCGGCGGTCGGCGAACAGCCGATCTCGGTGCAGAAATCCCTGATGGAAGGGCAGGGATAGATCGAGCGGAATAGCAAGGTTTCGTGAGTGAACCGACGCACCGCACGATGGTCTGACAGCAGGTGATGATTATCCGATCGACAATCGCCGGTCGACCCGATCCAACCCAGGGGACGATGTATGAAACGATGGATGACCGCGCTGGTTGCGGTAATGATGCTGACAGTGACGACCAGCGCGCTGGCCGAGAACGCGCCGGAGCAGAAGCTGGACGACGCGACCAGCGTGCTCCAGCAGTTCGTCAATATTCCCGAGAACAAGATTCCCTCGGCGTTGCTGCGACAGGCCTACGGCATCGCCGTTATCCCGAGCGTATTCAAGATCGGCTTCATCGGCGGTATACAACGTGGCAAGGGCGTATTGTCGGTACGTACGGCCGATGGCAAGTGGTCCAATCCGACGTTCATTACGCTGACGGGGGGCTCGGTCGGCTTCCAGGCCGGCGTGTCCTCCACCGATATCATTCTGGTGTTCAAGAGCCGGCGCAGCGTGGATCGCATTGCCGACGGCCAGTTCAGCCTGGGTGGCGATGCCTCCGTGGCAGCGGGTCCGGTGGGACGCAGCGTGGCTGCCTCGACCAACCTCGATTTCAACGCCGAAGTCTATTCGTATTCGCGCTCACGCGGTCTGTTTGCGGGTGTTTCCGTGCAAGGCGCACGGATTGGCATCGACAAGGATGCGAACTGGTTGTTCTACAACCAGGCTGGAATCAAGGCAAGTACAATTCTCCAGACCAGCAACGACTCGTCGTTGCCGAAGGCCGGCCAGAGCTTTGTCTATACCTTGCAGCGCTACATGCCGGCGTCGTCGGACCAGTTCAACTATGGCTCGAACACCAACGGTCAGCAGGACAGCCAGGCTCCAACCGGAAAGACTCCCTCGCAGTCAGCCAATCAGCCACAGGGCGACGGGCAGACCCATCCCTACGACAGCAACGGCGGCGGCGTGACTGTCAAGCAAAATAGCGGTTCACCAGCCGGTTCCACGCCGTCGGGATACCAGGGCGCTGGATCGGGTAACTATAACCAGCCGGCGACGCAGTCAGGTAACCAGGGCAGCAACCAGACGAACGGCCAGTCCTCGGGCAGTGCAAACACCCAACAGAGCGGCGGTCGTTACAACGGCGGCGACTACAACAACCCGAATCCGAATACTGGCGCGAACTCGAGCAGCAGCAGCGATTGAGTTTTCTGTTTCGCAAACCTTTCCGCTATGTGCTGATGGCCGTCGTCGCGATTGCACTCGCGCCGGCGGCCGTTCTGCTTGTACTGCGGGTATTCAATCCGCCAATCAGTGCTTACATGACGCGGGTCGCCTTGGAGTTTCATCAGAACACGCCGGACGCCGATATCCATCAGGAATGGGTCGGCCTGGATCATATCGCGGCCTGCATGCCCTTGGCGGCGGTCGCCGGCGAAGACCAGACCTTTCCCACCAATCACGGGTTTATGTGGTCGGCGATCGAAAAAGCGGTCCGGCACAATGCCGATGGCGGGCGGGTGCGCGGTGCCAGCACCATTACCCAGCAGACCGCCAAGAATCTGTTTCTATGGCCGGCCAAGAGTTATATCCGCAAGGGAGTCGAAGCCTACATCACCGTCTGGATGGATCTGCTGTGGCCCAAGCGTCGTATCATCGAGGTATATCTGAACATCGCGCAGTTCAGCAGCCGCAGTTTTGGGGTACAGGCGGCGGCAAAGCAGCTGTTCGGCACCGATGCTGCGCATCTGTCGACCGACCAGTGTGCGGCGTTGGCGGCCGTACTGCCGGCTCCCGACAAATACAACGCCGCGGCGCCGGGTTCTTACATAGCAGGACGAAAAGCCTGGATATTGCGTCAGATGCGCCACCTCGGGCCGCGTTATCTGGATGACATAATCGGGCACTGATACCTTGTGAATCGACCTTCGATATAATTAAGTCTATTGATGTGATGTCTCTTCAAGACCGCTGGCAACGCGCACCGATCCGATCATGCTGACGACCAGCGATTTCGTTCCGGCTTTCTGGCTCCGCAATGCGCACGCTCAGACCGTGTTTGCGTCCAAGTTCCGTCCAGCGCCGGAGCTGGCAGTCGACTGCGAGCGTATCGAGCTCGACGATGGCGATTTTCTGGATCTGTCGTGGTTGCCCGAGCGCGAGGCCGGCCCGGCCGATCGGCCGGTGGTGATCGTGCTGCATGGGCTGAATGGGTCGCTCGAGTCCAAGTATGCGCGCGGTCTGTTGCGCCAGGTTCAGGCCTGCGACGCTCGTGGACTATTGATGCATTTTCGCGGTGCGTCCAAGCCGAACCGCCTGGCCCGCAGCTATCATTCGGGCGATACGGCGGATTTCTCGCAGGTCGTCGACCTGATCCGGCAGCGCTTCCCCCAGGCGGCGATTGCTGCGGTGGGCTATTCACTGGGCGGCAACGTGCTGATCAAGTATCTGGGCGAGCAGGGCTCGCGTTCGCCGTTGTCCTGCGCGACCGCTGTCTCGGTGCCCTACGACCTGAAAGCCTGTGCCCAGGCGATGCAGCAAGGTGTGTCACGAGTTTATCAGGCGCATCTGATCAATGGCTTGCGTGAGATGCTGGAAGCCAAGGCCGACACGGTCGAGCTGCCGGTCCGCCTGTTGGACGATCTGGCGACACTGCGCGATTTTCCATCGTTCGACAACGCGGTCACCGCGCCGCTCAACGGCTTTCGAGACGCCGAGGATTACTACGCGAGATCCAGTAGTGGCCCGTTTCTCTCGCGCGTGAAAACACCGACGCTCATCATCCATGCGCTAGACGATCCGTTCATGACGCGGGGCATCGTGCCAACCGAGAACATGCTGTCCGACGCCATTCGCGTCGAACTGTCCGAGCACGGCGGACACGTTGGCTTTGTGTCGGCCGGTCGCTACGGCGAGCCGGTTTACTGGCTGGAACAGAGAATCCCGGCGTATCTGCGCGATCGGCTGCCTGGTTTCGGCGCGACGGGGGATCCAGAAACGGCCGTCGTAAACGAGGCCAGCTGATCAACCACATGCGGCCGCGGTTGAGCGTCATCGTGCCGGTTATCGACGAATCGCCTGCGCTGTCTGTCTTGTTGGCCCAGTTACGGGCGCAACAGGACGTGGCCCTGCAGATCATCGTGGCCGACGGCGGTTCGCAGGATGACAGCCGCGACGTCGCCGAACAGGCGAATGCCCTCTGGGTATCGACAACGCCGGGGCGGGCTCGCCAGATGAATGCCGGGGCGGTTCGTGCGACGGGCACCTGGCTTTGCTTCCTTCACGCGGACAGCCAGTTCACACGCCACGATCAACTGCGGCGGGCGGTCGATTGTCTGAGCGCTGTTCGGCGGCCAGTGGCCGGCCATTGGCCGCTGCGGTTCGAGCGTCGCGACACAGCGCACGGTTTCTTCTATCGATTCATGCAGGCCAAGACCGCTACCGGTCGGTGCTACACGATCAACGGCGATCAGGGCGTGTTGATCCCGGCTGCGTATTTTCGTGAACTGGGTGGCTACGACGAACGCCTGCAGTTTCTGGAAGACCAGCGGCTTGCACATCGCATCGCCGAGACGGGCGACTGGCAGCTGTTACCAGACCGATTGACTACCTCGGCGCGTCGCTTTGAGCGCGAAGGCGCGCTTGCCCGTTATCTGCTCATGGCACTGCTCATGGCCATGTATATCGCCGATGTATCAATGTTCTTCGAGCGGGCGCCGGGCGTTTATGCCCGACAGCGGGATACGGCGCGCCTCGCGCTGATGCCGTATTTCCGATTGTTGCGTGCGCTGATGCGGAATTGTGGTTTTCGCAGCAGTGCGGTCGTGTGCTGGCGGATAGCCGGCATTGCCATGCGTGAGCTATGGCAGTGTGTGTTTGTACTGGATGTCGTCTTCGGCAGCCGCGAAGGCGATCCGCGCGGCCGGCTGGCAACCGGCTACGGCCGATATGTCGCGCGCTGGATCGAGCAGCCCGTTACCCAGGGGTTGTTGCTTGTGCTGCTGTTCGTTGTACTGTTCGGTCCTATTCAATGGTTTTTCGCATGGCGCGAACGCCCAGACATGACACTGCGACGATGACATCCGATATGGATCAGCCAGCCGATACCGCCGGTTATCGGCGCCTGTTCGAAGCCACGCTGGGCGTGCCGTTCACTGACGGCAATCATATCGAGCGGATGGTCAACGGCGAACGGATATTTCCAGTGATGATCGATGCGATGGCCGGCGCGACCCGATCGATTGATTTCCTCACTTTTATCTATTGGCAGGGCGAGATCGCCGAGCGCTTCGGCGCCGTGCTGGCCGAGCGTGCACGGGCCGGTGTCCACGTACGCGTGCTGCTGGATGCCTTTGGCGCACACAAGATGCCCTCGAAAATAGCCGAGGAACTGCGTTCGTCGGGCGCAGAAATCGCCTGGTTCCGTCCGAAGGCCCGTTGGCGTATCTGGCAAATCGATAACCGTACGCACCGCAAGATCCTCATGGTGGACGGCAAGATTGGCTTCACGGGCGGTGTGGGTATCGCGGCGGAATGGGATGGCGATGCCCGCAACCCGGATGAATGGCGCGAGACTCATTTCCGCATCGTCGGCCCGGCCCTCGATGGTCTGCGGGGGGCGTTTCTGTCCAACTGGATTGAAGCAGGCCAGCCCGGTTTTGAGGATATTCGCGCGTTGCCCGACCCGCAGGCCGACGGTCAGGCGTCGTTGCAGGTGATCCGGACGTCGGCGGCCGTGAACTACAGCGATATCGCGACGCTGTTTCGGCTGGTATTGAGTCTGGCACGTCATCGTCTGCGGATCACGACCGGTTATTTCGTACCCGACGAAGCTACTATCGGGTTGCTGGAAGAGGCAGCCGGCCGCGGCGTGGAGATTGATATCTTGATGCCGGGGCCATACACCGACTCGCGCGTGGCGCGGATGGCCGGTGAGGCGACCTACGAGCGGTTGCTTGTCGCAGGTGTGAATCTGTATCGCTATCAACCCACCATGCTGCACGCCAAGATCGTGCTGCTGGACGATGTGCTGGCGGTTATCGGCTCGGCCAATTTCAATCATCGCTCAATGGGCAAGGACGACGAAATCGCAGTGACCGTGCTCGATCAGCCGTTGTTTGACCAGCTGGCCGGCGATTTTGACCATGATCGAAGCCGTTGCGACGCCGTCGAGCTGGAAGCGTGGCGGCAGCGAGGCTGGTGGCAGCGGCTGCAAGAACAGGTTGGACGGCTTCTCAGCCCGCAGGCTTAGTTCTCGGGCTGGCGCAACCGATCGAGTCGCAGTCGCTCGCGGTCGTCAAACAGCGGGCGCGCGCCGAGCGCGGCGGCTGCCACGATGGCAAATCCGGTATCGGTCGCAATCAGAAACATGATCAGGATCTGATACCTGTCGTCGCCAATGCGACGGTGGTATGTCTGCAGTCGAAATACCGTCAAGCCAGCAGCCGCCTGCGGGGCAGATCCAGATCGGCCATTGCACGCAATAACCGAACCTTGCCCGCGCCGGGAGGGGCAGACAGGCGCAATCATGCCGCGGTTCAGTCCAGCGTTCTGCGGGCCGATGTCCCCCCACGGCCCGCGCCTCGATCCGGAACAGCGCGAGTCTCTGTTCCAGTCGATCGTGTGGGTCAGATTGCGTCGCGATCAGTCTCGCCGGTGCGGATTCTTACGACTTCGTCGAGCGACTGCACGAAAATCTTGCCATCGCCGATCTGGCCGGTCTTGGCGGCTGCGATGATCGCCTCGACTACGGCATCCACGCGTTCGTCCTCGACTGCGACCTCAAGTTTTACCTTGGGCAGGAAATCGACGGCATATTCTGCCCCGCGGTAGAGCTCGGTGTGCCCCTTCTGCCGGCCGAAGCCCTTGACCTCAGTCATGGTTGTGCCGTGCACGCCGGCCTCGGCCAGCGCTTCACGCACATCGTCGAGTCGGAACGGCTTGATTACTGCGGTCACCATTTTCATCACAAAACTCCCTTCTGTGCTCGGATGTCCGCAGTCTAGCATTGCATAATGGAGGGTCACCCGGAGCGGTATTCTAACCAGTGGCGAAACCGGTTTCTTGCCGAACCAGGTGCTACTTTCTGACGTGTATCAAGGCGCGCCGCGATGACTGTCTACAGGTCATAACCGCGTTCTTCGTGTTCGCTGATATCCAGGCCGATGTCCTCAGCGTCGCGCGCGATGCGCAGTTCGACGATCAGCGATACCACTTTGAGGATGACCCATGTCACGAGAGCGCTATAGACCAGAACCGACAGCACGCCGATCAGCTGCACGCCGAGCTGAATGCCCATGCTGTCGATGCCGTGGGCAAAACCCTGGCCCGAAAAAGGCCCGAGCGCGGTCGAGGCAAAGATCCCGGCCGCCAGCGTGCCGACGATTCCGCCCATACCGTGCACGGGGAATACATCCAGCGAATCATCAATCCGTAGCCGGCGTTCCACGAACAGGGTCGCGCCGAAGCATATCCAGCCGCCGGCCAGCCCGATCACTACCGCGCCGCCGGGCCCGACATAGCCGGCCGCTGCGGTGATCGTGCCCAGGCCGGCGACCATGCCGGTGACGATGCCCAGTACGCTGGGTTTGCCAAAACGTATCCATTCGGCCGACATCCAGGCCATGCAGCCAGCGGCCGCGGCCAGATGCGTGGCCAGCATGGCCATCGCGGCCTGGCCGTCAGCGGCCAGCGCACTGCCGCCGTTGAAGCCGAACCAGCCAACCCAGAGCATGCCAGCGCCGGATACGGTCATGGTGAGGTTGTGGGGCGCCATCGCACGTTTCTGAAAGCCATCGCGCGGACCCAGCACCAAGGCGCCGACCAGCGCCGCCACGCCGGCCGTAATGTGTACTACGGTGCCGCCGGCAAAATCCAGCAGGCCAAGCTGAGCCAGCCAGCCGCCGCCCCATACCCAGTGCACCACCGGCAGATACACCAGCAACAGCCAGGCAAAGGTGAACATCAGCAAGGCCGAAAACCGCAGCCGCTCTGCGAAGCCGCCGACAATCAACGCCGGCGTAATCACGGCAAAAGTCATCTGATACAGGGCAAACAGCGACGTCGGGATAGTGCCGGTTACGCTGTGGATGTTGATACCGGCGAAGAACATGGCCGACAAGCCGCCAATGAAGCTGTTGCCGGTGGTGAACGCCAGGCTGTAGCCCACGGCAAACCATACCAGCGATGCCATGGCGCAAATGGTGAAGCATTGCATCAGGATCGAGAGCACGTTACGTACGCGCACCAGCCCACCATAGAACAACGCGAGGCCTGGCAACGTCATGAACAGCACCAGCGCGGTGGCCATCATCATCCACGCCGTATCGGCCTTGTTGATGGTAGGCCCCGGCGCATGGGCCCAGGCGCCGGGGCTGGCGAGCAGGCCACAGACAAGAAGGATAAGGGCGAGTCGCCGACCGCAATGGTGAGTCTTGATCATGAAGGAACCGCAGCGATGAGTGCAGACGAAACTGTCGTTGCATTGTGTTGATTGGACAGGTTGATTCCGATCTGCCGTGAACGGGGTTCGATGATCGACAGACGCGAAAAAACGGCGCCCGAAGACGCCGTTCTCTGAATCAGCCAGTCGTGGCTCATAGGTCGTAGGCGCTCTCGTCGTGCAGTGCGAGATCCAGACCGGTGTTTTCGTCTTCCGGCGATACACGCAGGCCCATCACGGCTTCCAGCACCTTGAGAATAATCAAAGTCACGACGCCACAGTAGACGATGGTCACGCCTACGCCCAGCGCCTGGATGCCTACTTGGCCGATGATGCTCGAGGCGTTGTCCGACAATCCGGCACCGCCCAGACTCTTGGATGAGAATACGCCGGTCAGCAGCGCACCGACAATGCCGGCCACGCCGTGCACGCCGAAGGCATCGAGCGAGTCATCATAGCCCAAGCGTGTCTTGAGCATTGTCACCGCGTAATAAGCGAAGAAACCGCCCCCGGCGCCCACCACGATAGCGCCCATCGGGCCTACGTAACCCGAGGCCGGCGTGATGGCAACCAGACCGGCCACCGCACCGGAACAGATACCGAGCACGCTGGGTTTTCCGTGGCTGCCCCATTCGACAAACATCCAGGTCAGGGCAGCGGCTGCGGTCGCGATCTGTGTCACCAGCATGGCCATGCCGGCGACGCCGTCCGCGGCCAGCTCGCTACCGGCGTTGAAGCCAAACCAACCGACCCACAGCATGGACGCGCCGACCAGCGTATAGCCCAGGTTGTGCGGCCGCATCATGGTGCGCGGAAAGCCACTGCGCTTGCCCAGAACCAGAGCACAGACCAGACCGGCTACGCCAGCGTTGATATGCACCACGGTGCCGCCGGCGAAATCCTGTACGCCATCGCCGCCAAGCCAGCCGCCCGAGCCCCACACCCAGTGCGCGATCGGGAAATACACCAGCGTGACCCAGATGCCGATGAACCACAGCATCGCCGAGAACTTCATGCGTTCAACAAATGCACCCACAATCAGCGCCGGCGTGATGATGGCAAACGTCAGCTGGAAGGTAGAGAACACAGTTTCCGGAATGGTTCCAGAGACGCTGTCTACACCGACACCCGCCATGAAGGCCTTGGACAAGCCACCCCAATAAGCGCCTTGGCCGCCAAAGGCCACGCTATAGCCCCACAATACCCAGATAAGCGTGACCAGGCAGCAGATGGCAAAACACTGCATCAATACCGACAACGTGTTCTTGGCGCGCACCATGCCGCCGTAGAACAAGGCCAGTCCCGGAATCGTCATCAATAACACCAGCGCGGTGGCCGTCAGCATCCATGCCGTGTTGCCCGCATTCACGCTAGGAGTATTCGCCTGTGCGAAAGCCAGCCCTGGCAGCGCCAGCATTCCTGCGGCCGCTAGCCAGGCGGGTTTCGGTAAGTATTTCTTAGACATGAAACAAGTCCTTTGTCGAAAATGCCGTGCTGCTCCAGGATCCCGATTCCCCGGAGCGAGGTGCGGCTACTTCGAATCTGTTTTGTAACCAGTGAGTGGCAGCCTTCGAATCCTGCCGCCGATGTGCTGCCCGGTATAAATGCGAAAGTCGTGTTTCCTAGAGCGCGTCCTCGCCGGTCTCGCCGGTGCGGATTCGAACCGCCTGCTCGAGTTCGGTGACGAAGATCTTGCCGTCGCCGATCTTGCCGGTATGGGCGGCCTTGGAAATAGCCTCGACGGCTTCCTCCAGGTTGGTGTCCTCGATCGCAATCTCGATCTTGACCTTGGGCAGAAAATCCACCACGTACTCCGCGCCGCGATAGAGCTCGGTGTGGCCTTTCTGGCGGCCAAAGCCCTTGACCTCTGTTACGGTGATGCCCTGCACCCCCACTTCCGACAGCGCCTCTCGCACCTCGTCTAGTTTGAAAGGCTTGATCACTGCCGCGATTAATTTCATTTTTTATCTCCTGGCACGCGTGTCGATAGGTATCCGGTGGTCACGAATCGTCGCCGGATGGAAAAGCGTCTTTGCGTCGCGGTAAAGCATTCACCGTGCCAATTTAGAAAAAACAATGGCTTGCCGGAATTTCTAGCGATTGAGTTGTATTGGTGCCCGGCCGCAAGGCTTGTCTGCTCTAAAATAGTGCAGCGATGTTTTTGCGCACTTGTGCCGGTGCGTGCATGCTGGGCAACAGCTTTCAATCCTTTATTAAGGAAATCCCCCAATGCGCTCGATAGAAGACATGGCAGCTCGCCTGGCCAATTCGTTGCCGCCCCAGGTCGGACCCTTGACCGATGAGATCAAGGCCAACGTCCGAGCGGTTCTGCAGAGCCAGTTATCGCAGCTTGATCTGGTACCGCGAGAAGAATTCGAAGCCACACGGGAAATGCTGCTCCACACGCGTGCACGCCTGGTCGAATTGGAAAAACAAGTGGCTGAACTCGAGAAGTCGGGCCAGCGCTGACGATTCATCGGGAATGAGATCAGGCGGCGGGGGAGACCGATGATCAGGAGAAAAACGGGGCCCGTATGGCCCTAGCAACCGTGCACAGCCGTGCGCAGACCGGGCTCGAGGCGCCGGCGGTTGCCGTCGAGGTGGATCTGGCCGGCGGCCTGCCGGCGCTTGCCATCGTGGGTTTGCCCGAAGCCGAGGTCAAGGAGAGCAAGGATCGCGTGCGCGCGGCGATCGCCAACAGTGGTTATCAGTTTCCGACCCGTCGTATCACGGTCAATCTGGCACCGGCCGATCTGCCCAAGGAGGGCGGACGTTTCGATCTGGCAATCGCGCTCGGGATTCTCGCGGCCTCCGGACAGGTACCGGCGGACGCGCTGGATCGCTATGAGTTTCTAGGCGAGCTGTCATTGTCGGGCAGCCTGCGACCGGTGCGCGGGGCCTTGCCGGCCACCCTGGCTGCCGACGCCCAGTCGCGCACGCTGGTGTTGCCCGAGAGCAACGGCGACGAAGCCGCACTTGCCGGTGCCGGCTGCGTGCGAACAGCGATTCATCTGGCCGATGTAGCCGCCAGCCTGGTCGCCGGCAGCGCGGGCAGCGAGCCGCTGTGGCTAGAGCCGCCGGAGGTTGCCGAACCGCCGGATCTCGCCCAAGGCGCCGACCTGCGCGACATACGCGGCCAGGCGCAGGCCAAGCGCGCGCTGGAGATCGCCGCAGCGGGCGGCCATTCACTGCTCATGATCGGCCCACCGGGCGCTGGCAAGACCATGCTCGCCTCGCGATTGCCCGGCCTGCTGCCGCCGCTCAGCCGGGCCGATGCGCTGGAGGTGGCGGCCGTGGCGTCGATCGAGGGCAGCGGCTTCAAGACGAGTAACTGGGGACGCCGCCCGTTTCGTGCGCCCCATCACACCGCATCCGGGGTGGCGCTGGTCGGCGGCGGTTCGTCCCCGCGTCCGGGCGAGATCACGCTCGCCCATTGCGGTGTGTTGTTTCTCGATGAACTGCCGGAATTCGACCGCCGCGTGCTGGAAGTTCTGCGTGAGCCGTTGGAGTCGGGCTATATCGTGATCTCGCGCGCGGCCCGCCAAGCAGAATACCCGGCCCGTTTTCAGCTGCTGGCCGCGATGAATCCTTGTCCTTGTGGGTATCTGGGCGAAGCGTCGGGCCGTTGTCATTGCACGGCGGAACGCATCGCTCGTTATCGCGGCCGCATATCCGGGCCTTTGCTCGATCGTATCGACATGCATCTGCATGTCGCGCCTGTCCCACATGACGTATTGATGGCCGCCGATGCTGCCAGCGAGGACTCAGCAACGGTCCGAAGCCGTGTGGTCGAGGCCCGACAGCGGGCCATCGATCGACAAAACAACGACAACGCCGCGCTAGACCCGGCCGGCATCGAACGTGTCTGTGCCCTGGATAAGAGCGCGCGCACTATTATGGAGCAAGCCGTGGCGCGTCTCGGCTTGTCTGCCCGTGCCTACCACCGAATTCTGCGGGTTTCCCGAACAATTGCCGACCTCGCCGGCGAGACAGCGATTCAGCGCACGCACGTCGCCGAAGCGATCGGTTATCGACAGCTGGATCGCAGCTGAGACAGAAGACGGTTTATCCGCAGATTCACGCAGATGAACGCAGATTAAAAAACGTACTGATTATCTGCTCTTCATTTTTTGTCTTCATCTGCGTCTATCTGCGGCGACGCGCCTTGCATCTGACCGCTTATCGTCCCGCTGATACTGTAAAATAAGGTGAAATAAGGTACTGAAATCCTGCGCCCATGGCACAGCCCAAACTCAATCCCCAGCAGGATGCCGCCATGCGGTATCTGGACGGTCCCTTGTTGGTGCTCGCCGGCGCGGGCTCTGGCAAGACCGGCGTTATCACGCGCAAGATCGCGCATCTGATTGCGCGCGGCCATGACGCCCATCGGATTGTGGCCGTGACTTTCACCAACAAGGCCGCACGCGAGATGAAGCAGCGTGCCGGCAAGTTAATTGCGGCCGAAGACAGCAAAGGCTTGACGGTCAGCACGTTCCACAGCCTGGGCCTGCAGATGATCCGGGCCGAGCATGCGGTACTGGGCTACAAGCCGCGGTTCTCGATCTTCGATGCCGAAGACGCCGACAAGCTGCTGGCCGATCTGATCGGCAAGGATACCGATCAGCGCAAGCTCGCCCGTGCCACGATCAGCAGCTGGAAATCGTCGCTGGTCGAGCCTGATGCCGCGTTGGCCAGTGCCCAGGGCAGCGAAGTGCCGATTGCCAAGGCGTATGGGGAATATCAGCGCCGGCTGAGAGCCTACAACGCGGTCGATTTTGATGATCTGCTGGCGGTGCCGGTGCATCTGCTGCGTGACAACGCCGAGGCCCGCGAACGTTGGCAGAATCGGTTCCGTTATTTGCTGGTCGATGAGTATCAGGACACCAACGCAGCCCAGTACGAGCTGATGCGGCTGCTCGCTGGGGTGCGCGCCATGTTCACCGTAGTCGGCGACGACGATCAATCGATCTATGCCTGGCGCGGTGCGCGGCCGGGCAATATCGCCGATCTGTCGCGCGATTTTCCGCATCTCAAGGTGATCAAGCTCGAGCAGAATTATCGCTCGGTAGGCAATGTACTGTCCGCTGCCAATCGATTGATCGGGCAGTCGTTGCAGCGCGTCTACGAAAAGACCTTGTGGAGTGCGATGGGGCCGGGCGATCGCGTGCGTGTGCTGGCCTGTCCCGACGACACCGCCGAGGCCGAGCGGGTCGCCAGCGAGATATCGGCGCACAAGCTGCGCGCCGGCAATCCTTTTGGCGGCTATGCCGTGCTCTATCGCGGCAACTTCCAATCGCGGGCGTTCGAAAAGGCCCTGCGGGAGCGCAACGTACCGTATCGCGTATCCGGCGGGCGATCGTTCTTCGAGCGCAGCGAGATCCGCGATCTGGCCGCGTATCTGAAGCTCATGGTCAACCCAGATGACGACGCCGCCTTCCTGCGGGTAGTCAACCTGCCGCGCCGCGAAATCGGCCCGGCCACGCTGGAAGCCCTGGGTCGCTACGCCGGCAGCCGTCATATCAGCCTGTTCGACGCCGCACGCGGCATCGGCCTGGCCGGTGGTGTTGGCGAACGATCCGGTCGGCTGCTGGCAGAATTTGTCGACTGGGCGCGCAGCCTGGCCATGGACAGCGAATCCACGCCGCCGCGCGAACTCGTGACGCAGTTGATCAACGACATCGACTATCGCAACTGGCTGCGCGAAACCGCCGCCAATACCCGAGCTGCTCGCAAACGGATCGAGAATGTCGACGAGTTTTTAGGCTGGCTCGGTCAGATGAACGAAAACAGAGACGGCACGCCGGCAAACCTGGACGACGTGGTGCGTCGCCTGTCGTTGATGGACTTTGCCAACCAGAGCGAAAAAGACGTCGAGAACCAGGTCCATCTGCTGACCCTGCATGCCGCCAAGGGCCTGGAATTCGACCATGTCTTTCTTGCCGGCCTGGAAGAAGGCTTGCTGCCGCATCATGCCTGCATGGAAGAAGACAAGATCGAAGAAGAACGGCGTTTGCTGTACGTCGGCATCACCCGGGCGCGCAAGAGTCTGTCGCTGAGCTATGCCCGCCAGCGCCGTCGCGGGGGCGAGAACGTCGACAGCATGCCCAGCCGTTTTTTGGAGGAATTGCCTAAGGACGAGATCGATTGGCCTACCGGCGGCGGCAGTGGCAAGAGCGAACGGGCCAAGCCCGATCAGAATCGCGATCAGGTCGCCGCGCTTCGCGCCATGCTCGGCCAGACTGAGGATCCTGTGAACGATCAATGATGCCGTCTAATAGATGAGACAATAGACGAGTAGATAGACGAGCCTTGGGCGAATGCGTATCCTCTCTCACTGACAGCGCGCCCGTAGCTCAGCTGGATAGAGCGCTGGCCTCCGAAGCCAGAGGTCGCAGGTTCGACTCCTGCCGGGCGCACCAATAAGATCAGTTGCTTACGTCATCTCGGTTTCATCCCACTAAGCACTGAGACCAAATTGAGACCATTCGGCGTTCGCCGCTTTTGGCCGCGCAGCTGTGCTACGACCCTTGGCCTGCGGGAGCGTGGCGCTGATTTGCGAGGGTCGATGCCGTGTTCTACACCCAGCTGAGCTTTCGGGTCGATCCCCGCTCGCGCGGGGAAGCCCGGGTACTCGTAACCAAGCCGTCTATTGCCGGGGGTCGATCCCCGCTCGCGCGGGGAAGCCGAATGCCGGGGGCTAGCCCTCTCTGATGCCGAAGAGCGCCCATTCATCCTCATTCCTCAACTGCTGTCTCTTGTTGTTCTGCTCAACCCTATGTACTGGCCCCGATCCCTAGACACTCGTGGCCGTCACGACGATGCTTGTTCAAAGCTCTCGAGACTAACCCGTCGACATGGTTATGGTGGCGATTCAAAAAAACGACGGATAGGCCCCGAGACTTCAATCCGCCAATTCGCGCGCACGCTGTTTGAGAGCTTCAGCGAACTGATCGATGGCTTCGTAGGTTGACAGTTCCGACATCGGTCGGGCCGAGGATACACAGCCGAGTGAGTGCTTGCCCAGATTTATAGGTTGCTCTGATATCCAGTCGTTCGCAGACCCAAGCTGTATATAGCCATCGTAGGTCTCTCCGCATTCGAATGCTGCCCACGGATTAACGCTTGCATCGACTGCGCCATCTATCTGGTCCCATGTAAGCGTGGAGCCCCTCAAGTTGACAACGACACTTACCGACAACTCGCTCGTCGCACCCTCGGGCGATGGTGCTATTGACGCATTGGAAGAGAGCGTATTTAAGGGACCGTTTTCCGATGTAAAATCGCTATCCGCGTTGTGGCTAATGAAGATCGAGTAATCGCCAGACTGTGCCGGCATATCGAGGGGTTTGCTCGTGTACGTGAACTCCGACCAAAGCAGCGGCAGGAAGGTGCTCCCATCCGAGTCGGTAACCGGGCACTTCCTTCGCGTCGGCGGAGGTCCACCCGCCGTGGGATCCCAGCTCCAATATGTCGGCGTATCAAACGCTTTTTTCAGTTTGTCGATGATTTGTAACAGCGCATTTTGGTAGCCGTAAATGAGTCGATATGCGTCGCGTACCGTGCGAATTGTTTGGTTCGAATTGTTCATCTTCTTTATCCCAGTGAAGGCCAGAGAATCCCGAGTGACCGTTGTTTCCAGAGGTAGTCTTCGAGCCCACGTTCAATATCCGAGATCTGCTGTTTAGGCCTCACGCCGTGCAACGCAAGTGCCTTATCGATATCCGACAGTATGCGATGCAAATGATGGTGGTCGAGTCCGTACGAAAGCTCCGCTCGGGCGTCTGCGGCTGCCAGTCTGAGGCGGAACCACGACGTCGTCATGAGACCAGCCAAGCCCTCGATGTCGTCGAGCGATTCTTCTAAGCGACCGCTTACCAAAAGGCAATAGATCCGCCTATCACCGACTTCATTACGTAATGCTAGAACCTCGTTCTGAATCTGGTGGCGGGTTTGCAATTCGCGTTCATCTCTCCGCTTTGCTTCTACGATCAACTCGAATGTCGCGAAGCTCAACTGCACGTCAGGTTCGACTCGAGTGTCATCGGTTGCTAGCCGTGGCCAGAATTCGATTTGAGTCAGACGCGGGCGCGCGCTCAAGCAACTATCGCTCTGGGCACCGTCAGCGGCTTGACTAAGAACTCTCCAAAGGAGATCAGTTGGGAGATACGATAGTCGTGAGAAAACTGCCGCAGTTAAATGGTCCTCATGATCACGGTACGCCGCGATGGCACTGACCTGCTGGCCTTCATCGTCGATCCAGCGTGCCATCTTGCCGTGTTCGATCGCTTTCAACATTCGTAGCCTCTGAACCTAATTTGACGAGAAATCTATGCGAATTCAGCTTCGTTAAGTGCTATCGGCGGCTACGGTTCGTTTCTGAATCTCGCTCGTTAAGCAAATAGAAATAATACGGCGGGAAAGACATTCGGTTAGCACGGTATTTCGTTATCGATGCCGGCGTAAAAAAGCCATCACCACGTGCAGGCAGGGGCAAGGCGGAGCTTCGCGACTGCGCCAAGTGACCGTTGGATATAAGCGGTTTGTCATAAAAGCGCCAATGCGTTGGTGCTGTTATGTGTTAAATGTCGTTGGTGGCGTGACGCCATCCACAGACCTAGATTGCCTGGCACCGAACCCCTATCCATTTTTTTTGGGGGCGAGTACGCTCCGCATGGTTACTCTGTATCGCTCGTTGTCGCATACGCGATCGTGCGGATTGTCACAATTCCCACGGTGAATCCTGCGGAATCCTCAACTGCTCGTTCTTTTAGCGTAACAAGTACGCCGGCGTTATCGAACGCGTGCGTCGCTGTTAGCCGCTCATTGAGATGTTGAAAATCGTCGATTCCTATGTAGGCACTACCGATCAGCAAAGCCAGTACGCCTTGAGCCCGCCAATCCGCCGAATAAATGCCCGTGGCATCGTTGATGACGTCCTGAATATCTTTCAGGCAGGCGCCATGCACGACGTGGCAATGTGCGATGCCCTCAATATCGAGAACCCGACGGATGTCCGCAAAGTCCGTCCCGATCATCCCGTGCCTGATAGTCGATGAAAGAAGTATCTCCAAGGCATTGTCAGCGGCTTTGAAATCATTACCCTCTCCGTGAGAATCGGCGCCTGGGAAAAGGGTGATATATGAACTCAACGTTGGACGAAGGGCTGTGAGTCGATCGGCATCGGCGGCATCCAGAACAACCGCGACCGTGGCTGGTCCAAAAGGCCCGAGCGCAGAAATTGCCGCCAACTCGCTCGCATGCCCAATCGCTATGACCAGGTCCGGCCAAACGTTCGGATGATTAGGCGGGTCGACAAAGCGAAAGTCGGCTTCCCGATAGTCCCGGGCGAATCGCGTTAGCACAGCCTGCGCATCGGCGCCCAGTGCAAGCACCTGCACTCCGACGCACCCGCTTTCCGGTGTGAGTATTTCGTGAATACCGGATTTCTCAGAAAATTCGGCGCGGCGGCGAACCTCATCGTCGTCGTAGTAGTAACTGGATGTGGCGGCTGGTGTACCGACTCGAATGGCCTTTACCCAGACGGATCGCACGACAGGGGAAGAGGTGGTTATCATCAGATCTTAGGTCTCGCTGGTTTGGATCAGGTTCGGTTCCGACAATACGATGAACTATCTCGGGTCGCTATTCTTACAGTGCCGAGGAATCATCGTGATCCAGCTGCTGACGAGGCACGCGCCGCAGGTATCTTCGCGGTATTGGTCTCTTGACCTGCTCACCAGTGGCGATTATCAGCGTCTGCTGAAGACCACAGCACGCTCACCTGCTCGATGAGCGCCGTCGGTCATTGCGGTGATAACGCGGGTTGCGAATGCCTTTTCGGCATGCTCAAGCGAGGGCGTGTCCATCACGTCAGATATCGCACGATGGATGTCGCTAAGTCGGACCTAGTTTGACTACATTGAGCGATTCCATAATCCTAGAATGCGGCGGCGCGTCGTTAAGCAGACTCTGCTGTTTTCAGACTTTTACAATCCGTCCTTTAGAACGGGGTAGAACCCCGTGAGTTGGAGTAAAAATGAAAGTATGGTTAGTTCGCGGAGGAAAGCACGGCGAAACCGAGGCACTTAGCCTTGATAATGGTGAGGCTGCGATAGGCTTTAGTGAGGTAGCAGGCGTCGGCCATGCTGGCTCTCGTGAAGATATCGCTAAAATGATTCGCTCCAACGATGCCGGGGCGCTGGATGGCGCTATCATCAACCGCTCTGCTCAGTTGTACGCCTTCGCTCATCGGATTGAAAAGGGCGACCTTATCGTCATGCCGTTGAAAGGTAAGTCCAAGATCGCAATCGGCATTGCGGAAGCGGGCTACAAATACTTACCTGAGCGCCCCGAAGGTAAGCACTCCATACAAGTGACTTGGAACGCTCCGGACGTTCCTCGTTCTTCTTTCAAGCAAGATTTGCTTCATTCGTTTGGCGCCTTCATGACGGTGTGCCAGATTAAGCGCAATAACGCGCTTGCCCGCATCGAAACTGTGATGAAAGGCAAAGTTGACCCCGGTGATTCAACACTGGAAGTCGAACCGTCAGACGACAGCCAAGGGGCCATAACGGGCACTGATCTAGAAGCTGCCATCAGCGACCAGATTAGCCGCCACATCCAGTCGCATTTTTCGGGGCACGGGTTGGCGCGATTGCTCGCAGCAATACTCTCGGCCGACGGTTATAACACTAAGGTTTCGCCGCCCGGCCCGGATGGCGGTGTAGATATTCTGGCCGGGAAGGGATTTTTTGGGCCTTGATAGTCCAAAACTGGTAGTCCAAGTTAAATCTGGGACGGCGTCTTCGGATGTCGCCGTATATCGCAATTTGCAAGGCGCAATGCAGAGTTACAGTGCGGAGTTAGGTTTGCTTGTTTCGTGGGGTGGCTTTACCAAAAGTGCAGAATCTGAGGCGCGTACCAAGCATTTCCAGATTCGGCTATGGGATCAGTCCGATGTACTGTCAGCGTTGTTCCGGACTTACGATCGTTTCCCCGAGGAGATGAAAGCCGAGCTTCCTCTGACTCGCTCTTGGCTTTTAGTTCAGGCCGACGCGGAATCTGGATAGCGTCTTATGAGATGTGTCGTTGGTGCGCGAATATTCGGATACGGGCGGCGGCCGGCAGCTATTCACGGACTTACCCGCTTCCGATAGGGCTCAGTTCGCCTGTCGGCGGTCAGTGTTTTCTGCAATGACTTTTTTGAGCGCGTTGAGTTTCATTGCGGGCGTTGTTGTATGCACTTTAGGTCCACTTTAGGATGACAATTGCTGCAAAGCATGGCGAAGTCTTCGGGGCGCGTATCGGAAGACCCCTCGCGGCCATAATGGCAGGATCGACACTGTGATGGGCCTCGATATATCTATAGTCGCATGCGCCGCACATCTCCCCAAATTCGATATGGCAAGCTTGGCACGGCCACCGGCCGCTGTGTCTTTTGCCATATGCGGGATAACCCCTTAAATATGACAGAGCCAAACTTATCGCCGATGTTCCATCGCTTGGCGCTGTGCTTAAGCGTACTTGATTATGCAGTGCGCCGTGCAAAGGCACGGTTTCTCAGTGGGTTAAATTCCGGCTCTTGTGTAGTTGCTTGAGGTAATCATCCTGCGGCGGGATAGAGGGATAAGGGAGGTTCAAGGACAGCGGTCTGTCGAATTTTCAGTTTAAAGTACGCTTGATCGAGGAGCCCTCGGGCCCGTTTTC
>JAQIBT010000022.1 GCA_027858915.1 Salinisphaera sp.
CGAGAGAACGTCGCGCCGCTGACCAGCGCGCTGTCCTCATCTCCAGGCGAGCGGCCCACGCCCATCTGAAACATCGGATCGTGGCGCAGGGTATTGGCGTCGTTGCCGTCCTCATAGGCGCTGGCGACCTGATAGGTCCGCTGGGCCAGCAGGTCAGCGACCTCGTGCCGGACATACGACGAATGGCGCGGATCCACGACGGCTGCCGCCAGACGCTCGGTCAAGCCGATGTGTTGAACGCCCATTATATCAATGGGTTGCTCGAGGTTCGCCTCCCCTTGTGCAAAATTCGGGCTAAGTGGTCGTTTGCCGATAACGTTGACGCAGTGTGAAAATCACCGAAAGTGCGGCCAGCGCCAGCAGACCTGCGGAGATCGGCCGGGTGAAGAACAGGCCCCAGTGGTCGCTGGTCATCAGCGCGCGGCGCAGATTGGTTTCGGCAATCGGACCCAGAATCACGCCCAGCACCAGCGGCGCCAGCGGATATTTCAGCTTGCTGAGAATATAGCCCAGGATACCGACCACCAGCAGTAGATAGATATCCGTGAGCCGATTGTTGAGCGCGAAGGCACCGACGACACAGCAGGTCAGCACCGCCGGCACGATCACGTACTTGGGTACATCCGTAACCCGCAGGAACAGGCGCATGCTCGACAGACAGACCACCAGCATCATGAAGCCGGCCACGAACATCGCCAGGAACATGCCGTAGACCAGATCGGTGTGATCCAGGATCAAACGCGGGCCGATACTGATGCCGTGAACCATCAGCGAGGACATCAGCACGGCGTCCACCGCGGTGCCCGGAATACCCAGCGCGATTAGCGGAATCAGGCCGCCGCCGGCGGTGGCCGCTGCCCCGGCTTCAGAGGATACGATGCCCTCCGGAATGCCGGTGCCGAATTTCTCCGGCGTCTTGGAGGAGCGGCGGGCCTGATCGTAGGCGATGAGATTGGAGATGCTGCCGCCGGCGCCGGGCAGGGCGCCGATGAGCACGCCGATCGTAGAGGCGCGCAACAGCCCCACCGGGTGGGACAATACCTCGCGCATGGCCGACCAGGGCTTGAACACGATCTCGGCCGGAATCAGCGCCTTGGCATGGCGCATCTGGTCGGCGTTCTCGACCTCGCTGAGCAGCTGGCTGACCGCAAAGATGCCGATCAGCACAACTAGGAACGGCAGGCCGGCGGCCAGCAGATCAGTGTCGAAGGTAAAGCGCGGCACACCCATCATCGGGTCGGGGCCGATGGTGGCCATGAAGATGCCGAGCATGCCGCTGAGCAGTCCGCGTAGCATCGATTGGCCGACTAGGCTGGCCACCACCGTCATGGCGAATACGATCAGCGAGAAATATTCCCAGGCCCCGAGCTTGACTGAGAGCATGGCCAACGGCGGCGCGGCGATGATCAGCACGATGGCGCTGAACAGGGTGCTGAAGAACGAGGCCCAGACACCGATCGCCAGCGCACGGCCGGGTTCGCCATTGCGCGCCATGGGATATGCATCGAAGGTGGTCGCTATCGCCGACGGCGTGCCCGGAATACCGAGCAGCGCCGCACTGATCAAACCGCCGGTCGAGCCGCCCACATAGACCGCAAGCATGATCGCGACCCCTTGTAGCGGCGGCATCTGGAAGGTCAGCGGCAGCGTGAGCACGATCGCCATGGTGATCGTGAATCCGGGGATCGCGGCGGCGACCACGCCAGCGACCACGCCGACTAGCATGAACAACAGCGTGGCCCAGTTGAACATCTGATCGACGCTGGATAGCAGGGCATCCATGATCATCGTCCTCGAGTCAGGATGGGTGAGAGGGGAGCTACGGTCTGGCTATTGCCAGGCGGGCGGCGGGAGGATGATGTTGAATACATCGCCGAACAGCATCGATAGGCCGAAGGAAAACACCAGCGACACCAGCACCACGGCTATCAACGCGCGCGGCCCGCGCCCCCCCAGAGCCAGCTGAGTGACGAGCAAGAAAGCCATTGACGCCCAGCCAAAGCCCACCCACGGCAAGGCGAGCGTGTAGAGCGCGAACAGTGCCAGCACCACGAACGCCAGCCGGTGACGCCACAGCCAATGCCGCACCGAATGGTGCGGCAGAGCCGAGGACGCCCATAGCCGGAATGCCTGCTGGGCGATGAGCGCGACGTTGAATACCATCAGCACACCTAGGGCGAGCTTGGGAAAACTGCCCGAACCCAACGGTTCCCACATTGAGGCCGGTAGGCTCTCGGCGCGGAAATACAGCAGCGCGAAGACCGAAAGCAGCACCCCGTTGAACACGATATGACCCAGTGCCTGGGCGCGCTCTTGGCCGTTCTCGGGCATCGAGTGCACGGCGGTGTCAGGATGTGGCGCGCTCATTTTCTGAGTTTCTTCGACAACCGCTTGATGGTGGCATCGGACTTGCTCAGATAGGCGCGATAGGCCTTGTGATCCATGAACTCGACCTCGGCGCCGGCGTTGTTCACGCTCTTGATGAAGGCCGGATTCTTGGATTCTTTTTTCAGCGCAGCGTCCAGTGTTTCGATCTTGCTGATGGGCGTGCCCTTGGGGGCGACGATGCCGCGCGTCACGCTCATCTGGATGTTCGCGCCCAGTTCCTTGAACGTCGGTACGTCGGGCGTCTTGGCCAGGCGCTTGTCGCTGCCAACTGCCAGGAACCGCAGATTGCCGTTCTTGACGAATTCCAGGCACGACGAGATATCGCCGATGGCGGCATCGATATGCTTGCCGACCAGCGACCGGATACGCGCGCCGGTGCCCTCAAAACCGACGTAGTGGAACTGTAGACCCGCGGCGTCCTCGATCATGGCGGCATCCAAATGCGGCACGCCGCCGAGCGTTACGCCCATAGTGATCTTTCCGGGATGGGCCTTGGCGTACTTGACGAACTGGGTGTAGGTCTTCCAGGGGCTGCTGGCGTTGACCACCAGATACTGCGGCGAAGAGGTCATCGCGGCCACTGGCGTGAAGCTGTTCCAGTTCAGCGGCGTCAGGCCGGTGTAGTGGGATACCAACAGGCCGTCATGGATCTGGCCGACGGTATAGCCGTCGGGCTTGGCTTTGGACAGATCTTTGAGTCCGAGCGTGCCGCTGACCCCAGGCTTGTTGATGATCGGCATCGGCTGTCCGAGATCGGGCTGGATATGGGTCGAGATCACGCGCATCAGTGTGTCGCTGCCGCCACCCGGCGACCACGGTACGATGAACTCGACGGCGTGGTCCGGGTAGTCGCCGGCCTGGGCCGTGCCCAGGCCGGCGATCAACGTTAGTCCGGCGAACACCGCCGCGATCAGGCGCTGACCGCGACGCGGCTTTCTGCGAAAAGAGATAGCCGCGCGCAGCGGCGATAAACGAAGTGCCTTAGTCATGTCGAAAGTCCTCGAGTCGTTTGTAAAAATGTCAGCCACAGTGAGTGCTGGATGGATGTCATGCCCTGTGTCGGGTGGCGGTCAGTGATCAGCCGCCCAGAAACAGCGCGCCGTAGCCCAAGCCCAGGCAGACCACAAACGCTGGATGGATTTTTGTTGCGAGCAGCAGCACAGCGGCCACCGCCCCGATGGCCAGCGTCTGCACCAGCCCGGCACCGGCTATGCCTTGAAGAAAAAAGGAAACGACCAAGTAGCCCATGAGCACGGTGATCACCGGCCGGACCCACTGGCTCATCGACTGCACCTTGATCGAGTGACGATAGCGATAGAGCACGCCAAGCGCGGCCAGCATCAGGATCAGCGAGGGCGCGATGGTGGCGATCACCGCGATCACCGCGCCAGCAACCCCGGCCACGTGATAGCCGATGTAGCCGGCCATCTTGGTCGCTATCGGACTGGGCAGCGCGTTACCGAGTGCCAGCGTCTCGGCGAATTGCTGCGAAGTCAGCCAGCCGTAATGACCGACCACCTGGTTCTCGATCAGCGGGATGATCGCCGGACCGCCGCCGTAGCCGATGATGTTGGGGATGAAGAAGGCAACGAAGACCTGCCAGTAGATGAGCATCAGCGCGTCATCTCGTCTGGCTCGTCGGGTTCAGCGGTTTCGGCGCTCGCCGCCGCCTGTTTGCGCTCGGGCCGCAGCAGGGCGGCGACCAACAGGGCGGCGATCACCCAGCCTGGACTGATGCCGATGCCGTAGATCAGACCCGCGGCAACGATCGCCATGGCGGCAGCTATGCGGATGCCCAGCGCCTGGCGCGACTTCTGCCAGAAATCCCAGGTCAGCTTGATCATCATCACCATCACTACCGGCACCACACCTTCGCCCATGCCGTTGATCCATCGCGCGTCGCGGTGGGCCATGTACAGACCGAGCAGGGCGATCATGGCGACGATGCAGGGCAGCATGACGGCGAGCGCCGCGTTGATTGCGCCCGCAATACCGGCCACGCGATGGCCGATCGTGCCCGCCATCTTGGTGGCGATCGGCCCCGGCAGGGTGTTGCCGATGGCAAGCACGTCGCTGAATTCCTCGTCGCTCATCCAGCTGTAGCGCTCGACCACTTCGGCGTGCACCAACGGAATCATCGACGGCCCGCCGCCAAAGCCCAGCAGGCCGATGCGGGTAAAGGCCAAGCAAAGCTGGCCATGGCGCCGCAAGAGACTGTCGGCGGCCATCAGAGGACCGCGATCGCTGAATCCGCGCGCGGCTCGGTGCCGCCGCAGAGCACGCCGGTGGCTGGATCGCGGATGATGATCTGGCCGCGCCCGAAACTGGTCAGGTCGAAGGCGAGCTCCATATCATGGCCGCGCGCGGCCATCTCGCGGACCAGATGCGTCGGATAGCCGGGCTCAATAGCAATCGTGCGGCCGCCGGTCCACTGCCAGCGCGGCGCATCGAGTGCGGCCTGCGGGTTGAGGCCGAAATCGAGCATGTTCATCACCACCTGCATATGGCCCTGGGGCTGCATGAAACCGCCCATTACGCCGAACGGACCCAATGCTTTGCCGTCTTGGGTAAGAAATCCCGGGATGATGGTATGGAATGGCTTCTTGCCTGGCGCCAGCGTGTTGTCGTGATCGGGGTCGAGCGTGAATCCATGGCCGCGGTTGTGCAGGGCGATGCCGGTATCCGGCACTACTACGCCGGCACCGAAGCCGTGGTAGTTGCTCTGGATGAACGACACCATGTTGCCGTGGCGATCGGCTGTGGCCAGATAGACCGTACCGGCGGCTGGCGGCGTGCCGGGCGTCGGATCGAGCGCGGCCTCGCCAATCATCGCGCGCCGGGTGGCCGCATAGTCATGGCTGAGCAGGGCGTCGACTGGCGTGCGCATGTTAGGCGCGTGCGCGATATAGGCATGGCCGTCGGTATAGGCCAGCTTCATCGCCTCGCACTGACGATGTAGCACGGTGATGTCGTCGCGCGCGTGTAAATCGTCGTAGCCGCCCATGATGTTCAGCCCCATTAAGGCTACTAGACCCTGGCCGTTGGGCGGGATTTCCCAGACATCGACGCCGCGATAGGTGGTGTGGATAGGATCAACCCATTCAGCCCGATGTTCGGCGAGATCCGAGGCGCGCAGACAGCCGCCGGTGGCCTGCGAGAAGGCATCGATACGGGCGGCCAGTTCGCCGCGATAGAAACTCTCGCAGCGCGTTTCGGCCAGCGCCTCGAGGGTGCGTGCATGGGCTTCGCTGGCGAAGATCTCGCCGGGCGCCGGCGCATGCCCGCCGGGGGTGAAAGTGTCGAACCAGTGACGGGTCGCGTCCGTGGTGAACACCGGCCGGAAACGCGCTTCGGCGCGTTGCCACAGCCGGCTGACTACCGGCGATACTGGAAAGCCTTCGCGCGCTAGCTGGATGGCTGGGGCGAGGAGATCGGCGAAATCGAGCACCCCGAAGCGTTCCGACAGTTCGGACCAGGCCGAGGGCGCGCCCGGTACGGTCACTGGCAGCCATCCGTACAGCGGCATGGCGTCGTAACCGGCGTTCTTCACCGCTTCACGGGTCATGGCAGCGGGCGCCGCGCCGCTGGCGTTGAGACCGTGTAGCTCGCCGCCACCCTGTTCGCTGCGCATCCAGACCAGCGCAAAGGCGTCGCCGCCGATGCCGTTCGAGGTCGGCTCGACCACGGTCAGCGCTGCCGCGGTGGCGATCGCCGCATCGACGGCGTTGCCACCAGCCGCCAGCATGTCGCGGCCGGCCTGGGCGGCCAGAGGCTGCGTCGCGGCGACCATGCCGTCGCGGCTGTAGGTCGCGCTGCGATGCGAAGAGTAGGGGTTGTATTGGGAATACGGCGTCACCGAGCGCTCCTTGGATTCATTTCGCGGCCTCAAGAATGTCCTACAAGAGCACAAATATCGACAATTTGTAAAAAATCGATTTTTATAGCGGGCCATCAGAAGGCGATTCGGCGCGTTAAAAACAGGAGTTGTTGCCCTTGGGATTATTCAGAACCAATTTCCGTGCCAGACTCAGTCCAATGAGCGGGCCGACACCATGAGCGCAAACGATCAGCTGGGCATCTACGATCGGCTGCGCCGCGACCTGATCGACGGCCATTATCGGTCTGGTGAAAAGCTCGCTATCGGCACGCTAAGAGACCGATACGAGGTGGGCCTGAGCCCTCTGCGTGAAGCGCTCAATCGTCTGGCGGGCGTGGGTTTGCTGGAGCAATCGCACCAACGCGGATTCTGGGTGCCCGAGCTCAGCCGAAGCGCGCTGGACGACGTCGCGGGCCTGCGTCGCCAACTCGAGGGCGAGGCGCTACAGCAGTCGATCGAGCGCGGCGATGACGATTGGGAAGTGGCGCTGGTGTCGGCGCTGCACCGGCTCAACCAGGTGCAGGCCGGGTTCGATACTGCGGCCCACGAGCAATGGGAACGGCGGCACGCGCACTTTCATCGTGCATTGGTCGCCGGCTGCGGCTCGACCTGGCGGTTGCGTTTTCTCGACCAGCTCTACGATCAGTTCGATCGCTACCGTCGGGTCGCGCCGGCGGCAGAGCGTCGCCGCGAACGGCTGGACGACCAGCACGAAAAACTCGTCCAATACGCCTTGGCCCGCGATGCCGCGGGTGCGCGAGCTCTCCTGGACATCCATATCGAGTTGTCCTGGGCGGTCGCGCTCAAAAGCTGCACGTACTAGGTTTGCCTGTCGCCCCAAAGGAGCGCAGAAGCATTTGGGGTGGTTCGCGATGTTCGCCGGCATGGACCTTCCGGCTTCCGGCGCATGCACTGGCGAACATCTCGGTTGGGAACCGACCTAGGCGGAATTGATAATCGATCTACGACGGATGGAATATATTCCCTATTGGCCGGAGCCACTTAGGGCTGAGGCGGTCGCCGCAAACGGCCGCTCATGGGCTGTCGTTCGGAGGCCACACCGACGGCCAGCCGAGTTTGGGTCGATTCCTGCCGGTTTCATGCCGCACGGGGATGTCCCCTCCCGGCGGTTAGACGTTTAGGCTCAAGTAGCATGGGGTGGCAGCAGCTCTGCCTTGGGGCCAACGAACCGATAGGGTGTCTGCCACGAAACCCATTTCTGCTCACAGATCGCCGATCCGGGTGTCCGGCGGTGCTATGGCCGCGCGGAGGGCCTGTTGCCGTCTCATACGGCCCCGCGTTGCGGCCCAAAATCACGCCATCCGGCGTTGCAGCTCGCTTGTGTAGCTCGGCTACAACGCGCTTGCTGCGCCTTGTCTTGCGAAAAAATAGCCGCCGGTGCGATGTCGTATGAAACGGCAATAGGCCCTGGTCTTCAATAGACTCCGCAAAGCCTGCTTCGATGCAAGTGCACCGGCGGCATTCACAAGACGTGTCGATTCTGGCCCGTAAATTGCATAAGTCACTGGCAGTCATTCGAAATTTCCAGCGGCCGGCCACGCCGATCGCCGGAACGGAGTAAACATGCCGACTCGCCTGCTTGTCTCGTTATATGCCGCTCTGGTGGTTACCGCTGCCCTGACCGGTTCGGCGAACGCGGCAACAATCGTCAAGCTTCACCACGACCTGCCGCAGGACAGTGCTCAGCAAATGGGCGCCGAGCGGTTCAAGAAGCTGGTGGAAGAACGCACAGATGGCCAGATCAAGGTTCGGATTTTTCCAAACAATGCTCTGGGCAACGACGTCGAGGTTGCACAGCAGATACAGTTCGGAGCGGTCAAGGCAGGCTTGATACCAACGGCAAAGCTGAGCAATTTCGACTCCAAACTGGAGCTCGTTGACTTGCCTTTCCTGTTTCCGACGTTAGCCGCGGCGCACAAGGTTCTGGATGGGCCGGTTGGCGACAAGGTCGCAGATGGGCTGCGGCATAGCGGGTTCGAGCCAGCCGGATTCTGGGACGTGGGGTTCAAGGAGCTGACCTGCAATCACAAGGTGACCAAGCCGAGTGATCTTGAGGGGTACAAGGTTCGGGTCATGCAGAGCCCGCTGTTGATTGCTCAGTTCAAAGCGCTCGGTGCTAATCCGACCCCGATATCCTTCACGGAAACATACACCGCACTGCAACAGGGCGTGGTCGATTGTCAGGAGAATCCGATCGTCTCAATCGCCAAGATGAAATTCTACGAAGTGCAGAGCGACATGATGCTGTCGAATCATGGTTTCCTTGGCGACATTCTCGTTTTCAACAAAGCCTGGTTCGACGGGCTGCCAGCCGGTCAGCAGCAAATTCTCAAGTCCTCCGCGCACGATGCCCGCGATTATGAGCGGAAGCAGACACTGGAGCGACGCCAGCAATACCTGAACCAGATCCGTGATTCGGGCAACACCACAATCGTGAAATGGTCGCCCGCCCAGAAGAAAGCGTTTCGCGCAGCACTGCAACCGGTATACGACCAGTTCAAGCCGAGAATCGGCGCAGATCTGGTCAACCAAGCGCAGTTGCAAGTCGAGGGTATGAACAATGGATCCTAAAACAGTTCAGTCGTCCCGACTCTGTGCGTTTTGGGCGCGGTCGAGCGTGGTACTTGCCGGTTGCGAGAATGGACTTGTCGGCGCTCTGATTGTGTTTGCGGCCGTCATGATCTGTGCACAGATCATCGCACGGACGCTGTTTGGCTACTCCTTCACGTGGGCGGAGGAGGCGGTGCGCTATGCAATCGTCTGGCTCGTCTTTGTTGGGTCGGCAATCGCGGTCCGAAAAGATGCACATATTAGTATCGATGTGCTGCAGAATATTTTGCCCGAGGCTCTTGTTCGTACGCTATCTATTGTTGTCGCCGCGGTGGGCGTTTTTACATCACTTCTTTTGCTGTGGTATGGCGTGGATCTGGTGGCGACAATGGCTAAATTTGGGCAGAAATCGCCGGCATTGCAGGTGCCAATGTACTGGTTCTACCTGTCGATCCCGGTGAGCGCGGCGCTGATGAGCATTCGGTTTGCCGAGCGACTGGTCACACTGGTAACCAGCCGAACACAGCTCGAGGCGCCGGTACACGGCGTCGTGGGCTAGTTTCCGATGGGTGCGAGTTTTCTGCTGCTGGTGTCATCTCTGCTGATGCTGGGGCTGCCAATCTTCATTGTGCTGAGCCTGGCAGTATTCATAGCGCTCAGTGCGGACGGGACGACGCCCTTGATGCTGGTCGTCCAGCGATTGTTCTCCGGCATTGATCGCTTTTCCCTGATGGCGATTCCATTGTTCATCCTCGCGGGTAATCTGATGACAACCGGTGGCCTATCGCGGCGTATGCTGCGTGTTGCCCAGCTCATCGTGGGCCCGCTCAACGGCGGGCTGGCGACGACTACCGTCACGGGTTCCATGTTCTTCAGTGCAATATCGGGCTCGAGCCCGGCGACCGTCGTGGCCGTCGGCAAGCTGATGCTGCCCGCTATGCTGGAAGGCGGCTACAACCATCGCTTCAGCGTCGGTTTGCTCATGTCGTCGGGCGCCATGGGCATCATCATTCCGCCGAGTATCTTTATGATCGTCTACGGTGCGGTCGCCGGAGTGTCGATCGGCGCGCTGTTTATGGCAGGCATCGGTGCGGGCTTGCTTTATGGGTTGGTATTTGCCGTCTATTGCTGGGTCAAGGCTCGTCGCGATGGACTGGCAACAAGCGAGCCAGCCAGTCTGGCCGAGTTCATGGCGGCGTTGCGTGAGGCGAGCTGGGGCCTGGCTATCCCGGTGCTGATTCTCGGCGGCATCTACGGCGGTATTTTCACGCCAACGGAAGCCGCTGCCGTTGCCGTCGCCTACGCTGCATTCGTCGGGCTCGTGGTCTATCGGGAAATGACGATCGTTGAATGCTGGCAGGTTTGCGTCGACAGCGCTGTCGTCACGGCTCAGATCATGATCATCCTGGCGGCGGCCTCCGCGTTTTCCTGGTACCTGACGACATCAGGCCTGACCCAGGGACTGGCTGGCACCATTCTCGGTGTCAGCGACAACCCGCTGGTTATTTTGCTGATGATCAACATTGTGGTATTGATCGCAGGGATGTTTCTCGACCCGAATTCGATCGTCATCATTCTCGTACCGTTGATGCTCAATATTGCGCCCGAAGCAGGCATCAATCTTGTGCAGCTCGGCGTCATCCTTTGTGTCAATGCGGCAATCGGTATGTATACGCCGCCGTTTGGTCTGAATCTGTTCGTAGCTAGCAGTCTGGAGGGGGTCACCTACGCGGATGCCGTACGCGGTTCCTTGCCGTTTGTTTTGTTGGCGCTGGTGGTTCTGGTCGTGGTGAATCTGGTGCCCGGACTCAGTCTCTGGCTGCCCCACATGGTGCTGCAGGGGGTGGGTTCATGATGCTTACCGATGGTTTTGTCGCATTCGATCCGGTAACGGTTGAGCCCGGGGCCGATGGCCCGCTGGCCGGTAAGACATTCGCGGTCAAGGATGCGATTGATGTGGCCGGTTGCGTGACCGGAAACGGCCATCCGCTCTGGCGATCAACTCATCCCGCCGCCGAGCAATCTGCTTGGTGCGTCACACAACTGCTAGCCGCCGGCGCGCAATTGACTGGCAAAACACACACCGACGAATTGACCTATAGCCTCGCCGGGCAGAACGCGCACTACGGCACGCTGCCTAATCCGGCCGACCAGACGCGTATTCCGGGTGGCTCGTCCAGTGGTTCGGCGTCGGTGGTGGCGGCCGGGCACGTGGATTTTGCCCTAGGCACTGACTGTGGCGGATCGGTGCGCATACCGTCCAGCTATTGCGGACTGTTCGGGCTGCGTCCAACGCACGGTGTGCTGCCCATGCAGGGTGTCTGCACGCTGGCGCCTAGCTTCGACACCGTGGGCTGGTTCGCAAGCGAAGCCTCGACATTACAGGCAGTTGGCGCGGTTCTGTTCGACGGTTCGGCTGCGTCGGTTCAATCTCCACTGCCCACAACGTTCCGGCGAGTTAGCGAGGCTTTCGATGGGCTGGATGCGTCGTCGGCCGAGGCTGCGTTGCGTGCAATTGACCGCAGTATCGGTGTGCTGGTGGAACGCCAGCCGGCGATTACGCTGGCAGCTCTGGATTGCGATCTCGAGCGCCTTGCGCGGGTTTTCAGGACCGTGCAGGGATTTGAAGCCTGGCAAGCACTCGGTAGCTGGATCGAAACCTACAAACCGCGATTTGGGCCGGGTGTAGCCGAACGTTTCGCCGCCGCGGCAGCCGTCACTCAAGAAGAGTTCGAGGCGGCCAGCAGGGAACGTCAATGGCTTCGCCACACACTGCGATCGTTGGTTACGCCCGATTGTCTGCTTTGCCTGCCCACAGCACCGGGCCCGGCCTTGAGCCTGGACGCCGCCGAACCCGACATCGACCATTGCCGCCAACTGACGCTGGCAATTACCGCGATCGCGGGAATTGCGGGGCTGCCGCAGATCACCATGCCGCTCTCCCGGGTGGATAACGCACCGATTGGTTTGTCATTGATCGGACCTCTCAACAGCGACCTCGCTCTGCTCGACGTGGCCTGTCGTATTTCCTCGCAATGACTCCTGATGACGCTGTCATGAGTGACGACTGGCGGCAGATGAGTCGTGCCCAGCTCGACGCCGCCTATGACAATGGCGGAGCTGTCGCTGGTAGCGCCGGGATAACCGCCGACTGGACGGCCCGCAGCGAAATCCTGCGTGCTGAAAGACAGGGCGACTACAACGTGCCCTATGGCAGTGCGCCTCGCGAATGCTTCGATTTTCTTCCCGCCGACAAGCCGGGGCCCGTGCTCGTATTCGTCCATGGAGGCTACTGGCAGATGCGCTCCAAGGAAGACTTCACGTTTGTCGCTCGCGGCGCGCTGGCACACGGGGTCAGCGTCGCGGTGGTCGGGTACACGCTTGCGCCCCAGGCATCGATCGGAGAGATGGTGGCCGAGTGTTCGTTGGCCGTCGACTATCTGGTCGACTCCTATCTGATCGATGCCTATCGCGACCAGCCACTGTGGCTGGCTGGCTGGTCAGCGGGCGCCCATCTCGTCACATCGATTCTCGACCACCCGTCCGTAGATGGCGCTCTTGCGATCAGCGGTATCTACGATCTCGCACCGATTCGCTACACATACGTGAACGACAAGCTGCGTCTGACCGCCGACTCTGCCTCTCGTTACTCGCCGTCCAACAACCGGCCCACGCAGTCTTCTCCGATCCTGCTTTCAGCTGGGGCAGGAGAGCTGGCAGAGATGAGACGTCAGACCCGCGAATTTTCCGCTCTGAGACGTGGCTGGGAACTGCCCGGCGACTATCGCGAACTAGCCAATACCGATCATTTCACGGTGCTCGAGTCATTCGCGGCGCCCGACGGTGAGCTAATGACGCAACTGATGCGCTGGATGCGTACGTAAGCTGACGACCAGTCCGGACTCGCAAGCACGGATCAGACCGTAACCGAGTCACACGCGGATCGGTCGCTTTGAATAGCGGTATGGAAGAGCGTGGGCAGGGTCACACTGCTACGGGATAAGATATCAATTCGCGCATTGATATAGAGCCTCGCCCGTCGCAGCGAGCTTGCTGGCAAGGATTCGAGGCCCATCGCGGTGAGCTAATCGGCGAAAACACTTCATTTTTTGTTGCGCTGTTCGCGCTGACAGCCTGTCGACCGTAGTCGGCGCGTCAATTTCGATGGTCTCGTAATACGCCCGACCTGGAAGCTGGCGGCGTGATGATGAATTTCTCCGCCGATTGAACCGTTTGCTGTCGAGACCGCTGCAGTCTGCGCGATATATGGCCGTGTTGCAGATTGATAGGGCGCGACGACCGCCGCCTGTCTCGCCGCGGGCGGAGTCCGGGGCGAAACGCTGCCGAATGCACGCGTGATGCCGTCCGGCCGTATCAGCAGGCAGCCACCGTGCCATCGCTGCGTGGATCGGCACCGCCTTCGAGCCAGCCATCTGCGCGCCGGACGACTGCACCCGCGTGGCCCATGGCGTCGCTGAAGTGTGGAAGCATTTCGACATCGTGGCCGCTTGCGCGGAGTGCTTCGATGAGCGCCGGATCGAAACGCGCTTCGAGTTTGAGCGTGGTGCTGCGATCGCCCCAGGTGCGCCCGAGTAACCAGCGCGGCGCGCTGACTGCCTGTTGCAGCGATTGGCCGAACCATGCGTAGCGGCTGAACACGGCCGCCTGGGTCTGCGGCTGGCCTTCACCACCCATCGTGCCGTAGACCATGGTACGGCCATCGTCGAAACGGGCAAGGGCAGGGTTGAGCGTATGAAACGGATATCGACCAGGACACAGCGCATGTCGCGCCTGTCGGTCCAGGTCGAAGCTGATCCCACGGTTTTGCCAGAGCACGCCGGTGGCCGGCGAGACCACCCCGGAGCCGAATTCCCAGTAGGTGCTCTGAATGAAACTGACGGCGCAGCCGTCGCTGTCGATACAGCCGAGCCAGACCGTATCGCCGGGGTGGCCTGACTGCGGCCAGGGCAGGGCTTTTTGTCGATCAATCCGTGCTGCCAGGCGATCCAGATGGTCGCTGGCCAGCAGCGACTGTGGATCAGAGCGCATCCAGGCGGGATCGGTTACCTCGCGGTCGCGCACCATGAACGCCTGCTTGGTGGCCTCGACCAGGCCGTGCACGTAGTCGAACTGATCTGCCTGCTCTATGCCCAGGCGCTCGAACAGGCCCAGAATCATCAGCGACGCGAGCCCTTGCGTGGGCGGCGGCAGGTTGTATATGCGAGCCTGCTGCAGCGCCAGTTCCAGGGGTTTTACTTCACGCGCTTTATACTCTGCGAGATCGTCTGCCCGTAGCGGGCTGCCCGCTTTCTCGAGGTCGGCTGCCAACGCCGAGGCGAGCTCGCCTTGGTAGAAGTCGTCCAGCCCGGCCCGGGCGAGTTGGTTGAATGTGTCGGCGAGTCGTGGCTGTTTGAGAATTTCTCCCATCGCCGGGATACGGCCGTCGATCATCAGATGCTCGACGAAACCCGGAACATCAGTCAGCTCCTTGCGCTTTGCGCGGGTCAATGCGGCTTGGCTGCGGCTGACCGCAATGCCCTCTCGCGCATGGTCAGCGGCATCGGCCAACAGTCGGGACATCGGTAGGCGGCCACCCCACTGGGTGGAGATTTCATATGCCCGTGCCCAACCGCCGATCGTGCCCGCGACTGTCAATGCAGCCAGTGGACCGCGCGACGGGATATGGGTGTGACCCGCATAGAAATCGCGATCGGCTAGCCTGACCGCCGGCCCACAAGCATCAATTGCACGTGGCGCTTCGCCGGGGCGTGACACTAGCCAGAAGCCGTCGCCTCCGATCGAATTCATGTGGGGATATACGACGGCAATTGCTGCCGCACTGGCGAGCATTGCCTCGATCGCGTTGCCGCCCTCGCGAAGAACATCGCGTCCGGCTTGGGCAGCCAAGTGGTGGGGCGCGACGACCATGCCGCGTCGGCTCCGAAACGTCTCTCGCATAGTATTTCCTTGTTAGCCGCTAAAGATCCATCGCCATATAGATGGACGTAAATAATAGAAACAGCGCGAATACCTGGCGCAGTCGCGCCGGATTCACGCGATGCGCCAGGCCAGAGCTGAAGGGGCGCCGTAAGCACAGTGGCCGGTACGATCAAGGCAAAGCCGATCAGATCGAAGTAGCCGATGCTGCCCGGCGGCAGATGGGAAACGCCGAGGCCGCTGATGATCATTCCGATCGTGCCGGGCACGCTTATGATCAGCCCAATCGCCGCCGCCGTACCGACCGCTCGCCTCATCGGATAGTTGAACGCCGTGAGCAAGGGCACGCTCAGCGTGCCGCCGCCGATGTCCATCATGCTCGAGGAGCCACCGATCAGTCCGCCTAGGCCAAACCGCGGGGCGCGAATGGGCAGCTGGTCGGCGATAGTTGCGCCGCGTCGGCGAAAGGCCATATTGATCGCGACCAGCAAGGCAATTACCGCAAATACCCCGGTGAGTACCGCGCCGTTGACCCAGCCGGCCAAGAGGGTGCCGACGATCACGCCGCATACGATGCCGGGCGCGAGCGATTTCAGCAGAGTTGTATCGAGGCTGCCGCGGCGATAGTGGGCGCGGGCCGAGACGATCGAGGTGGGTATGATCGTCGCTAGCGATGTGGCTACGGCAACATGCATACGCACACCGCCGTCAATTCCCAGCCAGGCAAACAGGTTGTATAGAACGGGCACGATGACGATGCCGCCGCCGACCAAGCCGGCGAGCAGCAGCGCGCCGGCCAGGCATGTGAGCCAGAGCAGGCCGTGGGAACCCATGAGATCGATCATGACCGGGCTACCAGCCGATCGCGTGCGGCAGCCAGACTGCCAGCGAGGGGAACAGGCAGAGCGCGATCACGGCCAGGACTTGAATGCCGATGAACGGCAGCACGCCGGCGTAGATGTCCCGCGTCTTGATTTCCGGGGGGGCCACGCCGCGAAGATAGAATAGTGACCAGCCGAAGGGCGGGGTAAGGAACGAGGTCTGGAGAATCATGGCGACCAGAATGCATAGCCAACCGAGATCCACGCCGGCACGCGTGAAGAACGGCAGGAACAGCGGCAGCACGATGTAGGAGATTTCGATCCAGTCCAGGAAAAAGCCCAGCAGGAAAATGAGCAGGCTCATAAAGGCGATGCCGCCCCACACGCCGCCAGGCAGTAGTGTGAACAACTGGTCGACCAGCACGTCGCCTCGGAGGCCCCTGAAAGCTAGACTGAAAACTTGTGCAGCGATCAGAACGAACAACGTCATGCCGGTGACCTTAAACGTGGACAGCACGGTTTCGCGCATTACGGCATGGGTCATCCGGCCGGAGAACAGCACGAGAATGATGGAGCCGAGCGCTCCCATGGAAGCGGCTTCCGTCGGCGCGGCAACGCCGCCGATGATTGATCCGAGCACCAGAATGATCAGCGCGATTGGCGGCAGCACAACCTTGGCCAGATCGATAAGCAACCGGGTCGAGCTCATCGTGGCCCGCTCGTCGGCATCGATCGGCGGCATCCGGTCGGGTCGACGTATCGCGACCAGCGTCAGATAGATCAGATACATTCCGGCAAGCATTAGACCCGGAATCAGGGCACCAGCGAACAGTGTGCCTACCGACACCCCGGATATGTCGGACAGGATGATCAGGACCAGGCTGGGCGGGATGATTTGGCCCAGCGTGCCGGAAGCGCAGATCGTGCCGCAGGTAATACGCTTGTCGTAGCCGCGTGCGAGCAGGGTGGGCAGACTGATCAGCCCGACCGTGACCACGGTGGCGGCCACGATGCCGGTGGCGGCTCCCATCAACACGCCGAACGCAATGATGGCGAGCGCCATGCCGCCCGGTCGGCTACCGGACAAATGGCCGATCACCTCTAGCATGCGTTCGGCAAGCCGTGATTTTTCCAGCATCACGCCCATGAATACGAACAGTGGAATCGCCAACAGCGTGTAGTTGGTAACGACCCCGTAGATTCTTAGCGGAAGCAGGTTAAACAACGACTCGCCGGCTCCCGCCACCCCAAATATGAGACCGGAGGCGGCCAGCGCGAAAGGCACGGGAATGCCGACAAGCAGCAGCGCGAACAGTGCGCCGACCATCACCAGCGCAAGAGATTCAACGCCCATGGATTCAGTGCCGCCTTGGGAGCAGGGCGCGAATCCCCAACGCCGTGCCTTCGAGCGCGATCAACGCAAAACCCAAGGGGATAAACGCCTTGAGTATGAAAAGATCGGGTAGCCCACCCGGCGTGGCCGAGCCCTCGCCCATCTGATAGGCCATCGTCACGAACCTCATCGAGACATAAGCGATGAATACCGAGGTTGGAATCACGAGCAGGAAAAAGACCAGGATATCGATCCGGCGCCGGGTTCGTTCGGAAAAACCTTGGTAGAAGATGTCGACCCGGACGTTCTCATCCTGCTGCAGTGTGAACGGTGCGCTGAGCATGGCGATCACTGCCAGCAGATGCCATTCGAGCTGCTGCTCAGCGATTGAGCCGACGTGCCAGATGTAACGCGCTAGCACATCGCCGGCGACCAGCAGTACCAGCAGCAGTGTGAGCCACGCACAGGCGCGGCCCATGACGTGAACGCCCCGGTCGATACCGTCAGCTAGCGTGCCGATCGCATGCGCGAGTCGATCAGTCGATAGAGCCATCACAGATTCTTGTCGAGTACCATCTTCTCGCTGATGTCGAACCAGCTGTCGGCTTTCTTCTTGAAGGCGAAGTAAGACTTGTTGACCTTGGCGACCTGTGGGTCCTTCTTGACGTAGTCGCTCAGGATGTCGTGGCTCGCAGTGCGCAAATGCTCCAGTACGCCGTTCGGCAACTGTTTGACCTTCACGCCGTGGTTGTTGACGAGATCCTGCAGGGCGTCCGGATTATTAGCATTGCACCAGGCAAAGCTGATCTCGTTGCAGGCTGCTGCGCAGTTCTTGACCACGGCCTGCAAATCGGCCGGCAGACTGTCCCAAGCTTTTTTGCCAATGAGCAGCTCGGTGACGGTACCTGGCTCGTGCCATCCCGGCGTGTAGTAGTAGTGGGCGGCGTTCTGAAGTCCGAGTTGCCGATCAAGATAAGGGCCGACAAACTCCGCGGCGTCGATTACGCCGCGATTGAGTGCCGGAAATATCGAGCTGGCGGGCAGAAGTTTGACGCTGACTCCGAGCTGTTCGTACACTTTCGCCGCTAGGCCCGGAATACGCATCCGAAGCCCTTCGAAGCTTTTCGCGTTCTCGATCGGCTTCTTGAACCAGCCGGTCATCTGCATTCCCGTGTTGCCACATGGTAGTGCCTTCAGGCCGAAATCGGCGTAGGTATCGTCCCAAAGCTCGATGCCTCCCCCGTTGTACAGCCAAGCGTTGATACCCAGCGTGCCCATGCCAAAAGGTACCGCCGCAAAATATTGAGCCGCGAATACCTTGCCGGACCAGAAATACGAGTTGCCCCAGTTCATCTCCACGGTGCCGGAACGGACGGCGTCGAAACCGCCGAATGCCGGTACCAGCGCCTTGGCGGCATAGAAGTCGATCTTGAGTCGCCCGTTGGAGGCGGCTTCGACCCGGCGACAGAAGTCCTTCGCACTGCCCGGCCCGGTGGTATAGAAGGGCGCCCCCGGTGGATAAGCGCTCGTCATACGCCAGCGAAATGTCTTTTTGTCGGCCGCTTTGGCAATCATGGGTGCGCTGGCCATACCCGCGAGTGCACCTGCGCCCGTCTTCAGAAACTCTCGCCGTTTAATACTCATCGCTTACGCCCTTTGTTCGATTACAATGTCAAAAACGTATATCTACATCTCGCTGCAACTTAAGCAAGGCTCATGCCAACCGATAAAATAGATTACAACTTACTGATCGGTAAATAATATGTTGCTACGTCGCAGTTTCGATGATTGCCGTTTCGCGGCGACGGACCGCACTCGCTTGGTGCTGTGTGGTGCGCTGCGCTAATTGACAAACGGACTGCATTGCGCCGGTTTATTGCCGTTTGTAGTCCCCGCGGAGCTCATGGCAGGTAAAGTGCTTTGGAAAGATTCTTCGGCGTGATCGTTTGTCAATCACGCATCCAAAAGACGCTCGCTCCATTTGGGTGCGGGGCAGAAGGTGGGTTATGGATAGTACGGACCGGCGAATACTCGAGCTGCTAATCGAAGACGGCCGTCTTTCATTTGCGGAAATTGGCCGCCGGCTGGCCATTTCGCGGGCGCACGCAAGAAACCGTGTGGCTGGTCTTCAGGCTCGCGGCGTAATCGAGCAGTTCACGGCGGTGGTCAATCCGGAAAAGGTGGGAGTCAGGATCTCAGCGTTTCTGGATGCCAAGTAGTAACTGTTTGACGAATCCGGGAATCGTACGATGTTCTTACAGTCGTGAGCCGCCAAAGCATCATCATCACCAGAACTCATTAGTCAGGCGGCGAGTCTAAATCACGCCCAATGGCAGTGTGAGTATAATATTGTTTCCATAAGGAAATATTGCGGTAATCGACTATATGGTCATCTATAATGGGCGAATGCCTCGCCAGCGTTGGCTGCCGCCAGCGCCAGCATGGTGGGATTGGCCATCACCGCGAGGCTGGCTAGCGTACTTTTCAAGCGCGCGGTGTAGCGCACGTTGGGCAATACGAGATAGCCGATGCGTAGCCCGGCGCCGACAATTTTCGACAGGCCGGCGACATAAAAAGTCAGCTGCGGCGCCAAGGTGGCGAGTGGGGTCAGACGTTGTTGGGGAAGACAGCCGTAGGCGTCGTCCTCGATGATCGGTACGCCATAGCGTTGGGCGATATCGGCGACGGCCAAGCGGCGTTCGGCAGACAGCGTGGCTAAGTACAAGAAAGGCGACTATTTTGTCGAGTAACTATTCAGCAGCTGGAACCATCGCGGCCAGCGTGCCATCGCTCATGAACGCCGGATGTTGCCCTCGGTAAACCAGCGCCAAGGCCTCGGATGCAGCGACGCGTTTTCGCTGCCCTGACGCCGGAGCCACCGGCGCAGGGCACTCGACTTCGGCGTCGGCGATCACCTGACGATAGCGCGCGCCAGTCCTTGGCATCGTCCGGCCCCCAGCACGCCGC
>JAQIBT010000023.1 GCA_027858915.1 Salinisphaera sp.
GCGGCGTGCTGGGGGCCGGACGATGCCAAGGACTGGCGCGCGCTATCGTCAGGTGATCGCCGACGCCGAAGTCGAGTGCCCTGCGCCGGTGGCTCCGGCGTCAGGGCAGCGAAAACGCGGCCGACTCAAGCGCAGCAAGTCACGCAACCTGCTCGAGCGCCTGCGCGATTACGAGGCGGATGTGCTGCGCTTTATCGATCATGCAAACGTGGCATTTACCCACAATCCTGGCGAACGCGATATCCGCATGACCCAGGTTCATCAGAAGATATCAGGCTGCTTTCGATCCTGGGAGGGCGCCCATATCTTCTGTCGTATCCGCGGCTACCTGTCGACGTGTCGAAAAAACGGCGTCGCTGCATCCGAGGCCTTGGCGCTGGTTTACCGAGGGCAACATCCGGCGTTCATGAGCGATGGCATGCTGGCCGCGATGGTTCCAGCTGCTGAATAGTGACAACTGAAAAAACATTACGAAGGCGTGGTCGGAATGGCTTGCGTGCTCCTATGGCTGCCCATGTGAAACGGCAACACGCCCTAATTCACTGCTGGCGAGTATCTGGCTCGAGGCGCTTTCAACCGTGGCCGACAGATTCACATTCAGGGCTCGGCTTTTGGCAAGCAGATCGCAATTGATCGTGACGTTTGTCGATTTTTTCGGTGCTGTGATGTAGCAGAGTTTTTGCATAGTATTCTCAACCGACTACCGATCTTCAAGGCGGCTGCCGTCGCTACTAGAAGGCTGTCGGACTCAAGGCCAATCTACTGCGCCGGCGTGATAATGGCGCTGATCCGAGCATGATGGATGGGAACGCATGCGGGCCACTGATGGACGCCGTGTGGTCTCCTGAGGCTCGCAGAATAGTGTCATCCGGCCCTGCAGCGCTTGCCAGGCAATATACCGATCGATGAAGAACACGCGATGAGCGATGCCCAACCCGCACTGACCCTGAGCGATGAGGTCAAGGCTGAAATCCGCAAACACTACGAAACCCTGGCCACAAGAAAAGGCGGATTCACGCCGCGTGCGAGTCAGCGACGCATGATCGCCGAAGTCGCCAAGACGCTGGCGGGTGAGAACGGCGCCCGCATCATGGCGATCGAGGCGCCCACAGGCGTCGGCAAGTCATTGGCGTATCTGATCCCCGCCATCGCCGTAGCCAAGGCGCGAAAACGGCATCTCGTGGTCTCTACCGGCACCGTGGCCCTGCAGGAACAGCTGATCCGCAAGGACCTGCCGGATCTGATTCGCGACGCCGGGCTGAATATTCGTTTCCATCTGGCCAAGGGGCGTGGTCGGTATGTCTGCGACCGTGAATTGTCGGCATTGACGGGCGGCGGAGCGGCGACGTCGATCGGCCTGGAGCTGGCGGGCGGCGCAATCGGTGGAACGACCTCCGGCCACCACACAGCAGACGCCGGGGCCTGGCATATTCGCCCGGAACCCGGCGAGCCCGAGACGGTCGTCCAGATGGCAAAAGCCAAGGCGAACGACAAGTGGTCGGGCGACTTCGACGACTGGCGCGAGACGCTGCGCCCGGCTCTGCGTTCGCAGCTGACGACAACCGCGGCAAACTGCGGCAAACTGCGGCAAATCACGCTGTGAGTTCTTCGATGTCTGTGCTTATTACGTCGAGCGCAAGTCGCGCCAGAAAGCCGATGTCATCGTTGCCAACCACGCGCTGGTTCTGGCGGACCTGAAACTCGGCGGAGGCGCCCTGTTACCCGAGCCGGGTGAAACCCTATTCATCATCGATGAAGGCCATCATCTGCCAGAGATTGCGTTGTCCCAGGGTGGTGCCGCGACCGCTCTCAAAGGCCCGGGACGCTGGCTGGCCGAGGGTGATCGAGCCGCACGCGATATCGGCCAGCATCTGCCCGACGATCAGTTCGGCAAGCCGTTGCAAGCAGCAAACGACACGATCGCCACCGATCGCCCGCGCCTGGTCACGGCCCTGGACGATCTGCACCGCTACATCGAGGCCCACTATCCCGCCAGGGAACGCGCCAACAGCGAACCCTGGCGCTTCAAACTCGGCCAGGTCGGCCCGGCTGAACTGGTGACGCTGTTTCAGCAGGCAGCGGAAATTGCCGGCTCGCTCCTGAGTGCATTCAACGACATCGAATCGATGCTCGCCAAGGCAATTCAGCAGAAACGCCTCTCCGAGGAAACAATCGCAGCCGAACGCGGCTCGTTCGATACCTTCCTGTCGCGTCTGTCCGAGGTCGTGACAGCGCTTGCCGATTTGAGTGCCGTCAGCCCACCCAGCCGCGAGCAGTCGCCGACCGCGCGCTGGATCGAACCATCGAGCGATATCGACGGCGACTTTATCTGTTCGGCTGCTCCGACCTCGGCCGCACCGTTGCTCCGAAAGGCGCTGTGGGAAGTATGCGACGGCGCGATCGTGACCTCGGCCACGCTCACCGCCCTGGGCCAGTTCAATCGCTTCTTTGAAAAAGTCGGCCTCACACCACAGACCGCCCATCAGCTGCGCCTTGGCTCTCCCTTCGATTATCCGAATAACGCCGAACTGCATGTGCCGGCCATGCGTACAATGCCGGACGCGCGCGACGCCCATACGCGGGAGGTGATTCAGCGATTCAACCACGGACTGATCGATCGGGCCGCGGGCACCCTGGTGCTGTTTTCTTCCTATCGACAGATGCGCGATGTCGCCGAAGACCTGGATCCGAGCCTGGCGCCGATGGTCCTGATGCAGGGCGATTTATCGCGCAACGACATCATCGACGAGCATAAGCGCCGTATCGGCACCGGTAGCGGCAGCATTATTTTCGGCGTCGCCTCGTTCTCGGAGGGCGTGGATCTGCCGGGCGCCCTTTGCACCCACGTGATCGTGGTCAAGATTCCCTTTGGTATTCCCACGTCGATCATAGACGGCACCTATGCCGAGTGGCTCGAATCGTGCAATCGCAATCCGTTCATGGAAATGTCAGTGCCGGACGCCAGCGTACGTCTGGCCCAGAGTGCCGGCCGCCTGATCAGAACCGAAACCGATATCGGACGACTGACCATCCTGGATCGACGAATCGTAACCAAACGCTATGGTCGTGGCCTGCTGGATGCGCTGCCGCCGTTCAAGCGGATCATCGAACCAGCGTCGAACAGTCCACCAGGCTGATTGCGCGCCGAGGTTTTGGCGATCTGCAACCGTTGCTGTTCAGCTGCCTGCCCACTGACTCGCGAGCATGAAGACGGCGATTGCCAGCATGGCGACTGCAAACAGCATCTGCAGCGTCGCACCGGCCAGCCGACGCGCCAGCAGCCGGCCAGCGAACATGCCAATCAGTCCGCCGACAATAAACCAGCCCGCCAGTATCCCAGTCGATCTCGCGTCCCGCGACTACGGCAGAGAGCACGCCTGACAAGCCAATCAGCGTGATCACCAGCAACGACGTCGCCACCGCGCGGTGGATACCCATTTCGGTGATCAGCACCAGGGCCGGGACAATCAGAAAGCCGCCGCCAACGCCGAAAAATGCGGCGAAGATCAGCGCGGCGCGCAGTTCCACCACGCCGCGCGCCAGGCCTTCAACGGCACCCGCGGCAGACGTCAGGGCCACGGCCACCAGCGATATCGCTGCCGGGGTCGGCACGCCCAGCCCATAGATCAGCAGCGGTACCGCAAAGATCGAACCGCCGCCGCCAGTCAACCCCATGGCATATCGATATTCCATAGCAGCTCAGTGTGCCATGCGCTGGCGAAACTGGTCACAACCGGTACGCTGACAGAATGAGTTGAACCCGCGGCAGTTTTATTCGTCCATAAGAGCGGACCGCCAAATAACGCCGGAGCGCGATGAGCGACACCAACATCATTCTGTTTTTCATCGGGCTGATTCTTTTTCTGAGCGTCTTGGCCAGTTCACTGGCGCGCTTCGGTCCCCCGCTGCTGCTGATATTTCTGGTCTGCGGCATGCTCGCAGGCAGCGACGGCATTGGCCATATCCGGTTCGATAGCGTTCCACTCGCTTATTTCATCGCTAATCTGGCGCTCGCTGTCATTCTGCTGGATGGCGGGTTGCGTACTCATTGGGATAGCTTTCGGGTCGGTCTTCGCCCGGCGCTATCGCTCGCGACCGTAGGGGTGCTGGTATCGGCTTCGCTGGCCGGCGCTGTCATTGCCGCGGTGTTGCATGTCGATTGGCGCTATGGACTGCTGCTGGGGTCGATCGTCGCCAGTACCGACGCGGCCGCCGTATTCTCGCAGCTGCGCAGCAGTGGCGTCACCCTCAATCAACGCGTGAGTGCGACCCTGGAGATCGAATCAGGCACCAACGATCCCATGGCGATCTTTCTGGTCACGTATCTGATTGCTGTGATCGGCAAGCATCAGGGCTTTGCGCTGTCAGCGATTGCCGGCGAACTGCTACGCCAGTTCGGTATCGGCGTCGTCGGCGGGCTGGCGCTGGGGTATGCATTGTCGGTGCTGGTATCGAAATTACAACTGGTTGAAGGCCTGTATGCGCTGATGATCTGCTCGGGCGGCGTGATGGCGTTCACCGCGATCAACCAACTCGGGGGCAGTGGTTTTCTCGGTATCTATCTGGTCGGTCTGGTGGTAGGTAATCGCCGAAATCACGCCACTGAACATGTCTTCCGCGTGATGGACGGTCTGGCCTGGCTCGCCCAGGCCGGCATGTTTCTAGTGCTGGGCCTGCTGGTCAGCCCGAGCCAGCTCTGGGCCGACGCCGGTCCGGCGTTCCTGATTGCGCTGTTTCTCATCTTAGTCGCGCGTCCGGCCGCGGTCTTCGTCAGCCTGTTGCCTTTCCACTTTCCGTTGCGCGAGCAGGGGTTCATCGCCTGGGTGGGTCTGCGTGGGGCAGTGCCCATCGTATTGTCGCTTTTCCCTCTGATGGCCCACATAAAGGGCGGCCAGTTCCTGTTTGATATCACGTTCGCCGTGGTATTGCTCTCGCTGATCATTCAGGGCACATCACTGGGAGCCATGGCTCGGCTGTTGCGTCTGGAGGTTCCTCGAGAACCGCTGCCCGAGGCCGTGTTCAACTTCGAGGGGCGACGTCCCGAGCGTTACCAGATGATGGCTTATCGAATTGGGGCAGCGTCCAGTCTGGCCAACACCACAGCCGACGTCCTGGGGCGGTTTCCGGATCTGCGCGTCGTCGCTGCCACCCGCGGAGATCGGTTGCTGTTTCCAAAGACCGGCTTCGTATACACGGTCGACGACCGGTTATATCTCATCGCACCAGAGCACGACGCACAGGAGCTCGGTCAGCTGTTTCGTGGCGATGGGCGTCGCAGCGAGCCGCAGCCACGGGCGTTCTTCGGTAGCTTCACGGTCAACGGCACTGCCAAAGTACAGGATCTGGCCGAAGCCTACGCTGTGGCGGTTGATGCCGAGTTCGCCGATCTGTCGATTGCAGAGTACATGCGTCGTCGTCTGCGCCGTCGCCCGGTGCGAGGTGATGTGGTCGATCTGCAAGCCCTGCGCATGACCGTGCGATCGCTCGAAAACGGCGTGATCATCCAGGTCGGCCTGCAATTGATCACCGGAACCAACCCGGCAGACAAGCGTGAGGGCAGACGTTCGACGCGCGATCCAGGGGACGGGCCCAGGTAGTGACGTCGATGAGGTCTAACAAACTCGCGGTCGGTGGGCGCCGCCGAAGCTGTGTCCCTGGGTCAGGCAATAGGACAACCATTTGTTGAGCAGCAAGTTGCGTGGCCACTGGTTTTCCAGCACGTCGTCGTCGATGTCGGGAAGCCCGGCCAGCGCGGCGTAGCGGGATCTGGCATCGCAGTAGACGGCCTCGGCCATCTGCGCGTCGCGATAGATGCGCAGCCGCAGATCCGGATCCGGCCTTGCCGTGTCACCTTCGCCAAACCAGTAGGTCAGATTCACCGTCGTGGTGTAACGACAGCGTTCGAGCACGCGCAAGTACAGCACAGCGTCTTCGCCACGAGAGCTGGCTTCGTCGAACGGCAGATCGATCTCGGGCGCCAACCGCTCGAAACGACGATAGTTGCTCTCGTAAAGCGCCATGAGTCCCGTGAAGCTTCGGGGCTGTGCGGCGGCCAGCCAGTGGTTACGTCTGAGTTTGGGCATCGGCTGACTATAAGGCAGCCCCCGCACAATTCAAATACACGGGCGCCCTACAGATATCATCCCGCCGCCGTCGACAGGTCTTTCAAAAACTCCGGCGGCGCAGATTCTTGTCCTGCATGATCAGCGTCGCCAGTTCTTCGATCGATTTATGCGTGGTTTCGGCATAAGGCACGCGATGCTTCTTGTAGAGCTGTTCGGCTTGACGCAATTCATAACTGACCTGTGGAATCGCTGCATACTGGCTCCCCTTGCGACGCTCTGACCGGATGTGATGCAGGCGCTTGGGGTCGATATACAAACCATAGAGCTTGTCGCGATGCGGCTTCAGGGCACGTGGCAACTGGCCGGAATCGAACTCATCTTCGGTCAACGGATAGTTGGCGGCATAGATTCCGTACTGCATGGCCATGTAGATACACACCGGCGTCTTGCCGACGCGCGAGGGCGCTACCAGAATCACCTCTGCCCGCTCATAGCCCTGCTCATTGACGCCGTCGTCATGGTTCAGGGCGAAATTCATCGCGTCGATACGCGAATCGTAGATATCCTGGTTGGCAATACCGTGCGCCTGGCCGACCCGGTGCGTCGATTTTGTATCCAGCGCCGACTCCAGCGACGGCAAGAACATATCGAACAGATCCAGAAAAACGATATTGCCCGCGCGAAGCACAGCACGGACTTCATCACTGACCGTGGTCGAGAATACAATCGGTGTAAGGCCGCTGGCCCGGCCGGTGTGTTCAATATAAGCCAGCGTCGAACGGGCTTTGTCGGCCGTATTCACGAACGGGAGCGTGGATTGTCGCAGCTCCGACTCGTCAAACTGGGTGAGTAACGTCGATCCCAACGTTTCTGCCGTAATGCCGGTTCGGTCCGACAAAAAGAAAATCGCGCGCTGGGGCTTTTCGGATTCGGTCATCACACCATCCTGCCCTACCCAAACCCGAACGACCAGCGCTGGCCGTCGTTACCGTGCCGGGCCACAGAATTCATGACATCGGTCCCATTGCTCAGACCGCCCTAAGCAGTGAAATCGATGTGTAGAATGCTTGCCATTGTGTTCGAAAGTCGTCTTGGTCTTTTTCGAGGATATCGGCAGTGGAAAACTCGCATGTAGTCTGGTTCAGCCAACTGGGCATGAACGATGTTGAACACGTGGGCGGCAAGAACGCGTCTCTGGGCGAGATGATCAGTCATCTGGCCGATGCCGGCGTGAACGTACCGGACGGTTTTGCGACCACCGCCGACGCCTATCGCGAATTTCTCGCCCACGATGGCCTGGCCGACCGCATCAACGAGGCGCTGAACACGCTCGATGTCGACGATGTCGATGCGCTCGTGGCCACCGGCGAGAAGATCCGCCACTGGGTAATCGATCATCCGTTCCCACCTTCGCTCGAACAGGCCATCCGCAGTGCGTTCGAGGAGCTGGCGGATGGCAACGACGATATTTCGGTGGCCGTGCGTTCGTCGGCGACCGCCGAGGATCTGCCCGACGCGTCTTTTGCCGGCCAGCAGGAAACCTTCCTCAACGTCCGCGGGCTGGACAACATCATGCTCGCAATCAAGGACGTGTTCGCGTCGTTGTTCAACGACCGTGCGATTTCTTATCGCGTGCACAAGGGCTTCGAACACAGCCAGGTGGCGCTGTCGGCCGGCATTCAGCGCATGGTGCGCTCGGACACCGGTGCCTCGGGCGTGATGTTCACGATTGATACCGAATCCGGCTTTGACCGCGTTGTGTTCATCACCAGCTCCTGGGGACTCGGCGAGGCCGTGGTCCAGGGCGCGGTCAATCCGGATGAGTTCTATGTTTACAAAGACAATATCGATGCGGGCCGCCCTGCCATTCTACGCCGGGTGAACGGTGGCAAGGCGATCAAGATGGTCTATACCACCGATCGCAGCCACGGCAAGACCACCGAGTTTGTCGACGTGGACGCCGCCGATCAGGCGAGATTCTCGATCACCGATGCCGACGCCGAGGCCCTGGCCGCCCAGGCGCTGATCATCGAGCGTCACTACCAGCGCCCAATGGATATCGAGTGGGGCAAGGACGGCGAAACCGGCGAATTGTATATCCTGCAGGCTCGCCCGGAGACGGTGCAGAGCCAGTCGGGCGGCACGCTGGAGCGTTACCAGATCGATACGTCCGGGCACTCGGTGCTGGTCGAGGGACGATCGATCGGCCAGCGTATCGGCGCCGGCCGCGTGCGCAACGTATCCTCGATCAAGGAGATGAACAAGGTCCAGAAAGGTGACATCCTCGTCACCGACATGACCGATCCCGACTGGGAACCGGTGATGAAACGAGCCTCGGCAATCGTCACCAATCGCGGCGGGCGCACCTGTCACGCCGCGATCATCGCGCGCGAGCTGGGTATTCCGGCAGTGGTCGGCTGCGGCGACGCCACCCAGAAACTAGCCGACGGCGCCGACGTCACGGTGTCCTGCGCCGAAGGCGATACCGGATATGTTTACGACAGCCAGATCGATTTCCGCATCGACCAGGTCTCGCTCGACAAGATGCCCGAGATCGGCACCAAGATCATGATGAACGTCGGCAATCCGGAGCGGGCATTCGGTTTTGCCTCGACGCCGAATGCCGGCGTGGGCCTGGCACGTCTGGAGTTCGTAATCAACCGCCAGATCGGTATTCATCCGCGCGCCCTGCTCGAATACGACGACCAGTCCGACGAGCTGAAGGCGACCATCGACGCCCATATCGCCGGCTATGCAGATCCGGTGAGTTTCTATGTCGATCGCCTGGTCGAAGGCATCTCCACCATCGCCGCGGCGTTCGCTCCCAAGCCGGTGATCGTGCGGCTGTCGGATTTCAAATCCAACGAATACGCCAATCTGATCGGCGGCGAACAGTTCGAGCCGGATGAAGAAAACCCGATGATCGGTTGGCGCGGTGCCTCTCGCTATCTGGCGCCTGACTTCCAGCCCTGCTTCGAGCTGGAGCTGGAAGCGGTCAAGCGCGTGCGCGGCGAGATGGGCTTCACCAACGTGCAGATCATGATTCCGTTCGTGCGCACGCTGGGCGAAGCCAAAGGCGTTTCCGAACTATTGGCCAGCCACGGGCTGGAACGCGGCAAGGACTCACTTCGCCTGATCATGATGTGCGAACTGCCGTCGAATGCCTTGCTGGCCGATGAATTCCTCGAATACTTCGACGGCTTCTCGATCGGCTCGAACGACATGACCCAGTTGTCGCTCGGTCTGGATCGTGACTCGGGGCTGATTTCGCATCTGTTCGATGAACGCGATCCTGCGGTCAAGATCATGCTCGAGAAAGCCATCTCGGCTTGCAAGCGTCATAACAAGTACGTCGGTATCTGTGGCCAGGGGCCGTCTGATTATCCGGATCTCGCGAAATGGTTGCTCGATCAGGGTATCGAGAGCATGTCACTCAATCCGGATACGGTTGTCAGCACCTGGCTTTATCTGGCCGGCGAGAAGGTATAGTCGGGATTCGATAGAATTGGAAGCGCACGTTCAGAAGGCAACCGTCATGACCCGTCAACTGCCCTTGTTCATCCGACCCCAGGCGTTGTCCGAGGCCATGGGCAGCCACGATGTCCAGATCATCGCGGTCGATGAACCCGCTGATTTCGTGCGCGCGCATGTTCCTGGGGCACTGACGCTGACGATGTCGTCCATCATGGCCAGCCAAGGTGCTACCGGCGGTCTCCTGCCCGACGACAACACCCTGGCCCGGATACTGTCCGACGCAGGGCTGCGAAACGATGCGCAAATCGTGGCCTACGACCGCGCCGGCGACGGCCAGGCCGCACGCCTGCTGTATACGCTTGATGCCGCCGCAGGCCACGACCGAATCAGTCTGCTGGATGGCGGGCTGGCGGCCTGGCAGGCGGCCGGATTGCCACTCGAGCAGGGGCCGCCGTCCGCGGAACCGAGCGATTTCCGGGTCACGCGTCAACCCGACCGGATCGCGGATCGCGAATGGATCGCTTCTCGCCTGGACGATGACAAGACGACAATCCTGGATGTACGCAGCACCGCCGAGTTCGTGGGGGATGATATCCGCAGCGCCCGGGGCGGGCACGTCCCCGGCGCGGTCAATCTCGACTGGCAACATTTCAAGGACGACAACGGTCAATTGCGGCCGCGCGCCGAGCTTGAGGCATTGCTTGCCGAACACGACATCCGCGCAGATCGCGAGATCGCTGCCTACTGTCAGACCCATGTCCGCTCGTCGTATGTCTATCTGGTGCTCAAGTATCTGGGTTTCGGGCGAGTTCGCGGCTATCCCGGCGCCTGGTCCGACTGGGGCAATCGAGACGATACAGCGATAGAAACCGGCGCTTGAAAACAGACTCCTCAATCGCATGAACACAGCGTTGCAAGGGCCATGCAGCAGCATCGGCTCGAGATTGAGCGGCGCGCGCTCGCAATACGCGCCGTGATCCGCCGCAAGTACTACCCGGATCTGCCCGACGCGCCGAACGATCATTTCGACGGCAAACGATTCTTTAATCCCGAGTCGTCCCCGCGCCGGCGCGGTGATCTCCTGCGCTGGCTCAGGAATCGTCAGAACGTGCCGTGGCAAACCGTCACTGATTTCCAGCAGCCGGCGCCGCCGGCCGAACGCAGCCAGTGCCCCGTCGTGACCTGGATCAATCATGCGACGGTGCTGATCCAGATCGCTGATTGGAACGTGCTGACCGATCCGGTGTTCTCGAATCGCGTCAGTCCGTCGTCCACCATAGGGCCACGGCGTCATCATCCACCGGGGGTGGATTTCGACCATCTGCCGCCGATCGACGTCGTACTGATCAGCCATGCACATTACGATCATCTGGATCGGACCAGCATCCGACGCCTGATTTCCCGACATGATCCACTGATCGTCGCAGGGCTCGGTCTCGCCCGCTGGCTGAAAAAGTGCGGCAGCCAGCGTGTTGTGACGATTGACTGGTGGCAGAACGTCGCGGCCGACCTGCCCGGCCTGGCAATTAGCGGCGTGCCCGCTCGGCATTGGTCCAAGCGCAGTCTATTCGACCGCAATCGCAGTCTGTGGCTCGGGTACTGGCTGCATTCCGCGAAGTACGGCCCGATATATTTCGCGGGAGACACCGGCTACGGAGCGCATTTCCGCCAGATTCGCGACCGTCTGGGCAAGCCAGCGCTGGCTCTGTTACCGATTGGCGCCTACGAGCCGCGTTGGTTTATGGCGCCGCAGCATATGAACCCTGATGATGCCGTTCGGGCGCATCTCGATCTGGGCGCCCATCGATCGATTGGCATTCACTTCGCCACCTTCAAGCTTACCGACGAAGGCCGCCTCGATCCGGTTACCGCGCTGGCGCAGGCACGAGAACGGCACGCGCTGGCCGAGGACGCCTTTCAGGCACCCGCGTTCGGCCAGTCCTTTTCAATGGATTGACCGGACCCTTCTGGCGTTTCATGCGGCTCTGCGTCGGATAAAACGACAGCAGGCTCAGACTCAACGAAAGCTGGATGGCCGCGTCGGCACGCCCGCTTCCTTAAAAGCGTACTTCAAGGCCGCAAACGCTTCCTTTGCCGCCGTCGGCCGGCCACGCACGCCAAACTCGATCAGTCGGCCGCCGTCAGCGTTCGGCAAACAGGCAATGCGAACGTCAGGATGCGCATCCATCACCGACTGCATGAGATCGATCAACGCACTCTCGGGCGTATCAAGCACCTCGATAAGATATTCGATGCTGCCTTCAGCGTTATGCAGATGCGCGTAGTGCTCGTCCAGAACCCAGGCCACCATCGGCCAGGCCATTTTCGGAAAGCCCGGCACAAAATGATGTTGGTGCAATGAAAAGCCCGGGACCCGATTGATCGGGTTCGGGATGATCGTCGCACCGACCGGCCATTCGACCATGTGAATGCGCTTGGGGTAGATGTCGTCGCCGAATTTCTCTTCGAGAATCTGCTTGCCCTGGGCATTGAATTCCAAGTCGACACCGGCCGCGGCCGCTGCGCATTGACGCGTCCGGTCGTCGGGCGTCGCACCAATACCGCCGAAACTGAATACGATATCGTCGCTGGCCATGGTTTCCCGCAGCGTCTTTTCCAGAAGCAGCGCGTCATCACCGACCATGCGTGCCCACGCCAGCTCCATGCCACGCTCACCGAGTATGCGGATGGCTTGTGGCATGTGCTTGTCTACGCGTTTTCCGGATAGCAATTCATCACCGATCAGCACGATGCCGATCTGCGGTGGCCTTGCGTTCGCTGCCATTCATGCACTCCAAATCAGAGGAACTCGCCGCGTAAGCAAGGGCGAAGGAGAGCGCCTCAGCTGGCGTTCGCCATCGCCCTTTGGGCCAGCAAGAGTCAATGACGGACCCGAGTCAAGAAACTCAGTGCAGAAGACCTGCTGGAACACTTGCGCGAGGCGAGCACGCCGACAAGCGTCATGCCCGCCCGAGGAAAATCAGCCGGCCTGACTGACCGCGTTTTCCAGCATCGTCTTCAGCTCACCGGACTGGAACATCTCGATTACGATATCCGATCCACCAACCAATTCGCCGCCTACGTAAAGCTGGGGAATCGTCGGCCAGTTCGAGTAGGTCTTGACGCCCTGACGATAGACTTCCTCGTCGTCGAACACGTTGACTGCCTTGAACGGCACGCCGCAGGCCTTGAGCGCCTCGGCGCTTCGTGCCGAGAAACCACACTGGGGGAAATCGGGCGTGCCTTTCATATACAGCACGACTGGGTTGTTCTCGACTTCGTTCTTGATGACTTCCATCGCTTTTGCGCTCATCGCGGCAACCTCTTCAGAGAATTTTGTAGACCACGTGATTATAACGTGCCTGTAAAACCCTCGTCGCTGACAAGCGCGAGAATTGCTCGATGGGCAGCGATTACATCGCAATCCCGAGCCCCGGACGCGCGCACCGGCTGGTTGACGAGTGCGTGGCGCGCGCCACTTTAAATGCGCATTCGTTCGGGGAATACCGCGTGGCAGCTCAGCATCGGCCTCACGCCGGCGCCCACAGAGGGCGATTCCATGCGCCTCTCAGTGTTTTCCCGCTTTGAAAAACAGTCGCGAAACCCTATATAAACGACAGGCGTTGATTCATTCACGTTACGAAAAAGGACCACGTCATGGCATTTGAATTGCCCGATCTCCCCTACGATTATGATGCACTCGAGCCGTACATCGACGGCCGCACGATGGAGATCCATCACGACAAGCATCACAACGCGTATCTCACCAAGTTCAAGAAAGCCATCGAAGGCACCGAACTGGAAGATCAGGATCTCGAAACGATCCTCGCCAAGGCCGGCCAGCACGGCGCAGGCGTACGCAACCAGGGTGGTGGTTATCTCAACCACATCATCTTCTGGGAAAGCATGTCGCCGAACGGCGGCGGCAAGCCCTCCGGCAAGCTGGCTGAGGCCATCGACTCCAGCTTCGGGTCGTTCGACGACTTCAAGCAGAAGTTCACCGGCGAGGCTACGGGCCTGTTCGGTTCGGGCTTTGTCTGGCTGGTGCCGGACGCCGGTAAGCTGAAGATCGTACCCACGCCCAATCAGGACAATCCGATCATGGATGTCGTCTCTGAATCCGGCAAGCCGATCATGGGTCTGGACGTGTGGGAACACGCTTTCTATCTGAAATATCAGAACAAGAAACCGGACTATGTGGACGCCTGGTGGAACGTCGTCGACTGGGACGGTATCGGCAAGAAGTTCGACGCTGCCAGCTAGAACTCGATCCGATACGATCGCATAAAGCGATCCAAGAGGCCCTGCCGCATTGCGGTGGGGCTTTTTTTATTGGAGGATCGATGGTTTGCCGGCACGTTGATCAACGCGGGACACGTATTCTGCGGCTATCGAACAAGCGCTGGACACTCACACACAACCTGGCTGACAACGCATGAGCCCGCGACATTTATTGAGTCTGGACGATCTGGGGCGTGAAGGGATCGAGCGCGTCATTGAGCGCGCAATCGAACTCAAACGCTCACCACGCAGCGATTTGCCGCTGACTGGCCAAACGCTGGCCATGGTGTTCGAGAAAGCTTCTACACGGACCCGTGTGTCATTTGAGGCCGGTATGACCCGTTTCGGCGGTCATGCCATCTTTCTGTCGCCACAGGACACCCAGATTGGACGCGGCGAACCGGTCGAGGATACCGCTCGCGTATTGGCGCGCATGTGTGATGCAGTCATGATCCGCAACCATTCGCATGTCACGCTGGAAAAGTTTGCGGCCTACTCCAGCGTGCCCGTGATCAACGGCCTGACCGACCGCCTGCATCCCTGCCAGCTGCTGGCCGATATCCAGACCTATGTAGAGCACCGCGGCTCGATCAGCGGCGCGACGGTCGCCTGGATCGGCGACGGCAATAATATGTGCCACTCCTACCTGAACGCTGCGCGCCTGCTTGGCTTCGAGCTGCGAATCGCAGCACCCGAGGGTTATGCACCCGACCCGGAGATTCTTGCCGCCGCCGGTGACGCAGCCCGGCTATGCGACCAGGCACAGACCGCGGTCGACGGCGCAGACCTGGTCGTCACCGACGTCTGGGCCAGCATGGGCGACGAACAGAACCGGGAGACGCGTCTAGCTGACTTTGCCAATTTCCAGGTGAACAAGGCGCTGATGAGTTGGGCCAAACCGGGCGCCCTGTTCATGCATTGCCTACCCGCTCACCGCGGTGAGGAAGTCAGCGCCGAGGTGATCGACGGCAGCCAGAGCGTGGTCTGGGATGAAGCCGAAAACCGGCTGCACGCACAGATGGCGCTCCTGCTTGGCCTGCTCAACGTCGAGTGATTCAGGCACGCGGATCGGCTCCAGCCAGGACCAGCGAATAATCGCCACCGTCGGCCTCGAAATGCGATCGCATGGAAAGACCGGCGGCGGTTAGCAGTTCGTCGATCGCCGGCCGCGTGAATTTGCGACTGATTTCAGTCAGGATCTGTTCTCCGGCGGCAATGCTGATCCGGGTATCGAGCGCACCGATACATACGGTATGGGCGCGGTCTGCAAGCAGCCGCATTTCGATGCGCGCCCGCGGCTCATCGAACACCGCTCGATGGCGATACGCCTCGACCGGGAAATCGGCGTCGAGCTCGCGGTTGAGCACACTCAGGACGTTGAGATTGAATGCCGCCGTGTGGCCAGCCGCGTCGTCGTACGCTGCCTCCAGTCGCGCCTTGTCCTTGACTCGATCCAGACCCAGTAACAGTCCATCGCCCGGCTTCATCAGTGCGGCGATCTCTCGCAACATGGCGACGGCATCTGGCGGCTCGAAGTTTCCCAGGGTGCCACCGAGAAACACGATCAGCCGGCGTCTGCCATCGTCCGGCAGCGGCAGCTGCGCCAACCCACCGCTGTAATCGCCTATCAGTGCGTGTACGTTGAGCCAGTCATGCTGTTCAACAAGCGCAGCACCGGCGTCAAGCATCATCTGTGCGCTCACATCGAAGGGCCAGTAGACCGGCTGCACGCCGAGCTGTGAGCAGGCGTCGAGCAAGTAGCGCGTCTTGCGGGAGCTGCCACTACCCAGTTCAAGCAAGTGGCCCGGTCGGACCTGATCGATCACGTCTTTCGAACAGGCCGCCAGCAAGGCCGCTTCGGTCCGGGTCGGGTAGTACTCCGGCGTATCGCAGATCGCTTCAAAAAGGCGTGAACCGTGATCGTCGTAGAAATATTTCGGCGGTAGCCACCGCGGCGGGGTGAGCAATCCCGCTTCAACATCTTCTACCAACGTGGGAATCGGCCGGCCCGCCGGCACCTCGCTTTGCGTCAGACGGGACGCGGTGGGTGATAGCGCCATTGGATGATTCTCGATACAACGATGCGCTGAGGTTATCATGCAGCCATCATAGAGTTGATCCGTAGAAACCCATGTGCCGTATCGCCGCCTATCGCGGGCCCGACATCACGCTGGCCGATTTTCTGAGCACGCCGCCTCATAGTCTGGCCCGTCAATCCTGGGATGCACGCGAGATGGCGAGCGCCACAGTCAACGCCGATGGCTGGGGCGCGGGCTGGTATGCCGCCGACGGCGACCCGGCCGTCTATCGAAATACTCTGCCGATCTGGGCCGACGGCAACACCGACGCGCTGGGCCGAAGCCTGCAGGCGCCGCTCTGGATGGCGAATGTCCGCAGTGCCACCCCCGGCCTGGGTACCGATCATGCGAATACCCAGCCGTTCGCCGGCAACGGGCTGATATTTCTGCATAACGGCTATATCGAGAATTTTGCGCAGACGCTGCGCGCGCCGATGCGCGCCGATATCGATCCAGCAATCGAAGCCACCATCATGGGTAATACGGATTCCGAGTATCTGTTTGCGTTGCTACGCTCAATGCCAGGATCGCTCGAAGACAAGCTCGCTGCCACCGTCGATCAGACAATGGCCCTGCTCCTCGCGCACGGCAAAGCCAAGGCGTTGCTTAACATGATTGTCACAGACGGCCAGCATCTTGCATACGTACGTAGTGCGTACAACACCGCTGCCCCTTCACTTTATATCCATCCTTGTTGGCAGAGCGCCACCGTGGTTGCATCAGAGCCATTCGACAATGATGGCGGCTGGCAACCGATCGAACCCGACCGCCCTGCCGTGGTCTGACGAAACATCTCCCGGGAAGGCTTATTGAGATGACTGCTAATCCCCCGACAAGATTAAATCAACTACGCCAGGCTGCACGCGGCATGCTCGACGGCCTGTCCGAGCGCGACATGGCGCGACAGCCGCACGTCGAGCTCAGCCCCATGCTCTGGCATGTGGGTCATGTCTTTTTCGTTGAAAGCTACTGGCTGGCAGAGCGCGTTTTCGGCGACACCCGGGCGACCGATCCCTGGCACGCACTGTATTCCCCGGAAGACTGCGCCAAGGCCGCGCGCAGCGCCGCCGTGCCCGATGCAGAAGAATTACTGGCATGGACCCATAGCGTGTCAGTCGACAACGACGTCTATTGGCAACGCGCCGTAGAAATGGATCATCCGCTGCTGACCGGCGGCTACCTGCATGCCTTTGTCAGCCAGCATTACGCACAGCATCTGGAAACCATGCGTCTGGCCCTGGCTCAGCTGGCACTGGCGGACAAGCCTGCACCGGCGACGGCATGGGACTGCGCCGCCCCGAGCCGCGACGCTGTGATCGTGCCGGCGGGTGAGGTCACGTTGGGCCATGCTGCGATCGAAGCCTATGACAACGAACGACCGCCCGTCACCACGACCGTAGAAGAATTCGCGATCGCCAACGCACCGGTCAGCAATGCGGAATGGGCCGGATTCATCGCCAACCGTGGCTATGACCGATCCGAGCTCTGGGACGCAGACGGCTGGGCATGGCGCCAAAAGATCGGCGTTGATCATCCCCAGCATTGGCGTCATCTGGCCGACGGTCGCTGGGGCATTGCCGGCCTGCGCGGCGAGGCCGCGGCGCCCGACGAGCCGGTGCACGGCATCGGTTGGTATGAGGCGCGCGCGTACGCGCGTTACGCCGAGGCACGTCTGCCGCTGGAATGCGAATGGGAGGCCGCCTGCCGCGCTGAGCGGCTGGCGAACACGGGTCTTGTATGGGAATGGACCGACGACGCATTTGCGCCCTATCCCGGATTCCGCGCGTTTCCCTACGACGGCTACTCGCGACCCTGGTTCGACGGTGCCCATTTTGTTGCGCGCGGCGCGAGCGTGCATACCCAAGCCGATATTCGTCGGCCAAGTTTCCGCAATTTCTATCCGCCAACACATCGTCATGTCTGTGCCGGACTGCGTCTGGCGTGGTGATGTTGTCGTTCATCGACACTCAAGCCACGGCCACAACACCCGCCGCCCCTATCAGGTAAGTGGCGATACGACGGGTTCGCCAAGGACACAGCCCGCGATCCCGTCGTCGACCAGATTGCTGCGCGCTCCGCGGTTCAAGCCCGAACTTGCCCGCGTCATTCGCATCTAGTGTCCTGTCACGCGTATTTTGCCGTGTTCAGAACGCCTGTGCGCGCCAAGCACAAGGCACGCGAGCGCGTCATAGCTCGCTATGGCAAGCGAGTGTAACGCCGTGATTGGCGCGCACAGGCGTTCCCGTGGCCCTGATCATTAAACAGTGGGCGAGGCGGCGCGCCCGTGGTCTGCGTTGCGGCGCTTGCCAAGGGCAACGGCCATTGCCTGCGCACCGCGCCTTGCCACG
>JAQIBT010000029.1 GCA_027858915.1 Salinisphaera sp.
TTCACCGAGTTGGGTTTGCATGAAGTCACGCAGGCCCGCGCCATCGAGAGACCGTTGCGAGAACGCCGCAGCGGTGGCTGGCGCCGACAGCGGCTGGGGACGATACGTGGCGCAGCCAGCCAGCAGCGTCAGCAGAACGAACGTTGCCGCTACCCGAGTTGCTCTTGTCCTGCTGTCTGACGTCATACGCCGATCCGGCTCGGTGACAAGGCCACGTTGATCAGGCAGTCGACGCGATATCTTCGGCCATGCCGACACGCCATCACCACCTAGTTCGGCTTCGCAAGCGGTGCTACTCTTCATTTTCTGTCAAGTTTCCTGTGCCACGCGCCGTCGGTGCCGGCGCCACAGAAGCAGACCAACCAGAATACCGACAGTAGCGGCCAAGAGCCCTGCTGAAACAGATGTTCATGACGCGCCCGCCTGCTGGCGCCGACGATACAGGTACAACGCCGGAATCAGATTGGTGGTCAGCAGCGCGCTCCAGATCATGCCGCCCAGAATCACGATCGCCAGCCCCTGCTCGGGTGCGGCCCCCTGGCCCCAGCCGATGGCGGTCGGCAGCATGCCGAGCACCGCGGTCAGCGTCGTCAGCACGATCGGACGAAAACGTACGTGAACCGCCTCGCGCACGGCCTCATCGACGGGCAGGCCATCGGCTTCGTTGCGGTGCACTCGAAACAACAGCACGATGCCGTGATTCAGGCTCAGGCCCACCAGCGCGAGAAAAGCCACCAGGCCGGTTGCATTGAGCCCCACTCCGCTCAGGGTGAGCGCAATCGCGCCGCCGGTAAAGGCCAGCGGAATCTGCAGCAGCAACAGCCCCGGCGCCAGCAGGCCGTCGAACTGCAGGATCAGAATTCCCACCATGAGCAAGAACGCAGCGATCGCGGCGACGCCGATCCCGACCGCGGCGTGAACGAGTTTGGGATACAGCCCGCCAAAGCCGATCCGATAGCCGGCCGGCAGGTTGAGTCCCTGGATGGCCTTCCTGGCGTCGGACACGGCGCTGCCCAGGGAACCGGTCGGGGTAGCCAGAATATCCAACGCCCGGGCACCGTCGATATGACGCAACTGATTCGGCGTATCGGTCAGTCTGAGCTGGGCCAACTGGCCGAGCGTGGTCCAGCCTTGCGTATGGATCGGCAACCGGCGAAGGCCCGCCAGCGACATATCGGGCGCCTGCGCCAGACGCACATAGAGCGCCAACGGCACATTCCCGTGGGGCACCCGGGCGACCACTTCGCCGGCCAGCAACGGATCGATCTGGCGGTACAGTTGAGCTGGCGTGATGCCGTAGGCTGCCATGGCGTCGGGGCGAGGCAGCAGCTGTAACTGGGTGATCGGGTAAGCGTCATTATTGAAGATATCGGTCAGTGCAGGGACGTGGCGCAAGCGCGCAACGATTTTGTCCGATAGCGCGCGCAGTTTTCCGATATCGCTGCCAAATACACGGATCAAAAACGGCTGTGGCAGGCCTGACAAGCTTTCGCCCAGGCGTTCGATCGTGGGCGTATCGATCGCCATCTGCACAGCGGTGGTCCGGCTTTCCGCGAGCAGCCGCTGGCCGATGCGATTGAGGCTGTTCACGCCGATGCCGGGCTTGAGCACGATCTGGATCTCGCCGGCATAGGCTGGCTCGGTGTAGGCCGTAGCGGAGGCCGAACCCACGCGGGCAAAGGTGTGAGCCACCGCGGGATCGGCGCGCAACCGCTGGGTGATCTGATCTACCGTGGCTTCGGTTTCATGCAACGCCGTACCTGGCGGCAGCGTGAAGCTGGCAAGCATCACCCCTTCGTTGGGCAACGGCAGGAAGTTGACCGATACCAGCGCCAAGCCTGCGACACTGATGAGCAGCAAGCCCACGCACAGCGACAGACTCCAGCGGGGATAACGCGCGACCCAACCGAACAGGCACTCGTTGGCACCGCGCAGCCGATCGAGCGCGCGCGCGGCAGACGTGGGACGCGAGCGCGGGCGCGCCCCGAGAAATCCAAGCCCCAGCGGGATCAGTGTCAGCGAGATCAGCAAGGACGCGAGGATCGCGAACGCCATCGCCAACGCAAACGGAATGAAGAACAAGCCCGCCAGCCCGCCGACGAACAGCAGCGGCACGAACACCGAAACCGTGGTCAGACTGCCGCTGATATCAGGGCTGACGATATCAGCGAGCCCGCGACGCACGCCCTCCCAGCGCCCGTCGCCGGCCTCCCAGCGATGGTAGATGGCTTCCAGCACGATGATGGCATCGTCGGCCAACAGACCGACGGCGACCGACAGCGCGCCCAGCGTCATCAGGTTCAGGCTTTCGCCGACCGTGTAGAGACCCGCAATCCCCAGCAACAATGACAGCGGAATACTCAGTGCCAGCGCCCAGATACCGCGCCCGGCGCCCAGGGTCCAGAACAGCACGCCAATCGCCAGGAGGCCCCCGATCAGCAGATTGCGCCCAAGATCCGACCCAATCAGCTGCACCAGGTAGCCCTGGCTGTAGGTACGTACCCAGTCCACGCCATCAGGCAGCTGACCTCGCGTCTGCTTGAGGGCGGCCTGGACCGCGCGGGTGACCGGCAGGGTGGAAGCGCCGGGTTGCTTCAATACCGTGATGGCGACACTGGCTCGCCCATCCAGCCTGACGGTATTCTGGGTCGGCACCGGCGCGCGGACGACACGCGCCAGTGCGTGTAGCGCGATCGGCCCAGAGCGGGACTTGACCGGCATCTGTTCCAGGGTCGCGACCGTGAGCGGCAGATTGCGCGCTTCAATCAGCACATGCTGATGACCCTGACGAATGAACCCGCCGGATTTGAGCAGGACGTGTTGCTTGAGTGCCGCGGTGATCGCGGTGATCGGCACACCGTAGTGGTGCATCGCCTGCAGATCCGGCTGCACCCACAACGCCTCGTCGCCGCTGCCGTAAACCTCGACGCGCTGCACGCCGGGCAGCGCCCGCAGTGCCGGCTCGATGCTCGCCCGCACCGCGCGCTGTACCGCGACCGGGGCCACACCCGCGGGAATCTGCGCGGTATAGTCTGCCACCTCATTGATGGCATTGCCCATGATTTCGGCATAGGGATGCACGGTTGCCGGCAGCCTGCCGCGTGCCCGGTCGATGGCGCCGTTGACGGCCTGTAGATCCAGTTGCGCATTGCTGCCACTGGTAAAGCGCACATGGGTCTGCACCGTGCCGTGGCCCATGGTCGAACGCAGGCTGACCAGATTCGGTAGTGCAAGAAGCCGGCTCTCGATCGGCCGCGTGATGCCGGTCTCCAGTTCCTCGGCGTTCGCTCCCGGATCGTGGGTCACGACACTGATCTGGGGGTAATCGAAGTGCGGCAACACCTCGATCGGGATATGCAGCACCGCATAGACGCCGTAGGCAATCAGCGCCGAATAGATCAACGCCCATGGCAACGGTCGCGTGAATACACGTCGGAGTTCCGAGATCGTCGCCATCAATCAGTCCGGCGGCTGGAAGCGCTGAGAGAAATTGCGGTGGAACTTGAGGTAAGCGTTATCGACCACAACCTGCGTCCCGGCGATCAGCCCTTGGGTAATCAAGGTATCGTGACCGCGGCTGGCGCCGAGTGTGACGCGTTGCCGCCGATCGCCGTTGCCGGTGTGCACCAACACCCACCATTGGCTGCGATCAAGAATAAGCGCGCGGGTCGGGACCACCATCGCGGTATGCCGAGCGCCTTTCAGAACGACCGTTCCGGCTTCGCCACTGACCCAGTCGACGTTTTTCGAACGCGCCCGCAAAGCAACCGGACGGCCGCCATCAGGCTTGGCCAAGGGCACAACACGCGCTACCCGGACTGGAATCGGCGCGGACCCATCGGCCGGTATGAATCGGCCGGGCATGCCTACGCCGACAGCAACTGCCTGAGCACCGTAATACGTAGCCTTAAGCCATAGTTGGTCAGTTGGTTGCAGGGTCAGGATGTTTTGCCCAGCCGTCACGCGTTCGCCGTTGGCCACCGCGAGTGTCATCACCGTCCCGGTAGCGGGCGCGCGCAACACGGTGTTTTCCCGGGCTGTCTGCAGCGCTGTCCGGGCGGCAGAAAGTTGGGCTTTGGCCTGCACGAACGCAGCTTGCGCCTTATACACTTCTTTGCGGGTGCTCAGATGGGCGGCACCTTCTTTTTGCGTGATCGCCAGGGTCTGCCGGGCCACGGTGAGCTTCGCCTGATCGCTATCGACAGCGGTGAGGCGTTGCGCGAGAAGCGCTTTGATCTCAGGGCCTTTTAGCTTGCCGAGAATTACACCGGCAGCAATATGCTGCCCAGGGTCCACGTTCAGGCCATCCATCTGTCCCGTCTGGGCGGCCTGCAGGGGAGCCTGAGCGATAGACTCGACGCGGGCGTAGGCGGTGATATGGGCGGTCACTGAACGCGACTGTACGGTAACCCATCCGCCGGCAGCCCAAGCGTTGGGGCCGATCAACAATAGCCCCAACCCCAAGGCGGTGCGTATAACCCAAGCTGAAGCAGCAGACGTTGACATAGCAGACACTTTGCCAAGCCGAGCTGTCATCAAGCTGACACGAAAATGACAGCTTTGTCAGATTTCGTGGGCGGCTTTCGTCACCACAGCCCCTATCAGCCCCACGACAGTGAACCCGGCCCCGGCCAGGAAAGTCGCGGCCGGCCCGAGCCAGTCCCACAGGCCGCCGGCGATCAGACTCGCGGTGAGTATGGCCAGCCCCGTAGTCAAGTGGAAAACGCCAAACGCGGTGCCCCGCAGCCGCGCCGGTGCGGTATCGGCCACCAGACGGGCCAGTAACCCCTGGGTCAGCCCCATATGCAGCCCCCACAGGCCGATGCCAAGCATTACGGCCGTGAGACCGGCCCCGAGCGACAGCACCATATCCGCTGCGATCAAGACAAGAAAACCGGCGAATAGAATAAATCGTTTGCTCGCTTTATCCGAGAGAACACCCACCGGGTAGGCAGTCAGCGCATAGACGATATTCATGACGACCAGCACAATCGGCGTCCATACCAACGGCAGGCCCAAACCCGTGGCGCGTAGAATCAGGAAGGCTTCGCTGAACCGAGCCAGATTGAGCACGACGCCGACGCCGAGCACGCGCCAGTAACCAGCGTCTAGATTCCGCAGTTCTTGCCAATTGATTGGCGTGCGCCGTTGGCCACGAATACGACGCGGCGGCTCGCGTACCGCCAGCACAAGAATGGTGACGGCGACAAAGCCGGGTATCAGCGCGCACCAGAACACCAGGCGAAAACGGTCGTGAAAAAGCGCCATGAGCGCAATGGCGAGCAACGGACCGATGAACGCACCCACGGTATCCAGCGATTGACGCAGCCCGAAGGCTGCGCCTTGCATGCCGGGCGGCGCCAGATCGCCAACCAATGCATCGCGCGGCGCGCCGCGAACGCCCTTGCCCACGCGGTCGGTGACGCGCGCCACCAGCACCCCAGCCGGACTCAAGGCCAACGCAAACAGCGGCTTGGACAAGGCGCCCAGGCCGTAGCCGATCACCGTCAACAGCTTGCGCTGACCCAGGCGGTCGCTCAACCAGCCGGAGAACAACTTGGTCACGGCGGCGGTCGCCTCGCCGATGCCTTCGATTGCACCGACTGTTAACGTACTGGCGCCGAGTACGGTGACCAGGAATACCGGCAACAGCGCATGAATCATTTCCGAGGAAATATCCATGAACAGGCTGACAAAGCCGAGCGCCCAGATGCCGGCCGGGAGCGGGCTCGCGGCCGGTGTCGATGTTTTGATCTGTGCCATCTTCAGCCCAACCTGTGGCTTATTTCGCCGCGATGGGCGGAAAGTGCAACATCACCGTGGTGCCGCGGCCGATCTCGCTGGTCAGGCGTACGTCGCCGCCGTGTAGTCGCATGATCGATTGCACGATCGCCAGGCCCAGGCCGGAACCTGCGCCATCGCTGCGATCGGCCGCGCTGCGAAAAAAACGGTCGAAAACCCGTTCCTGTTCGTCAGCTGCGATGCCGTGGCCGGTATCGGCAATCGCGATGGCCACCGTGCCGTCGTTCTCTCGGCGCACGGTCGCGCCGATCCGGTCTCCGCGCTCACTGTGGCGAATTGCGTTGTCGAGCAGATTGGACAAGGCGCGGCGAAACAGATCGCGATCGGCAGCCAGCGGCGCATGGCCCGAAGAGTCCAGCGTAAGACCGGCTTCTTCGGCGGTCGGACGATAGACATCGACCACGTCTTGCAACACAGCGCCCGCATCAAAAGACGCGCTGGCCGGCCGTACGGCTGTATTTTCAGCACGCGCGAGGAACAACAGGCGATCAATGATACGCGCCAGGCGTTGGTATTCCTCGAGATTGGAAGCCAACGTCTGCTCGTAATCGGTGACATCGCGGCGACGCGCCAGCGTCACTTCGGCTTCGCCCATGAGGTTATTGATCGGCGTGCGTAGCTCGTGGGCCAGATCGGCGGCATAACCCGACAAACGCGCGAACGCCTCCTCCAGATGAGCCAATAGCTGGTTGAACGCCGCTGCCAGCGGTACGAATTCGCGGGGCCAGGCGCCGGGTTCGATACGCTGATCCAGTCGCAGCGCGGTCGTCGCCTCAACGGTACGGGCCAGACGCCCCAGCGGCCGCAAGCCGTAACGGGCGACGCCGGCACCCAACAGCGCCGACAAGAACACCCCGGCCAGCAACACCAACTCGGCGATACGCCGAAAATCGCCCAATATGCGCTCGTCGTTGGAGACGTCGACCGCCAGCCGGACGATCCGCCGTTGTTGGCCGTGAGAGCCGGTGCGGGCGATCGCCGAGGTCAGCAGATAACGCCGGCCGGCCGCGGTCTGGCTTGTGTTAATCCGCGGCCGGGTCGAACTGATAGGGATCGGTGCCGGGAAAGCTTTTGGATTGATGCCCGAGTCGGGCAACCCCGGGGTCTGGTTCAAAACCTGGCCCTGGCCATTCGATATCTGCACGAAATAACGGGCGTGCCCGATGACGCCGGTCTCCCAGTCCACCTCTTCGTGCAGAAGCGCCTGATCATCTGGACGCTCGGCCAGCATGGTGCGCAGCACATGGACTTTCTCGCCGAGAAAACGCTGATCGTCGTGCCCCAGGCTGACCGTCACGGCCCAATACAGCAAACCGGTCACCACCGACAGGATAGCCAGCGTCAGCACGGCGTACAGGATCGCCAACCGCGCTGTAATGGACGCCGAGCGCCATGCGCGAATCAGGCCGCGCCTCTTTGACGGGCCGCGCTGGGCGTCAGCGTGCCTCGAGAACATAGCCCATGCCGCGGACGGTATGAATCAGCGGCGCGTCAAACGGCGCATCGACCTTGCGCCGCAGCCGCCGGATGGCTACTTCCACTACGTTGCTATCACCGTCGAAGTTCATGTCCCAGACTTTTTCGGAGATCAGGGTCCGCGATAATACCTCGCCGGCATGCCGCATCAACAACCACAACAGTGCAAACTCGCGTGCCGTGAGATCAATACGGGCCTCTTGGCGCATGGCGCGTCTCGTCAATACATCCAGCACCAGATCGGCCACCGTTACCACAGGCTCTGATTGCGGCTGGGCACGACGCAAAACCACCCGGATACGGGCGAGCAACTCGGAGAATGCAAAGGGTTTGACCAGATAGTCGTCTGCGCCGCCTTCCAGGCCCTTGACGCGATCATCGACGCCGTCGCGGGCGGTCAGTAGCAGCACCGGCGTCGTTCGCTCGGCCGCGCGAAGTTCCTGCAGCACGTGCCAGCCATCGAGGTGCGGCAGCATCACGTCCAACACGATCAGATCGTGGGCTCCCTCAAGGGCGCGATGCAAGCCGTCAATCCCATTCGCAGCTACATCAACGCGAAAACCGTTTTCCTGCAGGCCGCGCCGTAGATAGGCGGCGGTCTTTGTCTCGTCTTCGACTATGAGCAGGTGCATTGGCTCAGCCCGGTTTTTGCATGAATCGTACACGCCCTTGCTTGCCTCTTGGTTCCGCAGGATATTTTTCTCAGTTGGTGGTAGTCACCGATACGAAGAGTCGTCGAAAAATCTCCCGTGAAACCGATCATTATCGATTGACTGTATCCTGTCCAGGAGGATAGGATATAGCAGTGACAACGCATAGCACGCATCCCGCCATCATCAAACGCCTGAAACGCGCAGATGGTCACCTGAAAAGTGTCATCACGATGCTGGAGGAAGGTCGCGGCTGCCTGGAAACCGCCCAGCAGCTCCATGCGGTCGAAAAAGCGATCACCAACGCCAAGAACACGCTGGTTCATGATCATATCGACCATTGTTTCAATGCCGAGTTGTTCAACAAGGACGCGACACAGACGCGGGCATTGATCGATGAATTCAAGGCGATCACCAAATACCTGTGAAAAAAAACACCTCAACCGGCAAGGCAGCGCTCGAGTGGCTGGGCTTTGGCAGCTCCGAGCCACACGGGCATGCACACGACCATCATCATCAACATTCGCACCAGGACGGCGATCATGGTCATACACATGGCGTGATCGACCCGAGCATCACGGCCACGGAACGCGGCGTATGGGCCATCAAGTGGTCGTTCGTGATCCTTGCGATCACTGCGATGATTCAATTGGCGGTCGTACTGTTATCTGGCAGCGTGGCACTGCTCGCCGATACGATTCATAACGTCGGCGATGCAGGGACAGCCATCCCGCTATGGGTGGCTTTCCGGCTGCTTAGGCGTGGTCGCACGCCGCGTTTCACCTATGGCTACGGCCGGGTGGAGGATCTGGCCGGGGTGCTTATCGTGCTCATCATTTTGTTCAGCGCGCTGGTGGCGGGCTACGAGGCCATTGAACGTTTGCTGTATCCGCAGATGATTCACCAGCTGCTGTGGGTGGCGGTGGCCGGTATCGTTGGCTTTGTTGGTAACGAAGTAGTGGCGGTGTTCCGTATTCGCGTCGGACGCCAGATGAACAGTGCCGCGCTCATTGCCGACGGCTACCACGCGCGCACCGACGGTCTGACCAGCCTGGCAGTCGTCATCGGCGCCGCAGGTGTATGGCTTGGGTTCCCGCTGGCCGATCCGCTCATCGGGCTGCTGATCACCGTGGCGATCTTCGGCATCGTCTGGCAGTCGGCGCGGGCTGTGTTCACCCGCTTGCTGGACGGAGTTGAACCACAGATGGTCGACGACATCCGGCACGCCGCTGGGCATATCGCCGGTATTCATTCAGTACCCGATATCCGAGCCCGTTGGTTGGGCCATCAGCTGGTGGCCGAGCTCGATATCGTGGTGGCGGACGACGCAAGTGTGGCTCGGGCCCACCTCATTGCCGAGGACCTGGAGCGTGAATTGATAGTGCATCAGCCGGCGCTGAAATCGGTGCATATCCGAATCAGGCCTAGCTCAACGCATCGCCATGAAGATTGAGAGGTCGCGCTCTCAATCGCCCCGACAGCAGGGCCTATCGCTGTTTCATCCAGCACTGCGCCGGCGATCCCATGGCCGCCATCTTTACGGCTGCGTGCTATCGGGCCCTGAGCGGGCGATCACTGTCGCGTGCCACAGCAGACCGATGGCCAGCAGCCAGGCGACGCCGGGCATCGACAACGCGTCGGAGCCGAATGTGCCCACGGCCACCACCGCCACGGCGATATAGACCACAGCCGAGATCGTAAGTGTCGTCAGAATCGCGGGCGGGATGGTGCGCTCCGGGGCATGCACTTCTTCGCCGAAGGTAGCGATGCGTCCGTACCCGGTGAACGCCACAAACATCAGGGCGCTGGCCTGCAACAGCTCGGCCAGACCAACCGGTTGGCCATGGACGGTAAAGTCAGTCAACCGCGCATACCCGTCGCCCAGCGCCCCGGCAGACCGGCCACAACGAACACCGTCAACGCTACCAGGGTGATGCCGACGATGAGCGTATTGGCCCGATTCGAGCGCCGCATGCCGGTCAGCACAATAGCCGTCAACGCCACCACCGCCAGCAAGGCCAGCGGGATCTGCCAACTTGCGACCAGACCGAGCCGGTAGACGAGATAACCGGCCAGTCCCAGCGCTGCGGT
>JAQIBT010000073.1 GCA_027858915.1 Salinisphaera sp.
AAATGGATCGGCCGAATCGCTTGATCGAGATATCCGCTACGGTGGTCGGCATCTCGCCGCCGTGGACTCATGCGAGATACTGTTGCACGCTCTTACCCAGCGACACGATAAAATTTGCGAGGCATTCGTATGAGCTTGTCAACCGATCCCAAGTCAGGTCAAGCAGTCGGCACAGGCGAACAGATCGACGTGTCGGGTCTTTGCGCAGCCTATATGGATTTGCGTCCCGATCCGGCGATTTCGGCCCAGCGTGTGGCGTTTGGCACCTCGGGGCATCGCGGCGTGTCGGTCGAGCGTAGTTTCAACGAGTGGCATGTGTTGGCGATCAGTCAGGCGGTCTGTGATTACCGTATCGCTCACCAGATCGACGGGCCACTGTTCCTGGGTATCGATACGCACGCGCTGTCGCGCCCGGCGCTCGACAGCGCGCTGGAAGTGCTGGCGGCCAATGGCGTGTTCGTCTTCATCGCAGCGGACGATGAATACACGCCGACGCCGGCTGTGTCTCACGCGATCCTGAAGCACAATCGCGAGCGTTCTCGTGGCCGTGCGGATGGCATCGTCCTTACGCCCTCGCATAATCCCCCGAATTACGGCGGCTTCAAGTACAACCCGCCCAACGGCGGGCCGGCGGATACCGCGGTCACCCAATGGATCGGCGAAAGAGCCAATCAGCTGCTGGCCGAGGGGCTGCGCGGGATTAAGCGTATGCCAATCGCACAAGCCCGCGCCGCCGACACCACACGAACCACCGATTATCTGTGCAGTTATGTCGGGGAGCTGAGCCAGGTGATCGATTTCGACGTGATCCGCAGTGCCGGCGTCACGATTGGTGTGGACCCGATGGGGGGCGCCGGCGTGCATTACTGGGGCCCGATCGCCGAGCGCTACGGCCTGACGCTGGAAGTGACCAACGACGAGATCGATCCGCAGTTTGCCTTCATGCCGGTGGACTGGGACGGGAAGATCCGTATGGATCCCTCATCGACGCATGCCATGCAACGGCTGATCGCACGCAAGGACGACTACAGCGTCGCCTTTGCCTGCGATACCGACCACGATCGCCACGGGATCGTGACGCCGGGCGCCGGGCTGGTCGAGTCCAATCACTATCTGTGCATCATGATCGATCACCTGTTTCGGCATCGGCCACAGTGGCAACGTAGCGCCGCGATAGGCAAGACACTGGTGAGCAGCGCGCTGATTGATCGCGTCGCCAAGCGGCTTGGTCGCAGGGTCTACGAGGTGCCGGCCGGCTTCAAATGGTTTGCGGACGGGCTGGGCGATGCCAGTCTGGGTTTTGCCGGCGAGGAAAGCGCGGGTGCGGCCTTCCTGCGGCGCGACGGCACCGCCTGGACCACTGACAAGGACGGCATGATTGCCGGTCTGCTCGCGGCCGAGATCACCGCGCGCACCGGACGCGATCCGGGCGTGTTGTATCAGCGGATGATTGGCGCCCTCGGCGAGCCGATCACCGAGCGTGTTGAAGCTCCGGCAAACGCGGCCCAGAAAGCGGCACTCGGCGCGCTGACCCGCCAGCAGGTCGATTGTCGCAGCCTCGCTGGCGAACGGGTAGACAGCATTGTCGATCGCGCACCCGGCAACAACGCGCCGATCGGTGGCATCAAGGTGAGAACGGCCAATGGCTGGTTTGCTGCTCGGCCGTCGGGGACCGAGGATATCTACAAGATCTACGCCGAAAGTTTTCGCGACTCTGCGCACTTGGCGGCGATCCTCGCCGAGGCGCAGCAGATAGTCGACCGCGCGCTGGCCCGCCACACGCAACCTGAGTGACAGACATGACCCCCCCTGATCTTGGTCTCTTAGGACGCCGGCTGTCGTCACCCGCGACGAAGCCGGGCTCAGTCAGAGCGCTGCTTACCCAGCGCAGCCGGTGGCACGATCAGCTGGGCGGCTTGTTGGCACCGACCATGTGCCTGTGCACTTCTTCGGTGAGCAACTCGATGCGCTGACTGATCTTGTTGCTGAGTTCGGTGAGCCGGTTGTTCTGTTCCTGCAATGCCAGGAGCTGGCGGGTCTGCTCGGACATCAGGTCTTGGCGGTGCTCGCTGATCGCGGCTAGTTCTTCACGATGGCGGGCGTCGGCCTCGGCGTTCGCCTTGTCGCGATCGGCCTGCCGGGTCTGGGCCAGCAGGATCAGCGGCGCCGCATAGGCTGCCTGCAGGCTGAAGGCGAGGTTGAGCAGAATGAACGGATAGAGATCGAAGTGGGCAAAGCCCACGCCGTTGGCAACGATCCAGAGCGCGACGATAATGGTCTGGGCAATCAAGAAGCGAGGCGTGCCGAAATAACGCGCGAACGCTTCGGCTTTCTGGCCGAACCAGTCGCTGCCGAATACCGCGGCGAGGTGGCGGTAGGAATGATGAAAACGCAGTGGATGCCGAGTTACCAGGCCGCGCGGGCCGACCGGAGCGGGGGCTTTATCTGGTTTGGAGGCCATGGCGTGTGTCCCTGAAAGTGCGGCGCGTTATCTGCCCGCCACGGTGCGGTTGGGCTGGGACGGCGGCCCGCGCCCTGGATCGGTTATTCCGTACGCTAGCGCACACATGCGAGCGCGCGGGTTGTTCGACCGGGTGGCGACAATCCCTAGCGATGGGCTATCGGCGGCAGATAGGGTAGCAGCCGGTCGGTCTCTTTCTTGACCACGGCATAGCATTCGCAGCTCAACTGCTCCAGGCGGGGCCGGTCGAGCACTGTGATATGGCCGCGCTTGTAATCGATCACGCCCAGCACTTGGAGTTTTCCGGCGGCTTCGGTCACCCCTTCGCGGCGCACGCCAAGCATGTTGGCAATCAGCTCCTGGGTCATGGTGAGCTTGTTGCTCGGCAGCCGGTCCAGCGACAGCAGTAGCCAGCGACACAATTGCTGGTCGATCGAGTGATGCCGGTTGCAGACCGCGGTCTGAGCCATCTGGGTGATCAGAGCCTGGGTATAGCGCAGCATCAGATGGTGCAGATCGCCGTGGCGGTTGAACTCGTCCTTGATGCGTTGTCCGTGCAGTCGGTAGGCAGAGCCGCCACTCTGCAGAACGGCCCGGCTGGGCGTGCTTTCGCCGCCCATGAACAGGGCAATGCCCACCAGCCCTTCATTACCTATGACCGAGATCTCGGCCGAGGCGCCGTCTTCCATCACGTACAGCAGAGATACGATGCTATCGGTCGGGAAATAGACGTGGCGCAGGGCATCCCCCGGCTCGTAGAGGATCTTGCCCAGTGGCAAGTCGACCCACTCAAGGTGTGGGAAGAGGCGCGATTGAACTTCGGCCGGAAGCGCCGCCAGCAGATGATTCTGTCGCGGATGATGGGTTTCTGACATGCCAATGACTGCGTTCACCGTAACGGTAGAGAACCCTCTCCGAGCGCTGGTTTCACCGCGTCCCACTTACTGATTTGAATTGAGCACAGGCGCGCACCGCAAGTCAAATTTTCCGGCGACCGTGAGCGCGTCGTGAATGACATGCGTTGACGGCTTTACGCGCGATAGCGCACAGACGCCTTCGGTTGCTGTCCCTAGCATGTTTATACGAAAGCATTGTTGTTGGCGGTGGTGCCCGGAAGACCTCGGCCACAACACTATGGCACCCGTAACCGGGTATTGAAGTTCATCGAGCTGGCCAGGCGTTGATCCGCAGGAGTGATGCGATGGGTAAAGCTGCGAGCCCAGAAACAAACACCGCCGCGACAGCCGATCGCGTCGAGCTGGGCCTTGGTCGCGCATCGACGCACCGGGGTACGCAAGGTCACGTTTGCGCCGCCGTCTCGCGCAATGGTTCGCCGGTTTCCGGATAGGTCTTCGCTCATGAACAAAACGCCGCAATCCTATCTTGTGTATGCGCTGATCCCAATCGCGGTGTTCATGGCGCTGCAAGGGGTGTGGCGCACGGCCCAGCAAACCCAGGAGCTGCCCTACAGTGCGTTTCAGCACGCGCTGGCGCAGGGGCATATCAAGAATGTCGTGGTCGGTACACAATCCATACATGGCGAGTTCACGACGCCCCAGGGCGGCAAGACAAAGTTCTCGACCGTGCCGGTGCCGGCGGCTCTGCGCGCCGAACTGGACAAGGCCGGCGTACAATACACCGGCGCACCGGACAACACATGGTTGACCACGCTGTTGTCATGGATAGTCCCGATTGGGCTGTTCTTTGCGGTGTGGCTTTTCATGGTGCGCCGAATGGGCGGCGGGCAGGGCGGGATCGGCGGCTTCATGCAGGTCGGCAAGAGCAAGGCCAAGATCTACGTCGAGACCGATACCAAGGTTGGCTTCGACGACGTCGCCGGCGTGGACGAAGCCAAGGACGAGCTAAAGGAGCTGATCGAATTCCTCAAGGATCCCAAGCGCTACAGTACGCTTGGCGCGCATATGCCCAAAGGCGTGCTGCTTGTCGGCCCGCCCGGCACCGGCAAGACGCTGCTGGCCCGCGCGGTCGCGGGCGAGGCCGAAGTGCCGTTCTTTTCGATCAGCGGCTCCGAGTTCGTAGAGATGTTCGTCGGTGTGGGCGCCGCGCGGGTACGCGACCTGTTCGTGCAGGCACGGGCCAAGGCGCCGGCGATCATCTTCATCGACGAATTGGATGCGCTGGGGCGAGCCCGTGGTGCCTTCCCGCAGGCGGGCGGCCACGACGAACGTGAGCAGACGCTCAATCAACTGTTGGTCGAGCTTGATGGCTTCGATCCCAGCAAAGGGCTGGTGCTGATCGCCGCGACCAATCGCCCGGAGGTTCTCGACCCGGCCTTGCTGCGCGCCGGTCGCTTCGATCGCCAGGTGCTGGTGGATCGACCGGACAAGCGTGGCCGGGTACAGATTCTGGACGTGCACGCCAAGAAAATCCGGGTTGCCGACGACATAAACATCGAGGACATCGCGGCCCTGACCACCGGCTTCACCGGCGCCGATCTGGCGAACCTGATCAACGAAGCCGCGCTGTTGGCCACCCGTCGGCGCGCCGACGCCGTGACCATGGACGACTTCAACAACGCCATCGAGCGCATCGTCGCCGGCCTGGAAAAGAAGAACCGTATTCTCAACCCCCGCGAGCGCGAAATCGTGGCCCACCACGAAATCGGCCACGCCTTGATGACGCTGCTGTTGCCGGGCGTGGATCCGGTGCACAAGGTCTCGATCATTCCACGCGGCATCGGCGCGCTGGGTTACACCCTGCAGCGACCGACCGAGGACCGGTTCCTGATGACCCGCGAAGAGCTGGAAGACAAGATCGCGGTGCTGCTGGGCGGGCGCGCCGCCGAAAAGCTGATCTACAACCATCTGTCCACTGGGGCGTCGGACGATCTATCCAAGGCCACCGCGATCGCCCGCAGCATGGTGGCACGCTACGGCATGGACGAAAGGCTGGGCTCGGTGACCTACGATACCGATCAGCCGACCTTCCTGGGCGGCTATGCGCCCGCTGCCCAGCGGCCCATCAGCGAGCAAAGCGCCGAGGCGATCGACGCGGCGGTGCGCGAGATTATCCACGATGTCTTCGCGCGCGTGTACACCGCTCTGGAGCGCAACTGCGACGTACTCAAGCGCTGTGCCC
>JAQIBT010000079.1 GCA_027858915.1 Salinisphaera sp.
CCGTTCTATGCCACCTACGGCGCCACGAAAGCCGGCATTGCGCATTTCGGCGAAGCCATGCGCCGGGAACTGGCCGAGGACGGCATCCATGTGATGACGGTTTTCCCGGGGGCTACCGACACGCCGATGATGGAAAGTGCGGGTCTGGGCGACAAGGCCGGCTTTGAATACGACACCCCACAAGGGGTGGCCAAGGCCTTGATCGAAGGCCTCGAAGCCGGTGAGTTGGCGGTCGTGCGGGCCGATGACAACAGCCAAGGCATGATCGACGCCAACCGTGATGCACCGCGTGATCTGGACGACCAGATTCGCGAGATGAAGCCCAGGCTGGCGGAAGCCGTCGCAACGCACCGCAGCATGTAATGCCATTTTCCACGGATTGATTTCGAGCAATGCCGCAAGCCATCGAACGCGTACTTTCGGAACCTGTCCTGGATCAGACCATGCGTCTGTTCTGGGCCAAGGGCTATGCACAAACGCCGATCGAGGAAATCGTGGCGGTCACCGGCTTCAACCGGGCCGCCATCTATAGTCGTTTCGGCGGCAAACGCGAGCTGTTTCTGGCGATGCTGGCGCGTTATCGCGAGCGCATCACCGAGCGGCTGCTCGAGCCGTTGCGGACACATGACGATGGTCTTGCGGCGATCGAGGCCTTCTTTCGGCAACTGTCGACGTTGCCGGAGTTGACGCAACATTCGATGGGTTGCCTGTTGGTCACAACTGCCTCGGATCAAGCCAATCTGGACCCGGAGGCATCTGCCCTGGTTGCCGATTATCTGGATGAGCTGACGACATTGATGCGGGCGGCACTGGGCCGCGCCCGCGATCAGGGCCAGCTGGACGCCGCCGTGGATATCCAGGCCAGTGCCGATTTTCTGGCCACCCATGTGCTGGGGCTGATGACGTTGTCCCGCTGGCCTGCGCCAGCCCGGACCTTGCATAGTCAGGTCGAAGAAATCCTGCATTACCTGCGCGGGCTGGAAAAAAATTGACATGCCGCTCAGCAAGCGGTGCTTGCTTAAACGATGTCGCCAACGGCCACGCGCAGTGACGGCACTCACCCTCGTAACTACCGATCTACCGCTCAGATGGGTCGGTGAACTATTTGACCTATCCCCTTTTATCAGGAGTTTCCATGAGTTCTAGCCATCCCGAGGCCAACCGTATGGCCGACCCCTTGTTTGAGCCTATTCAGGTCGGCGACCTGTCCCTGCCCCATCGCGTAGCCATGGCGCCGCTGACGCGATCGCGTGCCGGTCAGCCGGGTGATGTGCCGACTGATATGAACGTCGAATATTATCGCCAGCGCGCGGGTGCGGCGTTCATTATCAGCGAGGCAACCCAGGTGTCGCCCCAGGGCAAGGGTTATGCGTTCACGCCCGGCATCCACTCCCAGGCCCAGATCGATGGCTGGCGCAAGGTCACCGCGGCGGTGCACGAAGCCGGCGGCAAGATCGTGCTGCAGCTCTGGCACGTCGGACGTATTTCGCGGCCCGAACTGCAGCCGGACGGCGCGACGCCCGTGGCACCGTCGGCGATCAAGCCGGAAGGCGCCCAGACTTATATCAGCAACGAATCCGGGATGGTCGATGTGCTCGAACCACGCGCCCTGGCGACCGACGAAATCCCCGGTATCGTTGAGCAGTTCCGGCGCGGCGCGGAAAATGCGCTTAAGGCCGGCTTTGACGGCGTCGAGATCCATGCTGCCAATGGCTATCTGCTCGACCAGTTCATCCGCAGCAACAGCAACACCCGCACCGATGCCTACGGCGGCAGCGTGGAAAATCGCCTGCGACTGCCGTTGGAAGTAGTCAAGGCCGTCACCGATGTCTGGGGCACCGAGCGCACCGGCATCCGGGTCAGCCCCACTGGCAGCTTCAACGGGATGCACGACGACGATCCGGTCACGACTTTCGGCCTCTTTGCCGAACGGCTCAATGAGACCGGCATCGCTTTTATCGAAGTAGTCGAGGATTCCTTCCAGGGTAACCATGCCAGCGGGCGGCCCGAGCCGGTGATCGATGCCATTCGCGCTGGCTTTACGCGGACCTACATCGGCAACGGTGCCTACACCGCAGACGAAGCGCGCGAGCGCATCGCAGCCGGGCGCTGCGATCTGGCCACCTTCGGCCGACCCATGATCGCCAATCCGGATCTGCCCGAACGCTTCAAGCGCCACGCCGCACTCAATGAGTGGGATTCCAGCAGCTTCTACGGAGGTGACGAACACGGTTATATCGACTATCCCTTTCTTGCCGAGAGCGACTGACGCCCCGCGTTAGCAAGTTCGCAGCTGGGCAAACCCTTTTTTACGGCCGCCGGCGTTGTCCGGCCGCTTTTCCAGGAGTCATCAATGAATTTAAAACCCCGAGACCCCGTTCCCCAACTCGATGTCCCGCTGGTCGGCGGCGGCCAGTGGACACTGGGCGAACAGCAGCCGGAACATTTCACCCTGGTGGTGTTCTACCGCGGCCTGCATTGCCCGATCTGCAAGGGCTATCTGAACGATTTGCAGAACCGGCTCGAGGATTTTCGTGCCAAGGGCGTCGAACCCATTGCGATCAGCAGCGACAACCAGGAGCGTGCCCAGCAGACCGCCGAAGAGTGGGGCATCGAAGCGCTGCCGCTAGGCTATGGCCTGTCGCTGGATTCGGCGCGTGAATGGGGCCTGTTCATTTCCGCGGGCATCGCCGACAAGGAGCCAGCGCTTTTTTCTGAACCGGGTCTGTTTCTGGTGCGCCCCGACGGCACGCTGTACGCGGCCTCGGTCCAGACCATGCCGTTCGCCCGACCGTCGTTCAAGGAACTGGCGGGCGCCCTGGATTTCGTGATCAAGCAAGATTACCCAGCGCGTGGCGAGGCAGGTTAACGCAAACCACCCTGACTCCGGCGGCGATTGCCCAGCGGCGGCGTCGCTGGAGCCTTGGGGTCGGTCTCGCTTTGAAGGTCTGCTGTGGGTCCTGACGCCTGCGCTATGTCCGTACGCGCTCGCGTAATACTTGCTGGATACATGCGCATTGTGACGCCGATAGCCGTGCGTTGGGCGCCCAGCCTATCGCGCGGACCAGATTACGCTGCAGCCATAGTAGATAGCGCCGATAGCGCCGGCACCCGCCACAAATCATGAGGTGCAAGCGTATTTTGATACCGCGGCCCAATGGGCCGTCCTGATCGTACTCGCGCGAGAGGCTCACCATGCAGGTGTTACATCGCAGGTGCATTTATGGATTGCTCGACGTCCGCCCTCATCGACGGCGCGAAATTTCGCGACCCTGAAACCACCGCGTCTGGCGCCTCACGGGCATCGGTGGATCTCGGAAGACTGGAGACGTTGTGGATCAATACTGGCACGCTGTGCAATCTGGCCTGCGCAAACTACTATATCGAATCCTCTCCTCAAAACGATCGACTGGTCTATATCACCGCCGCGGAAACCGCCGCCTACCTGGATGAAATCGTCGATGATGGCTGAGGCACGGCCACTATCGGCTTCACCGGTGGCGAACCGTTCATGAACCGCGAATTGATACCCATGCTCGACGATGCGCTGGCGCGCGGCTTCGATGTCCTGGTGTTGACCAATGCCATGAAGCCGATGATGAAATGCCGGCGGTCGCTGCTCGAACTGCGCGCACGTTATGCGGACCGGCTGGTGCTGCGGGTCTCCATCGACCACTACACGCGGGCGTGGCACGAAGCCGAGCGCGGCAAGCGCAGCTGGGGCCCGACCCTCGAAGGCCTGCAGTGGCTATCCGATAACGGGTTTTCGTTCGGCGAGCTTATTCCGGCCCGCTATCGCGGCCGAGCGACCGCCGCAGTCATGAATTTCTGGCCGATCGGGGCGATCCTGGCCGGACTGATCACGCTGTATTTCATCCATCTTCTGCCGCCGTCGGTGGGCTGGCGGCTGGCGTTCGGGCTGGGTGCGGTGCTGGCGCTTTTCACCCTATGGGCACGGCGGGTGTTGCCAGAATCGCCGCGCTGGCTGGCACGCCAAGGGCGTACGGCCGAGGCCCGCCGTGTATCAGAGCAAATGGCTTCTGATACCTCCGACCTCGAAGCCGAACCGGACCTTGCCCAGACGGGCGACAGGCCGGTGAGTTTCATCGCGCAAATCCAGCAGCTCGCCCGCCGCTATCCGGGGCGCCTGGCGCCAGGGCGTGTTGCCGTTGGTCGTACTGCCGGCCCTGCACCTGCCGGCGGCCGACACCCCGTGGTTTTTCATCATCGGTAATCTAGGGGCGATCGTCGGCGGCCTGCTTGCCGCGTTTGGATTGGATCGTATCGGGCGCAAAAGCACCGTCATGGGGTTCTATGGATTGGCGGCTTTTGCCATGATCTATATGGGCGTTGCCACGGTACAAGGACACACCGCCAGCGTGCTCGCGGCGTTCACGTTGGCCAATCTGTGTGCCACCGGCAGCTGGATTGCAGCCTACCCCACATTCGCGGAACTCTTTCCGACCAGCATGCGCGCCACCGGCATCGGATTTTCTGTTGCGGTAGGACGGATCGGCGCAGCGATCGCACCGCCGCTTTTGGTGGCAATCGCAGCCAATGCGTCGATAATTGCTGCGTTCGGACTTCTGGCGCTGTTTTATGCGCTGGGTGCGGCGGCCATGCTGCCGTGGTCGATCTGGGGTCCAGAAGGCCGCGGCCGTCCTTTTGAATGGCTTGCGCCAGACAGTTGAACGCCTGCGGGACAAGGCGAACTGCGCCATATTCCGCGTCCTGTTGTCTAGCGCCGCCAAAACTCGGGCGTAAAGATCACTAGAAGTGTAAATATTTCCAGTCGCCCGCCAATCATGGCAATGATCAGCAACCATTTCTCGGGAACCGACAACGGCGCGAAGTTGGCTGCGGCGGCGCCCAATGCCGGTCCCATATTGTTGATACAGGCAGCGACGGCGGAGAATGCCGTCAAACCATCTAGGCCGAGCGCCATGAGCATAAGCACCATGACGGCGTAGCCTGCGACGTACAGAAAGAAGAATGCCCAGATACCGCGTATGACGGAATCGGAAAACACGCGGTTTTCCAGTTTGACCGCGAACGCCGCGTTCGGATGGATGATGCCCATCAGTTCTCGATATGTCTGTTTTATCAGCAACACGAGACGAATGATCTTAATGCCACCGGACGTCGATCCGGCGCAGCCACCGAGACAGGCCAGCAACATCAGCAGAATCGGGATGAAACTGGGCCACTGGGAGAAATTGGCGCTACCGAAGCCCGTGTCGGTCATCAACGAGACAACCTGAAAGGTGCTTTGGATGATCGCGTCCTTGAGCGAGTCGTAAGTGCCATGGACGTACAGCATGGCAGCAATCAGCGCGCTGGCGACCAGAATGATCACCGTATAGACCCGCAGCTCGACGTTGCGTAGATAGGGCACGGGGCTACCAGCGCGCCAACACAGGTAATGCAACGAGAAACTGGCGCCCGACAGAAACATAAATACGGTGGCGGCGATCAGAATCGCGTTGCTGTTGAAATGTGCCAGGCTCGCGTCGTAGTTGGAAAAGCCACCGGTTGCCAGCGTCCCGAACGCATGGGTCATCGCGTCGAAGACGCTCATGCCGAGCAGCCAATAGGTGGCCGCACAAGCAGCCGTGATGGCCGTATAAGTCCACCAGAGTGCGGCTGCGGTCTTCTTGATTCGTGGGGCGAGCTTGTCGTCCTTGATCGGGCCGGGCGTTTCGGCCCGGACCAGTTGCATGCCGCCGGCGCCCAGCATGGGCAGAATGGCAACGGCCAGCACGATGATGCCCATCCCGCCGATCCAGTGTAGCCACTCGCGCCAGAAGAGAATGGCGTGCGGCAGGGTATCCAAGCCGACGATCACGGTCGCGCCGGTCGTGGTCAGCCCCGATACGGCCTCGAATGCGGCGTTCGTGAACGTCAGCTGCGGCCGGCTGACGAGTACCAGAGGAAGCGCGCCGAATAAGCCGATAACGGTCCAGAACAGACTGACGACCAGAAATCCGTCACGGATTTTCAGGTCGCGCTGTACGTACCGTACGGGAAACCACAGAAGCACGCCTACGGCGAAGACGATCGCGAACGATTCGGTGAAGGCGCGCAAGCCGCCGTCGCGATACAACAGCGCGATCGACGCCGGTATGAGCATGGTAAGCGAGAAGAAGACCAGCAGTACGCCTACGATGCGTTGAACGACGGCCCAGTAATGGTTGACGACCAGAAAACGCTCGCGTTGCAACACACGGCTCTCGCGGCTCGAAAGAGTGCGCTCAGTCTGGCGCGCACGAGTGTTTAAATGCCGCAGTCAAAACCGCTGTTGGGTATAAAAATTCCGTAAACGGCGCCCGCTGGGACAGTATATGGGCTCAGTCATGACGCCCGCGCCAGCGGGCCCCGCGCGGCATCGAGCGCATCACGGCCAGCTTGTATCGCTGGGTGGGTCACAGCTGCTAGCGGTACGCGGTGGCGCTGCTTCCCATCTGGTTACGGCATCGGGTCCGAGCCTGGATTCGGATATTTCAGTAGCCGCCGCCGTTTTTAGGCGCCACGCGTGACCAAGGCGTGCGGTACGTCGCAGTTGCGGGTCGCCCGCGTTGATTGCACGGCATATACGCCAGGCCTGGAGCAGGTCGATCGGCGGTGCACCGATCGTCAATGTGCTTCCGCTGGATCTGGCACTCGATCAGACCAACACCGGTGACAAACCGCGATAAACTGGCGTTATGTCGCCTGCCGATGCCAATCAACGTCCGAATCCCTATGCGCTGCTCGGCGAGACCAGCCGAGACACGGACGCAACCGGGCGCGGGCGGCTCAAGATATTTCTTGGCGCCGCACCGGGCGTCGGCAAGACTTACGAAATGCTTTCCGAAGCGGGCGCGCTTGCCCGCGACGGCGTACGGGTTCTCGCGGGGCTGGTCGAAACACATGGCCGAAGCGAAACCGAGGCGCTGCTGCGGCCCATTTCGCGTTTGCCGCGCCGGCGTATTCGCTATCGTGGGCGTCACTTCGAAGAACTGGATCTCGATGGCGTATTGAGTGCGGCACCGGCCTTGGCGCTGATCGACGAATTGGCGCATGGCAATGTTCCGGGTTGCCGTCACGAAAAACGCTGGCAGGACGTCGAGGAACTGCTCGACGCGGGCATCAACGTGTTTACGACGCTGAACATCCAGCATCTGGCATCTCTGAACGATGTCGTTTTACAGATCAGCCGGATTCGTGTGCGTGAAACCGTGCCCGATAACGTGCTCGATGACGCCCACAGTATCGAAGTGGTGGATCTGCCACCGGACGAACTCATTCAACGGCTGCACGATGGCAAGGTGTACGTGCCCGAGCAGGCCGCGCGCGCTGTCGAGCATTTTTTTTCTCGCGGCAATCTGGCGGCACTGCGTGAGATGGCGCTGCGCGCAGCCGCCGAGCGGGTGGATGCCGATGTGCGCAATCATTTGCGGGCGCAGGTCGAATCATATATCTGGCCCGCGCACGAGCGGCTGCTGGTCGTGGTAGGTGAAGGCCCAGTAGCCGAATCGATGGTGCGCCTAGGCAAACGTCTGGCCGAACGGCGCCAGGCGTCCTGGATCACGGCCCACATAAAACGCGGCGCTGAACTGACCGGGGAACAGCCCGGGGTGGGCGCGGCACTGCGCCTTGCCGAGAGTCTGGGTGGCGAAATAGCCACGATCGTAGGTTTCGATCTGGTACAGGAGATCAAGGCGTTTGCACGGAACGAGAACGTGACCGAGATCCTAGTCGGACGGTCCGGTCGTTTACTGCGCTGGTTCGCTTTCCGGCGCTCGCTGGCCGGTACGTTGCTGCGCGAGGCCGATGAATTCATTGTCACGCTGGCACCGCGTACCGCAGGCCGATCCAACGCACCGTTGTCGACGGTTCGCAAGCCAACGCGGCTGCGCTGGCTCAACGCCGGTGATTTCGGCTGGGTCATCGCCACCACCGGGATCGCGGCGCTCGTCGCGTGGCCGATGTCGCTGGTCGTTGATACGGGGTCGCTCTCGCTGATCTTCGTCTGTTCGGTGCTGCTGGTGGCGGTTCGGCGTGGTGTCGGCGCCGCGACGACCGCCAGCCTGGCCTGTTTCGTCGTATTCAATTTCCTGTTTACGAATCCGCGGCTGACGCTCACGGTCTACAGTTCGCACGATGTATTGACGCTGGTGTTCTTTCTCATCGTGTCGCTGCTCGCCGGCAACCAGGCCGCCCGCATCCGCAATCAGATGACGCTGATCCGGGCCTCCGGCGAGCGTAATGCTCGCCTGTACGATTTTTCGCGGCGTATCGCCGGCGCGGTCGGCCCAATTGATCTGGCGCTGACGATCACCGAATACCTGCATGCCGCGCTGGACCTGCAGGGCGTAGTTCTTTATCCGAGCGGCGACGAAGGGCTGGCGCAGGTCGCTGGCGAAGGCGGCAGCGAAGGGTTGATCGATCTCGATCATGCCGCGGCCCGATGGGTATACGAGCACAATGCACCGGCCGGGCGCGGCACCGGTACGCTATCGAATTCATGGTGGTTCTTCATGCCGCTGAGTGGCACCGAAGAAATGCTTGGCGTGATAGGGGTGGCCTGGCCCGATCGCAAGCGGCATCTCAGTTTAGACGAACAACGTCTGCTGTTTGCCGTACGCGATCAATCGGCCGTTGCGCTCGGCCGCTCGAAATTAGCCGCCGAGATCGAATCGGCGCAGTTCGCGCACGAAACATCGCGTCTGCGCGCCGCACTCCTGTCGTCTGTATCACACGATCTGCGGACTCCGTTATCGTCGATCATTGGCAGCACGACCTTGCTTCGCGATCGCTGCGATCAACTCGAAGCGGCTGAGCGTCTGGAACTTCTTGACGGCACGATCGATGAAGCAGGTCGGCTAGACCGCTTCGTCCAGAATCTTCTGGACATGACCCGTGTCGGCTATGGCGCGCTGACCCCGGAATTACGGCCGTGTCCAATCCGCCAAGAAGCCGAAGCCGCCTGGCAATCTCTGGGTTCGTCAATCACCCAGACACTTGCCTTCGACATCGCTTACGATGCGCGGTTCGTCCTCGCCGATAGCACGCTTCTGCGACGCGTACTGGCCAATCTTCTTGACAACGCCGCCAAATATTCCTCTATGGACAGCAATATCGTCGTCGAAACACGTCTTCATGGACACGAAGTGTGTATCGCCGTATGCGATGCGGGCCCAGGCATCTCAGCTACGGAACGAGACAGCGTGTTCGATATGTTTTATCGTGTCGAAAAGGCGGATCACGCCGCACCGGGCACGGGCCTCGGGCTGGCAATCTGCAAGGAATTGACCGAGATTATGTGTGGCCGGATTCGTGCGGTGTATCCGGGCCGCGGCCTCGGAACCCGTATCGAAGTGGTATTGCCGTTGCCATGAAAGCGCTGATCGTCGACGACGATGCCGGTATCCGTCGGTTTCTGAGGATTGGGTTGAAGACCGAAGGGTACGAGGTCTTTGAGGCCGCCTCCGGCAACGAAGCACTGCGATCGGTATCGGCGCGGCGCCCGGACGTCATCGTGCTCGATCTCGGCCTGCCGGATGCTGATGGCCAGGAACTCGTGCCGGCGATTCGTGGCATCAGCGATGCTGCGCTGATCGTACTTTCGGTCCGCGACGCGCAACATGAAAAAATCGCGGCCCTTGACGCCGGCGCCGATGACTATCTCACCAAACCTTTTGATTTCGCTGAACTGGCCGCGCGTCTGCGTGCGAGTCGACGGAAAGTCCTTAATCATCCTAATCCAACGGTCCTGACGTTTGGCGGCCTAGTACTCGACGATGCCGCTCACCGCGTAACCTGGGAGGATCGAAGCGTTCATTTAACGCCCAAAGAGTTCGATCTACTTCGTGAACTCATGCGCCATCCAGACAAAGTCGTCTCCCACAGTCATCTACTGGGCAAGGTCTGGGGCGCCTTCCATGGCGACGATACGGCATATCTTCGTGTCTACATCCAGAGACTGCGCCGCAAGTTCGTCGAGGCCGGGGCGGAAAAATCGCCGATCGACAGCGAGCCGGGTGTAGGATATCGGCTGACTATGGACACCGAATAATCAATATTCAGTCCGTTTTAGGCCTATTCCGTTGAAAAACTCGTCACGGACAACGACCAAGGGTGAGGCTGTTTTCGTAAGCATCCGCCACCCCTTGGACGCTGATTTTGGATTGCCCATGATAAAGCCGTAGTTTTGAACCGGGCACGGTTTACCCGAGTTTAACACCCTGCAGAAAACCCTCTGTATGAACATACGGTTATAGACACAATTTCATCGGAGTGGCACTACATGCGTGCATTTTGTGTTCAGACGATGGTTTTGCTGATGCCGCCGGGGGCGGGATCGATGCCCAAGGCATCATAGAGCGCCTGCTGGTTGGGCTCGGCGCGGGTGCTTTTGCGGACATGCAAGGTTCGGCCATCCGGGCGCTTGAAGGTGGCGGTGACCCGACACTGGCCGGTCAGCGTGTCGCGTATTGACCGCCAGCTGTCGGCGATGCCCTGTTCGCGCAGATGCCAGCGGATGATCTGAACGAACTGATACGCCAGCACGCTGATGAACAGGTGGCCAGCGCTGCGTTCTTGTTTTTGATGATAGATGGGTCGCAGCCCCAGTTCGGATTTGAGCGTGCGGAATACCGCTTCCAGATCGGTGAGCATGATATAGGTGCGCCATAAGCGCTCGGCATCCCATTCGGTTTCGTTGGTGCGCAGGCAATACACCCCGGGATGGGTCAGGCGGCTGCCCGCGACGGGCTGGCGTTCATAACGCAAGGCCTTGGCGTTTTTGCCCGTGTCGTCGGCAATGAGTTCAATGGCGTAATGCTGACTCATGCCGCGGCTTTTTTCCTTGAGCCGGCCGATGCGCTCCCACAGCTTATCGATGCGCCTGGTAGTTCGCGGGCGGGCCAGTCCGTCGTGGATGCGGTCAAGCGCGGCCTCGAAGCGCTGGGCAAAGCGTTCGTTGATGCCGCGTTCTTTTTCGGCTCGTTGCTCGGAGTAGCAGTAGAGAGTGACTTCGGTGCCATTGTCCGAAGCCACCGATTGCAGATGCACCGTTTGCTCGGAGGCCGTTTCGATCGCGGTCGCACCGTCGACGTCAAACGTTCGGTGGCGCGCGCGGCTGACGACCAGATAGCGATAACCGTTGTCGGCCAGCCACGCCAGGTTGGCCTCGCTGGCGATACCGCGATCCATGACCACCAGCGCGCCAGCCGGTGTATCCAGGCCTTCCAGCATGCCGGTCAGTGTGCCGGCTTCACCTGCATTGCCGGCAAAAACCTCGCTACGGCGGACAAAGCCGCTGCCATCGAGTACCAGGGCAAGGGTGAGCAGCGGACAGTCGCTGCGTTTTTCCTTCGAATGCCCGCGTTGCGCCTGGGCGTTGCCGGCGACTTCGCCCTCAAAATAGGTGTTGGTCAAATCATAGAGGGTGACCACGCAGTCCAGCCCAAACAAATCGTGGATCCGGTCGAACAACGCCGATTCGATCCGGGCGCGATGCCGGTACAGCGCATCCGACGCCCGGTACAACGCCATGCCGTCGAGGGTCTCGTAATCGAAATCCATCAGCTCGCCCAGCGCGCTGCGGTGGCGTAGCCAGCGATAGGTCGCTTGCTCCGAGCCCGGCGCCGCCATGCGCGCAATGATCGAACCGATCGCTGCTGCCCGCTGTGCGCCGTTCAGACCACAGTCGGCCAGCAGCCCGTCGAAGTCGACCTGGTCCATCGCCCACAGCCCCAGTTGCTCCACGCCCAACGAGCGCGGGCGAATCAGTTCCAGCGATCGACATCGACCGATTGCACATCGCCGGTCGTCGACGCTTCGGGTTTGTCTTCCGGCGTGGCCTGTCGGGCCAATAACTGCGCCGTGATCTGCTGGGCCGCCTGCTCGACATCGGCCGGCACCGCATCAAGCAAGATCCAGACCGTACTGACCGGCCATCTGCTGGCGTATTCGAGTGCACAACAGCGGCCAATGGGCACGCTCAATCGAAAAGTGCCGTCCCAGATTGAGCAGCGTACGCTGACGCACCTTGCCGCCCACGCGTTCGGAGCACACCAGGCGATGGGTGGTGTAGCGCTCGCCGTCGGCCCGACGGCGGGTAGCAGTGCGGCGAATGAACATGCACCGAACCTACCGCAGAAATTTCGAATGACAAGGGGTTGTCAGAAATAATATGGCACTACATCAGGATCTCAGCGCTTCGCATAAAAAAAACAAAGACTTAAAAACAAAATGCTGGGAAATCCGCCTTGGGTTGTTAAACTGGGGCTAGGCGATGTCTATATTGATAGCCAAGGCCAGCCGGTCAATCCCGCGACCAGTCCGCTGGCGACCGCCAAGGTCAAGCAGAATCTAAATACAGGCGCATACGAATTCACGCTTGGGTTTGTCAAAGCCGGTACTTACACCCTCGCATTCACTTGCCAAGCGTTGGCCGATCAGCCCGAAACGGCTGATAGCATTTCATTGATTCAGCCTCAAACCGTAACGGTTAAAGCGAATGCTGTCGCGACGGCAGACTTCAGCGCACCTTGAATTGAAGCGCGTTGTAATGGAGTGGCCCAGACAGCAGTCTTGAAAGGCAGCCGTTTATTGCTCGTCAATAGCCCTGCGACGCGGGGCTATTGATTTTCCAAACTGCTCTCATTGCATTAGGAAGAATAGGAAGACGACACGGTCTGGTCCTCGGAGCACTGCTGCCCAGTGTGGCGATCCGCGGCCAGGAGCATGTAGAACGCCGGCACCACAAACAGCGTAAACAGCGTGCCGATCGCCAGGCCGGACGAAATGACCAGGCCCATGTTGAATCGGCCGGCGGCACCTGCGCCGGTAGCGATAACCAGCGGGATGACGCCCAGCACCATGGCAGCGGTGGTCATCAGGATCGGGCGCAGACGCACGCCGGCGGCATGTTCGATGGCGTCGCGTTTGGACAGGCCCAGCCGCTGTGATTCGTTGGCAAACTGGACGATCAGGATACCGTGCTTGCTGATCAGGCCCATCAGCGTGACCAGCCCGACCTCGGTATAGATATTCAGGCTGGTGAACAGGTTGACAAAAATCAGCGCGCCGAATAAGGCCAGCGGCACCGATACCAGAATGACGATCGGATCGCGCAGGCTGTTGAACTGCGCGGCGAGCACCAGAAAAACAATGATCACGGCGAACAGCAAGGTGGTGACAAAACCACCCGATTCCTGAATGAACTGGCGCGACTGGGCTGAGTAATCGACGCCGTAGTCACCGCCCGGCGCGACCTCGTTCACCGCAGTCCGCAGAAACTCCAGTGCCTGACCCTGCGACATGCCCGACACGCCGGAAATAGTCGCCGAATTGAGCTGCTGAAAATGATTGAGCGATTGCGGCACGACTTCTGGTTTGAGGGTCGCGACCGTCGACAGCGGAATCATCGACCCGTCGGGCACGTGAATATAATAGTCGAGCAACTGGTCGGGATTGAGACGATCGACCTGGAGCACCTGCGGAATCACCTTGTAGGAACGCCCGTCGATCGAGAAATAATTGACATAGCCGCCGCCCAGGGCTGCGGATAGTGCTTCGCCCACGCCTTTCTGGGTCAGGCCAAGGGCGGTGATCAAGTCGCGATTCAGCACGATCGTGCTTTGTGGCTTGTCGAGCTTGAGATCGGAATCGATGTAATAGAACTTGCCACTGGCCTGTGCTTTTTCCTTGACTGCCTCGGCGACCTGGTAGAGGTTCTGGAACGGCTCGGTGGTGGTGATGACCATCTGGATAGGCAGGCCCGACGCGCCGGGCAACGGCGGGAACTGGAACGCGGCGATACGCGCGCCGGCGATGCCGTTCCATTTTTCCTGCAGCACCTTTTGTAATTGATCTGCGCTGCGGCTGCGTTGGTCCCAGGGCTTGAACAACACGCCTCCAATGCCCTGGTTAATCGTCGGCGTGCCGGTGATCTGGAACATCTGGTTGTATTCGGGCAGTCGGCTGGCCCGTTTGTACATCTGGTTCGCATAGACGTTCATTTGTTGCGCCGTGGCGTTCGGCGGCCCGCTGATGACCCCGATCACTACGCCCTGGTCTTCCTGTGGTGCCAGCTCGCTCTTGGCGGTCATGCCGAGCGCGATCGTGGCCAGCAACAGCAGCCCGCCCATCACCACGATTACCACCCACGTCGAAAGCGCCCCGTGCAGCCAGCGCTGATAACGCTGGCGCAGGCTCTCGAACCGGCGATCAACGAACGCAACGAAGCGGCCGGTTCTGGATTCCCGGCTATTTTCGTCGCTCTGATGAGTCTTGAAGAAACGGGCGCACATCACTGGCGACAGCGTCAAGGCAACCACGGCCGATACGGTCACCGCACCCGCTAGCGTGAACGCGAACTCGGTGAACAGCGCACCGGTAAGGCCCTTCTGAAAACCGATCGGAACGTAGACCGCAATCAGCACCACGGTCATCGCCAGAATAGGACCGCCCAGCTCGCGCGCTGCCAGTATTGCCGCCTGCGGCGCGGTCTTGCCCTCTTCCTTGATATGGCGGTCGACGTTCTCCACTACTATGATCGCGTCGTCTACCACCAGCCCGATTGCCAGCACTAGTGCCAGCAGCGTGAGCAGGTTGATCGAGTAGCCCAGCGCCAGCATCACGAAAAACGTGCCGATCAGCGACAACGGCATGGCGACCAACGGGATGATCACCGCGCGCGGGCTGCCAAGGAACAGAAAAATCACCAGGGTGACGATCAGCAATGCCTCGATCAGGGTCTTGATGACTTCGTGGATAGACGTGTTCACGAAGGTCGTGGCGTCGTAGACGATGGCCCCGGTGATCCCGGTAGGCAGCTGGCTGCGAATATCAGGGAACGCCTTGTGCACACGCCCGGCCACCGAGAGGATATTGGCGTCCGGCGCTACCTTGACGCCGATGAATACCGAGCGCTTGCCGCTGAATGCGACATTGGTGTTGTAGTCGTCGGACCCAAGCGTCACGTTGGCGACATCCTTGAGCCGAACGATAGTGCCGTTCTCGCGCTTGACGGCGAGCTGCTTGAACTGTGCGACCGTATGCAGATCGGTGTCGGCAGTCAGGGGTACCGTCACTGCCTGATTCTTGGTCGCGCCGACGGCGGCCAGATAATTGTTGGCAGCCAGTGCGGCAGACACATCGCTGGCGGTGACGCCGTGTGCGGCCATACGCGCCGGGTCCAGCCAGGCACGCAGTGCAAAATTGCGCGCGCCCAGAATTTCGGCGGTCTGTACACCGGCGATTGAATCGAGTTTGGGCTTGACGACACGCGCCAGATAATCGGTGATCTTGTTGGTGGCCAGCACATCGCTGTAAAAGCCCATGTACATGGCGTCGATGGTCTCTCCGGTCTGGACCTTGAGCACCGGTTGCTGGGCCTGCGGCGGCAACTGGTTGCGCACCGAATTGATCTGGGTGGTGATATCGGTCAACGCGCGGTTGGCGTCGTAGTTCAGACGCAACGTCGCGGTAATCGTCGAGACCCCAGCCACGCTGGACGACGACAGATAATCGATGCCCTGCGCCTGTGCGATCGCCTGTTCCAGCGGCTGGGTGACAAAGCCAGCCATGGTCTGGGCGTCGGCGCCGTAGTAGGCCGTGGTGACCGTTACGGTGGCGTTTTCAGTTTCCGGATACTGGCGCACGGTCAGGCTGGTCACCGCGCGCAGGCCAAGCACCAGAATCAACAGGCTGACGACGATCGCCAGCACCGGCCTGTTGATGAACGCATCGGTGAATTTCATGCCCGTTTCCTCGCCTGCCTCAGTGTTCCTGAGGCGTCGGATTCGGACTGTCGGCCGGCTGCACGCTGTTGTCGATCTTGATCGCCGCACCGTTCTTCAGTTTGATCTGGCCGCTGGTCACTACCACCGTGCCCGGCTGGAGACCCTTGAGCACCACCACCTGATCACCGCGCGTATCGCCGGTGGTTATCAATTTCTGCTGCACGGTCGGCGAGGCGCGCTCGCCCCGGCCCTTGTCGTCCTTCGGCGCGTTTTCTGTCTGCGGTTTTTGGACCACATACACGGTATCGCCGTAGGGGTTGTAGACAACGGCCGCCTGCGGCAGCGTCAAATACCGCTTCTTGTCGCCGAGGTCGACGCCAACGTGAGCGAACATACCGGGAACGAGCTTTCCGTTGCTGTTCGGCACCGTGGCTTCAACCGTGACGTTGCGGGTGGCCGCATCGACCTTGGCGTTGATGGCAGTCACCTTGCCGACAAAGCGGCGGCCCGGATAGGCATCCACGGTCAAATGCACGGTCTGCCCGATCTTTACACGACCCAGTTGGCGTTGCGGCACATCGAAATCTGCATATAGCGAAGCCGTCTGCTGCAACGTCACGATGGTCGTGCCAGCACTCAGATAATCGCCCGGATTCACCGTGATGATGCCAGCCCGGCCTGCAAACGGCGCGCGCAGCTGCTTCTTGGCCACCAGCACGTTCTGGCGCGCGACTGCAGCCTGTTTGGCCTGCATGTCTGAGGCGGCGCTTTGAAAATCGGCCGTGCTGATTGCATGTGATCCGCGCTGTTGCTCGGCGCGGCGGAAATTCAGCCGTGCCAGTTGGGCAGCGGCTTCCAGCTGCTGCAGCTGGGCGACATCGTCGCCGTCGCGTAATTGCAGCAGAATCTGCCCCTGCTTGACCTGTTCGCCGGATCTGAGCAGAACCTCGTCGACTACACCGCCAAGGTCAAGTGCCAGATCCGCACCACGAACCGCGCGCAGGGTGCCGATGGCGCCCAGCGTAGGCTGCCAGGACTGGTACCCGGCCACGGTGGTGCTGACGGTCGCCGGCACCGGCTTGGGCAGGTTTGCAATCGTGCGCATGACTACCAGCACCTTGACGCCGACAATCGCGGCAACCAGCAGCAAAACGCCGACGATCATCCAGATCATCCGTTTGCTCGTGCTGGGTTTGCGATCAAATCGCTTGGACATTCCCCAAAGCCCTCAATCCAGGTCGACACACAATCGCCACATGTCGGCGGCCCATGAAAGCAACGCTTTTACCAAGTCTGGGTAAACGGCCTTGCAACCCCTCGATTCACCCAGCGCCGATAACGGCCCGGCGCTGTCGATCATATCCGATCGACGCGCTTGATTTCATATGAAGCAGACAATGTCACGCAGCGATTCGCCGCAGGCCCTACCGGCGCGGCCAGGCGAACGGCAGTACCTGATCCAGATTGGATGCGCCAACAAGCAGCGCCAGCAGCCGGTCGACCCCCAGGGCGACGCCGGCACACGGCGGCAGACCCGCGGCCAAGGCAGATAGCAACCGTGTATCGATAGGCGGCGGCTGGACACCGCGCAACTGCTTGATGGCGAACTCGCGTTGCATTCGCTGTTCGGCGACTTGTGCATCGCGCAGCTCGACCGCGCCGTTGGCCAGTTCAACACCCTGCCAATAACACTCGAAGCGCAAACCCAGGCGCTCGTCGTCTGGATCGCTGGCGATGAGTACGGCATCGTCGATCGGGAAATGCGTGATCATGACCGGCGCTTCGAGCCCAAGCGTCGGTTGTACGGCGAGGCTCATGATCAGGTCGAGCCAGAACATCCGGTTGTGCTCGTCATCGGCATGATTCACCGGCGCAATCCCGGTCGTCGTGGCATAAGCGGCAAGCTCTTCGAGGGTCGCGATCAGCGGATCGAGTCCGGTGATTTTGCCGAAAGCCTCGCGGTAGCGCTGTGGCGCCGACGCGGTCGGCACGCCCACAGCCTGCAGGAGCTCGTCCGTCTCGACCAGCATGGCCGCCAGATCGGCGTGTTCGCGATACCATTCAAGCATGGTGAATTCAGGGTTGTGCCAGCGCCCTATCTCACCGGCTCGAAACACGTGCCCCAGTTGATAAAGCGATCCGTGCCCGGCGGCCAGCAGGCGCTTGAGAGCGTGTTCGGGCGACGGCACGAGATAGCCGCCGTCGACCACTGTCAGACAGTCCAGCGCCCGCTCGGCCGGCGCGGCGCTGGAAATGACGGGAGTATCAACTTCCACTCGAGAACGTTCGGCCATGAAACGACGCAGCGCGGCCAACAGCTGCGCTCGCCAGATCAGCGTCGCGCGGTCGGCGCCTGGCCGCCAGTCATCGACTGCCGCCGGCGCCATGTCGAATCAACCCTCGTTCGCGCGCGACACGTATTCGCTCTTGCGCGTATCGACTTTCAGCACTTCACCTTCCTCGATGAACAATGGCACCTGCACCACTGCGCCGGTCTCCAGCGTCGCCGGCTTGGTGCCGCCGCCGGAGGTATTGCCGCGCAGACCGGGGTCAGTCTCGGTCACGGTGAGTGTGACGAAATTCGGTGGATCGATCTGCAGCGGGGTACCGTCCCAGAGCGTGACGCGGCAGTTGTCCTGCGGCTTGAGCCATTTCGCGGCATCGCCAACGGCCGCTTCGCTGGCCTGATACTGCTCGAAGGAGTTGGGCTCCATGAAGTGCCAGAACTCGCCGTCGGCATACAGAAACTGCAGATCGACATCGAGCACGTCTGCGGCTTCTACGCTGTCGCCCGACTTGAACGTGCGCTCGATCGTGCGGTTGGTCTTGAGGTTGCGTATCTTCACGCGGCTGAAGGCCTGGCCCTTGCCGGGCTTGACGAACTCGTTCTCGACAATGGCGTACGGATCGCCGTCGAGAATGATCTTGAGTCCGCCCTTGAACTGATTGGTATTGAACTGCGCCATAGTGAGAAGCCCCTGCCTTGTATCTGCAACAATCGATGCGCCGGCGGCTGGCGTGAGTGGTCTCGGGCTTCTAGACTGGCGCCATGCTCCAATCCCCTGCCGTCACGTCCACCGCAAAGCGCGCCAGTCTATCGCATGACGACATCGGGTGGCAGCAAGCCATGCGCGAGGCAGTCACCGATGTCGATACATTGTTCGCCGAACTGGCCCTGCCGGAGGCTTATCGCGCAGCCGCCCATCGCGCGGCCGCTATATTCGGACTGCGCGTGCCGCGCAGCTATCTCCATCGCATGACGCCGGGTGATATCGACGATCCATTGTTGCGCCAAGTGTTGCCCATCGATGCCGAGACCCAGACCCACGCGGGATTTGTGAAGGATGCCGTCGATGATATGGCCAGTGCGGCGGGCAACGGCGTGCTGCACAAGTATCACGGCCGCGCGCTGCTGATCACCACCGGCGCCTGTGCGGTGCATTGCCGTTATTGTTTTCGGCGTCACTTCGATTATGCCGCACAACATTCCGGCGGCTCGCATGCGTCTGCCGCGCTGGATTATGTCGCCGGCGACCGCAGCATCGAGGAAGTCATTCTGTCCGGCGGCGATCCGTTATCGCTGGCCAATGACCGGCTCGAACAGCTGGGCCGTTCGCTGGACGCGATCGCTCATGTCCAGCGAATTCGTATTCATACGCGTACCGCAGTGGTATTGCCGGAACGCATTGACGCGGGCTTCATCGATTGGATCAAAGCCCGCCGAGCACGTGTCATCGTGGTTATTCATGCCAATCATGCACGTGAAATCGATGACTCTGTTGCCGAAGCGCTCGCCAGGATACGCGATGCCGGGGCACTGCTACTTAACCAAGCCGTGCTGTTGGCCGATATCAATGATACGCCCGACCGCCAGGCCGCACTCAGCCGCGCGCTCTTTGCTGCGGGCGTGATGCCATACTATCTGCATCTGCTGGACCGGGTAGAAGGTACACAACATTTTGAAGTTGACGAACAGGATGCGCAGCATCTGATGCAAGCCCTGGCGGCACAGTTACCGGGCTATCTCGTGCCCAAGCTCGCGCGTGAGGAGGCCGGCGGTTCCGCGAAAAGCGTCCGTGCGCTGATCGCTGGCAGACAGCAGGAATGAGCCAACGCCGATGTAGCGTTATGCTCGATACAGGGGAGCAAATCTTTTGATTTCCACGGATGACGCCACACCGGAACCCGCGCCCAGCGCGACCAGGCCCATGCTGACAGTCTGGCTCGCAGGGGAAGAGCCTGGCGAGCTGCAATCTCTTGGCGATACGATCAAGGCGATCGATCCAAGTCTGGATGTCGTGCCTATCGGCAATCCAGCGCAGGCCATCCACGACGCTGGCACGCTACCGCCAGAGCTGTGCCTGTTGGCGTGGTCGTCAGGCCACGAGGCCGGTCGCCGTGGGTTGGACCTGCTGCGCAGCCTGGTCACGGATATGGCTGTGATATTGGTAGGCGAAGAGGCAACGCTGCCAACGCTCGGTGACGCGCTGGCTGCCGGTGCCTGGGACCGCATTGCCACGGACCAGGGCGATGAAGTGATCTGGACCCAGACGCAGCGTGCGCTCCAGATGGCGCAGCGCCAGCATCGGCTCGCAGAGGCCGATCGACGGCTTCTGAGTCTGCAACGGCGTCTCGAAGTCCTCACCAGCGACGGCAGCGATGCGTCGGCGAAGATCAACGCCGGTTTGATCGAACAGGCCAGACCCGGATTTGCCCGCCTGCTGGGGGCGGAATCCGTGGATGCGGTCAACGGCACGGCCTTTGAGACATGGCTGCAATCTGAAGACCGCGCGGCCTACGCCGGCGCGCTCGAACAGGTCGCGAACCCAGCCAGCGAAACCGACACCAATATCGTATTTCGCCCACCCTCGGGGTCACGCTCGCATGCCGTACGAGCGTTGCTGCGCGCCACGGCCACGTCGGGTTCGCTTGTCGATATTGTTCTGCACGAGGCCGAACGACGCCAGCCGCATTTGAGCGGCGCATCGAAACGCGTGCCCGTTGATGGCCGCATGGCGCTGCATCGAGTTCTTGCGCAGGCGTCGGTACGCGCCAAGACATACGTGCTGGGGCTGTTGTTCTTCGCGGTCGACGACGTTGCAGGCCTGCAGGCGAAATACGGCCTGTCGGGCAGTGACGTATTGTTGCAGGAGACTGGGCTGTTCCTGCTGGAAACCCTGCGTGGCAATGATCGCTGCTTTCGTTTTGCCGCAGGCGAATACGCGCTGGTGCTGGAACGCGAGTCGCAGGAGCAGGTCGCCTCTGCCGCTCAGCGCGCGCTGAATGCATTTCGCGACGAGCGCTTCGGTGACGATCAGCAGGCAATCCATCTCAGCGCCACCGTCGCGTATACGATACTCAGCCATGATGCCACTGAAAACGACGGTCGCCTGCATCGCCTGGTTCAGGCAGCCTATAATCTGAGCGCCCGGGGGGGTAACGATCTGGTGAATTGCACTCAGGTTGCAGTCAGCGCTGATGTTGCGAAGGCCAGCGATGACTGGGGCACGAGATTACGCCAGGCGTTGGTGCATGATCGATTCAGCCTCGCCTACCAGAACATCACCAGTCTGGCCGGCGACACCCAGTCGTATTTCGATGTCCTGCTGCGCTATATCGATGATCGCGGGGCATTGATCCGTCCCGGAGAGTTTCTGCCCGCGGCAAGTCAGACGGGCCTGTTGCCGGAGATCGATCGCTGGGTGGTGAGCCGTGCCGTCAAAGTCATTGAGCAGCAGATGGCGCGGGACGTGCACATCAGCCTGTTCATCAAGCTATCGGGCGATACGCTGGTCGACTGTCGCGACTTCCTGGCCTGGGTGCGCAGCGACCTTGCCGATATCAGCGCACCGCACACGAGCCTGATCTTCAGCGTGCGTGACGAAGACATGCGCAAACACGCGGCCGAAACAAAACACCTGTTCACCTCCCTGACAGCGCTGGGCTTTCGGACCGCGCTCACGCATTTCGGCAATGCCGCAGCAACCGGCCAGCTGATCGACAGTCTGTCGGTGTCGTTCATCAAGCTCTCACCCGAATTAGCCCGCAAAGTGGCGGGCAAAAGTGCCGATGACAGCCAGCTGATACATGCTATCGATAGCGCACGTAACCGCGATATTCCGCTGATTGCCGAGCAGATCGAAGACGCCAGCAGCATGGCCCGTCTATGGCAGGCCGGCGTCAACTATGTACAGGGCCATTTCATCCAGGAACCCGACACCGAAGCCCTTACCCACAGCGAATTGGGCCGCCGCTGATGAAAAACAGCACGCGCGTTTGCGGACGCGCGTAGCCGTGCTAGTGTCCCGTCACGGGTATTTTGTCGCATTCAGCGAGGCTGCGCGTGTCTGTGGCAAGGCGCGTCGCGCCGGCAAGGGTCATTCCCTTGCCAAGCGACGCAACGCAGACCACGGGCGCGCACAGCCTCGCCCCACAGGCCACGTTATTCGACGGGAGCGCCTGTGTGTCCCAATCACCGCGTTGCGCTCCTTTGCCATGGCGGGCCATGACGCAGTCGCACGCCTTGTGCTTGGAACACACAGGCGCTCTGAATACGGCAAAATACCCGTGACAGGACACCAGGACTTACTGAGCGTTGCTGCTGGTGGCCGCTCCGGCAGGCGATTGATTGCCATTGCTGTGACTGTCGCCGGAATGGCCGAACAGATCGTTGCTGCCAGATGAGCTACCACCACCGCCGCCGCCGCTGCTGCCGCTGTCAGACGAGCCGCTGTTCATACTCGTCATGAACTGGCCGATCAGATTCTCCAATACAACAGCGCTTTGTGTGATGACGAATTTGTCGCCGTTCTTCATGTTCTTGAGCGAGCCGCCCGGCCCAATGCCGACATATTGATCGCCGAGCAGGCCGGAGGTAAGAATCGAGGCGTCGGAGTCCTTCGGAATCTTGTACTGATCGCTGATACGGATGCTGGCCACCGCCTGGTAGGTCTGTTGGTCGAGCTTGATATCGGTCACCCGACCGATGCGCACGCCAGCGAGATCCACTGGCGCGCCCACTTTCAGGCCGCCGATATCGTTGAAGGCAGCGGTCACTGTATAGCCCTGCACATCGCTGGTATTGGCCAGATCGCTCACCCGCATGGTGAGGATGAAGATGGCGGCGATGCCCAGACATACGAAAAGACCGACCAGAAGTTCGACTGCTCTAGATTGCATAGGCTGTAATTGGCTTCGATTAGTGGCCGCTGAAAAGCACGGCGGTAAGCATGAGATTCGCGCCCAGAATCGCCAGGGAAGCGATCACGACCGTATTGGTGGTCGCACGCGACACACCTTCCGACGTCGGTGGCGCATGATAGCCCTGATAAACGGCCACCCATGTGATGATTGCGCCGAACACGCCGCTCTTGAGAAAGATATTGAGGATGTCGCGGCTGAATTCTATGTTGGACTGAATACCGTTCCAGTAGGCCGCTGCGTCCACCCCCAGGACGTCGACGCCAATGAAATAGCCGCCGCCTGCACCTATGGCCATGACGCAGAATATGCTGGTCAGCAGCGGCATGGCGATCAGGCCCGCGAGGAACCGAGGGGCAATGATGCGTTTGATCGGGTCGACTGCCATCATCTCCATCCCCGCTAGCTGGTCGGTCGCCTTCATCAGGCCGATCTCGGCTGCCAATGCGCTGCCGGCTCGTCCGGCAAACAGCAGGCCAGTGATGACCGGGCCCAGTTCGCGCACTACCACCAGGGCGACCGATGTGCCAAGCGCGTTTTCGGCACCGAAGTCGGCCAGCGCACGATAGCCCGACAGAGCCAGTACCATGCCGACGAACAAACCGGCGACGACAACAATCAACAACGACAATACGCCCACCGAGTAGATCTGCTCGACTACCAGGCGCGGCTTGAGGAATAGCCGCGGCAGGTTGGCCAGGATACGCAGCAGGAACAACGTGCTCCGCCCGAGTTCTCCTAGCCAGCCGGTCGATATATTGAATATCCGGAGCACACGGCTCATTGTCGACCCTCGCCCAACAGATCCGCGTCGTACGGCGTGTCGGCATAGTGGAAAGGCACCGGCCCGTCGGCCGACGCGGTGATGAACTGCTGCACCCATTCCGAGGCCGAATGACGGATGTCGTCCGGCGTGCCGTGATCGACGACTTCGCCGTCCGATATCACATAGACGTAATCGGCAATGCCCAGCGTTTCCTTGACGTCATGCGAGACCACGATCGAGGTCAGACCGAGGATGTCGTTGAGCCGGCGGATCAGGCGCAACAACACTCCCATCGAGATCGGATCCTGGCCGGCGAAGGGCTCGTCGTACATGATCATCTCCGGATCCAGCGCAATCGCGCGGGCCAGTGCCACGCGTCTTGCCATGCCTCCGGACAGCTGCGCCGGGGCCAGATCACGCGCACCGCGCAGACCTACCGCTTCCAGTTTCATCAACACGATATCGCGGATCAGCTGTTCGGGCAGCTTGGTATGTTCACGCAGCGGAAACGCCACGTTGTCGTATACCGACAGATCGGTGAGCAGGGCGCCGGATTGGAACAACATGCCCATGCGCTTGCGTTCGGCGAACAGCCTGCGCTGCGACAGTTTCGCTACGTTGTGGCCGTCGAAGAGCACAGTACCGGACTTGGCGCGCCATTGGCCGCTGATCAGTCGCAGCAACGTGGTCTTCCCGGTGCCGCTCGGACCCATGATGGCCGTAATCCGGCCGCGGGCAATATCGATATCGACGCCGCTGTAGATGGTGCGCGTACCCAGTCGGAAATGCAGGTTACGGACTTCCACGAGGTTGCCGGTCGGCGCGGCAGCCGCAGTGGTCCGCGAATCGCACGAGGCGTTGTGTTCAGTCATGAGGCCTGTCGAGCGTGAGCTGCGCGCTAGCCTATCAGATGGCGACACCAGTAGCGTTTCCCGTGGGTTCCAGGTTCAACTGCGTGCAGAGCGCGCGGCTCAGATCGTCCGCGACACGGTCGAGGTTGCCGGGCCCGCCCAGGTCGGCGACCTGGGTCATGGTCAGTCCGTGGTAGCCGCAGGGGTCGATGCGCGAGAAAGGCTCGAGGTCCATGTCCACGTTCAGCGCCAGGCCGTGAAAGCTGGTGCCGCGCGTGATCCGCAGGCCGATCGAGCCGATCTTGCATGTCTGCTCGGCGGTGATGGCGCCGGCCTTCACATAGACGCCCGGCGCATCCGGCTTCGCAAAGGCGTCGATATCATAATCGGCGAGGGTGTCGATCATGGCATTCTCCAGCGCGGTGACGAGGCTGCGAATACCGATACCCAGGCGTCGCAGATCCACCATGACATAGGCCATGATCTGGCCGGGACCGTGATAGGTCACCTGTCCGCCCCGATCGATCGGTACGATCTCGATATCGCCGGGCGCCAACACATGTTCAGCGCGTCCGTTTCTGCCCTGGGTGAAGACCGGCGTGTGATTCAACAGCCAGATGCGGTCGTTGTCATCGGACTCGCGGCTGGCAGCGAAATCGCGCATAGCCTGCCACACCGGTTGATAAGACATCGGCTGCCAGCCGAAACGGCGGATATCGACAGGTAATCCGCTCATTACAACGACATCAGCACCTGACCGCTGTCGGTCAGCGCCTGGTAGATCGCATCCAGCTGTGCCTTGCTCTTGGCGTTGATCGAGGCGGTCACCGAAAGATAGCGTCCGCCGCTGGACTCGCGCACCGACAGATCATTGGGTGTCAGCTCGGGCGCGTGCGCCTTGACCAGCGTATAGACGGTTTGTTCGAAATCGGTATCTCTGCTGCCAAATGCCTTGATATCAAACGCGCAGGGGAATTCCAGCAGGGTGTCTTTGGATTCGGTCATGCCCATAGCTTGCGACCTGTGATCGATCACGTCCAGCCGTACCGGGTAGCAGGCGGTACGACTGGGCGCGCCAACAGGCCTAACGCGCAGGCCCTTGTTAAAACATCATGCGGACTTCGTCGATTGCCTGGCGGATATAGCCGCCCTTGGCGATCGACTTGCCGGCATACAAGGGCACTTCCTTGAGCACCTTGTCGTTGTACTTGATGGCCAGCGTACCCAGACGTTCGCCTTTCTTGACAGGGGCCGTCAGGTTCGAGGGCAGCTCTGCGCTGGTGGCCAGCGAATCCTTCTGGCCCCGCGGGTAGGCGACCCAGACCGGGCCATGGGCTACCACCGGCAGCTCGGTTTCGGACCCCTTCCAGACGTGGATCTGCGAAATCTCCTTGCCGGCATCGAACAGCTTGCCGTCTTGATAGAAGCGGAAGCCGTAACTGATCAGTGCCTCTGCCTGGTTCTTGCGCGCATTCTCCGAATCGGTGCCGGTGACAACCGATATCACGCGCATGCCATCGGCCTTGGCCGAGACGGCCAGGTTGTAACCAGCCGCGTCGGTATGGCCGGTCTTGCCGCCGTCCACGCGTGGGTCCGACCACAGCAGGGTATTGCGGTTGTACTGGCGTATTCCTGCGTAGGTGAATTCCTTCTGATGGAAGTACTGATCGTAGAGCTTGGGGAAGTTGCGAATGGTCGCGCTCAGTACCGTGGCAATGTCACGCGCGCTCATATGATGATCAGGTGCCGGCAGGCCGTTGACATCGGTAAAGTGGCTGTTGGTCATGCCCAGTTGCTTGGCATACTGATTCATGTATTGCGCAAACGTGGACTCGGTCCCGGCGATGTATTCGGCCAGTGCTACCGCAGCGTCGTTGCCCGATTGCGTGATCAGACCCTGGATCAGTTCGTTGACCGAGACCTTGTTGCCCACCTTGAGAAACATCTGAGAGCCGTGCATCTCCCAGGCTTTCTTGCTCACCGTGACCATATCCTTCTCAGACAGGTTGCCCTTCTTGAGTTCGTCGAACACGATATAGCAGGTCATCAGCTTGGTAATGCTGGCCGGTGCGATCTGCTTGTCGGGGTTCTTGGCTGCCAGGGTCTGGCCGGAGTTGAAATCCAAAAGCATATAGCTTTTGGCCCCCAGTGACGGTGGACCGGGAATCGGCAGGCTGGCGGCAACGACTGGAACGCTGACGAACAGCAGCACGAGGGAAAACAACAGGCGGCGGGCTTGGTTCATCAGACTCGGACTCTTGGCAGGCATGAATTGGGCCGGAAGGGACGCAGTTTAGCGGTTTGGGATCGGGGCGGCTAACGGGGTTGATCGCGCACGGAAAACCCGTTCGCGGCCAACTGGCGACCCGTTCGGCTGCGCTGGCTGGCGGTGGCGAACGGACCGATATGAACCCGATACAGCGGTGTCGATGGGTCGGGCGGCACGATGGTCACGTGATTGGCGCCGGCTCTGGACAGGCGTTGCACTTGGCGGCGGGCATTATCCGGATTGCCGAACGCGCCTGCCTGCAGGTACAGCCGCTCATCCGTTTTGGCCCGAGGCGTCGCACTCGCCAGCGAACCGCCGGCCGAGTCGGTATGGCCTGGCCTGTGGCCGGCGCCGGCTGTTGACGATGGGGCGGTCTGTTCATCGTCGGGGTTCTGCGCGCTGCGCAGGGGCGCGCGCGGCACAGCTGGCGACTTCGGGGCTTGATCCATGGTCGCCGGGGTGACGGTCTCAATACGAACCGGCGCGCTGCCGTTGCTGACGATACCCAGCCGGCGGGCGGCCACATACGATAGATCAATGATACGCCCGTCGTGAAATGGCCCGCGATCATTGACCTTGACGATGCAATGCTTGCCGTTGTCGAGGTTGGTCACCCGTACCCAGGTCGGCAGTGGCAGCCGCTTGTGGGCCGCGGTCATACGAAACATACTGTAGGGCTCGCCCGACGATGTTCGCTCACCGTTGAACTGGCGTCCGTACCAGCTGGCACGCCCGGTTTGGGTGAAGCCGGCGGCGCTCTTGAGCACATCGTAGGTATGGCCAAGGGCGGTGTAGCTGGTGGGATTGCCGTAAGGGGAGTGCGGCACATTGCGCGGCACGGCATCTGGGATCTTGCTCAGATCGATGTTCTGATCCTTGGGCGGGCCGTCGTTCTGGTAGTAACCGCCCCCGTGGCTTGCCCCGCTTCCAGCGGGATGGCTGGCGCAGCCGGACAGCACAATCAGCCCGATCATCGCCGCGCCTGCTGCGGCGTATGTCAGACACGGCAGGATCCGCGTCAGGGCGTGTTGCCGTTTCATGCGGCGCGGCATCGTATGAAGCGGCAACACCCGCTAGTCCGCCTCCGGGCGGGTATACGCTTCAATCTCGCGTCCTAGCTGATAGACTGCCATCGCATACAGCGGGCTGGTGTTGTAGCGCATGATGACGAAAAAATTGTTCTCCGCGAGCCAGTATTCGGTGCCGTGGGCGCCTTCGAAGCTCAGCAGGCCGACGCGCGTCTGGGTCGGCGGCGGCTGGGCCACTTTCACGCCGTCGTTGGCCAACTCCTGCCAGCTGTACGCGGTCCTGCCTGTGTTCAGAGCGATGCCGTCGAGACGTGACAGCGACGGTATCTCGGCCGGATAGGCAACCGGTGCCCCACGCTGCCAGCCGTGCCTGGCCAGGTAGTTGGCCACCGAGTCGATGATATCGGCTGGTTCGTGCCAGAGATCGCGCCGGCCGTCGTGATTGCCATCCACCGCGTAGGCGGCATAGCTGGATGGCATGAACTGCGGCACGCCCATGGCGCCGGCATAGGAGCCAATATCCTTGCGACAGTCGAGCTGCTCGCCGACACAGAGGCTGATGAACGTTTCCAGTTCGCGGGTGAAGAACGGCGAACGTTCAGGGTAATCGAACGCCAGCGTCGAGAGTGCGTCCAGCACGCGATCGCGGCCAATGAATGCGCCGTAGCGTGTTTCCACCCCAAGTATCGCGGCAATGATCCACGCCGGCACCCCGTATTTGGCCTGAGCGCTAGCGAACAGGGAACGGTGGGCTTCGATATAAGCCGCACCCTGACGCGCGCGCTTGGGCTGTACGAAGATCGGCCGATAGCCGGCCCAGGTCAGCGTCTTCTCGGCGGGCCTGCGCATCTTGGCGATGATGTCGGGCCGGTATTTCGCATCGGCGAGCAGCGCCCGGGAGGTCGCCGGAGCCACCCCATGCTCTTTCTGCAAGGCCTTGATCAGCGCTTTGCCAGCCGCCGAATCCTGATAATCGCCGCGGGGACCATCGTCGCCGGCGATCGCTTGCAGGCTGACGACAAGCAGGACGATGGCCGGCAGCGCTGCGGCGATGAATCGAATAGTCATGTCGCGAGCAATTTCCGGTGGGTATGAATAGACATCAGGATGCCAAACGAGGCCAGCAGCATCACCATCGAGGTGCCACCATAGGAAAACAGCGGCAACGGCACGCCCACGACCGGCAGCAGGCCGGCGACCATGCCCATATTGACGAAGGCATAGAAGAAGAAGGTCATGCTCAGACTGGCCGCTGCCAGACGCTGAAAGGTGTCCTGGCTCTTGACCGCAATGAACAGCCCGCGAGCGACGATGAAACAATAGATCGCCATCAGCCCCAGAACCCCGAACAAACCGTTTTCCTCGGAGAAGACCGCGAATATGAAATCGGTATCGGCTTCGGGCAGAAAATTCAGATGGGCCTGGGTGCCGTTGAGCCAACCTTTGCCGAATAGCCCGCCGGAGCCGATGGCGATCTTGGACTGCGTGATGTGGTAGCCCGCGCCCAGGGGATCGCTGGCCGGATTGAGAAAAGTCAGGACGCGTTGCTGTTGATATGCGTGCATATTGAACCACAGCAGCGGGGCAGCCGCGGCGGCAAGCACGATCAACAGGATGATGACGCGCCAGCGCAGACCGGCAAAGAACAGCGCAAAGCCGCCGCCGGCGATGATCAGAATCGCGGTGCCCAGGTCAGGCTGTTTCACCACCAGCGCCACCGGCACACCGATGATGAGGGCTGCGACCAGAACCTGCGGCAGCCGCGGTGGCAGTGCTCGCTCGTGAAAATACGCCGCAACCGTCAACGGCACGACCAGCTTGATGATTTCCGATGGCTGGAACCGGACCACGCCGATATCCAGCCAGCGCCGTGCGCCCATCGCGGCGTCGCCCAGCACCAGCGTGGCGATCAGCAATACCAGGCCGATCACATAGATCCACGGGGCTGCTGTTCGAAACCAGTGCGGTGGAATCTGTGCAACCACGATCATTCCCACCAGGCCGATACCGAGACGGATCGCCTGATTGATCACCAAGGTATCTGATTGTCCGGACGCGCTGTAGAGTACGAACAGGCCCAGCAACGTGCAGGAACACAGCGCGGCCAGCAGCTGGATATCGATCCGCCAATGAATCAGCCATCCCGAGAGCGTGGACGGAGTGTCGCGGGCCGTCGTTGTCATGCTCATGGCGGGCTCTGGTTGGATGCCTGCAGGGTGGCGGACGCACGATTCGCGGCCTGTTCGTCGAGATAGGCATCGATCACTCGGCGCGCGATCGGGCCGGCCACGCTGGAACCGCCACCACCGTGTTCGACCACGACCGCTACCGCGATCTTCGGATCGTCGATCGGCGCAAAGGCGATGAATAGCGCGTGCTCTCGTAATCGCCAGGGAATACTGTCGAGATCGGGGGCGACTTCGTTCTGTGCGAGCCCGGCCACCTGGGCGCTGCCCGACTTGCCGGCGATCGGGTATTTGAGATTATGTCCGACATAGCGATGCGCGGTGCCGTGTGGATTGTTCACCACGCCTTTCATGGCGTTGATCACGATATCCCAGTGGCGCTTGTCCTTGAGCTCGATCGGCGGCAGCGGCTCGGGTTTTTCGGCTGTGACGAGGCCGGTTTTCGGGTCCCTGCGAGCCTTGAGAATATGCGGCCGATAAGCATGGCCGCGTTCAGCCAACTCGCTGGCCATCAGTGCCAGCTGCAGCGGCGTAGTGCTCATGTAGCCCTGGCCGATGACGGTGATCAGCGTCTCGCCCGGATACCAGGGCCGATGGCGGTGGGCATGCTTCCAGGCTCGCGAGGGCAGGATGCCGGCGTTCTCACGTGGCAGATCGACGCCGGTCTTTTTGCCGAGGCCGAACATGGTTCCGTAGCTGTGGATATTGTCGATGCCCAGTTTCATGCCAAGCTTGTAGAAATACACGTCCGACGATCGCTCGATGGCCTGGGTCAGATCGATCCAGCCCTGGCCGGAGCGCTTCCAGTCGCGATAGCGATGGTCGCTGCCGGGCAGCGTGATATAACCGGGGCACCAGACTTTCTTGTCGGGCTGGATCGCTCCGGTTTCCAGTGCGCCGATGGCCATCACGGGTTTGATCGTCGAACCAGGCGGGTATTGACCTTGCAAGGCTCGATTGAAGAGCGGATTGTGCGGATCGTTCAGAAGGCGCGAATAATTGGCTTGGCTGATGCCATCCACGAACAGGTTCGGGTTGTAACTGGGCGTGCTGGCCATCGCCAGAATACCGCCATTTTTCGGATTCAGTGCCACCACCGCGCCGTCCTTGTCGCCGAGTGCCTGGAACGCCGTTTTCTGGAGTTTGGAATCCAGTGTGAGATACAGGCTGTCGCCGGCCTGGGGCGGATGCACTTCCAGCTGTCGCAGGGCACGACCGCTGGCGTTGGTCTCGACCACGCGCGAGCCCGGATAGCCGTGCAGTAGGGACTCATACGACAGTTCGACTCCGGCTTTTCCGATATGCGACGAGCCGCGATAGCGCTTGTTATCCACCTCGCGAAGATCGCGTTCGGTTATGCCGCCGACGTAGCCCACGACATGCGCCGCGTATCGGCCTTCCGGATAGGTGCGGGTCAGGCCGGCCCGGATATCCACGCCGGGAAACTGTTCCCGGTTGACTTCGAAGCGCGCCACTTCCGGCTGGGTAAGGCTCAGACGGATCGGCGTGCCGCGAAAAGACGGCGTCTGCCGTTCGCGGCTGTAGAAACGGCTTTTGTCCGCGTCGCTGATCGAAACGATTTGGCCTAGACGCTTTATGGTATCGGCCAGATTGGCGATCTGCTCCGGCACGATATCCAGCCGATAGGCCGGCTGGTTGTTGGCCAGCAGCACGCCGTCGCGATCAAAGATCAGTCCGCGCACCGGCGGCACGACCTCTGCGCGCATTCGATTGTCTTTCGACTGCGTCTCATAGTAGCCGTGCTGGAATACCTGGAGATACATGACGCGTGCAATCAGCAACCCGATCAGTATCAGCAGCACCAGGCTTGCGGCGATCGTTCGAGCCAGGAACAGTCGCCGTTCGGCCGCGTGATTCTTGAGTGCGTCGTCTACCGCCATTTCGGCTCAGGTTCACTATTTAAAACAACAGACACGGCATGATCACGCCGCCGGCGCGGCGTCGTATGAAATGGCAACATGACCTAATTCATCCCCGATGGGCTATCCGACCTCAAACTCGGCAATACGTTCCAGCAGGAAGGCCCAGGCTGGCCAGACGAGGCTCGAGGACAGTACTGGCAACCAGCGCCACCAGAGATCGACGTCAGCGCCAGCCACGCCGTCGATCCAGAACAGCACGAACTCATAAATTGCAAATATCGGCAGCATGACCGCTGCCTGTTGGATCACTGGAAAGGTCCATAGCAGCGGGCGCAGCTTGATGACGACATAGGCTGCGACCGCCATCGCCAAACCATGCTCCGACAAGGGAGTGCCATAAAGCACATCGATCATCACGCCAGCACACCAAGCCGCGACCAGCCCAAACCGCTGCGGTTGCATGAGAACCCAGAAAAGCACGGTGGCGGTATAGAACGCAGGACGCAGCGCACCCAGCGTGGCCGGCAATGGCAGCAGAATCAACAGCAGGCTGATGATCAGCGTGAAACCAATCATCAGAGCGCCGACCTGCCGGTGGATGATCATGGCGCGGGATCGCTAGGCGTCGAGTCGGCATCGGATGAATGGCTGAGCGGGGGGGCATGCGGTGCACCGGGCCCTGAGCTCTGTGTGCTGGCGTTCCAGACCAGCAGAGCCTCGCGGCCACGGCCCAGATCGGCGGTCGGCTGTGCCTGTACGTCGAGAAACTCTTCCCCCGGATTATGCGCAACGTGAGTGACCCGGGCGACCGGGTAATTTGCAGGGTAGCGTCCGCCAAGTCCGGACGAAACCAGCAGGTCGCCGACTTTCACGTCGGCATTATTGGCCAGGAACGGCAACTGCAAGGTGTCTCTGCGGCCAGTGCCCTGAACGATCGTCTGCAGGCCAGTACGATTGATTTCAACCGGGATCCCGTTATTGGCGTCGCTGATCAGCAGCGCCCGCGAATCGAGCGGGGTGACGTTGGTCACCTGGCCCATGATGCCATGGGCATCGATCAGTGCCTGGCCGACGAACACGCCGTCTGCCGAGCCCTTGTTAAGCTTGACGTACTGACGATACGGATCCGGACTAACCGACAGAATACGTGCGATCAGTACGTTCTGATCGAGCGAGCTGGCCGATGCCAGCAAGGCGCGGATACGCTCGTTTTCGGCTTGCAGTGCGGCCAGCTTCTGGAGTCGGCCCTGAAGCAAGAGCACCTTCTGGCTCAGCTGCTGGTTCTCGCTGATCAGCGCGCCGCGATTGAAGTATTGCTGCAGGTAATCGATCGTATCACCAGGTATCTCGGCGGCGACCTGTAGCGGTTCCAGCGCCACGGCCAGGCTGCCGCGCACGGCTGACAGACTCTTGTGCGCGTTATCCACCATCATCAGGGTGATCGAGACCACGATGATGATAACCAGCGTAATACCGGGCGCCACTCGGCGTCCAAGCAGTGCAGGCTTGTCGTCGTCTAGACCGCGCATCAGCGTCTGCGCGAACAACCAGCTGAGCTGATTGTCCAGTCGCCGCTGCGCCCGATCACCTGACGATCGGAACAGACAGGCGGCCGCCTTCTGTTCTCGCTAAGCCCGTCTTGGGTCGTAAGACGCATCACCCGAATCTGATCCACCGAAATCGTATTGACGGCCGGCATCGTAGTCGCCGGTGTTCGATCACAGTTCAGCGCTACTCCAGCGCGAACAGCGCACCACTCTTGCGATCGATCATTTCCAGCAGAATACCGCCGCCGCGGGCCACGCAGGTCAGCGGATCGTCGGCAACGATCACCGGCAGGCCGGTTTCCTCGGAGATGAGCTTGTCGAGATCGCCCAGCAAGGCGCCGCCACCGGTCAGGACGATACCGCGTTCAGCGACGTCTGAGCCCAGCTCGGGTGGCGTGCACTCCAGCGCCACTTTGACGGCGCTCGTGATGTTGGACAGGGGTTCCTGCAGGGCGTCCAGCACTTCATTGGAGTTGAGCGTGAAGCTGCGCGGCACGCCCGCCGACAGATGCCGGCCGACAACCTCGATTTCCTTGATTTCATGCCCCGGGAACGCCGTGCCGATGCGATGTTTGATCGATTCCGCAGTCGCTTCGCCAATTAGCATATTGTACTGACGGCGCACGTAGTTGACGATGGCTTCATCGAACTTGTCGCCGCCCGTGCGCACCGATTCAGCATAGACAATGCCGTTGAGTGAAATCACCGCCACTTCCGACGTGCCGCCGCCGATGTCGAGCACCATGGACCCGCGCGCCTCGCCGATCGGAATACCAGCGCCAATGGCGGCTGCAAGCGGCTCCTCAACCAGATAAACGCGACGCGCTCCGGCGTTGGAAGCCGACTCGCGAATGGCGCGCCGCTCGACCTGGGTCGAACCATAGGGAACACACACCAGCACGCGCGTCATTGGGCGCAGGAAACGCTTCTTTTGCACCTTGCGGATGAAGTGCTGCAGCATTTTCTCGGTGACTGTGAAGTCGGCGATCACGCCATCCTTCAACGGCCGGATCGTGCTGATATGGCTGGGGGTGCGGCCCAGCATGCGCTTGGCATCCTGGCCGACCGCTTCAATGCGCTTGCCGCCACGCGCATCGGTCCGCACAGCCACCACCGACGGTTCATTCAAGACAATGCCCTGGTCGCGAGCAAAGATCAGCGTATTGGCCGTCCCGAGATCGATCGATAGATCGTTGACGAACAAACCGCGAAAGTTTTCCAGCATGGGAAGCTCACCGAGCACTTTTGAATGTCGCGCAGGATCGCGCGAACCGGGTACGACAGGCCGGCAATGCTAGCAACGGGCGCCGTTGTCGGCAACGCCGGCTTCAAGTCAACCTAAACTATGATAATTTTGCTGGCCTCCTGTGCCTTCGGGCGGCTGCAATCAACGTAACAAAGCGAGGGACCGAGCCTGTGAGTCTGACTGCCGACGACGTTCGTAATGTCGCCCGTCTGGCGCGTCTGGGTGCCGACGACGCCAGGATCGCCGAGTATGCGGGCGAGCTGTCCAATATTCTCGACGTGGTGGCCGCGCTCGAGAAAGCGGACACTGACGGCGTGTTGCCGATGTCGCATCCGTTGGATCTGACGGCACGCCTGCGCGCGGATGAAGCGCTGCCCGTGACCGAGCGCGATCTCTTTCAGTCAATTGCGCCGGCTACCGCCGACGGTGTTTATCTTGTGCCGAAGGTGATCGAATGATCCACGAAAAAAGCATCGCGGAAATTGTGGCGGCCCGTGGCACAGGCGATCTGTCAGCAGCCGAGGTGACTGCGCACTTCCAGCGTCGCATCGAGCAGTTCGCGGGCGGTCTGAACAGCCTGATTACCCGCTGTGATGAAGCAGCGCGTCATCAGGCTGGGTCGATCGGCAGCGATGCGCCCGGCGCGTTGGCCGGCATTCCGATCGTCCACAAGGACATCTTCTGCACCAAAGGTGTGAAGACCAGCTGTGGTTCACGCATGCTGGACAACTTCATTGCCCCCTACGATGCGACCGCCGTGGAAAAACTCGCTGCGGCTGGAACGGTCATGCTCGGCAAGGCCAATATGGACGAGTTCGCCATGGGCTCGTCGAACGAGAACAGTTTTTACGGGCCGGTGAAAAACCCTTGGAATACCGCTTATGTCCCGGGTGGCTCCTCCGGTGGCTCGGCTGCTGCGGTAGCAGCCGGCCTGGCACCGGCGGCTACTGGCACCGACACCGGCGGCTCGATCCGCCAGCCTGCCGCGCTGTGCGGCGTGACCGGCATCAAGCCGACGTATGGCCGGGTGTCGCGCTACGGCATGATTGCGTTTGCCTCCAGCCTCGATCAGGGCGGATGTTTCGCGCGCTCTGCCGAAGACTGTGCCGCAGTGCTGGGTGCGATGGCCGGCTTCGATCCGCGGGATTCCACCAGCGTCAATCGCGAGGTGCCCGATTATTCGGCCGCACTGACCGGTGATATCAAAGGCTTGAAGATTGGCCTGCCGGCGGAGTATTTCGCGGCGGGTCTGCAACCGGCCAGCCGCGCGGTCATCGACAAGGCCATTGCCGAATTGGAAGCGCTGGGCGCCGAGATCGTCGAAATCGGCTTGCCGCATACCGATCTGGCAGTGTCGACTTATTACGTGGTGGCGCCGGCCGAGGCATCCTCCAATCTCGCCCGCTTCGATGGCGTGCGTTACGGCTATCGCTGCGACAATCCCGTCAACCTCGAAGATCTGTATACCCGCTCGCGCGGCGAGGGTTTTGGCAAGGAAGTCCAGCGCCGCATCATGATCGGGGCTTATGTGCTGTCGGCCGGCTACTACGACGCTTACTATCTCAAGGCACAGAAGACTCGCCGGCTGATTGCCCGCGACTTCGGCCAGGCGTTCGAGCAGGTGGATCTGATCGCAGCGCCGGTGACCCAGGCACCGGCGTTCAAGCTGGGCGAGATGGGTGACGATCCGGTGTCGATGTATCTCAACGATGTCTATACGCTGCCGGCGAGCCTGGCCGGTATTCCGGGCATGTCGGTGCCGGCTGGCTTTGTCGACGGGCTGCCGGTCGGCTTGCAGCTGTTGGCGCCGTGGTTCGAGGAAGCGCGCCTGCTCAACGCCGGTCATGCGTTTCAGCAGGTGACAGACTGGCACCGGCAGCGGCCTGAGGGATTTGAATGATTATGAAACGGGACTCGGCACTTGGGATTCGGGACTGCTGTGATCGGGGCCTGGTGGGCGAACTTTACCCAGTCCCTAGGGCCTGTTGCCGTTTCATGCGGCCCCGCGTTGTGACCCAAAATCGCGTCAGACAAGACGTAGAGCGCCGGCCGCAGCCCTCTGCGGTCAAGCTCTGCAACGCCGGATGGCGCGATTTTGGGCCGCAACCCGAAGGGACGGCGGTAGAGTCGCCCCTTTCTTCCGCGTGTCGTCACGGGAATCGCAGGTCCGTAATTCCAACGCCCTATTCCTGAAGCGAAGTCAAGAGCGGAAGCTTGCGGATAGCGGTCTCAGATGCTGCCTACACTCCACGTTGCTAAGATATGTGTTGAGACAACACCACAGAGCACTCCATGTCACAAACCCTTGTTGATATCGAAGCGGAGGCGTTGAAGCTCCCGCGGAATGAACGCGCCAAGGTTGCTCTGCATTTACTGAATAGCCTGGAGCAAGAAAAATCCGCCACCTCTCCCGAGGCCATTGAAAAAGCCTGGGTCGAAGAGTCCGTCAGACGCCTCGAGGCCTATCATCGTGGCGAAATGAAGTCGTATTCAGTG
>JAQIBT010000096.1 GCA_027858915.1 Salinisphaera sp.
CCTCGCATGAGAGATTGAATCCTTCGCCACCGTGCCTGTCCGCGCACCTGCCATGGATAGCGTGAGGTCATTTCCCATGACTCGCAAGACACAAAAGCACCTGTTGACGATCGTGAACCTGCACTGTGCGGGTATTGATATTGGCGCCCGTGAACACTGGGTCGCCATTAACCCGGAACAAAGCGCGCATCCTGTGCGTTGCTTTTCCACGTTCAGCGATGATTTGACCGCGTGTGCCGACTGGCTGGCCTCGGAGGGCGTTGAGGTGGTGGCGATGGAAGCCACGGGCGTGTACTGGATCCCACTGTTTGAAGTGCTGGACGCGCGAGGCTTTGATGTCCGGTTGGTCAACTCACGCGCGACACGCCAGATCTCGGGGCGCAAGTCCGATGTGCTGGATTGCCAGTGGATCTGGCAACTCATGGCGCATGGGCTGCTGAAAGCCGCGTTCCGCCCGGCGGATGCGATCTGCGGCCTGCGTTCCACCGTGCGCCAACGGGCCAACAAAGTGCAAGAGCAGGCGCGTTGCATCGCCCATATGCAAAAAGCCCTCACCCAGATGAACGTGCAGCTGGATAACGTGATCAGTGACCTGACCGGCAAAACCGGCATGGCGATTCTGCGCGCCATCGTCGCCGGCGAACGCGATCCGAACACATTAGCCCAACTGCGCGACCGGCGTTTGAAGGCCGACGAAGCCACCGTGGCCCGCAGCCTGCACGGCAACTGGCGCGCCGAGCATCTGTTCGCTTTGGATCAGGCCCTGGCCCATTACGATTTCATCCACGACCAGATTCACGCCTGTGATCAGGCGATCAGCGACGCCTTAGCCACGTTGCCGGTGCGCACTGATGAAACCACCGCCCCAGTGAAAGTCCTGCGTAATCCGCAACGCAGCACGGCCGATCAACGCGCATTACATCAAGCCTTGCAGGCCGTCATGGGCGTGGATCTGACCGCGATCCCCACGATCGGACTCGATACGGTCCTGGTACTCGCCAGCGAGATCGGACCCGACCTGTCGCGCTTTCCAACCCAGGCGCATTTCTGCTCCTGGCTCAATCTGGCACCCCCGACATCGATCTCGGGCGGCAAAGCCCTGCCGGGGCGAAAACACAAAATCAACAACCGCGCAGGACAAGCCCTGCGCCAGGCCGCGTCGACCGCACGCCGGAGCGAAAGCTTTATTGGCGCCTCTCATCGCGCCCGACTGGCACGCATGGATACCGGCAAGGCCATCAAGGCCACCGCGCATCAGTTGGCCCGACTGATCTACGCGATGCTCACTCAGGGCCAGCCCTACGTCGAGCAGGGGATGGACGCGTTTGAGGCCCGACGGAAAGATCGCCAGCTGCGTGCGCTGCGACACAAGGCCCGGGCATTGGGACTGACTCTCGTGGAAGCCGCCTGACAACGTGAAAATATTTAAATAAAAACAAGGACTAAGACTATGTTTCATGAGAGCCTAGGTGTCGACCCTTGGGTGAAATGTGCAGAGACACACCGCCGGCAACTACGGCCAAAAAAACAGAACTTATGGCCGATTTCATGGCCCGACGCTACGTCACGTGCACGGTATGGAGGGCAGTGTATGGGTTAAACCGGTAGAATCTGGCGCCGCCGATGTATTGCATTCCGGAAACTTATGCTGCACCTACACGATAGCCTGACCGGCCAACGTCAACCGCTCAGACCGCTCATGCCGAACACCGTCCGCATGTACGTCTGCGGCATGACGGTCTACGATTTCTGCCATATCGGGCACGGCCGCATGCTGATCGTATTCGACATGCTGGCGCGCTATCTGCGCGCACGCGGCATGACGGTGCGTTACGTGCGCAACGTCACCGACGTCGATGACAAGATCATCCAGCGCGCTGCCGAAACCGGCCAGACGCCGGAACAAGTGGCGACCCGTTTTGCCGCGGCCATGCGCGAAGATGAAGCCGCGCTCGGGCTGGAGCCGCCGGACATGGAGCCGGCCGCCACTCATTACATCGACGAGATGCAGGCCATGATCGCCCGTCTGATCGAGAACGGCGCGGCTTATGCCGGAGACAACGGCGATGTGTACTACGACGTCAGTACCTTCGAGAACTACGGCGCGTTGTCCAAGCGGCGGACCGAAGAGCTGCGCGCTGGTGCTCGGATCGCGGTGAATGAGGCCAAGACCGATCCGGTGGACTTCGTGCTGTGGAAGGCCGCCAAACCGGACGAACCGTCCTGGGATTCACCGTGGGGGCGAGGCCGGCCCGGCTGGCATATCGAGTGTTCGGCCATGTCGACCCATTGCCTGGGTGATTCCTTCGATATCCACGGCGGCGGCATGGACCTCAAGTTTCCGCACCACGAGAACGAAATCGCCCAGAGCGAGGCAGCGACCGGCCAGCCCTATGCCAGCCTCTGGGTGCACAACGGCTTTGTCACCGTAGACGACGAAAAGATGTCGAAGTCGCTCGGTAACTTCCTGACATTGCGCGACGTGCTGGCCCGCTTCGATGGTGAATCGGTGCGCTATTTCGCCTTGAGCATGCAGTATCGCAGTCCGTTGGCCTACAGCGATCAGGCCATGCAGGCCGCCGTCAGCGCGCTGAGCCGGCTGTATACGACGTTGCGCGATGCGCCGGCCGGCGGCGATGCCGACAAGGGCTCGGTGGAAAATTATCGCCAGCGCTTCCATGAAGCCATGGACGACGATCTGAACACCCCTGCAGCGTTCGCGGTGCTGTTCGAACTGGCACGCGATGCCAACCGTCTGCGAACGCAAGATCCGACGAAGGCGGCGGATCTTGCTGCGGTTCTCAAGGCCCTGGGTTGCGAGCTGGGGCTGTTGCAGCAACCCCCCGAGGCCTTCCTGCACAACACGCCCAGTAACAATAGCAACGCGATCGAAGCCGCGACCGTCGAAACCCTGATTGCCGAACGTCGTCAGGCACGCGCAGAACGCGATTTCGCCACTGCTGATCGGCTAAGGGACGAACTGGTAGAGGCCGGAATCGTGCTCGAGGACGGGCCGGAAGGCACGATCTGGCGTCGCAGCTGAATACAGGCGCGGGCCGCCGATGCAGTAACCGAATCAGGACTGGCTAGCGTCGGCCTGATCGCGCAGTTTGGCGGCCCGTAGTGTGTTGCTCATCAGCATGGCGACGGTCATCGGTCCGACGCCGCCGGGAACCGGGGTTATCCAGGCTGCGCGTTTGGCGGCCGTCTCGAAGTCTACGTCGCCGACCAGCTTGCCCGACGGCAGACGATTCATGCCGACGTCTATCACCGTGGCGCCTTCGCGTATCCAGTCCCCCGAAACCAGGCCCGGTTTGCCGACGCCTACGACGAGAATCTCGGCCTGGCCCACCTCGTAGGCCAGGTCACGCGTGAACCGATGACATACCGTCGTGGTCGCGCCCTTGAGCAAGAACTCCAGCGCCATCGGTCTGCCGACGATGTTTGATGCGCCGATCACCACCGCCTGTCGACCATGAAACGGCTCGTCGATTGACTCCAGCAAACGCACAATACCCAGAGGAGTACAGGCACGCAGCAGCGGCACGCGCTGGGCCAGACGACCGACGTTGTAGGGATGAAAACCGTCTACGTCCTTGTCAGGACGCACGCGTTCGATCACGGCGCTGGCATCGATATGCGCAGGCAAGGGTAACTGGACGAGAATACCGTCAATTGTCTCATCGGCATTGAACTGATCAATCAGCGTGAGCAACTCATCCTGGGTGATCGTGGCGTCCGGATAGACAGCGCGCGAAACCAGCCCCGCTTTCTGGCAGGCTTCGATCTTCTTGCCGACATACAGCTGCGAGGCCGGATCGTCGCCCACAAGGATAACCGCTAGCCCCGGGGCACGCTGGCCGTTCGATACGCGCTGCGCGATCACATCGGCAATCTGGGTCCGGTAATTGGACGCTAGTTGTTTTCCGTCTATAAGCCGTGCTGCCATCCCGAACCCTCCTGCAAACAAGGCGCGAATTCTCGCATGCTGCCGGGGCGACCACAATTTGATCGGTGTCGGCCGGCGCCTCAGGCCAACCGGCCGGAAGTGTGGCCGATACCGCGCAGGTCTCGAGAGTGTTAGACTCGCGTCGCAAAACGGGCAGCTCCTGTTCAAGAGCGCAGGCCGCTCGGCGGACTTAGCGAGGCCGGGTTGCCTGGCGAGCCAACGGCAAGCTTAGCAAAAGACTGCTCGCAGAGCAGACGTTAATCGGCTAGCATCTCGCCGTTGACGCTAGTTTTGAACGACCAGTCGGGGCATAGCGCAGCTTGGTAGCGCGTCTGCTTTGGGAGCAGAAGGTCGCAGGTTCGAATCCTGCTGCCCCGACCATAATCAAAGACTTAGGAGCGATGCACAAGCGCGTTCCGATATTTTTCCGATATTTTTCCGAAATCGGACGCCGAGTGTTAACGTAACGGGGTGGTGTTACTCGGAGTCCATCGTGGGAAAAAGCAGAGCCCATGGACGCCGTAATTGGCCCGAAGGTCTTTACGAGCGGCGGCGGGGAAGGCGCGTTTATTACGGGTTCCAAATACCAGGAACCACACGCGAAGTATCGCTGGGGTCGGATCTGGCCGCCGCAAAGCAGGCCGCTTCGATTTATTTATCCCGCCAAGCGCCCGATCCTATTGCCAATGCATTGAACCGTATTGAACGCCCATCGGCGACTGTGGCCGAGCACTTTGCTTGGTTCGCCGAAACCGAATTGCCCGAAAGACGCACTCGAACCGGCAAATCCATGGCGGCCAAGACGCTGTACGAATATCGAGCCATGCTCGATCATGCCGCCGCGCACCTGGGCGCAGAGCGGGCCGTGGCGGAAATCACCCGACGCGCGATCGCGGAGCTTCTGGAGTCCTACCCGCCGCGGATGAGCAATCGCTACCGCAGCTTATTGTCACAGGTCTTCCGCCACGCCGTCGCACGCGGCCTGCGCACGGAAAACCCGGTGGACGCCACGATTGCGCGTAAACATGGAGTGCAGCGTCGCCGGCTCGACAAACCAGCATTTGATGCCATTCACGAAGCCGGCGAGCCTTGGCTAAAACGCGCGATGGACGTGGCGCTCTGGTCTTTGCAGCGGCGCGAGGATGTCGTCTCGATGCGCGTCGAGCACTGGGCTGAGGAAGTACTATCTGTGCGCCAACGCAAAGTCGAGGGCCACGGCACCGGGTTGCTCCGAATTACACCGGGCGACAACCTTCGAGCGGCGCTTGCTGCTTGTTTGGATAGCCCGGAACGCGAGGATTGTCCGTTCCTACTCCATCGCAAGCCAATCAAACGGATAAAAGCGGGCTGGCGCGTGCATCCATACCAGCTCGCCGGTGAGATGATCAGCCGGGAGTTCACGCGGTTGCGCGATGAACTCGAGCTATATAATTGTGATTCAGCCGAACGACCGACGTGGCACGAGATCCGAGCGCTGGGCGGCGATTTCTATCGCGAGCAGTTTGGTTGGGCTAATGAGCAGGTGCAGGCGCTGATGGGGCATAGTACGGTGGCGATGACAAAAGCCTATCTCGATAGGCACGGTGAGCGCTGGCAGGACGTTTCGGCGGGCTGAAGCACCTATTCGAACGCTTCAGATGGCAATCGTAGAGCAATAAATTTGCGAGTTCTCCGACGGGAAGTTTATTTCATCAGTGGCGCTCCAGCCTTCCAGCCTTCCAGCTTGAACGGCGGTAATCGGCCAGTAGCGGCCACTCACGTGTTGACAGAAAACGAGCTTCGTACATTGAAGAAACTTGTGCCCAGAAGACGAAGCCCAACCCTTGACGATTATTATTCAATGCGTGATTACACGACCTGATAGGAAAACGCGCGAAACGCTGGAAAACAACGGGCATGCAGAAGACCGTTAGAGTGTTTCGTCTACGTCACGTAGAAGCACCATACCCGCATTTGGAGGAAAAATATGGCCACGCTTGTTTACCGAGAAGCGGTACAGGCCATAGTCGTACACGTCATCGATATGGCCATGTGCGGTCGCAGTAAGCTTGAGCTTGGTATCGGCTGCGAGCGGCATGATCGCGAGGTTTGGTGACCCTTCACGGATCACGCTGGGGTAGTGGAAACCTTCGACGTCCGGCAACCTCTCGCGGATAACGCGAGCGACTATTCGGGAGCGTAGGTAGTCCTCGTCGGAAGCGTTTGGATCTTGAAGTATTTCGGCTATGAACGCGTCCACAAATATGAAGCTACGAAGCGGCTCTTGCTTTTTGTTCTGGAGCGCTTTTGCTATCTTCATGCCCATCTTCTCTGGAAGTAGAGTATAGCCGCGTTTTTCGAGATTGAAGTATTCCCCGACCGCTGCCACACGAAGAGTTTTCCCCTCGCGCAAATCATAGCCGCTCAGTTGTACGTGATCACCTTTTGCGGCATGTACTTCGGCGATCGCGGTTTGTGGTCTCATACTAAGGTAGAGAAGCGGTTCACCCTCGTCATTGAGACGTTGAGCCGTTGCGACAGAATGTGGTGGATAATACAGATCGTTCGTGAGGTAGAAGGGTTTGCCATTGGTTAGACGCGCCCGGTTAAAAGGTTCTTCTGAGCCCGAGATCGAGTAATTGAGTACGTCGTAAACGGCTAGCATTTTGCGAAGTTTGGTCTCAACGACGAGAGGATTAGTCTCCGTGCGTATCTCTTTCGCCAGCTTTTGAACTGCGTCGATATGCGGGATGTATTTGATTCTCATTTTCATCACTTCGGTTCAAAGCCAGCTAGCGAACCTTCGGCGTCGGTTCTCGCTTTGTAGCATTAATTACAGTCGCCTTCCGACGATGCAATAATGCGGGATTGGCGGGTGACCGTGGGCTGTTGCATGGGTCTTGCGACTATGCATCTTCTGCATCCCGCGACTGACGATCGCGCGCTCCTCGGCCTCATTTTGAATGCGCTCGTATGTCCGATTTGGGTCGCTACCTGATCACGAGAGATCGGCCGGATATTGACGATTCCGTTCAACAAAAGGAATCGTCATGGAGTATATCGACCAGTGGGAAGGCGCTCATTCTAAAGGCCGCATCATTCCGTGGAACAAAGGCCGCTTAGTAGGCCCGAAGCCACCGCTAAAGCTCAAGGAAATCTGGGGCATTCGGGTACGGCTACAGCT
>JAQIBT010000110.1 GCA_027858915.1 Salinisphaera sp.
GGCCGGCCAATGACTAAATTGCGCGCCGTTGGCCCAGGTGGCGGAATTGGTAGACGCGCTAGCTTCAGGTGCTAGTGAGCTAACGCTCGTGGAGGTTCAAGTCCTCTCCTGGGCACCACAAAATCAAAGCGAGTGCTCGTTTCCGGCACTCGCTTTTTTTTGCCTCCCGTCTATGGCGTGTCATGCGACGCCGCATTGCGAAGCCCGGCTGTGTGAGGGCAGGTGCGCACAAGCGCAAGCCTCAGCAGGGAAGAAAGTCCAAGTCACTCAACAACGTGTCGAATGATTTCGATTCGCCTATGACAAAACCGTCGGCATCGGTCGCGCAGTAATCTCCTTGGCGCGTGCGCGTGAGCGTCAGCGGTTCCCAGTCGTTGGGGTTGATGATATCAATTAAATCGCACTCACCATTGCTGCTCACGTCACCGTTCCATCCGCACCAGCCACCGGGAAACTGAAATCGCGCAAGCGCATCCCGCAGTGCGATCATGTCACCGGCACCAAAGGCCGGACGTTTGAAGTTGATAACGACAGCCATCACCGGTCCCCGCCGTGTCTGCTACCCGAGGCATATCGGCCATACCCTATGACGCTGAAGGTCACCTTTTTCCCTTACAAGGCGGACTCAGGCAACAATCGGTCGCATTGAGGGCGGCCAGACGGTAACGACGCGCCCCCTGAGCCTAAATCGTCATCCCGCCAAAATTCCTATGCTTGATGTTACGCCTGCCCGCGCGGAACCGCTATTAGGGAATATACCCAGGCTGACCAGCAGCGATCAGGGCCTGCTAGCGTGTCAAGCAGCGAATGGATCTCGCTTGATAATCGTATCTGCGCGATCCGGACCCGTGGACACAATATCAATCGGTACACCGGTGATCTCGGCCAGACGATCGAGATAATTTCGCGCGTTTCCTGGGAGCTGTGCGTATTCCCGCACGCCGAGCGTGGTTTCGCTCCATCCCGGCATTTCCTCGTAGACGGGTTCACAATCTGCCAGCGATTCGGCGCCGCAGGGCGGCACGCTGATCGTCTGCCCGTTACGGCGATAACCGGTGCAAAGCCGAATCGCGTCCAGACCATCCAAGACATCGAGCTTGGTGATGCACAGTCCCGACAGGCTGTTATTGAAGGCTGCACGGCGCAGGCCTACGGCATCAAACCAGCCACAGCGACGCGCCCGGCCGGTTACCGCACCAAACTCGGCGCCCTTGGAGGCCAGATGCCTGCCGTAGTGATCGTCCAGTTCAGTTGGAAATGGCCCTGAGCCCACGCGTGTCGTATAGGCCTTGACCACGCCTAGGACGTAATCGAAATAGGTCGGCCCCATGCCGGTTCCGGTTGCGGCTCCACCCGCGGTTGTATTCGAAGAGGTGACATAGGGATAGGTGCCCTGATCGATATCCAGCAGCGCGCCCTGAGCGCCTTCAAACAGAATGGATTCGTCTGCGACATAGGCCTGGCGCAAAGACTCGACCACGTCGCTGACCATCGGCGCGATCTCATCCGCCTGCGCCAGCAGCTCGTCGAGCGTTGCCTGAAAGTCGACTGTCGGCGCACCAAAATAGTTCTTCAGTATAAAATTGTGGTAGTCGAGCGCCTCACCGAGCCTGGCAGCCAGCAGCTCGCGCCGGAACAGATCGCCGACGCGCAGCGCCCGCCGGGCTGCCTTGTCTTCGTAAGCAGGCCCGATGCCGCGGCCGGTCGTGCCAATGGCCGCGTCGCCACGCGCGGTTTCGCGGGCCTTGTCGAGCGCTATATGGCTGGGGAGAATGATCGGACAGGCCGGACTGATGCGCAGTCGACTGCGAACCGGCACGCCGCGCGCCTCAAGCTCGGCCATCTCTTGCAGCAGTGCGACCGGCGACAGCACAACGCCATTGCCGATATGACAGACCACGTTGTCATGCAGAATACCCGACGGAATCAGGCGTAGAACAGTCTTCTCGCCGTCGATAACCAACGTGTGGCCGGCATTGTGCCCGCCCTGAAACCGCACGACGTGCTGCGTTCGGTCAGTGAGCAGATCAACGATCTTGCCCTTGCCTTCGTCGCCCCACTGGCTTCCGATGACGATGACGCGCTTACCCATGACTATTCCCCCCATCACTATTCTCTGTGTCTATCGCAGGACTGACGTGCCAGCGTCCGTTGGAGTGTTTCAGAATACGGTCGCAGCCAGCATCGACAAGGCCAGCGTCATCATCACTGGCGACGATCACCACCCGCTCTCCGTCGGCGCGCAGTCGCCGAATCGCGTCCAGCAAAGCGGCATCGCTGTTGTCTGCCGGCGCCACTATCCCGCCGCCGCGGACATTGTCCTCGAAGCGCCCAAGCGCCGCCAGCAGGTTCAGATCAGCCGAGAAGCCGGTGGCCGGCCGCGGTCGACCGTAGGCTGAACCGACGTCGTCATAGCGGCCGCCGCGGGCCAGCTCCCGACCCAGGCCTGGCGCAAACGCCGCGTACAGCAAACCGGTTTTGTAGCGATAACCACGCAACTCGGCCAGGTCGAGAAACAGCGGCACATCCGGGTAATGAGTCTGGATTCGCTCGACCATGGCAGCCAGTATATCGATCGCGGCGTCGATTTCCGGATCGATCCCGGCCAGCAGCTCGCGTGCATCCTGGAGCACCCGCGCCGATCCACTCAGACCAATCAGATCGGCGAATCGTCGGTGTGCCAGCGCATCCAGCCGCCCATCAGCCAGCAACGAATCCAGATCCGGACGCGACTTGCGTTGTACGACATCGAACAACGTCGGCTCGAAGTCTCGGCTAATCCCGGCCGTCGCGACCAGCCGGCGATAAATCGCGACGTGGCCAAGGTCCAGATAGGCACGGTCGATGCCCATGACCGACAGCGTCTCAAGCATCAACGAGACGATTTCCAGATCGGCGTCCAGATGCGCATCACCAAACTTTTCGGCCCCAACCTGCAACGGTGAGCGCGAACCGCCCGGCTCTTCCGGACGCGTGCGCAATACGCTGCCGATATAGCAGTAGCGAGCCGCGCCCACGGCGGCCAGCCGATGCGCATCGATACGCGTAGCCTGGGTCGTCATGTCCGAGCGGACGCCCATCATGCGCCCGTTGAGCTGATCGGTGAGCTTGAAGGTCTGCAAATCCAGCTCTCCGCCCGCCCCGGTCAGCAGCGAGTCGAGATACTCGATCAACGGCGGACGGATCAGGTCGTACCCCCAGCGCCAGTAGAGATCCAGCAGCGCGCGGCGTGCAGTTTCCAGGCGCCACGACTCGGGAGGCACCGTTTCCTGAACGCCCTCCGGCAAGAGCCAACGTTTAGATTGCATGACTTCAGCCTGTGAAATTTTTAACGCGATCACGGCTCGTATGACCGAGCCAGCGAATCAAAACGCGGCGAGCTTAGAGTAGTTGGCGGTTCAGCGCGACCCCAGGCCAGCAACGCGAGTTGACTGCGCCGTGCGACGACAGCCTCCTCGGAGCCTCGACGTCAGTGCAAGCACCGCAGCGCAACGACGCCCACGCCAATCATGATCGCACCGAAAATACGAAACTGGCGCGGATCGACCGAAGCCAGGCTCACCAAAGTGTCACGCCAGCGGCGCGGCGCGATGAAGGGCAACAGCCCTTCGATCACGCACACCAGCGCCAGCGCACGCAACAGCTCAGCCCACATGGACGGCCGCGGCTACTGGCCAATACCCGCACCCGCAGCAATCGCGGGATTGAAATACTTGAACAGCTTACCGTCCGGCTTGAGCAACAAGAGATCGTTCTTGCCGATACTCTCGCGGTAAACCTGCAGACTGCGGTAGAAGCTGTAAAAGTCCGCATCCTGCTTGTAGGCCTGGCCATAGGTTTTAGCCGCAGCGGCGTCGCCCTGACCCTTGATTGTTTGTGCCTGCTTATACGCCTTGGCAAGGATCACCGTACGCTCGCGCTCGGCGTCCGCGCGAATTTCCTTGGCCGCCGCGTCGCCTTGGGCACGCAGAGTGCGGATAACCTCCTGGCGCTTGGAGCGCATTCGGTCGTAGACCGATTTACTCACCTTCTTTGGGAGATTGAGCTGCATGATGCGCACATCGACGATATGAATGCCGAGCGACTTCGCGTATTGATTGACCTGCACCTGCACGGCCGCCACGATCTGGTTGCGATTACCGTCGATGGCCTGCTGCATGGTCCGCTTCGAATATTCTGCCAACAGGTCGTTTTCTACCGACTGCGTCAGCAGGGCTCGAGCGCTGTCGCTACTGCCGTGGGTCGAGAGATAATATTTCACCGTATCGTCAATACGCCATTTGACGAAATAATCCACGGACAGGTTCTTGTTCTCCGAGGTCAGTGCACGATTGATCTTGCCGGCAAGCGTGCGGGTGCGTTTGTCAAACGCGCGCACATGCTGGATAAACGGTAGTTTGAAATGCAGGCCCGGCGCATAGTTCTGGCCGACAATGCGGCCTACCTGCACGAGCACTACGCGCTGCCGTGGGTTGACGGTAAACACTGAATCATAGGCCACATAAGCCAGGATCAGCACGATAATGATCGCTGCAATCTGCTTGCCATTCATGAGTTGCGGCTCCGACTGCGGCTACCGGATTGAGTGCTGGTGCTGCCCGGACTACTGCCATCCGATTGGCTGGGCGCCAGAGGCACCATCGGAGTGTCGTCACTGCTGCCATCGCCGCCGTTGTCGCCCGCGCTCTGTGTTTTCTTGCTCTGATCACGACCGTTGAGCAGCTGCTGCAAGGGTAGATACATCATCGAACTGGATCCGCCATCGTTGAGAACGATGCGCGACTGCGAGAGCACGTCACTCATGGTCTGCAGATACAGTCGTTCGCGGGTCACAACCGGCGCATTCTTGTACTGCGCCAACAGCTGCAGGAAACGCGAGGCGTCGCCTTGGGCGCGCTCGATTTTCTGCTGCTTGTAGCCACGGGCCTTGGCCAACACCTGTGCCTTCTGGCCCTGCACGTTCGCCAGGATCTTGCGGGCATAGGCGCGAGCAAGATTCTTCTTCTGTTCTTTCTCCTCGCGCGCCTTGATCGCTTCCTCGAACGCGCCCTGGACTTGCTCGGGCGGCTGAGCGTACTGCACATTCACTGCAAGCACCTTGATACCCGTTTGGTAGTTGGATAGTTCGGCTTGCATGATCTTGCGCACGTTGGCCGGCAACTGCGCGCGCGAGCGCTTGGAAATCGCTGGCGCGCTGTTTTGCCTCTGCTTGATCTTGCCAACCAGCTTGCGATTGATACCGGCGAACGTATCTTCTTTTGTCGGCGCCTGGTCGTTTTGCTTGAGATCGACGTGATCCAGCCCTTCTTCCTGAAGATCCTCGACCTTCACGCCTTCCTGAATCACTTGATTCATCGTGCTGGTCCCCACGACATCGCGTACAGCGGAACGCAGAACCTGCTGTACCGTGTCGTCCGGATCCTGCACCGAGAACAGGTAGTTCATGGCGTTGGAAATCCGGTACTGCGCCGACACCTCGATATCGACGAAGTTCTCGTTCTTGGTCAGCATCACTGCTCGCTTGCTCGCGCGGCGAACCTCATTGGTGTTGACCTTGTAAACTCGCTCGATGGGATATGGCAGATGCCAGTGCCAGCCCGAGGTTACGGTGTGGGTATACGCCCCGAAGCGCAACAAAACGCCTTTTTCTCCCGGTTGTACCACGTACAAACCGGTTGCCAGCCAAATCACCAGCGCGATCGGAATCAGCACCAGAATCAGCGCGGGCGGAACACCGCCTCCAGGCGCTCCGCTGCCGTCGCGATTGCTCGAGCCGCCGTTACCGCCGCCCTTTGAGAAACGCGCGCGAAAACGTCGCCAGATCTGGTCCAGATCAGGTGGCCCGCTGCCGTTGTTATTTCCCTTGGGGCGGTTGCCGCCGCCCCAGGGATCCTTATCCTTTCCCGGCTCGTTCCAAGCCATGCTGAACACTTCCCTCTCGGCGAAACCGCAAGTCTATATTTCGGCCTCTGGCCTGTCGAACCTCGTTCGTGCACAGACCGTGGATGAATTTTTTAAGAAGCTGACGCGCAACGCCGTATATACCGGTCACACCTGCCAGCAATCAATCTATTCGGGCGAGGCGTGCGTTATATCATTCTCGGCGCTTGATGACCATGTCGTCAGTTGAACCACGCGGCGCCCCGTCAATACGTCATGGAGCGTCAGGCCAGCCTGAGTAATGATGCGCTCGAGATCGGCCTGGGATGCAGTCACCGACAGGAGCGTATCACCGTTGTCCGCATGGCGTTCCTGGCTGACTACGCCCAACTCGAACAACTGCGATCGAAGACGCCCTGCCGCTGGCGGGATGCGCAGCTGCCCTTCGATCATATCGGCGTGACAGAAGTCAGCCAGTGCGGTGCGCAACTCCTCGAGACCATCGCCACGCTCGGCCGATACATAGACGCGGATGGGTCGACCGTGGGCATCGTGTTCGATGCGCGCCGGCTCGTCGGCCAGCAGATCGATCTTGTTGAATACCTCGATCTGTGGCACGTCGCCGGCACCGATCTCGGCCAGCACCGCATTCACCTCGCGCGCATGCGAACGACGCTCGCGGTCGGCGGCGTCGATGACGTGGACCAAGACGTCTGCCTCACGAGTCTCTTCCAGCGTGGCGCGAAATGCCGCCACCAACTCGTGCGGCAAATCACGAATGAATCCAACGGTATCGGCCACAATCAGCGGTTCGCCTACGGGAACCTCCATCCGTCGCAAGGTCGGATCGAGGGTCGCGAACAGCTGATCTGCGGCATATATATCCTCCCCCGTCAGCCGGTTGAACAGGGTCGATTTGCCGGCGTTGGTATAGCCCACCAGGGACACGATCGGCGTGCGCGCTTTCTGGCGTGAAGCACGGCCCTGTTCGCGCCGAGCGAGAACCTTGTCCAGCCGTCCACGCAGCATCTTGATACGGTCATTGAGCAGCCGCCGGTCGGTTTCGAGCTGGGTCTCGCCCGGCCCGCGCAGGCCGATGCCGCCTTTCTGGCGTTCCAGATGCGACCAGCCGCGCACCAAGCGTGTCGCCAGATGCTGCAGTTGTGCCAGTTCAACCTGGAGCTTGCCCTCGTGCGAACGGGCCCGGCGCGCGAAGATATCGAGAATAAGCCCGGCACGATCCAGCACACGGGCATTCAGTCGTTTCTCGAGATTCCGCTCCTGGCTGGGCGACAGATCATGGTTGAACACCACTAGCTCGGCCTTGTGCTGGGCCACCGATTCGGCAACCTCCTCGGCCTTGCCACCGCCGACGAAATAACGCGGGTCGGGCACCTTTCGGGAGCCCCCGATGTGATCTACCACCTCGGCGCCTGCAGATTCGACAAGTTCACGAAACTCGCGATCAGCCTCGTCGTACTCGTCGACGCCGAACGCAATGTGCACGATGACGGCCGCCTCGCCGACCGGCGGCCGCTCAAACATTGCTGGCAACCGGTCGGCTCACCGACAATCGCTCATTCAGGATCGGTTCCGGCCTCCTGATCCATCTCTTCGCGCATCTCGGTACGAACGTTGCGCGCCGGCACAATGGTGGAAATCGCATGTTTGTAGACCATCTGATTGACCGCATTCCGGAGCAACACCACGAACTGATCGAAGGATTCGATCTGCCCCTGGAGTTTGATACCGTTGACCAGATAGATGGAAACCGGCACCCGCTCCTTGCGCAACGCGTTCAGGAATGGTTCTTGTAGTGTTTGGCCTTTTGCCATGGGACAGGCTCCAGAAAGTCTTTGATCCAGACGTGATAAATATTAGCAGGAAAGATCACTCATTCACGGCTGAGCGGATGATTTGCATCGCCGCCGCGTCTATATTCTTGGTGCCGCTTTCCAACCAGTGGGCGTCGCTCAGCGATCGCAGCCAGGTCAGCTGACGCTTGGCCAGCTGGCGCGATGCGAAAACAGCGCGTTCAACGGCTTCTTTCGGCTTCATTTCGCCGTCGAGCATCTGCCATATCTGGCGATAACCGACAGCCCGCATTGACGGCAGTTCGACGTTTAACTCGGGCCGGCGCTTGAGCTTTTCAACCTCTTCGACGAAGCCCGCTTGCATCATCTGGTCAAACCGCCGTTCGATCCGTGCATGGAGCGTCGCGCGACAGGCCGGCGCGACCACGATCCGGGCAATGGACCACGGCAGACGCTGTTGGTTCTGTTTCCTGTGAAGAACGCTGAGCGGCGTGCCCGTGAGCTCGTAGATTTCCAACGCTCTCTGAATACGCTGTGCATCGTTGGGATGAATCCGTGCGGCGCTGTGGCTATCGACCGCCGCCAGCCGAACATGTAGCTGCTGCCAACTCGTCGCTTCGGCCTCGGCGGTGAGTCGCGCGCGAACCGCATCGTCTCGGCCAGGCATGTCGCTCAGCCCGTATTCGAGCGCGCGGAAGTACAGCGACGTACCGCCGGTGAGCAAGGGAATGCGCCCCGCTGAGCGGATATGCTCGATCTCGCGCAGCGCATCCGCTCGGAAATCGGCTGCCGAATAGGCATGCGCCGCATCGCGAATGTCGATCAGCGCATGCGGCGCCGCGCGCAGGGTATCGGCGTCCGGCTTGGCGGTGCCAATATCCATGTCGCGATAGACCATGGCCGAATCCACCGACACGATTTCCGCGTTGAGCTGCTGTACCAGATCGACCGCCAGGCCGGTCTTGCCGGAAGCAGTCGGGCCGAGCAGGAAGATCAGGTCCGGCATCACTTGCCGCGCATGAACAGCCGATCGAGTCCGGCCATGTCGACCTGAACCCAGCTAGGCCGGCCATGATTGCAGTGCCCGGCGCGGTCGGTATGCTCCATGTCGCGTAACAAGGCGTTCATTTCTGCCAGCGTCAGACGCCGCCCGGCTTTCACGGCCGCCTTGCAGCCCATGTCGGCCAGCACGTCGTCCAGTGCATCGCGTACGCCCTCGGCGCCGCGCAGACCGTCGTCGAGATCGGCCACGATATCGCGCGCCAGGGCCAGATAATTCCGGTTTGCCAGCAGCGCCGGCACTTCCCGTAGCATGGCTTCACGCGGACCCGACCGCGACAATCCAAAACCCACCGCTGCCAGCGTCTCGCCGTGGCTCTCCACGGCCGCAGCCTCGCCTTCCGACAAGGACAGGGACTCAGGCACCAACAGGCGGCGGCTCTCAATCTGCCCGGTCGAGAACTCGCGCTTGAGCTGTTCGTAAAGCACGCGCTCGTGGGCGGCGTGCATGTCGACCAGGATCAGCCCTTGGTCGTTCTGCGCGAGGATATAGATATCGTGCAGCTGGCCGATGGCATAGCCCATGGCGGGCGCGGCTTGCGACGCCGCCGGTTCCGGCGGTGCTTCGGCTGCGCGCTTCGAATCGTTTGCCGGTGGGCCGCCCAGCCCGCGGCTTTCGGATTGCCAATCAGGCGGCGGTGCTTGAAACCGATAGCTGGCCCCCGTCTGCGCCACACCAGCGGCACGTTCGCGACCTGCCCCCGCCGGCCGACTGAAATCCAGACCACGCGGCGACATCGGTCGCTCACCGGCCAGGCCAACCGGTGGCGGCGTCAACACCGAGCCGGGTAAATCGTGCGGGTGGGCCGCACGGTGGTTCACCGGCAGCTCCACGGAACGCGCTTCATGTGGTTGGGCCTCCACGGCTGCCAGAGCACGGGCCACGCTTCGGAACACAAAATCATGCACCAGGCGCGATTGCCGAAACCGAACCTCGGCCTTGGCCGGATGGGCGTTTACGTCGACCTGTCGCGGATCGACGTCCAGATACAAAACATAGGCCGGATGCCGCTGGTTGTGCAGCAGATCACGATAAGCCAGCCGCACCGCATGGTTGAACACCTTGTCGCGAATCGGTCGATGATTGACGTAGCTGTACTGACGGTCGGCCTGGCCGCGCGAAAATCCCGGCGTGGCCACCCAGCCGGTCAGACGCAGGCCAGCTGCTGACTCGTCCACTGCTATGGCATGTTCGTCAAAGGCGTCGCCGAGCACGGTGGCAATGCGCGCACGGCCGCCATCTCCCATCGCGATCGGCAGGCGTGCTGTTTCCACGCCGTCGTGATGCAGGGTGAAATCCACGTCGAAGCGCGACAGCGCCAGCTGATTAAACGCCCGGCGGATATGCCGGAATTCGGTGGACGGCGCCTTGAGGAACTTGCGCCGAGCGGGAATTTTCGCAAATAGTTCACGCACCTCGATCCGAGTACCCTGCTCGCCCGGCGCTGGCCGGATATCGATGCCCAGATGCGGCGTAATGGCGCAGGCCTGTTCGGCATCCGCCGTGCGTGACGTCAGCACCAGCTCGGCCACTGAGGCAATACTGGCCAACGCCTCTCCACGAAAGCCCAGGCTGGCCACCGATTCTAGCGCGACCAGGCTATCGATCTTGCTGGTCGCATGACGCGCGACCGCGAGCGCCATCTGACCGCGTTCAATACCGCGCCCGTTATCGGTGACTAGAATACGGCGCAGGCCGCCTTCCTCGATATCGATGCCGATGCGCGTGGCGCCTGCGTCGAGGCTGTTCTCTACCAGTTCCTTGAGAATCGACGCGGGGCGTTCGACGACCTCGCCGGCCGCGATCTGGCTGATGAGTTGATCGTCGAGAAGACGGATAGGCATGGGATATATCGGTCGAGGGAACTGTCAGAGCCGCATGGCGGGGCATTAAGGGCCTGTCGCCGCTCGTATGACGCCGTATGAAACAGAAACAGCACCTGGGAGCCTGGGCCGTAGAAACACAGGCGGCTGCGAACACGATTCCTACGGCCCAGGCTCCTAGTGTCCTGTAAGTCGCCGGTATTCGCAAAGAGTCCGCCCTATATGGCTTAGTCAGGGGTCAGAACCACGCAGACACTCATTCACCCAGGGTCAGATACGCCGCCGCGCGGACATCGCCGCTATTGTGAAATGCTATCGACGCGATAATTTATCAACGCGACGGTTTTCTTGACTCATTCAAGTTAATCGCCAATCATCGATCCGGCGATGAATAATCAGACCACAGCCATTACCGAAGAACTGCGTGCACGAGGGCTTCGTGTCACCGCAGCACGGCGTGCCGTGCTTGAGTGGCTCGTCAGCCATCCGCACGCGACCGTTGAACAAGTCTATCTCGGCGTGCTTCGACAGCTGGGCACTATTTCGAGGCAAGCCGTCTATGACGTGCTTTCAGCATGTGTTGATGCCGAGCTGGTTCGCCAGATCAAGCCGTCCGGACATCCGGCGCGGTTCGAGCGACGAACCGGCGACAATCATCATCATCTGGTATGCCGCGGCTGTGGTCGCATCGCGGATACGGATTGTCACACCAGTCATGCACCCTGCCTGAGTCCGTCACATGACCACGGCTTCGAGATCGACCAAGCCGAAGTCGTATTCTGGGGCCTATGCGCCGCGTGCCAGTCCAACGAGCGCTCAGGCGTTGATACCGTCAATTGATCAATCGAGGAGGCAGCGCTCTCGTGTTATTGCCTAGTGGCAGAATATAAATTTTGAGGCTGCCCCCATCTCCGCAGGACCGTTGATCCAAACAGAAAGGAATCTTATGAGTGAAGAAGTCAAGCTAGAAGGCAAATGCCCGTTCGGCGGCGATCGCATCGGTGGCGCGACAGGCGCCGGCCCGACGCTGGAAGACTGGTGGCCGAACCGTCTGAAGGTCGAAGCCTTGCACCAAAACCCGCCCGAAGCGGATCCACTGGACCCAGATTTCGATTACGCCGAGGCGTTCAACAAGCTCGACCTCGACGAAATCAAGAAGGACATCAAGGAATTCCTGACGTCCTCGCAGTCCTGGTGGCCGTCGGACTACGGTAACTACGGACCGCAGATGATCCGGATGGCCTGGCACTCGGCCGGCACTTATCGCATCGCGGATGGTCGCGGCGGCGCCGCCCAGGCGATGCAGCGATTCGCCCCGATCAATTCCTGGGAAGACAACGGCAACGTGGATAAATCCCGTCGCCTGCTCTGGCCGATCAAGAAAAAGTACGGCAAGGCCCTGAGCTGGGGCGACCTGATGATGCTCACCGGCAACTGCGCGCTGGAGATCATGGGTTTGAAGACCTTTGGCTTCGGCGGTGGCCGTATCGATGCCTGGGAGCCGGATCGCGCGACCTATTGGGGTCCGGAGTACGAAATGCTCGGCCGTGATCGCTGGGAGGGGGAGCCTCACGAAGAGCACTACGATCTGGAAAACCCGATGGGCGCATCCCAGATGGCCTTGATCTATGTGAATCCCGAGGGTCCTGCTGGCAACAACGTGCCAAAAGACTCGGCCCGTGAGATCCGCACGACGTTCGGCCGTATGGCCATGAACGACGAGGAAACCGTCGCCCTGATCGCAGGCGGCCATGCTTTTGGCAAGAGCCACGGCGCTGTCGATCCGGAAAACGTTGGTCCGGCACCAGAAGGGGCACCCATGGAAGCCATGGGTCTCGGCTGGATGAATAAAGCCGGTACCGGCTATGCCGAATACACCATGACCAACGGTATCGAAGGCGCCTGGACGCCGAACCCAACCCAGTGGGATAACTCGTATCTGGAGAACCTGTTCAAGTTTGACTGGGTTCAGACTCATGCGCCGTCGGGTGCTACCCAGTGGATGCCGGCAGACGAGAGCGCGCCCAAGACGCCGGACGCGCACAAGCCAGGCGTGGATCATCCGTTGATGATGATGACCTCTGATATCGCGCTCAAGGAAGATCCGGCCTACCGCAAGATCTGCGAAAGATTTCTTGCCGACTTCGACTACTTCGCCGATGCCTTCGCGCGTGCCTGGTTCAAACTGACCCATCGCGACATGGGCCCGAAGAACCGCTATCTCGGCCCGGAAGTCCCGGAAGAAAACCTGATCTGGCAGGATCCGGTCCCGGTGCGCGACTACGATGTCGTAGACCACAACGACGTCGCCAGTCTGAAGACCAGGATTCTGAATTCCGGCCTGACCGTATCCGAGCTGGTGGGCGTGGCCTGGGGCGCTGCCTCCTCGCACCGCGTGTCCGACAAGCGTGGCGGCGCCGACGGCGCACGTATCCGCCTGGCCCCGATGAAAGACTGGGAGGTCAACAACCCGGCCGAGATCGCAAAAGTCGTCGCTGCCATGGAAAGCGTCAAGAGCGACTTCGACGGCGGCCAGTCGGGTAACAAGAAGGTCTCACTCGCCGACCTGATCGTGCTCGGCGGCTGCGCAGCAGTCGAAAAAGCAGCCAAGGACGCCGGTGTCGCTATCACCGTACCGTTCACGCCGGGCCGGACCGATGCAAGCGACGAGCAGACCGACGTTCAGCAGTTCAGCTGGCTGCGCCCGATGGCCGACGGCTTTCGCAACTTCCGCGACGAGTTGCCGCGTTACAACGTTCCGCCGGAGCAGATCTTTCTCGATCGTGCCGGTCTGTTGTCGCTGACCGCGCCCGAGTGGACAGCGCTGACCGGCGGTCTGCGCGTGCTGGACATCAACACGGGCGGCTCCAAGGACGGCGTGTTCACCGATCGTCCGGGCGTGCTGAGCAACGACTTCTTTGCCAACCTGACCTCCATGGATTATCGCTGGCACAAGGCCGACGAAGACGGCATGTCGTTCGAACTGCGAGATCGTGAGTCCGACGCCGTCAAGTACACGGCAACGCGCTGTGACCTGGTGTTCGGCGCCAACAGCCAACTGCGTCAGATCTCGGAGGTCTATGCCTCCGACGATGGCCACGAGAAGTTCGTTCGAGACTTCGTCAAGGCCTGGCACAAGGTGATGATGCTCGATCGCTTCGACGTCGCTGCCTGACCCTAAGCAGCCGATCACGGATCCGGCTTCCCCATCGTGGAAGCCGGATTTTTTTTTTGCGCAACACCGTCTGATCGTGCCGGCGGCCAGAAACGGCGGCCACCGGCTGATCCGCCCAGAGGGTTCGGAGCGTTCGTAAGGACGTCGCCGACCATCGCCGGATGGATGGGATCCTCGACAGCTATGCGCTATCCGGCCGGCTATCTGTGCAGCCAGAAATTCCGCGATCTGGCGATAGCGCGCGGCAATCGTGTAGACGGCCAGGTCCAACCGCGCCACCAGGCAACGCCGGTGTCCTGTCCCAGATCGATCGCACCCTCCGGCCGCGGCGGCGAATACCGCTCGATAGCCTGGGCGCTGGTACAGGCGATGAGATTGGCAGCGATGACTCGCGCCTGAGCCCGGCTATCCGCCGGTGGCAGCCCGACACGCCCGCCCAGCGAGGCGCAACCGCCACTTGCCAGATAATCCAGGCCGCGAACCGCGCTCAGGCGGCGATCGACGATCAAACCGGCGGAATCATTGCGCGGCCGGCCGGCGGCCTGAACCAGCGATGCAGCCCGTGGCGAGCCGGCCACGACGATGTGATCGGCGCGAAACCGGCGCCCGTCGCAGGCCAGCAACGCCCGTGATCCAACAGCGTCCACCTCGGTTTGCGTCACGATATCCACGCCGCGGGCAGCCAAGATCCTGGCGATTCGCGTCGCCGCACGTGTCGGTGCGCTATCAAGAACTCGATCACCCGGAATATAGAGCGCGACATGGATATCCGCCAGATCGCCTGCCGCGCTGAGGCCTGCAACAATTTCCACCGCCCGCTGGCTCGCGCCGACGACTGCCACGCGAGTGCCCGGCGTGGCATCGACCAAGGCACTGCGCAGGCGTGACAGCTCAGCTACCGATACGCCCGCCCAGACCGCGGGCGCATCCTCGCCGGCGGCCGGAACCGACCAGTCGGGGCCAAGACGCGCGTAACCGATATTCAGACTCAAGACGTCGAAAGCGATCGGCTCGCCGCTGGCTAACCAGAGCCGTTTTGAACGCGGCTCGATACCCACAACACGGTCGCAGCGATACGTAGCACCCGCGGCGCGGCAGGTTCGTGTTGCCGATCGCTTGAGAGTCTTCGGATCGCCGCTACCCGCGAGCAGCGGCGTTACCGAGCCGCCGTAGCGAAACGACGACGGCGAGATCAGCACCGTCCGTTCCGTATGGCGTCGCCAACGCCCGGCACGTTCGAGCAACTGTTGATGCACATGACCGGCACCCACGAGTATCAGCGTCTGACCTTGCGTCATGACACGGCGTTAGCGCGCCGAGCGCAACGCGCCAGGGCCTGATTACAACCCCGCAAGTTGCTGAGCGCCGGGCGGCGGAATCCGCAGGGTATGCCCAATTTGAATCTGACTGCTCTTCAATTGGTTGTACTGGCGCAGTGCAGCTACGCTGACGCCGTACTTCAGTGCGATGCCGGACAGGGTCTCGCCGCGCTTGATCTCGTGTTGCTGATCGGCCGCGATATACGTGGCCGGCCGATAGCTCGCGAAATAGCCCTTGATACCACGCAGCATCGCGCTCGCCAGCCGATTCTGATAGCGGCTGCTGGCCAGTTTGTGCTCTTCATGCGGATTGGAGATGAAATTGGTTTCAACCAGGATGGACGGAATGTCCGGGGACTTGAGTACGACAAATCCCGCCTGCTGTACGTGCGTCTTGTGCAGCGAACCCAGGTCATCAAGCTGCTCGAGCACGCGATGACCGGCATCCAGGCTGGCTTCGACGCTCGTGCTCTGCGACAGATCGAGCATGAACGACGCAAGGCTGCTGTTCTTGTCCTTGATACTGCCGCCGCTGACCATATCCGCTGCATTCTCGCGTGTTGCAAGCCAACGCGCATGTTCGCTGGTCGCGCCATGCGGCGACAACGCATAGACCGAGGCACCTTGAGCCGCGCGACCGTCCGGCGACGCATCACAATGGATGGAAATGAAGAAATCGGCCTTGTTGCGCCGTGCAATGACCATGCGTTCGCGCAGGCCAACATAGCGATCAGTAGAGCGAGTTAACACCCCGCGCATATGCGGTTGATCGTCCACCATCTGCTTGAGCCGCCGCGCGATCGCCAACGTGACGTTCTTTTCCAGCGTGCCGTGCGGTCCGTGCGCGCCCGGATCCCGCCCGCCATGACCGGCGTCGATCGCGACCACGATATCGTGGCCGGGCCCGCTCCGACGAGCCGGCGCAGCAGATGACGCCGCGCCGGCATTCGATGTCTGGGCCATCGCCGCTGCTGTCTTATCTGCGGTGGTCGCGCCATCGTCGCCCGGCGCCAGTTCACCGTCCGAAGGCTCATTCGACGCGCTATGAGTTTGCGGGTCTGGCTGGCCGCGATACAGATCAACGACCAGTCGGTAGGCGTGCTGACCGTCCGGCGCCAACATGAAACTCTTCGCCGCGACCATCTGCGACAGGTCGAGCACCACGCGAAGCCCGGTGCCACGATGGATTCCAGTCCGGACCTGCTTGACCAGTCCGCCATGATCGGCATCTACGTCCAAGGAACTGACGGCACGCGTATGCGGCAGGTCGACCACCAGACGAAGCGGATTGTCGACCAGGAATATATCGGGATTGGTATCGGCCGACAGATCAAACACGATGCGTGTCTTCTCGCCCGAGTCCCATAACCGCGCGTCATGCAGGGTCGAAGCCGCCGCCCAGACAGCGCCAACATTCATCAACATCACAGCCAAACACAGGCCGCGCAGAAGGTTGCGCATTGCGTGCCCCGCCCTTGCCCCCTTTTGGGACGCTTGAATACGTCTTGGAGATTAATAGCAGTGCCGCAGCCAAGCAACTATTTTTACCTGCCAAAACAGACGCTAGCGAGCTTTTCCTACATAGCTGCTTGAAAGATCGACGCTATCTCGACTCTTGAGCAAGTCCGGCCCAACGCTCGCCACGCTCATTGCGCGCCTGAATCCGCGCCAAACGCCCGGTATCGCGGTATTCCAGCGTCAGCTCTGCATCGATCGGTGGCAGAAACCCCGCACCGCGTTCGGCCCATTCAATGAATACCCAATCCCTGGACGCGTCAACGTCACGAATACCGATGAATTCCAATTCTTCGGGATCGATCAGACGGTAGAGATCCATATGCACGAGCATGGCGGCTGGCACCAGCGCATAGGCTTCCATCAGGGTATAGGTCGGTGAGACAACTGGGCCGGTATGGCCGAGCGCCCGCAGCACGGCACGCGTCAGCGCCGTCTTGCCCGCTCCCACCTCGCCGCGCAGTGAAAGCACCAGACCGTCTTGTAATCGTGTGAGTGCCAGGGCGATTGCCCGTCCAAGGGCATCGGTCGCCGCAGCGTCCGGCAAGTGAATCATGCATGGGCCGGATTGGCGTGGGTTCGCAGATGCTCGAGCAGATCGCTCGGCAACATCCCCCGTTCGCCGCTCTCGGCCGCCGAGTCGCCGGCCAGCGCGTGCAGATAAACGCCGAATACCGCCGCCTGGGCCAGTGTCAGACCCTGGGCAACCAGCGCAGCAATGACGCCGGTCAGCAGGTCACCCATGCCGCCGACCGCCATGCCCGGATTGCCCTGGGTGCACAGCCACAGCTCGTCGGGCGTGGCCACCAGCGAGCCGGCGCCCTTGAGCACAGCCACCGCCTGATAACGCTTTGCCAGCGCCTGTACCGCCGCTACCCGGTCGCGCATGATATCGATGGTGGAACAATCGAGCAGCCGCGCGGCTTCGCCGGGATGCGGTGTCAATATCCAGTTGCCGCGCGGGACTTCATGATCGGCCAGTCGATTCAAGGCGTCGGCGTCCACGATCAAGGCCCGTTCGCTGTCCATGGCGGACTGCCAGAGACTGGCGCCCCAGGCGTCACTGCCCATGCCGGGCCCGATCGCAATAACGCTAGCCGCTTGAATCAGCGGGCCGATATCGTCATCCCTGTCCAATCCGAGGCACATTAATTCGGGCCGAGCCTGACTCATGGCACCGGCGTGATCGCGATGACACCCTACGCTGACCAACCCCGCTCCGCAGCGCAATGCCGCTTCGGCGGTCAGCCGAATGGCACCGCCCATGCCACGATTACCCCCCAGGCACAATACGTGCCCGTTATCGCCCTTGTGGGCGCTGCGGGCACGGGCCGGTAAGGCATGGCGAAGCGCGCGATGATCGATCCGGCGGGCCACATAAGGTTGATCTTCATAAAGCGCATCCGGCGCATGCAGATCATCAAACGACAGGCTGCCGCAATGTGCGGGCCCCTTGCCGGTCAGAATGCCCATCTTCAGACCAATGAAAGTAATCGTGGCGTGCGCCTGGACTGCATGGCCCCAGGCGTGTCCCGTCGTCGCGTCTATACCCGAGGGGATATCCAGCGAAAACACACCCGTACCACGACTTCGCGCCTCGTTGATACGATCGATCGCGATAGCGAAATCGCCTTCGACATCCCGATTGAGCCCCGTGCCGAGCAAGGCATCGACGATCACGTCGGCTGCAACCGGCGCATTGCGATATGCGGAAACCGTCCCACCGGCGGCCTCGAATGCCGCGAGTGCTCGCCCGGCGTCGCCGACGATACGGTCACGTTCGGCCAACAACATCAGCGCGACCTGCCAGCCCGCCTGCAACGCCAGGCGGGCAAGCAGAAAACCGTCGCCGCCGTTGTTACCGGGTCCGCAGAGCACCGCCAATCGCCCCGGCATGGGCCAGTGGAAAGCCAGTTCGCTGAAGCCGGCGCTGGCGGCCCGCTGCATCAGGGTGAAGCCATCGACGCCAAATGACTCGATGAAGCGACGGTCCAGTGCTGCCACCTGTTCTGCGCTGTAGACCCGTGCCGGCAGGTAATCGCTGGTTTCACTCATGCGGGACTCCAAGGATTCGCGGCGACGACATGCCATGGGCATAGGGCGCCACTGGAATAAACGATTACGCCTGCCATCCGCGGCGCACGCGCGTCAGCAACGCCTGCGTCGAACCGTCGTGGGCACCGGCCTTGCCTTCACCCGACAGTTCACCGACCAACTGGCCGGCCATGGTCTTGCCGAGTTCCACACCCCACTGATCGAAACTGTTGATATCCCAGATCACGCCCTGGACAAACACCTTATGCTCATAGGCCGCAATCAGCGCGCCAAGACTGTGCGCATCCAGGGTGTTCAGCACCAGCATGTTGCTTGGTCGATTGCCTTCGAAGCTGCGCGCAGCCAGTCGATGCTCAAGTGCGTCACTGGACAACCCCTGCTCTTTCAACTCGCTTTCCAGCGCGGAGCGATCGCGCCCGGTCATGAGTGCTTCGGCCTGCGCGATGCAGTTCGCTACCCGCTCTATTTCTCGCGGGTCGCCTGCCGCAGCCGCGTCCGACAGGGGCAGGATAAAGTCCATATCCACCGCCAGATCGCCCTGATGCAGCATCTGGAAATAAGCATGCTGGGCGTTGGTACCCACGCTGCCCCAGATGGTCGGTACGGTGTCCACGGTGACGGGCGCACCTTCACGACGGACCGATTTGCCGTTCGACTCCATTTCCAGCTGCTGCAGGAAAGACGGCAGAGCTGCAAGCCGCTGTGCATAAGGCACCACGCAGTGACTGGTCAGACCCAGGAAGTTGTTGTTCCAGATCCCTGCCAGCGCCAGCATCACCGGCAGATTCTCGCCCAGCGCTGCGGTTTCGAAGTGCTGATCCATGGCATAGGCGCCGGCCAGCAGTTGCTCGAATGCATCGTCGCCCAGTGCAAGCGCGATCGACAGGCCGACCGCCGACCACAGCGAATAACGCCCGCCGACCCAGTCCCAGAACTCGAACATGCGCTCAATGCCGAATTCGGTCACCGCTTCGCGGTTGGTGGATACTGCCACGAAATGGCGTGCGATATCGTGTTCGCCAGCCCCGGCGTCGATCAGCCACTGGCGTGCAACGCGTGCATTCGCCAGCGTCTCGGCGGTACCGAAGGACTTCGAGGTGACAATTACCAACGTAGTCGCCGGATTCAGACGGGCCAGCGTGTCATCCAGATCTGCCGGGTCCACGTTGGCTACAAAATGCGGCTGTGGGCCATCGCGCCGGGCCAGAGCCTGACAGATCATGCGCGGGCCAAGATCCGAGCCGCCGATGCCGATATTGACCACATCGGTGATCGCATCGTCGGCAAAGCCGCGCCACTCGCCGTTGCGCACGGCACGCGCAAACTCGGCCATCGCATGGCGCACTTCGTGTACTTCCTCGTACAACGGCGCGTCGTCGGGCCGGCGCAATGCCACGTGCCAGGCTGGACGCTGCTCGCTGGAGTTGATCACTCGGCCGGCCAGCATGTCGGCGCGCTTTTCAACCACTTTCTGGGCAGCCGCCAGTTCCAGCAGCGCACGGCGGGTCTCGTCGTCAATCAACTGCTTGGAATAATCCAGCGTGATTCCCGCGGCTTCGAGGCTGTAGCGAGACGCTCGCTCAGGCTCGGCGAAAAAGAGTCCATCGATACGGCGGTCGGCGGCGCCCTCGGCGAGGGTTTCGAGTGCTTGCCAAGCAGCGTTCTGGGTGGGATCGGACATTGCTATCGCTTTTTATCAACTTGAATCGCCATGGTCTGGCATCGCGATCTTTTTAACAAATCCGGGCCTTGACAGAAGTCAGTCCGACCCAATCAGAGGCCCTGCGTGATCAGACCGTCATGCCCATGTTGTCGATCAATCGGGTTTGTCCCAGATGGCCGGCAGCCAGCACCCGAAACGCGCTGCTGGCAGCGGTTGCGGGCGCCAGGTCAGGCTGGCGTATTTCGACATAGTCCGGATCAAATCCGGCATCACTCATCCGCGACCAGGCGCGCGCTTCCAGACTACGGAAATCGCGATCACCACGCCGCAGTGCGGTCACACAGTCACCGATTGCCCCAGGCAGGGCCAGTGCACGCCGTCGTTCGTCGGCGGTCAGGTATTGATTGCGCGACGACAGCGCCAGGCCATCGGCATCACGCACCGTGGCGACCCCGGCGATCTCGACGCCGGTGCACAAATCGGCACTCATGCGGCGCACAACGGCCAGCTGCTGAAAGTCCTTCTCGCCAAAAAAAGCGCGATTCGGACGCACAATATTGAACAGCTTGGCCACCACCGTGGCTACGCCGTCAAAATGTCCCGGCCTGCGATTACCGCAAAGCATGCCGGTGATATCGTCGACGTGCACCGTGGTCAGGCTGGCGCCATTCTGGGGGTACATCTCGGACACGCTGGGCGCAAAGACGGCTTCGACGCCCGCATGGCGCAGGGCGGCACAGTCGGCATCGAAGGTGCGCGGATAGGTTGCCAGATCCTCGTTCGGCCCAAACTGCATGGGGTTGACGAAGATACTCACGATCACGCGGTCACAGCGCTGGCAGGCGGCATTCACCAAGGCCATATGGCCAGCGTGCAGATTGCCCATGGTCGGCACCAGACCAATAACTCCGGACGTGTTCAGCCGCCACTGCGCCACCGCTGCGGTGGTCTCCAGGATCTTCATCACGGGTGGCCTAAGTGAAGGAGTGGGCCGCGCTTGGATAGTCGCCGCTCTTCACGGCAGCTACATAATTGGCGACTGCGGCGTCGAGCGAGTTGGCGTCGTCCATGAAATTCCGCACAAAACGCGGCTTCTTGCCGGGCGAAAGCCCCAGGATATCGTAAACCACCAGGATCTGGCCGTCGGTATCCGGCCCTGCGCCAATGCCAATCACGGGCACGCCGGCGTTGGCGGTGATCTCGGCGCCAAGCGCAGACGGCACACATTCCAGCAACAGCATATCGGCCCCGGCCTCCTCAAGAATTCGGGCGTCGCGCAGCATCGTGTCTGCCTGCGTCTTATCGCGCCCCTGAATCTTGAAGCCGCCCATCTTGTGTACCAACTGTGGCTGCAGACCGATATGCGCGCATACCGGCACGCCGCGCATCGATAGATGCTCGATGGTATCGGCCTGAATCTCACCGCCCTCGAACTTCACCATCTGCGCCTTGCCCTCGCCCATCAGCCGACGCGACGTATCCAGCGCATCGTGCTTGGTGGCATAAGACAGAAACGGCAGATCTGCCATCAGAAACGGCCGCCGCAGTCCGGCGGCGGTGATGCGGCTGTGATAGACCATGTGATCGACCGTGACCGGTACCGTCGTCGATTCGCCCTGAACGACCATGCCCAGAGAATCGCCGACCAACACCACATCAGCGCCTGCCCGATCTTCCAGGGCCGCGAAGCTGGCATCGTATGCGGTCAGACAGGCGATCTTCTCGCCGTCGACTTTCATCCGGGCCAGATCCGCAATCGTGACCGGCTTGGCGTCCTGCTGCTGCAGGTGGGGGTATGGACTGGTATTCATGATCAAGGACTATAGCATTGAGATTGAATGATCGTGGTCACGCTGTTGTCGGCAGCGATTGCTGGCGCACGGGACGCTCAAGCGCTGCCAACACGCTCTGGTAATCGGCATCCGAACCCACCAGATCGAGCCGGTTGGCATCAACCCGCAACAGCGGCGCGGCTGTGTATTCGGCAAAGAAATGGCGATAGGCCGCTACCACGCGGGCCAGGTAATCCGACGTCAGACTGCGCTCGGCCGTGCGGGCGCGCTGGGCAATACGCTGCATCAGTATATCGACCGGCGCATCCAGATAAATCACGCAGTCCGGGCTCGGTGCCTGCCAGGCCAGCCGTGCGTAGATATCCTCGTAAAGCGCCAGCTCGTCATTGCTGAGCGTAAGGCGCGCAAACAAGGGATCCTTGGCAAACATGAAATCGGCGACACAACCGACTTCAAACAAGTCGGTCTGGCGTAGCGCGTCGATCTGGCGGGCGCGCTGCAAGAGAAAGAACAACTGAACCGACAAGGCATGTCCCGCCGGGTTATCGTAGAAATCTCCAAGGAAAGGATTCTCGTCTGGCGCTTCGGCCAGTACGCTCGCTGACAGGCTCTGCGCCAGACGGCCCGCCAGCGTGGTCTTGCCAACGCCAATCGGGCCCTCGATCGCGATATAGCGCCCGGCCATCACGCCGTACTGCGTCGAGCGACGCCCTCGCCGCCGACGCAGCGCAAACAATCCGCCACACGTCCGTGAACCCCCAATTCCAGCGCCGGCGACAACTCGGCCAGCGGCACCAGTACGAACCCCCGCTCGTGCGCCCGCGGATGCGGCAGGGTCAGGCGTAGGCTATCCATCGACAGATTATCGAATGCCAGCAAATCGAGATCGAGGGTTCGCGGGCCCCAGCGCACGTCCCGCACGCGGCCGTGACCGGCCTCGAGCGCCTGCAGCCGATCGAGCAGCGGCAGCGGCATTAGCGTCGTCGCCAATACCGCGCAGGCATTGCAGAACAACGGCTGACCACGCGGGCCGCCCACGGGTTCCGTGTCGAAGAACGCAGAAACCGCGAGCCGACGACAACCATCAATCTGTCCCAGTTCACGCAGCGCAAGCGACAGATGGGCAGCCGGACCATCCAGATTGCTGCCGAGCCCGATCCACGCCACGTGCACCGCCGACTCAGCCGCCACGCTGGGTTCCCCGGCGCGGCGCCGGCCGCGGTGAAACGTCCACCAGCAGGATCACGCCGATTCAGGCGACGGTTTGCGACGGCGACCACCCCCGCGGCGCTTGCGCCTGCGACTGGTTCCGGCGGCCGAGGCAGGCTCCGGCGTCGACGGATCGTCCTGAATCTGGGTCCACCAGTCGGCCAGTTCCTGCTCCACTTCCCCGACCTGGGCGCGCAGCAGCAGAAAATCATAGGCGGCACGAAACCGCGGATGGGGAATCAGGCGTTCCGGCTGGCGGCCCCGCCGCTTGTGGAACCGTGGCTGCAGCTGCCAGATCTCGCGCATGGGTATCGAGAATCGCTTGGGGATGGCCACACGCCGCACCTGCCGCGTCACCACGTCGCTCTGCGCACTGGCCAGCGCCGGCGCCGCCGGCATGCCTTCGCGTTCGAGCGTGGCCGCGCGTTCGCGTACCGCCGGCCAGAGCAGGGCTGCGAAGATGAATGCGGGCGTGACCGGCTTGCCGATCTCGATGCGCGCAGCGGTGTTGGCAATGGCGTTCCTGATCAACGCTTCGCTAGCCGTGCCGGCAGGCGAATCCAGTACCGCCATGGTCTGATCGAACAGCGGGCGCAGCAGATCGTAGTGGCGCAGCCCGTCATAGACCCTGGGCCCCGCTGGATGCATCAACAGCTTGAGCACTTCATCGAACAGGCGGGCAGCCGGCACGTCGGCGAGCAGATCTACCAGCTCCGCCGGCGGGCGCGCCCGCTCGTCGATGGTGAGATCGAGCTTGGAGGCAATCCGCACGGCCCGAATCATGCGCACCGGATCCTCGCGGTAGCGCACGCCGGCGTCGCCGATCAGCCGCAGACAACGATGCTCGACGTCGGCCAGGCCGCCGACGTAGTCATAGATCTTATGATCGGCAATATCGAAATACAGGCCGTTGATCGCAAAATCGCGACGCCTGGCATCCTCGGCGATCGAACCGAATACATTGTCGCGCAGTACCCGTCCAGCATCGTCCAGCTCGCGCGTATCCTCGCCGGCATCGGCGCCGCCCGGATCGGCGCGGAAGGTCGATACCTCGACGATCTCGCGGCCGAAACGCACATGACATATCTGAAAACGACGACCGATCAGGCGTGCCTTGCGGCCAAAGACCGCCACCACCTGCTCCGGCTCGGCGTCGGTCGAGACATCGAAATCCTTGGGGGCGACGTCGAGCAGGAGATCGCGCACCGCGCCACCAACCAGGCAGGCGCGATAGCCAGCCTCGTTCAAACCGTCCAGGACTGCCAACGCACCATCGCTGATGTCGCCACGACTGATTCCATGCGTATCTGAATCGACTACTCGTAAATCGTTAATGGAACTGCCCCGTGAAAAAGCTCATTCTTTGCCCCCAGTTTACAACGGATGGACGATTGAGCGTCGAGCCGGCGTCAATCGCCTGAGAAAACATGATGCGACACGACGAATACATTGAGCACGACGCCTTGGGCATCGCCCAGCGGATCGCCGACCGCGAGATTACGCCAGCCGAGGCACTGGCCGCAGCCCGCGCGCGCCTGACGCAGGTCGACGGCCGGCTCAACAGCGTCGTACACCAGATGGATGATATCGCCGACGAACGCGCCGGCGCTACGGTAACAGGTGCCTTCGCCGGCGTGCCTTTCCTGATCAAGGACCTGTTTCAGGATTATGCCGGCGTACCCACGACCTACGGCAACGCCGCGCTCAAGCGCGCGGCATTCTGCCCCACCGAACACGCCGAAATCGTGAAGCGCTTCATGGCCAGCGGCGTGAATATCTTCGGCAAGACCAATACGCCCGAGTTTGGTGCCAAGGCCATAACCGAGCCGGTCGCCAACGGCAGCACCCGCAATCCGTGGAATAGCGAGCATACGCCGGGAGGGTCATCCGGCGGCTCGGCGGCGGCTGTGGCTGCCGGCGTCGTGCCGATGGCCGGCGCAAACGACGGTGGCGGTTCTATTCGCATACCAGCGGCCTGTTGCGGGCTGTTCGGTCTCAAGCCCGGGCGGGCACGGGTCCCCGCTGGCCCGCACCGTACCGATCAAGCGCACGGCATCTCAGTGGATCACGTCGTAACGCGCTCGGTACGCGACAGCGCCGCCATGCTGGACGCGACCGCCGGCTACGAGCCGGGCGCGATCGTCAAACTCCAGACACCAGAGACGAGCTATCTGCAGGCTATCGAGCGCCCACCAGAGCCCTTGCGAATCGGCGTGATGGAAGCCTCGCCGCTGGGCACCCCGGTCAGTAACGAGGCACACGCGGCCATCCGGACGACAACGGCTCTGCTGGCAGACCTCGGCCACCACGCCGAGCCGGCCGCGCCCGCGCTCGACGGCGCACAGCTGTGTCGTGATTTCCTGATGGTGTGGTTCGTTCACATGGCCAGCGCGGTAGACGAGATCCGCGCGCAGACCGGCTGCGGCGCCGACGGTTTTGAGTTGGATACCCGAGCGCTGGCTCACCTCGGGCGCAGCTACTCGGCCGTGGAATATACCGTGATGCTGGAACGCTGGCAGGGGTATCGCCAGGCGCTGGCCGCGTTCCACAGACGCTATGATCTGCTGCTCACTCCCACCCTGGCCAGCCCGCCGGTTAAGATCGGCGCGCTCGAAACACCGATCTGGCAACAGCGGCTTCTGCGCCCTCTGCTGCGTCTGCCCAGCGCACGCGCCCTGATCAAATCCGGGATGGTCGATCAGCTGGCCAACGAAAACCTGCAACACGTACCGTTCACCCAGCTGGCCAACCTCACCGGCGTACCGGCGATGTCGGTGCCGTTGTCGATGACGCCCGGCGGGCTGCCCATGGGCAGCCAGTTCGTTGCCCCGCCCGGCGGCGAGACGCTGCTGTTGCGGTTAGCGGCCCAGCTGGAGCATGCCGCGCCGTGGTTTGATCGTCTCCCGACGTTGTCAAGCTAGCTGACTCGCCGCATCCAGTAGACAGTTCCTACACCGAGAAGGATCGTTGGCAGACTGGCGGCCAGCCAGGGTGGCACGCCGTAGACCGGCCCGGTCGACGCCACGATCTCGTTGAACAGGAAGAACAGCAGGCCGCTCAATCCACCGGCCAGCAGCCGCTGCCCGGCGCCGGCACTGCGCAACGATCCGAACGCAAACGGCAAGGCAAAGATCACCAGAACCCAGACGGTGAACGGCGTGACGATATTACGCCAGAGCGCGAGCTTGTAGTCCGCCGCATCGATGTCGTTGTGATCCAGATAAGTGATATAGCGCCACAGCCCACGCGAGGACAGCTCGTCAGGCTGAACTACCGCCAGCGCCAGCACCTGCGGGTCGATCTGGACGTCCAGCGATAGCTGTTTTGGCGTGGCCACCCTGCTGTGGTCAGTCGCCAGATAGGTGATCTGCGGATGGTTGATCACCAATTCATGACCTATCAAGCGAGCGCTTGGTGCCTTGAGGCTCTCTCGCAACCGGCCCTGCGAGTCGAATCGATAAGCCAGCAACCCATCGATGCGACCACCCGGCAGGGTCGATGCGATTCGAAGCACATAGCCGCTCTGGCGCAGCCAGAGCCCATCGTTGACGGTTTGCCGGACCTCGCCGTTACGTGCCTGTTCCCGCAACGAATCGGCATGGCCGACACCCTTGGGCACCAGTATCTCACCGTTCAGTACAGTAATAGCCGCGAGCACCGCCCCCGCCAGCCCCACCGAGACAGCGAGCCGGCGCATAGACACGCCAGCGCTGCGAATCACTACCAGTTCGCTACCCGTGGCCAACGCGCCAAGCGCCAGCAACGAGCCAAGAAGTGCTACCACCGGCAGCACAAGATACATCCGAGCCGGCAACATCAACGCCACGTACAACATGACCTTGGCCAGGCCGTAGCTTCCCTCGCCCATATGATCGAGTTCGCCAATGAACAGCATCAGCGTCACCAACGCGCCAACCACCAGCGCTACTACCCCGGTTGCCGCCAGGATCGACCGGCTGATGTAGCGATCGATGATCATCATCGTCGATCTCCGTGGCCAGGTCTGGAAACGAAGTATCCTGCCTCTCGCGCAACCAGGATCAAGGCGACTGCCAGGACCACCGCGTGTACCCACCATTCTCCGATCGCGCCGGGCAGCGCCCCGTTTTCAACCGCCTGCTCGGACAGATGCACGAGATTGACGTAGATCACGTAGAACAGTATGCCGGCGATCACCCGGCCGTAACGCCCCGATCGCGGCGGCACCCGCCCGATCGGCAATGCCAGCAGCGACAGAATGAGAATAGACAGCGGAACAGACACGCGGGTCTGCCAGGCCGCCGTCGCCTTCGGCGTGTGACTGGCGATCAACGCCTGTGTTGACATCGTGTGCACGTCGCCCGAGGCACGGGGTTGCGGCGGCTGCAGCTGCACTCCGTGCTGCTTGAACTGAATAATACGGTAGTTGGCTTGCCCCGGCGTGCCTTCGTATCGCCAGCCGTCATCCAGCACCAGGGTGACCTCGCGGGTCTTTGCATTGACCTGCTGCCGGGCACGCTTTGCGGTCACTACGGTCTCGGTCTTCTGGCCTTTGTTTCCCGTGTGCTCGACGCGGACGAAAACATCACGAAAGTCACCCTGCTTGTCACGGCTTTGCGCATAGAAAGCCACATCTCCGTTATCCAGGCTCACAAAGCGCCCGGGTGAGACCGACTGTACTGCGCTGGCGGCAGACGAGGCACTGAGCACCTTGAACTTCTGGGCCGCCAGCGGCGCAAATACCAGGCTCATCAAGCCACCGAACAGGGCCACCGAAACGCCAAGCGCCAGAAAAGGCCGGTAGAGCCGCGCCAAGCCCACGCCGCCGGCCAGCATCGCCGCCAGCTCGTTGTCGCGGCAGAGCCGCCCAACCACCAGGAGTACCGCCAATAAAACCGAGATCGGCAGCACGATTTCGAGGTTTCTGACAACGCTCAACGCGGAGAGAGAAAACACGGTGTTGACCGGCACGTCGCCAGCCGCGGCATAGCCGATATATTGCGACAGACCAAGGCCCAGGGTGAGAAACAGCAGCACAGCGATGATGATCAGCCAAGTGCGCGCTACTTCGCCAAACAGGTAACGAAATATCACGTTAACCAAGATTCGAAAACCTCAGGCAATCGTCGGAATCAGGCATTTAATCGACCGGGACATAAAAAGAAGATGATTTTTTTGTAATTCAATGTAGAATCATGCGCCTTGAAGGCTACGCGTTCGTCGCGCATATCATTGTAGTTAGCGGGTTACGCACCAGACGCAGTCGACGCTCAAACTGTATACATCAACATTTTTACAGGAAAACTCCATGGAATATCTCGTCAAAAGCGGCAGCCCGGAAAAGCAGCGGGTCGGTTGCGTGATCGTTGGTATCTTCGATCGTCGAAAGCCGTCCATGCAAGCCGAAGCGCTCGATGAAGCCAGCAATGGCCTGATTGCCTCTGTCATGCGGCGCGGCGACATGGACGGAAAACTGGGCGAGACGACCCTGCTGCATGGTTTGGAAGACATGTTCTGCGATCGCATCCTGTTGGTCGGCTGTGGCAAGGAGCGCGACTTCAATCAGCGATCCTATCGCAAGGCCTGTACCGCCGCGGCACGCGAACTTGACACCATGGGCGGCGTCGATGCGGCATTCTATCTGACCGAACTGAACGTCAAGGGCCGCGACGATTTCGGCTGGAGCGTGAAGCAGGCGCTGCTCGCTCTCGAAGACGTGTTCTATCGTTTCGAAGCCTGTCGTGGGACGAGCTACGAAAAACAGACCCGCAAGCTGTCGCGCCTGATCCTGCAGGTACCGCGTCGCTCCGACCTGCCAACGGCCGAAAAAGGCGTAGCCGAAGGCGTGGCAACCGCGAACGGCATCAAGCTAGCCAAGGATCTCGGTAACCTGCCGGGCAATATCTGTACGCCGACCTATCTGGCCGAGCAGGCCGTTGAGCTGGCGAATCATCATGATTCGGTGAAGACCCAGATTCTCGAAGAAGCCGATATGGAAGCGCTCGGCATGGGCGCTTTACTCGGCGTATCGCGCGGCTCGCGTCAACCGGCCAAGTTCATTGTCATGGAGTACATGAACGGCCCACGAGGCGAAAAGCCGACGGTGCTGGTCGGCAAAGGCGTGACGTTTGATGCTGGCGGTATCAGTCTGAAGCCGGGCGCTGCCATGGACGAAATGAAATATGACATGGGCGGTGCAGCCAGCGTGTTCGGTGCGATGCAGGCCGCGGTGGAACTGGAACTGCCGATCAACCTTGTTGCCGTGATTGCCTCGACCGAGAACCTGCCGGACGGTGATGCCTACAAGCCGGGCGATATTCTGACCAGCATGTCTGGCCAGACCATCGAGATTCTCAACACGGACGCCGAAGGCCGTCTGGCACTGGCCGACGCGCTGACCTATGTCGAGCGCAATTACCAGCCGGATGCCGTAGTCGACATGGCCACACTCACCGGCGCCTGCGTTGTGGCACTGGGTTCCGAGGCGGCCGGCCTGTTCGCCAACAACAGCCCGCTGCGACGTGCGCTGCGCGATGCCGGCGAGCTGGTGGGCGACCGGGCCTGGCCGATGCCGCTGTGGGAGGAGTACCAATCACAGCTCGACTCGAACTTCGCTGACATGGCCAACGTCGGCGGCAAGGGCGCAGGCGCGATCACGGCCGCCAGCTTTCTTCATCGTTTTGCGCGGAAGCTGCGCTGGGCGCATCTGGATATCGCCGGCGTCGCCTGGAAGTCGGGCAAGGACAAGGGGGCTACCGGTCGTCCGGTTGGCTTGCTCACGCAGTACCTGATCGATCGATCGACCCAGGCCTGAGGCTGATCACGGGATATGACCGAAGTCTTCTTCTATGTGCTGGAAGATGACGCAGGCGACGCTGCCGAGCAATTCGCCTGTCGCCTGACCGAGAAAGCCCATGCCGAAGGCCACCGGGTCTTTATTCATGTGGCTGACAACGGTCAGGCCGAGTCGTTGGACAGGCTGCTCTGGCTGTTTCGCCAGGGCAGCTTCGTCCCTCACGTCATCACTGACAATCTGGCCGCCGATGACGACCTGACACCGGTGGTGATTGGCGCCGACGCTCCCCCTGCCGGGTTCGACGACGTGCTGATCAATATCGGCGGCGAAGTCGGCGGTTTCTTTTCACGGTTTTCGCGTCACAGCGAAGTGGTTACACCCGGTGACCGGAATCTGGCCCGCGAGCGCTACCGCTTTTTCAAGGATCGCGGCTATGCGCTGACCACGCACAAGATCGCCGCCGGTCGGCGCGCGGCGCGCTGAGGTCAGGGCGTGTTACCGCAGGACTTGGAACACGCAGACAGTGACCTCAAACTAATCTATCTGTTTCCTACGATACGTCAGTTCGCCAGGGGCCTAGGCCCCGGAGCGGGCTGAAAAGGCATGCGCTGATGGCCGATCTGGACAAGACCTTCGACCCGCATACGATCGAAGCCCGCTGGTATCCGGTTTGGGAGGAGCGCGGCTATTTTGCGCCCAACATGAACGCTCCGGGCAATCCGTTCTGCGTCATGCTGCCACCACCCAACGTGACCGGCCGCCTGCATATGGGCCACGCGCTGGACGACACCCTGCAGGACACCCTCACCCGTTATCACCGCATGCGGGGTGCGCCCACGCTCTGGCAGCCGGGCACCGACCACGCCGGTATTGCGACCCAGATGCTGGTCGAGCGTCAGGTTGAAGGCGAAGGCAGCTCGCGTCACGAGTTGGGGCGCGAGGCTTTTGTCGACCGGATCTGGCAGTGGAAAGAAGAATCCGGCGGTCATATCACCACCCAGATGCGGCGTCTGGGCGCATCGGTCGACTGGTCGCGAGAACGCTTCACCATGGACGAGGGCCTGTCCAAGGCGGTGCAGAAAGTCTTCGTCGATCTGCATTCCCGTGGGCTGATCTATCGCGGCCAGCGGCTGGTCAACTGGGACCCGGTACTCAACACGGCCATCTCCGATCTCGAAGTCGAGAATCAGGAAGTGGCCGGCCATATGTGGCACTTCAAGTATCCACTTGAAGATGGCGAGACCTACGAATACATCGAGCGCAATGACGACGGCCAGGTCACCCGTCGCGAAACCCGCGACTATATCTCGATCGCCACCACCCGCCCGGAAACCATGCTGGGCGACGGTGCGATTGCGGTACATCCAGACGACGCTCGCTATACGCCGCTGGTCGGCAAGCGCTGCGAGATCCCGGTGGGGCCAAAAGCCCAGCGCCGACTGATCCCGATCATCACCGACGAATACCCAGATCCGGAATTCGGCTCAGGCGCGGTCAAGATCACCGGCGCCCATGATTTCAACGATTATGCCGTAGCCCAGCGCAACGCCATTCCGATGTATCGCTTGATGGACAGCCAGGCAACCCTGCGCGACGACGGCGTGGCCTACGCCGAAGCCGCCGCCCAGGCAGCGACCATTCTGGCCACCGGCGACATGCCAGCGGCGGCCGAGGTCGATGCCATCAACCTGGTGCCCGACGAATACCGCGGCCTGGCCCGCGACGAGGCCCGTCGCCAGATTGTCGCCGGGATCGATGCCGAAGGCTTGATGATCACGGTCGAAGACAAGACGATCATGCAGCCCTACGGCGATCGCTCGGGTGAAGTCATCGAACCGATGCTCACCAACCAGTGGTTTGTCGACGCGAAGAAACTCGCCGAACCGGCGATCAAGGCAGTCGAAGACGGCCGTATCCGGTTCATCCCTGGCAACTGGGACAAGACGTATTTCGAATGGATGCGCAATATCCAGGACTGGTGTATCAGCCGCCAGCTCTGGTGGGGCCACCGGATTCCGGCCTGGTACGACGAAAACGGCCAGGTCTATGTCGGCCAGTCGGCCGCCGACGTGCGCGCGACGCACGGCTTGGGCGACGATGTGACGTTAACCCAGGACGAGGACGTGCTCGACACCTGGTTTTCGTCTGCGCTATGGCCTTTTTCCACCCTGGGCTGGCCAGAGCAGACCGACGCACTCAAGCTGTTCTATCCGACCAATGTGCTGGTCACCGGCTTCGACATCATCTTCTTCTGGGTTGCCCGGATGATCATGATGGGCCTGGAATTCATGGACGATGTGCCGTTCCGCGAGGTCTATATCCACGGCCTGGTGCGCGATCACGAAGGCGCCAAGATGTCCAAGTCCAAGGGCAACGTGCTCGACCCAATCGACCTGATCGACGGCATTGACCTGGAAAGCCTGGTCGCCAAGCGCACCGCCGGCATGATGCAGCCACAGAAAGCCAAATCGGTCGAGAAAGCCACGCGCCGCGAATTCCCCGACGGCATCGCGCCGCACGGCACCGATGCGCTGCGCTTTACGTTTGCTGCACTGGCCTCCTATGGCCGCGATATCCGCTTTGACCTAGGCCGTGTGGAAGGCTATCGCAACTTCTGCAACAAGCTCTGGAATGCCGCACGCTTTACGCTCATGCAGGTGCCAGATGATTTCAAGCCAGCGGCCGACGGCGACGTCGAGCTATCCACCGCCGACCGCTGGATCATCTCGCGTCTGCAACGCGCAGAAGCCGACGTGGCCGCGCATTTCGACAGCTATCGTTTCGATCTGGCCGCCAACGCCATCCACGACTTTGTCTGGCATCATTTTTGTGACTGGTACCTGGAACTGATCAAACCGGTGCTCTCGGGTCAGACCAGCGACGCGGCCAAGGCCGGCACCCGGCGTACGCTGATCCGGGTACTGGAAACCACGCTGCGGCTGGTCCACCCGCTAATGCCCTTCATCACCGAAGAGATCTGGCAGCGTGTCGCCCCGCTGGCGCGCGGCAAGGCGCTGGCCGAGAGCGGTGAAAGCATTTCGCTACAGCCTTTCCCGCTGTCTGACGCCGCTCGGATTGATCCCGACGCCGAGGCCGGCATCGATTGGCTGAAAAGAGTGATCAACGGCCTGCGCGGTATTCGCGGCGAGATGGATATTGCCCCGAAGCAGAAGATTCCGGTGTTGGTCATAGGCGCCAGCGATGCCGATCGCCAGCAGCTCGCTGCCCATCGAGCGGCGATCGATTTTCTGGCAGGCGTCGAGTCGATTGAAGAAATCGCGGCCGCTGACGCGCCAGAAGCCGCGGTTGCGCTGGTGGGCGATATGCAGTTGCACGTCCCGTTGGCCGGCCTGATCGATACCGACGCCGAGCTGGCCCGCCTGGACAAGCGCCTGGCCAAGCTCGATAAGGACTTGAACGGCGTGCGTCATCGTCTGGGCAGCGAATCTTTCGTTGCCAAGGCGCCGGCAGGGGTCGTGGACAAGGCACGCGCGCAACAAGGCGAACTGGAACGCGAGCAACGCGACTTGTCCGAACAACGCGCTCGGATTGCCGCGCTATAAACTGAATCTTACGGAGGCCTTATGGCTGCCCGACTGTTATTGCTATTCATCGTCGCCCCAGTCATCGAACTGTGGCTGCTGATCAAGGTCGGTGGCCTGATCGGTGTCATTCCAACGATCGCGCTGGTGCTGCTGACAGCGGTCATCGGCAGCCAACTGGTGCGGCGTCAGGGCCTGGAAGTGATGCAGCGCATCCGTGCGGCACAGGCTCACGGCGAGGCACCGGCGCTGCCGGTGCTCAACGGCGCCGCCCTTCTACTGGCGGGCTTGTTCCTGATCACGCCCGGCTTCCTGTCCGACACGCTCGGCTTTCTGCTGCTGGTCCCGAAGCTGCGCGAACGCATCGCCCGCGCGCTGCTCTCGCGCGTAGTGATCATGACGCCCGGCGGCATGGCGGGTGCCGGCCGGCGCAGCCCGTTTGGACGCGATGACAGCACGATCGAAGGCGAGTATCGGCGCAAGAGCGATGTGCGTGACGCCGCAAACGATCGGATCAGCCGCGACGACTGATCGATCATCGTGCGCAGCGGATGAGGTGCGCCACGACATCGGGTATCAACGCCCGACCTGCCGCATATCGCGCGAGCGCAGCCATCCCATCGCACAGCGTGCAGTCGCCGGGTACGCTTCAGATCTGGCGTTTTTGGCCGGTCTGGCAATTTGCCAAGGCTTCGATACGCTGAGGTTTTACCCGGACACCGGCTGTCTGTGCGGCCTGCCTCATGCTCAAGCCCCCTGCTCAAAGCGCGCCCGGGAACGCATCGCGCGACATGTCCCATGCGGTTATGGCGGTTCGCCGGCACCTCGCCGAACGCCTGTACGGCAAGGACCAGGCGATCCGTCTGGCGCTCACATGTCTGCTGGCCGATGGTCATCTGCTGATCGAGGACATGCCCGGCGTAGGCAAGACAACGCTGGCGCATAGCCTGGCGCAGACGCTGGGCCTGGGATTTGCCCGTATCCAGTTCACCAGCGATTTGTTGCCGAGCGATATCCTGGGGGTGTCTGTTTTCGACCAGCGCGACGCGACTTTTCATTTTCGTCCCGGGCCAATCTTTACCCAGATCGTGCTCGCCGATGAGATCAACCGGGCCAGCCCGCGTACCCAGAGTGCGCTGCTGGAAGCCATGGCTGAACGCCAGATCACGGTCGAAGGCATCACCCGTGCGCTGGCACGGCCGTTCTGCGTGATCGCCACCCAGAATCCGGTCGATCACAGCGGCACCTTCGATCTCCCGAACTCCCAGCTCGATCGATTCCTGATGCGGATCCGGCTCGGTTATCCGCCGGCGTCAGCCGAACGCCGGCTGCTTTCCGGCGACCATCCGGGCGCACAGGCGTTGCAGCCGGTAGCCGGGCCCGATGATCTCGCGCGCTGGCAAGCCGCTGTGGCAACCGTCGTCACCCGCGATGCGCTGGTCGATTACCTGCTGGCCCTGGTGGCGCGCACCCGCGATGACAACGCTTTCGCTGCGGGCCTATCGCCTCGTGCCGGTGTTGCCCTGCGTCGAGCCGCGCAGGCCTGGGCATTCATCGACGGCCGAGATCACGTCGTGCCCGAGGATGTGCAGACCGTGCTCCCGGCGGTGGTCGATCATCGAATCGCGCTGCGCGATGGCGCCGGCGCTTCAGCCTCCAGCTATTTGCTGGCGCAAGTCGAGGTCTGACGAACTTGGCCGGCAGCATGGTCAAGCGGCATGTCGAGGCTTATATCCGGCGGCGCACCCCGATATCCGTGCCGCCGCTGACGGTATCGCGACGCCGGTTGTATATCCTGCCGACCGCCAGCGGCTTGTTGTTCGCCGTTCTGCTGATTGTCATGGTGCTGGGGGCCACCAACTACGGCAACAATCTCGCATTCGCGCTCACGTTCTGGTTGGGCGCTGCTGCGCTCGTATCCATGCACCGGACCCATCGCAATCTGGCCGGCGCGAGCGTGAAACAAGTGAGCGCAACCCCGGTGTTTGCAGGCCAGACCGTTCAATTCAAGTTGGTGCTGTCGAGCCGGGCCCGCAGCACGCGTTACGCCGTTCAGGTCAGTGCATCCGGCAGCCGTGCGATGCCGTTGCCCGTGAATATCACGCCGGACGGCGCCACCCCCGTCGACCTGACCGTGGCGGCCGTTCGACGCGGCTACCAGCGCTGCCCAATGGTGCGCCTGGACACCGTCTATCCGATGGGCCTGTTTCGCGCCTGGGCCCAGCTCGTGCCTGATGTCTCGGTACTGATTTATCCGCACCCCGCTGGCATACAGGCATGGCCCACCGAACACACAACGCCTGGTGGGCGATCATCGCTTTCGCTTAGTGGCGGCGACGAATTCCTGGCGCACCGTCTTTATCACAGTGGCGATTCGCCGCGGCGCATCGATTGGAAAGCCAGCGCTCGCAGCATGTCGCTGATGGTCACCCAGCACGCCGACACCGCTGATCCAACTCACTGGTTCGATTTCGATGCCCTGACCGGCTTGGATACCGAAGCACGGCTGTCGCAACTTGCCCTGTGGGTGGTCAACGCCGCCAATGCCGGTCATGAATACGGGCTCAGCCTGCGATCGCAGAGCATAGGCCCGGCCAGCGGCGCACAGCATCGCGATACCTGTCTAAAGGCCCTGGCGCTTCACTGATGGCAATCGGAACGGTCGTCCAGGCGCCGGCGTCGTCACAAGTCGGCATACAGGAGCGCGCCGGCCTGTTGATACTCGTCACCCTGATCGCCCTGCCACACCTATGGCATATGCCCTGGTGGGTCAATGCGCTGGCCGCCTTGTTGATCGGCTGGCAGGCGTTTGGTCTGATTGCGCACTCGCCGGTGCCGGCCAGGATTCTACGAGCCGGATTGACATTGACGGTGTTCGCCGCCGTATTCATGGGATTCGGCCGGATCAATGGCCAACAGGCCGGCGTCGCCTTACTGGTGCTGATGCTCGCGCTGAAGCAGTCAGAGATCACGGGCTATCGCGATATCGTGGTAGTGCTCTGCCTGTGCTGCTTTGTGCTGGTCACCCAATTTCTGTTTTCGCAATCCCTTTGGATGGCGGCATATCTGATTGCCGGCAGCTGGCTGGTACTGGCCGGTTTCGTGCATGCCCACATGCCGTATGCCCGTGCCAGCTATCGACAGGCGGCAGCCGAATCGGCGCGCATGCTCGCGTTGGCGTTGCCGGTAGCGGCCTTGTTCTTCCTGCTGTTTCCTCGTCTGCCCGGCCCGCTGTGGGGCCTGCCGGCACAGGATGGACGTCAGGCTACCATGGGGCTATCGGACCAGATGTCGCCTGGCAGCATGGCCGCGCTGGCTCGTTCCGGCGCGGTGGCCTTCCGGGTGCGTTTTCCCGGACGGGTGCCGACACCGGCCGAGCGCTACTGGCGCGGCCCGGTGTTCTGGGATTTCAACGCCGGCACCTGGCACAACGCGCCGACCACAGCGAAGCTACCAACACCCGCCATCGACCGGGCCAGCGCCGATATAACCAGCGATATCACGCTGGCACCGACCCACGAACACTGGCTGATTGCGCTCGACCTGCCGCTGCAAGCCAATCGCCGCTATCACCGCTCACCGGCCGGCACACTGCTGGTCGACCAGGCGATCGATCAGCGGATTCGCTATGTCGTGCGCTCAGCCACGCGATACCGGCTCGATCGCCGTCTGAGCCGCGTGGCGCGTCAACGCGCGCTGGCCCTACCCGGCCACCACAACCCAAAAGCACGCGCCCTGGCCAAGCACTGGGCAAGCGAGGGTTTGTCGGTTCCCGCTGTCATCAACCGCGCGTTATCGATGTTCAGAACACAACCTTTTCGTTACACGCTGAATCCGCCACGTACCTCACGCGATAACAGCGTCGATGATTTTCTATTTTCTACCCGCGCCGGTTTCTGCGAACACTTTGCCGGCGCCTTCACTTTTCTGATGCGTGCAGCCGGCGTGCCCGCACGCGTAGTCACGGGTTATCAGGGTGCCGAGCCTTCAGCCGTCGGCAACTACTGGATCGTGCGCAACTCCGATGCCCACGCCTGGTCCGAAGTCTGGCTGGCAGGCCGCGGCTGGGTTCGGGTGGATCCGACCGCCGCGGTCGCCCCGTCCCGTATCGAACAAGGCGTGACCGGCTCTCTCGCCGATACCGGCGACCTGCCTTTCATGGCACGCGGTGAGCGCAGCAACCCCTGGTTTCAGGCGCGCTTGCTCTGGGACGCTGTGAATGCTGGCTGGAACCGCTGGTTTCTGGCCTACGGACCGTCGCTGCAACAAAGATTGTTCGCCCAGCTTGGCCTGGCCGGATTCGGCACCGCGATTGCCATCCTGACCTTTGGCACGGTTGGCCTGCTCGGCCTGGTCTCGCTATGGCTCGCCTGGCGGATGCGCCCGGCCAGAATCGACGACCCGGTGCTGCGTGCGTGGCAGCGCATCGGTAAACGACTGGCACATCTGGGCCTGCCTCGCCGAGTCGGCGAAGGCCCCGGCGACTATGCTGTGCGAGTGGCCGCTGCCAGGCCCGATCTGGCAACCGCCATGAATTCGCTTGCCCGTCAATTCATTGCACTGCGCTATGGTATGTCAGCTGGTGGCGACGCGCGACGGCTTTTCGTGGCGGCCGCGCGGCATTTTCGGCCCCGTCGCCGTCGAACCCACAGCTGAGAGTCGCCGCCTATGGATCGCCGCCAATACTGTCCCGTCTGTACGACACCGCTGGTGTGCCGCGACATCGCCGGATTTGAACGCCCACTGTGTCCGGCACCCGGCTGTGGTTTCGTGTTCTGGGATAATCCAATTCCCGTCGTGGCCGCCGTCGTCGAACACCAAGGGCAAATCGTGTTCGCCCGCAACGCCCAATGGCCGCAGGGCATGTACGGCCTGGTTACCGGCTTTCTCGAACCGCGCGAAGATCCCACCGACGGCGTCGTCCGCGAAGTGGCAGAAGAACTCGGCATCGAGTCCACCATCACCACCTTCATCGGCGCCTACGGCTTTGCCCGCAAGAACCAGCTGTTGCTGGCGTATCACCTGATCGGCGAAGGAGAGATTGCGCTCAACGAAGAACTGGCCGAGTATTTCCACGTTGCAAAAGACGCAGCGGAATACTGGCCCGGCGGCACCGGCCTGGCCGTGCGCGACTGGCTGCGAACGCAGGGCTTCGAGCCGCGGCGCCGCGCACTGCCGCCACAGGTGCAGGCCTGGCTCAACGCGCCGCCGGACCTGGACTGAGCGTGCCGGCTGTCAGATTGAAACGCATAAATTCCAGATTGCGCGCTTCCGGCGTAGTGCATCCTTCGATGAACGCCGCGCCAAGTCACCTTGCCTGGAAGCGCCGCGCCGAAGGGTCAATTCATGCAACAAGTGCAGGTGAGAGCTTTCGGCGATGATCCGCTGAAAGCGGATCGTGTACGGTTTTGTGCGCACACCCAGCGTAAAGTCGGCCCAAAGCTGGATGCCAGCGATCTCGATTCCTGATCTCTCTGATCGAAAATCACGCCAGCCTCAGGCCGCCAATTGCTACAGCCGTTTGACGATAAAGATAATCAGCACGACCACCAATATCGTGCCAAGAATTCCGCCTCCGTACAGCATGCGTACTCTCCGATGAATTGGCCCACTCACGTTGAGGAGCCGCTACCTGCACATTAGCAGTTAACTGTGCCCCGCAGTGTTCGCTAATCGCCGCATAGCCGGTGGAACCGGATTAAAACGGGCCTGCTCCAGACGCGGCTTATCGGCTTATTTCTTGATGCCACCCTCGGTGAGGGCGGCCGGGTCCAGCAGGCGATCCAGCTCGGCCTCGCTCAGGTCCGTCTGTTCCATGGCCAGTTCCTTGACCGAGCGGCCCTCCTTGTAAGCCTGCTTGGCAATGGCCGCCCCCTTGTCGTAGCCGATGACCGAGTTAAGCGCGGTGACCAGGATCGGATTCTTCGACAGGGCGTCGTCCAGCTTGTCCTGATTGACAGTGAAACCTGCAATCGCTTTATCAGCCATGATCCGAGACGTGTTGGCCAGCAGTTCGATGGACTGCAGCAGATTGTAGGCGACGATCGGCAACATGACGTTGAGCTGGAAGTTGCCGGCCTGGCCGGCGACGGTGATCGTGGTGTGGTTGCCCATGACCTGGGCAGCGACCATGGCGGCTGCTTCCGGAATAACCGGGTTGACCTTGCCGGGCATGATGCTGGAGCCAGGCTGCAGCGCCGGCAGCTGGATCTCGCCCAGGCCGGCCAGCGGGCCGGAATTCATCCAACGCAGGTCGTTGGCGATTTTCATCATCGACACGGCAATGGTATTGAGCTGCCCGGACAGTTCCACCGCGCAGTCCTGCGACGACAAACTCTCGAAGTAGTTTTCGCTGGTATGGAACTCGCAGCCGCTGGCCGCGCTGATAGCCTTGGCGATACGGGCGCCGAATTCCGGATGGGCGTTGATGCCGGTGCCCACGGCCGTGCCGCCCTGAGCCAGCCCGCGCATTCGGGTCAGCGCCGACTCGATGCGGGCGATGTTGGAGTCGATCTGGGCCGCCCAACCGCCGAGTTCCTGATCGAACCGCACCGGCATGGCGTCCATCAGATGAGTACGCCCGGTCTTGACCACGTCGGCCAGTTCCTGGCCCTTGTTGTGCAGCGTATCGCGCAGATGACGCAGGGCGTGGAGCAGGTCCTTTTCGCTTTCGATGACGGCGGCGACGTGGATCGACGTGGGGATTACGTCGTTGGACGACTGACCCATGTTGACGTGGTCGTTCGGGTGCACCGTCTCGCCGGCCGACTCGCTGGCAACGTGGGCGATCACCTCGTTGGCATTCATGTTGGTTGACGTGCCAGAGCCGGTCTGGAAGATGTCGACTGGAAAATGCGCGTCGTAATCGCCCTTGGCAACCCGGTGGGCGGCGTCGATGATCGCTTGCGCGATATCTGCGTCGAGCAGGCCGAGATCGCGGTTGACCTCGGCTGCACTGGCCTTGATCAGGCCGAGCGCGTTGATCATGGCGCGCGGCGCACGCAGGTCCGATACGGGGAAATTATCGACGGCCCGCTGGGACTGAGCGCCCCAGAGCGCATCCTTGGGTACACGCAGCTCGCCCATGCTGTCTTTTTCGATCCGATAGTCATTGTTCTGTGCCATCGCTGACTCCTTTGACGAGTGGCCTGCAGATGAGAAACCGCAGGCGGAACGGGCGTCACCATGGCCGCGGCCACGCAAACGCTGTGAATTCGGTAGAATCCGCGATTCTATCACTGCCCCGAGCCACGGATGCGCGCCATGCCGATGCCATTGACCGCCCTCTCTGCCATATCCCCAATCGACGGTCGATATGGCAGGAAAACCCAGGATCTTCGGGCGATTTGCAGCGAATATGGGCTGATCCGCTATCGCTTGATCGTGGAGGTCCGCTGGTTTCAGGCCTTGGCCGCTGAGGCCTCGATCCCTGAGATCGGCCCGCTGTCCAGCGCGGCCCAGACGTATCTTGATTCACTGATCGAAGACTTCGACGACCACGAAGCCGAGATGGTCAAAACCATTGAGCGCACTACCAATCACGACGTCAAGGCCGTCGAGTATTATTTGCGCGACAAGATCGAGCACTTCGACGAGATCGCGCACGTCAGCCAGTTCATCCATTTTGCCTGCACGTCGGAAGACATCAACAACCTGGCCTATGCGCAGATGCTGCGCGACGCGCGCGCCGACTGCGTACTGCCGTCGCTGGATCGAGTGATCGAGGCAATCGCGACCATGGCCGACGTATACGGCGATTTTCCCATGCTATCGCGCACCCACGGCCAATCGGCCTCGCCTACTACGCTGGGCAAGGAAATGGCCGTGTTCGTGCAGCGGCTGCGCCGGCAGCGGGCGTGCCTCGCCGAGGTAGAGATACTGGGAAAGATGAACGGCGCGGTGGGCAACTACAATGCCCATCTGGCCGCCTACCCCGATACCGCCTGGCCTGCGATCGCGGGCCGCTTCATCGAAGGCATGGGGCTGGCGATCAGCCCGGCAACCACGCAGATCGAGCCGCACGATTACGTGGCCGAGTTCTTTCATGCACAGATGCGCGTCAACACGATCCTCATCGACTTTGCGCGTGACGTCTGGGGCTATATCTCGCTGGGTTATTTCCGCCAGGCCACGGTGGAAGGCGAAGTGGGCTCGTCGACCATGCCGCACAAGGTCAATCCGATCGATTTCGAGAACGCCGAGGGGAATCTCGGGCTGGCCAACGCGATCATGGATCATCTCGCGGCCAAGCTGCCGATCTCGCGTTGGCAGCGGGACCTGACCGATTCCACCGTATTGCGCAATCTCGGCGTCGGCCTGGCGCATTCGACGCTGTCGTTCGACGCGCTGCTGCGTGGTCTGGGCAAGCTCGAGGCGAACCAGGCAAAACTGAACGCCGATCTCGAAGCCAACTGGATCGTTCTCGCCGAGGCCGTCCAGACCGTCATGCGCGTACGCGGCATCAGCGGCGCCTATGAACAGCTCAAGGAACTCACACGCGGCAAAATGATCGACGCAGCGGCCATGCAGGATTTCATCGGCGCGCTCGAACTGCCGGACGCCGACAAAAATCGTTTGCTGGCCATGCGGCCGCAGGATTATGTGGGCAACGCCCCGGCACAGGCCCAGCAAGCCGCTGCCGCGATCAGCACGGACTGAAATTGAACGTCCTCGAAGCGATTGTCAGTCGCCGCTCGGCGCGCCGGTTCGATCCGGCGCATGTCATGCCCGCCGCCACCGTGCGCGAGCTGATGGATTACGTGTTGCTTACGCCCACGGCGTTCAATATCCAGAACTGGCGGTTTGTTGCGGTCCAGGATCCGGAACTGCGCGTAGAAATCCGCAAAGCCGCCTGGGGCCAGAAACAGGTGACCGAATCATCCTTGCTGCTGGTCTTCTGCATGGATCTGAAGAGCTGGGGCAAGGAACCGGAACGCTATTGGGTGAACGCCCCGGCCAAGGTGGCCGAGAACATGGTGCGCGAGATCCGCCATTTCTACCGCGACGATGAACAACTGCAGCGCGACGAAGGCATGCGCTCCTGCGGCATGGCCGCACAAACCGCCATGCTCGCTGCCAAGGCGCTTGGCTACGACTCCTGCCCCATGGACGGCTTTGACTTCAAGCGCGTCGGCCATCTGATCAACCTGCCCACAGACCATCGCATATGCATGATGCTATGCGTGGGAAAGAGTCTGGCCGAGCCGCATCCGCGCAGCGGCCAGCTTCCCTTGGAAGAAGTCTTCATGACCGACGGTTTTCCGGAGCGCATCGACAGCAGCACTTCCTGATTCGGGGAGGCCTTATTCCTCCGGCGCAAGACTTTCCAGATCGCGGATACGCTCGCGTACGGTTTCAGGCACGCGCATGCTGGTCTGGGCGCCGTAGTCAAACCACACCACCACATTTTCCAGCACCGCGATCACGTCCTCGCTATCGGCCATGAACAGGCATTGCTCGATATCCAGACTCGAGCGGCCGATTCGTCGCACCCGAGTGCCGATCTCGACGTCCGCCGGATAACGCAGCTGCTGTCGGAAACTGCAGCGCAGGTCCGCCAGGATCGGGCCATCGCTGGTCTGGGTACCGCCGTCTTCGGCAATCTGGTGGATATAGTCGATCCGCCCGTCTTCCGAATAGCGGAAATACACCGCGTTGTTGACGTGGCCGAGACTATCCATCTCACCCCACTTCACCTTGATGGGCGTGATATGCGCGTAATCCGATCGCGTCGGTGTGCTCATGGTATCTGTTCCTTTCATCAGAACTTTCACGGCGTGCATCCTGTTTCCATACGCTAGCGTATTGACAGAACACGAAGACTAGTCAAGATTATACGTAAAGTCATGACAGGCCATCGCTGATGCCCAAACGCCCCAAAGTGATGCTGAGCTCCCAGGACTGGGCCGAAGCGGCCCTCAATGCCATCGGCGACCGCGGAGTCGAGGCCGTTGCCGTTGAACCGCTGGCGCGCGCGCTCGGGGTGACCAAGGGCAGTTTCTACTGGCATTTTCCCAATCGCGATGCGCTGCTGAGCGCCGCGCTCCAACTCTGGGAGGCCCGCGAAACCGACGAAGTACTGGCGCGCGTGGCACAGGAAACCAATCCGCGCGCTCGGATCAAGCGGCTAGTGACCGAGGTCAATACCTCGCGGCGCGCCAGCCGCGTCTATCTGGCGTTGTCGAACGCGACCAAGCCGGCGTTCGTGCGCGATTACGTCGAACGCGTATCCCAGCGCCGCCTGTCTTTCATCACCGATTGCTACGGCGCACTGGGCCTGTCCGCCGAGCGGGCGCGCCAGTGGGCATTGCAGACCTATTCGGTATTTCTCGGCTCGCTGCAGATCCGGCGCGATCTACCGGCTGAATGGCCAGCCGCCGATGATCCCGCGTTTGCCGAGTACGTGCGTTTTCTGATGGTGAGCCTGGTACCGCCCGAGCTGGACCACATCGCGGCCGAGCCCGATGTGCAGGCAAATGACCGGGCCCACGACAATTCCAATTTATCTGATTACGGAACGGCTTCGGCCGATGCCCGCTGATTTTTCTTAACGGAGGTTTTGAACCATGAGTGTCTTGATATCACTGATAGTCGCTATCGCGGCGATATGGGCGCTCGCCTACGTCGGCGCGCCTTTGGTGGCCTGGAGCGCAGCGGTAGTGATCTACTTCGGCGCGCTGGCCATATTTGGCGTCATCGGCCCGGTCGGGCTGCTGATCGCTGCCATCATATTCGTGCCCTTGCTGGCGCTGTTCAACAGTCAGAGTCTGCGACGGAAATACGCTACCAAGCCGATATTCAAGGGCTTCAAGGCCGTTCTCCCGCCGATGTCGGATACCGAGCGCGAAGCGCTGGAGGCCGGCAGCACCTGGTGGGAAACCGAGATGTTCCGCGGTAAGCCGGACTGGCAGTATCTGCTCGACTTCAAGCGCACCAAACTCACAGACGAAGAACGCTCGTTCCTGGATAACGAGACGGAAACCCTGTGCGAAATGCTGGACGAATGGGAAATCATGAACGTCCATCACGATATTCCCAAGCCCGGCTGGGATTACATCCGCAAGCACAAATTCTTTGCGATGCTGATTCCCAAGGAGCACGGCGGCCTGGGCTTCTCTGCCCTGGCGCAGTCGACCGTTGTCGCCAAGATCGCCTCGCGTTCGCTGACCACCGCCGTCACCGTGATGGTGCCGAACTCGCTTGGGCCGGGCGAACTATTGGTGCACTACGGCACCAAGGAACAACAGGACAAGTGGTTGCCTGGCCTGGCCAACGGCAGCGAGATCCCCTGCTTCGGCCTGACCGGCCCGGAAGTCGGCTCCGACGCCGGCGCGCTGCCGGATACCGGGATTGTCTGCAAGGGTGAATACAACGGCGAACAAGTGCTGGGCATGAAGCTCACCTTCTCCAAGCGCTGGATTACCCTGGCCCCGGTGGCGACGGTCATCGGATTGGCGTTCAAGCTATTTGATCCGGACGGCCTGCTGGGCGACAAGGACAAGACCGCCTACGGCATTACCTGTGCGCTGATCTCCTCCCAGGAGCCCGGCGTGGATATCGGCCGGCGGCATTTCCCCGGCGCGTTCATGAACGGCCCCATCTACGGCAAGGACGTGTTCGTGCCGCTGGATGCCATCATCGGCGGCCAGGAAAAGGCCGGCGGTGGCTGGCGCATGCTGGTTGAATGCCTGTCGGCAGGCCGCGGCATATCGCTGCCCGCACTCTCTTCGGCGGCGGCCAAGACGGCCTATCGCATGACCGGTGCCTGGGGCCGCGTGCGTCGTCAGTTCAAGCTGCCGATCGGCAAGTTCGAGGGCGTACAGGAAGCCACCGCACGCATATCGGGCCTGAACTACAAGATGGAGGCCGCCCGTGTGCTGACCGCCTCCGGCGTGGATCATTGCACGCCGTCGGTCGTCACTGCCATGGCCAAATACCACATGACCGAATGGATGCGCACCATCGTCAACGATGCGATGGACGTACACGGCGGGCGTGGTATCCAGCAGGGCCCGCGCAATTATCTGTCCGGTTGTTACCAGTCGGTGCCGATCGCGATCACGGTCGAGGGCGCTAATATCCTCACTCGCAGCCTGATGATCTTCGGCCAGGGCGCGATCCGTTGTCATCCGTTCATCTTCCCGGAAATGGAAGCCGCACGCGAAGACGATCTGGAAGAGTTCGACGATCTGCTGTGGGCCCATGTGGGCCATTCGGTGAATCGCGCAGCCCGCGCCTTCACGTTCGGACTCACCGGCGCAGCCTTTGTCAAGGCGCCGGTATCCGGCGTGGCAGCACCCTACTACCAGCAGCTGGAGCGTTTTTCGTCCGCGCTGGCGATCTCGGCCGACGTTACCATGGGTATGCTCGGCGGCGAGCTCAAACGCAAGGAACTGCTGTCGGCGCGTCTGGGTGACGTGTTGTCCGAGCTGTACTTCGGTTCGGCCACGCTCAAGTACTTCTACGATGAGGGCGAGAAGGAAGAAGACGTAGCGCATCTGCACTACGTGATGCTGGAGTGTCTGAAGAATATCGAGACCGCGTTCGACGGCTTCTTCCGCAACTTCCCGAATCGCTTGATAGCCGGCATCATGCGTTTCCTGGTGTTCCCGACCGGTATGGCCCACAAGGGAGCCAGCGACAAGCTCATCAACAAGCTGGGCGACCAGATCATGGAAGCGTCAGCGTTCCGCGATCGACTGTCGGCGGACATCTATCTCGGCAGCGATGGCACCAGCGCCACCGGCCGCATGGAGAAGACCTTCCAGAAGCTGGTCGAGGTCGAGCCACTCTACGACACGTTCTTCAAGGCCGTAGCCAAGGGCGAAGTCGATGGTCTGACGGTGGACGAGCGGTTGAAGTCCTGCGTGGAGAAACGCCTGCTGACCAACGCCGAAGCCAAACAGGTCAAGGAGTACGACGATATGCGTTACGACGCCATCCTGACCGACGCCTTCAGCAAGGAATATATGGCGGACATGGCAAACATGAAGCATGAAGATCATCGCCTCGAATCGCGTGTTGCTTGAGGGAAGGACCTTCGATGACCCGTTAGCGGCTATCGAGACGACCCGGGCTCCGACCCGGGTTTTTTTGCGCCACAATCTGGCCATGGACAACCGCGAAAAAGCCGACGCCTTCGATGCCACCGACTACCAGACAATTCTGGACGGCGACGCTTGTTCGATTCGTATTGGTCGGCCAGCGCCGGCTGCCGTGGCTAGCTGGATCGACGAGAACGCGGCCAGCGGCACCGCCTGGATCATCACCGGCGACAACCCTGGAGCCGCCCAGGACAGCCCTGGGCGCAATGATGCACGCCGCACGCTGCTGGCGATATGGGTCGACAGACCCGGCATCGAGGCGATCACAAGCACCCATCATGCGTCAGACGGCCGCTGGCCGGACGAGCACGGGCTGCTGATCGCCGGTATCGACGATGCGCTGGCATTATCGCTCGGCCGACGCTTTGGACAGGCGGCAATCGTCGCCGTATCGGCACACGACGTGGCGCGCCTGTGGTGGCTGGAATAGTGGCAGTGTTCGGCGCCTTGGGGATTACACTCATTTGCAGCCAAAGCGGATGATCGGGATCAACCGCGCCTGAAGCGAGCCGCGTGTGCCGTTATAACCTGCCTGGATCAGCGGTCGGAGTGGCCCAGCTCCCGATCCGGCGCAATGGCATCTCGGATCATCTGCTTGATCGGTTTGGTTTCTGGAAATCCGCCTGCCTCGTGACGCGAATGCAGACGTACGCCGTCAAGCCATATCTCGAATATACCCGTGCCGGCGGGTACCACAGCCACTTCGCCTAGCTCATCGTCAAACGTGGTCAGCAGCTCCTGCGCCATCCACGCCGCACGCGCCACCCAGCGACAGGCTGGACAGTAGTGGATCTCGACGCGCGGTGATCGTGGACCACTGCTTATCATTGGCTGCGATCATGGGGAACGTAGGCGCTGGCAAACTCTGCCGGCATGCGACACGGACGGCCGCTGGACAGGCGAACCGTCACATACTGCGTACGGCCGCGCAGGACGGTATGCCCGTCGCTGACGCGGCGCATTTGAAAGGCACGCCACAGCGCCAAACGGCCATCGTTCTTCTCGATCCAGGTAGCGACCTGCAGCTGATCACCCAGCATTGCGGCAATCAGATAGTCCAGCTCGTGCCTGCGTACTACGCAGGCCGCATCAAGTGCCCGGTAGCTATCCCAGCTCAGGCCCAGAACTTCGGTATGGGCCCAGGCGGCCCGTTCCATATACTTCAGATAAACGGCGTTGTTGACGTGGTCAAGGCGGTCGATATCAGAGGGCTGCACCGCAATATTAATGAAGAACGGAACATCGACGTCCCAATATTGACTACGCGCCATAGCCGCCCCCACCGGACGGCCGGCTGCCGAAAAACAACGGCCACGCGCCCCTGCCGGCGAGATGCTCCCAGGCCATCAACCCGCCGAGGCCACGCGTTTCATGTCTGGCGGTACGCCGACTGTGCGGTATAGACGACTCAGGAAGACATTGGCGCTCGGATCACCCGAGAACAGCACAGCATAGTTCGAGTGGACTTCGGCGTTGAAGGCTTTTTTGTTGCTGGCCTGCATCATATAGGCCAGCGCGTCGAGATCCTCACCCTGGCCGCGCGCGGCCTCGCTCTTGAGCATGGCGTACTGCGATTTGACGAAACGGCGCCGCGCCTCGTGGTTCTGGGCGTAGCTGTTGCTCTGCTTGGTCGTGGCGTTGCTGGTGCCGCGTACGGCGTCCGTCGTGGCGTTGGCGATACGCTGAGTACCGTTGACCAGCGTGTCGGAAGTGACTGTAATCTGGGAGCAACCGGCCGTTGTGGCGCCAACGAGTGCCAGCGCTGCAAAACGAGTGATTACACGCATCGAATTCTCCCTTGAAATATATTTGGTGTGGCATCCATTAGATCGCTCGCTATCGTACCTGACAAGCGTTTTACAAATTCTATTTCTTGAACAGGACCCATAGAACCCCACTATCACTGGCATGGGAAGACGACCATATAAGAGCCGTCGTCTTTCGCGTTATACTTGCCTTGTTTTCGACCGCTCAAGATAAACCGAGTTGATATGGCCGCACATCAGGAAGACGTCGAAGCGCTTGTCGCCGAGCGCGAGTATGAAGCTGGATTCGTCACCGATCTGGAGTCAGACACCATTGCGCCTGGCCTGAATGAAGACGTGATCCGCTTCATCTCCGGCAAGAAGGACGAACCCGAGTGGATGCTCGAGTGGCGCCTGGAAGCGTATCGACAGTGGAAACAGATGAAATCGCCGAAATGGCCGCATCTGCACTACGCACCGATCGACTATCAGAAAATCTCTTACTTTTCGGCGCCAAAGTCGTCGGCTGGCAAGCCGAAGAGCCTTGACGAGGTCGATCCAAAGCTTCTGGAAACCTATGCCAAGCTGGGCATCCCTCTGCATGAGCAGGAAATGCTGGCCGGCGTCGAGGGTGCGTCGTATCCGCGAAGCAACAACGTCGCCGTGGATGCGGTGTTCGACAGCGTGTCTGTCGCCACCACATTCAAGGGCAAGCTCAAGGACGCCGGCGTCATCTTCTGTTCGATCTCCGAGGCTATTCAGGAGCACCCGGAGCTGGTGAAAAAGTATCTCGGCTCGGTCGTTCCGCGCGGTGACAACTTCTTTGCCGGCCTCAACGCCGCGGTATTCACCGACGGGTCGTTTGTCTATATCCCCAAGGGCGTACGCTGCCCGATGGAGCTGTCGACCTACTTCCGTATCAACGCCGAGAACACCGGTCAGTTCGAGCGCACGCTGATCATTGCTGAAGCCGGCAGTCACGTGAGCTATCTAGAAGGTTGCACGGCACCGCAGCGCGACGAGAACCAGTTGCACGCCGCAGTGGTCGAGTTGGTGGCGGAGGACGACGCCGAGATCAAGTACTCGACGGTCCAGAACTGGTATCCCGGCGATGAGAACGGCAAGGGTGGCATCTTCAATTTCGTGACCAAGCGCGGCGATTGCCGCGGTGCGCGCTCGAAGATTTCCTGGACACAAGTCGAAACCGGCTCGGCCATCACCTGGAAATACCCCAGCTGCATCTTGACCGGCGACGATTCAGTGGGCGAATTTTACTCGGTCGCAGTCACCCGCGGCATGCAGCAGGCTGATACCGGCACCAAGATGATTCACATCGGCCGCAATAGCAAGTCCACGATCATCGCCAAGGGCATCTCTGCAGCGCGCGGTGAACAGGCCTATCGCGGTTTGGTGAAGATTCTGCCGAGCGCCGCCAATGCGCGTAATTTCACGCAGTGCGACAGCCTGCTGATCGGCGACAAATGCGGCGCACATACCTTTCCCTACGTGGAATCACGCAACAGCACAGCCAAGCTTGAACACGAGGCCACCACCTCGAAGATCGGCGAAGACCAGATGTTTTACTGCCTGCAGCGCGGCTTGACCGAGGAGGATGCCGTCAGTCTGATCGTCAACGGCTTCTGCAAGGACGTGTTCAAGGAGCTGCCGATGGAGTTCGCGGTAGAAGCTCAGAAACTGCTGGACGTTACCCTGGAAAACGCGGTCGGCTAGCTACGCCGCGATCGCGTCTGTCCCAGCCAGGCCCGCGCCGTGAGGTAGCGGGCCTGTCCTGTTATTCATCTCATTCTTTGATAACCGAATATGCTATCAATCAAGAATCTGCACGCCGAGGTCGACGGCAAACCGATACTCCGCGGCATCAATCTCGACATACCGGCGGGAGAGATTCACGCCATCATGGGCCCCAACGGTTCGGGCAAGTCGACGCTGGCCAGCGTGCTGGCCGGACGTGAGGAATATGAGGTCACCCAAGGTAGCGTGACCTACAAGAACCACAAGCTGCTGGAGCTCGATCCCAACGAGCGCGCCTGCGAGGGTGTGTTCCTCGGCTTTCAGTATCCGGTGGAGATTCCGGGTGTGTCGAATCTTTATCTGCTGCGCGCAGCGATCAACGCTCGTCGCAAGTATCACGGCGAGCCAGAAATCGCAGCAATCGACTTCATGAAGCTGGTGCAGGAAAAGATCGACTACGTCGGCATGAGCATGGACATGGTCAAGCGCGGCGTGAACGAGGATTTCTCCGGCGGCGAGAAAAAGCGCAACGAAATTTTCCAGATGTTGATGCTCGAGCCGACCCTCGCTCTACTCGATGAAACCGATTCCGGTCTGGATATCGACGCGCTGAAGGTGGTAGCCGACGGCATCAACCGCCTGCGTTCGCCCGAGCGTTCGACGGTGCTGGTCACCCACTACAAGCGGCTTCTGGAGTACGTGGTTCCCGACCGCGTGCACGTACTCTACAAGGGCCAGATCGTGCGTTCGGGCGGCCCCGAGCTGGCCGACACGCTCGAGGCCGAAGGCTACGCGAACCTGGAAACCGACGAGACCGCTGCTACATCATGAGCGCGACCCAGCAAATCGAACCCAACATCGACCATTACCTGGCTGAATATGCGCGCGTGGAGCGGGAGCTGCCCGGCAGCGACGACAGCAAACGCGAGCGTCAGGCCGAACTCCGCCGTTTTTCAGACGCGGGTTTTCCGAGCACGCGCGAAGAGGACTGGAAATACACCAGCCTGCGCCCAATAGAAAAACGTCGATTCGAGATCAGCGACGAGGCCGATACACCGAGCGAAAAGGCGTTGGCGCCGTTCCTGCCAGCCGGTCTCGATGCGTTTCGCATCGTGATCGTCGATGGCCACTTCAGCGCTGTCTTGTCCGGACTGGACGGCTTGCCTCCGGGCGCCACCGTGCGCTCGTTTGCCGCCTATCTGAACGCCACCGACGGTGCCTCCATCAAGGCTCGTGAAATAGACGAGGAACCCGGCAGCCTGACCGCGATGAATGCGGCCTTCTTTACCGACGGCGCGTATATCGAGATGGCGGCCGGTACGGTGGTCGACAAGCCCATACATGTGCTGTCGGTTGCCAGTGGCGCGCGCGACGAACGGATGACGCAGGTGCGCCATCGCTACGTCATGGGCGAGAACAGCCAGGCCACCGTGATCGAGCATTTCGTGGGTGTCGGCGACAACCCGTATTTCACCAATGCCGTCACTGAAGCCGTGATGGGCCGTAATTCGCAGCTCACGCGTTGCCGTGTGCAGCAGGAGTCTGACAAGGGCTACCATGTGTCGAGCTTTTTCGCCCAGCAGCGCCGGGACAGCCGCGTATTCAACCATGGGTTTGATCTGGGCGGGCGTCTGGCGCGTATAGATACCAATGCGCGACTGGTCGATCAGAATTCAGAGGTTCACCTGTTCGGCGTCTATGCGCCGACCGGGCGCCAGCATATCGACAACCACACCCGGATCGACCACGCCACCGAACACAGCCTGTCGCGCGAGTTCTACAAGGGTGTGCTTGCCGATTACGGCCGCGGCGTGTTCAACGGCAAGATCATCATCCACCGCGACGCCCAGAAGACCGATTCCGCGCAGGCATGTGATGCTCTGCTGCTGTCGGACAAGGCCGAGGTGGACGCCAAGCCAGAGCTCGAGATCTACGCGGACGACGTCACTGCGGCCCACGGCTCCACCGTCGGCCAACTCGACGAAGACGCCGTGTTCTATCTCAAGAGCCGCGGCATCGGCGAAGAAGGCGCCCGAGCCATTCTGACCTACAGTTTTGCCAACTCGTTGGTGAACAAGGTCGGGATCCCGGCGCTGGTGAGCTATATCGAAGCCGCGCTGCTGGCTAAGCTGCCAGGCGGCCAGGCTTACGCGGACCTTGCCTGACCCAGGCAAGAACGACCGCGGAGTCGAACGATGCAAAGGAGTCGCAGCCATGTCTACTACAGCCCCTGCCATACCCGCTACCGGCTTTGATGCCGAACGCACACGTGCTGACTTTCCGATTCTGACCGAGGCTCTGCCTTCCGGGCAGCGTCTGGTGTATCTGGACAACGCGGCGACGACCCAGAAGCCGAACTCGGTGATCGAAGCCAGCGATGCCTACTACCGGCACGCCAATGCCAACGTCCATCGGGCAATTCATACGCTGGCCCAGCGTGCGACCCAGCAGTACGAAGGCGCACGCGACAAGATGGCGGCGTTCATCAATGCGTCCTCGCGCGATGAGATTGTCTATACGCGCGGCACCACCGACGGCATCAATCTGGTCGCCCAGTGCTTTGTTCGCCCCAACCTGCGGGCCGGCGACGAAATTCTTGTCACCGAGCTGGAGCACCATTCGAACATCGTGCCGTGGCAGATGATCGCCGAAGCAACCGGCGCGCAAATCGTAGTCGTGCCCATCGGTGACGACGGCAGCGTCCGGATCGACGATTTCGTATCCCGCCTATCCGAGCGCACCGTGATCGCCTCTTTTGCGCATATCTCCAACGCGCTGGGCACGGTCTTGCCTATCGCCGATATGATCGCAGCTGCGCACGCGAAGAACGTGCCGGTCCTGATCGATGGCGCGCAGGCGATCGCCCACTGCCAAGTGGACGTGCAGGCGCTGGATGTCGACTTCTACTGCATGTCTTCCCACAAGCTGTTCGGGCCAACCGGCTTTGGCGTGCTCTACGGCAAGCGTGAACACCTGGAGGCCATGCCGCCCTACCAGGGCGGCGGCGACATGATCGACACGGTGTCGTTCGCGGGCACCACCTACAACGATATTCCCTACAAATTCGAAGCTGGAACACCCAATATCGCGGGCGCAGCGGCCTTCGGCGCGGCCATCGATTATGCAGAGCATCTCGATCTGAACGCGGTGTTCGAGCACGAACACGCGCTTGTGATGACGGCCACCGAGGCCATGCAGGCAATCGACGGCCTGCGAATCATCGGCACCGCCCCCGGCAAGGCCGGCATCATCTCGTTTGTGATGGACGGCATTCACGCGCACGACATCGGCACCCTGCTCGATGAATCCGGTATTGCCATACGCACCGGCCACCACTGCGCCATGCCGGTGATGGAGCGTTTCCAGGTGCCCGCCACCGCTCGCGCCTCGTTCGCCGCCTACAACACGCAGGCAGACGTGGACGCGCTGATTGCCGGACTCCAAAGCGTGCAGCGTATTTTTGGAAAGGCTCCATCCCTCCCCGCCTGAATCAAGCCGCAAGCAAGAGTGATCGATGAGTGATTGGACAGACGTCGTCAAGGACGGCGAGCTAAAAGACGGGCAGTGCCGGGTCGTTGATATCGACGACACGATGATTGCGGTCTACGCCTGCGATGGCGATTACTACGCCATCCTGGACATGTGTACACACGACGGTGGTGAGCTGGCAAGCGGCGAGGTGGAAGGCTGTGAAGTCATCTGCCCGCGTCACGGCGCGCGATTCTGTATCAAGAACGGCAAGGCACTGTCTGCGCCGGCCTATGAAGACGTGGATACGTTCCCGACGCGCGTCGAAAACGGCCTGGTGCAGGTGCGCGACAACCGTTTCGACTGATTGCGGAGCCTTTCGAGCCGGCAGACGACGTTCGAAAGGCTTTTTGTCTGCGCCTACCCGGCGGCCATCAAGCAATCCCGTCTCTTGATTATGTATCTAACTCTGCACGTCTGGCCGGACTAGGTTTCCCAGCACATCGATTGGTTTATACACTGTACGTGAGACTCTCGCCTCATACGGCTCTTCCTGCCCAACCATTCGATGTTCAGCATCGCATTGAACCCCAGTGCGGAAACAACCTCGGGTACCGTTGCCTGACTCGCGCCAGCCATCGCGCGGCCTGAGCCGCGCTGCGATACCGTTTGTGGTATTTCTTGCGCACCCAGCTCACCAACCGATTTTCGAAGGTCCACCACAGCGCGGACAGTCCACTGCGCGTAAAGCGCCCGTAGTAGTTCAGCCAGCCTTGCAAGGTCGATCGATAGGCACGCGCCAGCTCAAACACGGTTCGGTGGACTTGTTTGCCCCCGTGCCAGTGCTTGATCCGGCCGCCCATGCGCTGCATGGCTTTGCGGCTGACTGCCGGGGTGAATCCCACGACTAATTTGCCCGTCCTCAGACGTACGCCTTGGTCGCGGAAGGTATACCCCAGAAAGTCGAACTGCGTGGTGGGCCAATGCCGCTGCATCCAGCGATCAAACACGTAGTGCAGGAACAGGTTTGCCAATAGCGGCGAGACTACGCCGCCTTGTGGCGTTCCTTGGGTGCGTTGTTCCTGCGTGCCATCCCGATATTGCACCGGGGCGGTCAGCCAGCGTTGGAGATAAAGCCGTTGCCAGCGTTCATTGATGTGTTTGTCGAGCGCGAGGTTGAGTAGATCGTGATCGATGGCATCAAAGAAGCCTTTGATATCCAGGTCCACGACCCACCTGGCCTGCCAGCAGCGTTGGCGGGTAACCGCCAGCGCCTGGTGCGCATCTCGGCCCGGTCGATAACCATACGAATCCGGGTGAAAGTGTCTTTCCAATTCCGGTTCGATGGCTTGCTTGACCACCATCTGTGCTACGCGATCGGCGACGGTGGGGATACCCAGCGGTCGTATCCCGCCATCCGCTTTGGGGATGTCGACATGTTTGACCGCCGGTGGCAGGTAGCTGCCGGAACTCATGCGGTTCCACAGCTTGTACAGTTGGCCCGATAGATCCGCTTCAAAATCAACGAGGCTTTGATCGTCGATGCCCGCTGCTCCGCCATTGGCTTTGACGCGTTTCCACGCCGCCCACACCGCGCGTTTGCTGATGTCGAATGGTTTTGTCGTCTGACCTTGATTCATCCCGCTTCGCGGTTGGTCACGGTCAACCGACCGGACAGGCTCGCCACTTCGCTCCAGCGCCATTACAGCCCCTTCATCGCTACCACGAACGAGTCCGCCCCTGTGCCGCGCATCGGTACTCTGGGCCTTGTGGGGTCTCCACTTGGCCAGCTCCCTTTGCATCGCGGCGACAGGTTCTCGAGTTCCTTGTAAACGCCTGTCCGTAAGCCATGCCACCTATACGCCGGTTGCCGATGGGCCAGCACAGGGCGGCCGCCCATCTTCTCCCATGCCTGTACCAGCGGCATCGTTTTGACAACATCTAGGATTATTTCGAGGCCTCATCAATGGTTCACTTCCGTTCATCTCTTACGCACCTACCTGACCGATTCTCGACCGGCCTTTTCCCAACTCGCTCACCGCCATCGCTCTTGACGACAGCAGCAGTGGGCGGTTTGACACCAGCGCCCTGACGCCGATGTCGAGGGGCCTTCCCTCATCGCTTACAAAGTTCGAACAGCAGGGCTGTTCTTCTCGACACACTGGTACCTAATCAAGTCATGTCTTGAATCTGCGAAATCTGCGGATAAATGCTTTCTGTATTAGCCCGGTTTACGCGCGTTCGCGTTCATTCACGGACGATCCGAGCTTGCTGCTTTTCAAACGCCCGCTGCAGTCTCCGGTCTTGGTCACGCTTCCACGCGCAGATGCTCGACGATCAGATTCGGCCGCTGTACGCCGCGAAATTCGTTGACCTGCAGCCGGAACACCAGACGATAAATCGCTGCCTCGTCAAGCAGCTCACCGCAGTTGAATACCATGGCCTCGATCTCGCTGGCACCGTCAATCGGTTGCACCGTCAATTTCAGATGCCCGGTGCCGACGATACGCTGAGAGATAATTCGATAGGCACCGTGAAACAGGGGCGCTTCGAAGCCTGCGCCCCAAGGACCGCCGTCTCGTAGTCGGATGGCTACATCGAGCGCGTGGTCACGATCACCCAGCTCGCCGTCGGTCTGGTATTCGCGGGCACGCATCGACTCCGTCAAGCGTCTCGCCACAGCCTGGTCGAAGGCAACCGAGAAATCGCCTACCCGGTCCGCTGCCATCGACAGTCCCGCGGCCTGTGCATGGCCACCGAAGCGATCAATCAGTCCGGGGTGCTCGGCATCCATCCCAGCGAGCACGTCACGGATATGCAATCCTGGAATCGACCGGGCCGAGCCCTTCAGCAAGCCGTGCGCGCCGGGCGCAAAAGCCACCACGGGGCGATGGCTGCGCTCACGCAGGCGGGCCGCAATAAGACCGACGATGCCTTCATGCCAATCATCGCGATAAACGGTGATACCGGCCTGCTCATCTGTGCCGGCGACCAGAAGCGCAAGTGCTCGCTCGGCCTCGGTCTGCATTCTTGCCTGTACCGTGCGGCGTTGGCGATTGATCGCCGATAGCGCTTCGGCTGATTGCTGGGCGACCGCCGTATCGCGGGCCCGCAGGCAAGCCACCCCGGTCCGCATGTTTTCCAGCCGCCCCGCCGCATTGAGGCGCGGCGCCACCGCAAAACCGATATCGTCGGTATCCAGCCGCGCGGCTTCGCGTCCGGCGATCTGAATCAGCGCTGCAATGCCGGGTCTTACCCGACCCGCCCGAATTCTCCGCAGGCCCTGAGCCACCAGCGTGCGATTGACATGATCGAGCGGCACGACGTCTGCGACCGTGCCTACCGCGACCAGGTCGAGAAAGGTGTTCATGGCCAGCAGGTGCGCATCGGGATAGGCGCGCAGCCAGCGTGCGCGTAGGGCTGCCATGAGATAAAACACCACGCCGACGCCCGCCAGCGACTTGCCGGCAAAGCGACAGCCTGGCTGATTGGGGTTCACGATGGCATCGGCCGGCGGCAAGGCCGGCCCCGGCAGATGATGGTCGGATACCACCACGCGCCAGCCGGCGGCATGCGCTGCCTGCACACCCGTGATGCTGGCGATGCCGTTATCAACCGTGAGAATCACCGCATCCGCCTCCGGTGCGCCCATGGCATCAACCACGCGCGGCGACAGGCCGTAGCCGTGCAGCGCCCGATCTGGAATGAAGAAATCCACGCGCGCGCCAAAACCCTCGAGCGCGTCCAGTGCCAGTGTGGTGCTGGTCGCGCCGTCACAGTCGAAATCGCCCACGACGGTGATCTGCCGACGGCCGCTGATCGCCGCCTCCAGGATATCGAGCGCGCTCTCGATGCCCTTCAGATCGCGATAATGCGGCAGCCCGGCCAAACCATATTCCAGCTCGGCCGCACTCGTTACGCCGCGCCCGGCATAGATACGGCGCAACAGCGGGTCGGCGATCGCCGACAGGCAATCGACACCCGCGCAGTCGCGATCCACGATCCGGGTGATCTCAACTGCTTCCTCGCTAGCCACCGCCTCCGGCGCGGCTTCAATGCCGATGATCGGCCACGTACTGCTGCACGACAGCGAGCTCGGCCGGCAGCACATCGAAGCGCTCCTCGCGTTCCATCAGGCCTTGCATATGCTCGGGCAAGGGGGCTCCGGCAAAGCCAGCGCGGACCACAGCCTCCTCGAACTTGGCCGGATGCGCTGTCGCCAACGTGATCATCGGGGTGGTGTCGTCGGCTCGAGCGCGAATCGCCGCCCGATAGCCGGTCGCCGTATGCGGATCCAGCAGCTCGCCCGTATGTTCCTGGGCCTCACGGATCACTTCCAGAATCGTATCGTCGTCAACACTGTAGCTGGAAAACAATGCGCGCAGGGCTGCCAGCGGCGCGTCGTCGATCCTGGCCGCTCCATCGGCGAACTGTGCCAGGAGATCGGCTACCGCTTGTGCGTCACCGCCGTAGGCTTCAAACAACAGCCGCTCGAAATTGGACGACACCACAATATCCATCGACGGCGCGAGCGTGGCCTGCAGGGCACGCCGAGAGAAATCGTTGTCGGACAGCGTGCGGTGAAGGATATCGTTGGCGTTGGTGGCAATCACGAACTGCGATACCGGCAGCCCCATACGATAGGCCATGTAGCCGGCCAGCAGGTTGCCGAAATTCGCCGAGGGAACCGTAAACGCTATCGGTCGATGCGGCGCTCCCAGCGCCACGCCAGCTGCGACGTAATAGACAATCTGGGCCATGATACGGGCCCAGTTGATCGAGTTGACGGCAATCAGACGTGTCCCACCAAGTCCTTCTCGATCCAGAAAGCTCTGGTCGGCAAAACTCGCCTTGACCATGGCCTGGGCATCGTCAAAATCGCCCTCGATGGCGATGTTGTGGATATTATCGGCCAGCACGGTGGTCATCTGCCGTCGCTGGACCGCCGATACACGCTTGTTGGGATGCAGGATGAATATATCCAGATGCTCACAGGCGCGACAGCCTTCGATCGCAGCCGAACCGGTGTCACCCGACGTAGCCCCTATGATCACGCCTTTCTCGCCGCGCCTGGCCAGAAAATGCTCCAGCAATCGTCCGAGCAGCTGCAGGGCGACATCCTTGAAGGCCAGCGTCGGCCCGTGGAACAGCTCCAGCAGCCAGTGGTTGTGCGAAAGCTGTTTCAACGGTACGACTGCGTCGTGGCCAAACGTGGCATAGGTGTCGTGAATGATGCGACGGAAGGTGTCGTCGTCGATGCAGTCACCGACGAACGGCTTCATCACCCGAAAGGCGATTTCGGTATACGGCAGGCCAGCCATGTCGGCCAACTCGGCGGCCGAAAACTGCGGAATGATTTCCGGCAGGTACAGGCCGCCGTCCGGTGCCAGCCCGGTGAGCACGACATCTTCGAAATTCAGAGCTGGAGAATTGCCGCGTGTGCTGATATAACGCATCAGTGGTGTCCGTCTATGACATTCAATCGTCGAATTCGGCCACCCGCAGGTGTACAAGTCCCTCGCGGGTGGTCGGCAACGCACGAATCTGGTCGAGCGCCTGCATGAGAATGCCTTCGCGCACAGATTTGGTGATGATGATCACGCGGGCATCGTCTTCGGCGGTCGGTGGATCCTTCTGCAGAATCGCTTCGATCCCGATCTCGAGCTCAGCCAACATGCCCGTGATCTCGGCCATGACGCCGGTCTTGTCGGCGACCTGAACACGAAAATAATGGCCACAGACGAAATCCGGCGCTTCGAGAATCCGTTCTTCGGTGATCTGATCGGGCTGGAACGCGAGATGCGGCACCCGCCCTGCTGGATCAACACTCATGATACGGGCAGTATCGATCAAATCCGCAACGACCGACGAGGCCGTGGGTCCGGCGCCGGCGCCGGCGCCGTAGTAGGCGGTCGGGCCCACGGCATCGCCGTACACCATGATCGCGTTCTTCTCCCCTTCGACGTTGGCCAGCAGCGCACGTTCGGGCACGAGCGTGGGATGCACGCGCATCTCCACCCCGGTCTCCTGGCGCCGGGCAATGCCCAGATGCTTGATACGGTAACCCAGCTCTGCGGCATACTCGATATCGTCGGCTGCGAGGTTCTGGATACCGTCGGTATGGATCCGGTCGAACGACAACGGGATGCCGAAGGCGATGCTGCCGATGATTGCCAGTTTGTGGGCGGCGTCGATCCCTTCGATGTCAAACGTCGGATCGGCCTCGGCAAATCCGCGCCTCTGTGCATCGGCCAACGCTTCTTCGAACGACACATCCTCGAAATTCATCTGGCTGAGGATGAAGTTACTGGTGCCATTGACGATGCCGGCCACCCATTCGATGCGATTGGCCGCCAGCGACTCTCGCATGGCCTTGATGATCGGGATCCCACCGGCCACCGCGGCCTCGAACGAAACCACCACGCCGGCCTCGTCGGCAGCCGCGAAGATGTCATTACCCTTGAGCGCGATCAGATGCTTGTTGGCGGTGACCACATGCTTGCCGTTGGCAATCGCTGCCATTACCAGATCGTAGGCTTCACCGTCGCCGCCGATCAGCTCGAGCACGACATCGATCTCTGGATCCTCGACGATGGCGCGACAGTCGGTGCCGAGATCGATCGCATTGACCGGGCAGTCCCGTGTTTTGTCCAGATTCTGCACCGCCGCCCGGGTAACACATATCTGACGGCCAGCGCGACGTGTGATCTCGTCGCCGTTGCGTGTCAGCAGATTGACAACGCCTGCTCCGACCGTACCCAGCCCGAGTACGCCGACCTTGACTGGCTTCATACGCTCTCTCCTATGGATCCTGCGATGCCCGCCTCGAATGACGAGTGATCGGGCATGTCGTGCCGATGCCTTTAAGCGCAAGGCTCGGCCGTTTTCAAACTCTGTGACTGGACGGCTATCAGCTGGCCGTCACGCCGTCGCGCTTGAGCATGCGCTTGATGTTGCGCAAGGCTTGTCGTGTTCGTTGTTCGTTTTCGATCAGGCCAATACGCACATGGGTATCGCCATACTCGCCAAAACCCACGCCGGGCGACACGGCGACCTGCGCGTCGGCCAGCAGTTTCTTGGTGAACTCCAGTGAACCCATATGCTGATAGGCATCCGGAATCTTTGCCCAGACGAACATGGTGGCCTTTGGCCGGTCGACCGGCCAGCCCATCTCGTTCAGACCGTCGCAGAACACATCCCGACGCTTCTGGTACATATCGCGGATTTCAGTGACACATTCCTGTGGGCCGTCGAGCGCCGCGATGGCGGCTACCTGCACCGGCGTGAACATGCCGTAGTCGAGATAGGACTTCATGCGCGCGAGGGCGGCGATCAGTTCCTGATTGCCACACATGAAACCCACCCGCCAACCGGGCATGTTATAGCTCTTGGAAAGACTGAAGCACTCTACGGCCACATCCTTGGCGCCCGGAACCTGCAGGATCGAGGGCGCCTGATAGCCGTCGAAGCACAGATCGGCATAGGCCAGATCCTGGACGATCCACAGATCGTACTCGCGCGCCATTTCGACCATGCGCTCGAAGAACTCGAGTTCCACGCACTCGCCGGTCGGATTGCTCGGAAAATTGAGCAGCATCATCTTCGGACGCGGCCAGGATTCCTTGATCGCTCTTTCCAGCTCGGCAAAGAAATCGCTGTCCGGCATCATGCGCACATGACGCACGTCTGCCCCGGCAATGATCGCGCCGTAGGGGTGAATCGGATACGCCGGATTGGGCACCAGCACCTGATCGCCATGCTCAAGGATCGCCAGCATCAGATGCGCGAGCCCTTCCTTGGAACCCATGGTCACGATGGCTTCGCTGGCGGGATCCAGATCAACGTCGAAGCGACGCTTGTACCAATCGCAGATTGCCTTGCGCAATCGCGGTACGCCCTTGGATACCGAATACCGATGCGTATCGGGGCGCTTGGCGGCCTCGACCAGCTTGTCCACAATATGTGGCGGCGTTGGCTGATCCGGGTTGCCCATGCCGAAGTCGATCACGTCTTCGCCGCGCGCTCGCGCTGCCTGCTTTAACTCGTTGATGATGGCAAATACATAAGGCGGCAGTCGATTGATTCGAGCAAATTCCGACTTCGATTTTGACGATATAGCCATGACGTTGCGACGCTGTGGGCCGAAAAGCCCGAAAATGATCTGAGACGGCGGTGAAGTCTGCCAGAATACCGCTCCGGCAGCTATAGTGACGTGTCCCGTCTAGGCCTGCCTTCGGGTTACGGCCCAAAATCACGGCAGCAGGCCCTAATGCGCCGGCAGCACCTTGACCGGATCGATCGGGTCGCCGTCGTGGCGGATTTCGAAATGCAGCATGGGCTTGTTCTGGGGGCCCAGCCCCATATCAGCGATATGGGCGCCGGCCGCCACTGTCTGGCCCTGTGTCACCAGACTGCGCTGGTTGAAGCCGTAGGCGGATAGATAATGCGCGTCGTGCTTGATGATGATCAGCTTGCCGTAGCCCTTCAGCCCACTGCCGTTGTACACCACCGTCCCACTGGAGGCCGAGTAGACCGGCGCGCCCAGCTGACCGCCGATCTCGATGCCCTGGCGGCCATCGTTCGGATCGTATTGCCGGATCAGCGAGCCGGTGGCCGGCCATTGCCAGCCGTCCTCGCTTGGGCCGCCGGCGTGAATGGGGGCCGCGGCGGCCGCCGCCGCCTTGCTGGCCTGGGTGATGCGCGCATCGTCACCGGCTGCCTGTGCGCTACTGCTATCGCCCGATGTCGATGATCCGGTGTGCGCGGCTGACGTCGTTTGGTCGGGCGGCGGCTGTGGATGTTGCGAAGCCTTGGATGCGCTGTCTTGCGGCGTAGCCGCGGGCGCCGTATCCCAGCGGCTGGGGGCGCGCTGGATAGTTCTGTGCATCTGCGGCGGTGGCTGATTGATTTGACGGGATGGCGCGTCGACTTTGCCTTGTGCAGGCGGGCCGCTCGCGGCGACCGACGACCGGTCGGCCTCGTCGTTCGCTGCGCCAGTCGCCTGGCCGCGCTGGGGCTGGTTGCCCGGCAGGCTGGAGTAATCGATCGGCGGATACGGATCCAGCCACAGCTTCTGGCCAACAGCCAGATTATACGGCGGGGAGATATGATTCCAGCGCGCCAGATTGTGCCAGTTGATTCCGAATTGCGCCCCGATGGCGAACAGCGTATCGCCCCGCTGCACGCGGTACGACTCGGGTGCCAGCATACGGTGGAAAGAGCAGCCGCCGAGTACCAGCGCCAGCAGCAGCGCCGTTACAACAGCCGATAGACGACGAATACGACGATGATTACCGCGACCAGTGTCCATCCGATCCAATCCAAATATTTGAGCAGCTTCTGCTCGAAAACCGGGCCAAGCCAGCGTGCCAGTCCTGCCATCAGAAAGAAACGAGCGCCGCGACCCATCACCGACGCCGCGACGAATGGCAGCAACGGCATCGCCACCGCGCCCGCGGCAATAGTGAAAAGTTTATAAGGAATCGGGGCGAAGCCTGCTAGCAGGACAGCCCAGAAACCGTAGCGGGAAAACCAGCCGCGCGCGGCTTCGTAGCCCTGGTAATAACCGAGTTCATGCAGCCAGGGAAGCAGCGACTCCAGAAACAGTGCGCCGATCACATAACCGCAGATTCCGCCCACCACCGACCCCAGCGTGGCAATCGCAGCATAACGCCAGGCGAAGGCACGCCTCGCCAGCACCATGGGAATGAGCATCACGTCTGGCGGAATCGGGAAGAACGAACTTTCTGCGAATGCCAGTACCGCCAGCCAGAGTGACGCCTTGGGATGTGCCGCGGCATTCACGGTCGTCGCGTAGAGGCGCTGGAACATCATTCGCCTTCGATCAGCGGAACAAAGCTGACCGGATCCAGATCTTCCTGGCTGAAATAATCGCCACTACGCCGAACTACAATCAGGCGCTGCTCTCCCGAGGCGCCTACGGGTATCACCAAGCGAGCACCGTCAGCCATCTGTTCGTAGAGCGATGTCGGCAGCGTTTCGGCCCCTGCGGCCACCAGAATGGCGTCGAACGGACCGTATGTCGACAGTCCCAGCTCCTGTTCGTTGGCCAGCCTCGCCCGCACGTTGCGATAGCCAAGCTTGGCCAGGCGCGTCCGCACGCGCTCATACAGCGGCTTGACGCGTTCGACCGTATACACATGCGGCACCAGTTCCGCCAGCACGGCGGCCTGATAACCGCTACCGGTGCCTACCTCAAGCACGGTCTCGGGAATGCTCTCGGCAATCAGCAACTGGGTCATCTGGGCGACGATGAACGGCTGCGATATGGTCTGGCCATAGCCGATCGGCAACGCTGTGTCGTCGTAAGCTCGGCTGGTCATGGCCTCGTCGACAAACAGATGACGAGGTACCTTCTCCATGGCCTCGAGCACGCGCTCGTCCTCGATACCAAGCGAGCGCAGACGCTCGACCAGACGCGTGCGGCTGCGCGCCGAAGCCATACCGAAGCCGCGCACATGAGGATGCTTGTCGTCAGCACTCATTCGCCACCCTTGTCGGCAACACATCGCTGCACGGCTGCCAGTCGACTATCGGACGCCCTGCTCGTTTGATGCGCGTGGAACATCACAGATTGTCTAACCACTCTGCCAGCGGATCAATGCTGGCATGTCGCGTGAGGTCGGTCTGGATCGGGGTGACCGACACCCAGCCGTGAGCGACCGCATGGAAATCGGTGCCCGGGCCAGCATCGGCTTCGCTGCCGGCTGCACCGATCCAGTACAGCGGGCGCCCGCGCGGATCGAGCTGTTCGACCAGCGGCTCGGCCCGATGCCGGTTTCCCAGGCGAGCGGATTTGTATCCGGCCAGTTCATCGAACGCCCGATCCGGGACGTTGACGTTGAGAATAGTATCCGGCGGGAGCGGGTTGGCCAGCAGCAGGCGCACGACCTGAACCGCGACGCGTGCTGCGGTGTCGTAGTGCTGACAGGCCTCGCCAACCAGCGATATCGCAATTGCCGGCAGGCCCAGCGAGCGGCCCTCGGTCGCGGCCGCCACGGTGCCCGAGTACAACACGTCGTCGCCCAGATTAGCGCCGGCATTGATGCCGGACACCACCATATCGGCTTCGACATCCAGCAGGCCGGTCGTGGCCAGGTGCACGCAATCGGTGGGGGTACCGTCGACGCAGTACAGGTTCGGCTCTGCCTGGCGTATCCGCAGCGGACGTTCCAGGGTGAGCGAATTGCTGGCGCCGCTGCGGTTGCGATCGGGGGCGACGGTTACGATGTCATCGCAGATCTGGCTCATCGCCTGGCGCAGTGCGTTCAGCCCCGGCGCATGACAGCCGTCGTCATTGCTCAGCAGTAGTCGCATAAGATGTTGTTCCGATCCCGGATTCACGCGTGCAAGCGCGTCCAAAGCCCGCTAGCATAGCGTATACACACCTTGTTCTGCTCAGCCTCTGCGCGCCGCTCTGACGCCCTATGGCTTCGATGACAGGAGCATACGTGACCCACAGCTCCAGACCGGATCGGGCGAGCGGCGATGCGTCCGGTATCAGCGCAGAGGATCGCGCTCTTTTTCGTGACCAAGTCGGCCCGGTCGCACAGGTCGAAGCCAAGCGTCGACGTGTCCGGCGGCCAATGCCCTCGGCCCGCCCGGCGATGCGCGAAGCCGACGAACTCGCCGTCATCGGCGAACTGCTCGACGACATCCCTCCTGATCCGGACCTGGGCAGCGGCGACGATCTGTGGCATCGCCAGAACGGCATCCAGCACAGCGTCATGCGCCGTCTACGGCGTGGCCATTATCGTTGCCAGGCAGAGATCGATCTGCACGGAATGATCGTCAATGTGGCACGCCATTGCCTGGCGGTTTTTCTGCGGGACTGCCTCGACCGCGGCTACCGCTGTGTGCGCATCGTCCACGGCAAGGGACTGCGCTCAGGCAACCGCGGGCCGGTGCTGAAAATCAAAGTGGCCGGCTGGCTGCGCCAGCGCTCCGAAGTGCTCGCCTACTGTTCTGCGCGCGAGATCGACGGTGGCACCGGCGCGCTCTATGTGCTGCTCCGGCGTCAATAGGCAGAGACCACGGAGATATTGTCCACGGTCGACGAGCATCAAGCTTTCCTGCTTTGAATCTGCGCAATCTGCGCAATCTGCGGATAAAATACTTTCTGCATTAATGCCTTAGCGCCGGTTACGTGCGTTCGCGTTCATTTACGGACGAGATTTTTGTCATGACTCGTATATCAGTCAGAAGTTATGAATCTTGGTACAAGGCTTGCTACTCGTGCTCCCCTGGCGCACGCGCCTGCACGATTTCACGCAGGACGCTGGTTGCAAACGCGCCCGATGGTAACCAGAAACTCAGCACCAGATCGTCTTCTTGAAAAGACCAGCTAAAATCACGCGGCAGCAACCTCGTGGCACGTCGCGCACTATCGACGCCCGCTGCCGCGAGGCCGGCAATCAGCTCGGCGTATTGCGCCCCGATATCAGCCTCCAGGTCGGCTGCCGCCTCGCTGGTTGCAGGCAACTGAGGCTTACCGGGCAACAGCGCCGCCGGATGCAGATCATGCCGATCCATGCGCTGGGCCAGCGCGTCCTCGCTCTGGCCGGCGTCTGCCCAGGCGAAAACGCTCTGGCTGCCGTCCAGCATGCAGACATCTCCGACCAACGGCCGGTCCCAATTGCCGGCGCGCACGCGTGCGTCGACCATCGCGTTGAAAATCAGCGAGCGAGCCGCCGACAAGGCAAAACCGCGGCGATTACGCGATAATCGCCGGCCCGCAAACAAGGCGCGCGATAGCGTGATATTTCGACCGTCGCGGCCAAACCGCTGTGCCCCGAAGTAATTGGGTACGCCGCACGCGCGGACCCGCTCAAGATCGGCGCCAAGGGCCTCTCGGTTATCCTGGAACGATAGATCGCGAACGCGCAGGGTAAACGTGTTGCCACGATGAGCGCCGCGTTTGAGCTTGCGGCCGTGGCGTCGTGCCGTCAGCACGCGGATATCGTCTCGGTCCGGCCACTCGGGCAACGGCGACTTGATCGGCCACACCAGCGAAAACCACTGCTGGGTTAACGCATGACGGTCCTTGAGACCGGCATAGCCAATATGGCGCGGATGTACGCCGGTCAGGCCAGACACAATCTCCAGCGCACGGGGCGTGGTGAGACCGGTCTTCTCCACCCACAGCCAGAGATGCTCGCCGGCATCGTCGAGCGCGATATTGCAGTCTTCCTCGACGCAGAAGTCCTCGGGCCGCGCGCGCAGCGTGCCGTATGTGGGCGGTGCCTCACCACGCGCGTAAGCCAAACGATCGACGTCGACAACGTCGCCTGATAACAAGCACATGTCTGAAAACTCAGTCCGGGTATTGCATACAACACAAGAACGTCACGTCAGTCATCGGCTACCGCCCATGCGGGCAACAACGATGTAGCCGCAGCCGGCAGAGGAAAAGGCAGCGACTTACGACGCCAGTCGATCAGTTCGCCGAAGCCTGGGCAGCGGGCCGGGACTTGCCATCAAGCGTGAGGAAGAAAGTCTCGTCGGGTTTGACCATGCCCATCTCTGACCGCGCCCGACCTTCGGTCGCCAGGGCGCCGGATTTGAGGTCGTCAATCTGGACCTGCATGGCCGCATTGCGCGTCCTGTCCTTCGCGTTCTGCAGATGCAGCGTATCGCGGAGCTGGGCGATCCGGTGCACTTGCGCCAGACTGCCGTCGCCCACCCACAGCCGATACTGCAGGCCCGCGAACACGACCAACAAGGCGATGACGGCGAGCTTGAACATATCCGGATTGTAGCGCGACCACGAGCCCTGTCCAATACGCCGAACAGGACCCTCATCCGGCAGCATGTCAGATCGCGACATTGAACGCTTTCTTGCCGGGATAGACCGCCTTGCTGCCCAGCTCGGATTCGATCATCAGCAGCCGGTTGTACTTGGCGATGCGATCCGAACGGGACAGCGAGCCGGTCTTGATCTGGGTCGCGGCGGTGGCAACCGCCAGATCGGCGATGGTCGAGTCCTCGGTCTCGCCAGAGCGATGCGATACGACCGCCGTGTAGTCGGCGCGGGTCGCTACATCGATAGCGCGCAGCGTCTCCGTCAGCGTACCGATCTGGTTCGGCTTGATCAGAATCGAGTTGGCAATACCCTGCTCGATACCGCGCTGCAGAATACGCGTGTTGGTCACGAACAGATCGTCGCCCACCAGCTGGATCTTGTCCCCCAGACGCTCGGTGAGCAGCGCCCAGCCATCCCAGTCCTCTTCGGCCATGCCGTCTTCGATGGTAATGATCGGATACTGATCCACCAGCCCGGCCAGATAATCGACGAAACCGGCGGCGTCATATTCCTTGCCTTCGCCGGCCAGCTTGTAGATACCGTTTTCGCAGAACTCGGTGCTGGCAGCGTCAATGCCTAGGAACACTTCCTCACCCGGCTTGTAGCCTGCGCGCTTGATGGCTTCAACCAGAGTTTCCAATGCGGCCGCGTTCGAGGGCAGATCAGGGGCGAAACCGCCCTCGTCGCCTACCGCTGTCGACATCCCGCGCTCGCCCAGCAACTTCTTGAGATGCTGGAATATCTCGGCCCCGCAGCGCAAGGCTTCCGTGAAGCTCGGCAAGCCAGCCGGCACGATCATGAATTCCTGGATGTCGACATTGTTCGAGGCGTGCTCGCCGCCGTTGATGACGTTCATCATCGGTACCGGCAGATGCGTGGCCTCGTCGTGGCCCAGGAACGCGTACAGCCCCTGCCCTGCGTCGTTGGCCGCTGCACGCGCCGAGGCCAGCGAGACACCAAGCAGCGCGTTCGCGCCCAGGCGGCCCTTGTTGTCGGTACCGTCGAGACCGATCAGCATCTTGTCGAGACCGACCTGGTCGTCGGCGTCATGGCCCTTGACCTTCTGAGCGATCTCGCCATTGACGTTGGCCACCGCGCGGGTCACACCCTTGCCAAGGAAACGATCGGCGTCGTTGTCGCGCAGCTCCACCGCTTCCAGACTGCCCGTAGAGGCACCCGACGGCACCATGGCCAGCCCGGTGGCGCCGCTGTCGAGTTCGATCTGAACGGCAACCGTCGGGTTGCCGCGAGAATCAATGACCTGGTAGCCGCGTGTCTTGGATATCTTGGACATAAGCGTATCGATGTCTTTGGGTTGAAATGGGTTGATCTGATTGACTGACTCTAACCGTCGCTCAGCGAATATTCCATATAGCCGTGGCTCTTGACTACCGTATCCAGCTCGACCAGCGTTTCAAGCAGACCGCGCATATGCGCCAGCGGCCAGGAATTGGGCCCGTCGCACAGGGCATGGTCCGGGTCGGGATGAGTTTCCATGAACAGGCCCGACACGCCGACGCCAACCGCGGCTCGCGCCAGCACCGGGATATGCTCACGCGCGCCACCAGAGCTTGCGCCCAGCCCGCCGGGCAACTGCACCGAATGGGTGGCATCGAACACGACCGGACAGTGGGTGGCGCGCATCATGGCCAGCCCGCGCATGTCAACCACCAGATTGTTGTAGCCAAACGAGAAGCCACGCTCGCAGACCAGTATGTCCTTACCGCCCACTTCCCTTGCCTTGGCCACCACGCCTTGCATTTCGGCCGGCGACAAGAACTGACCTTTCTTGATATTAACCGGGACGCCGCTGGCTGCAACCGCCTGGATGAAATCCGTCTGGCGACAGAGAAAAGCCGGGGTCTGCAGCAGATCGACCACGGTGGCCACCGGCGCCACCTGTGCCTCGAGGTGTACGTCGGTGGTCACCGGCACGCCGATCTCGCGCTTGACGGCAGCCAGCGTCTCCAGCCCTGCGTCCATACCAGGGCCACGATAGCTCGCGTGCGAGCTGCGGTTGGCCTTGTCGAACGATCCCTTGAAGATATAGCCGATACCCAGCTCGCGGCAGATCTCTGCTACGTGGCCGGCGATATCGACCGCCAGCTGTTTTGATTCCAGGCTGTCGGGCCCGGCAATCAGGAACAGCGGTTTATCGACGCCGACTTCGAATCCGGCCAGATTCATGGCCCGCGTCATGCGAGCTTGCACCGTCGCGCCGCCGCGATAAACCCGATAAACAAGGGGTGCCCTGACCGCGGCGTCGACGTGAATTCCGGATGAAACTGGCAGCCGAGGAACCAGGGATGGTCGGCAATTTCAACGATCTCGACCAGTCCGTCATCAGCCGAGAAACCAGAGAACACCAGATCCTTGTCGGCGAGGGCTTGGCGATAGTGGTTGTTGAATTCGTAGCGGTGGCGATGACGTTCAAAGATCTCGTCGACGCCGTAGCAGCGCTCGGCGAGTGTGTCGTCGACCAGCAGACAACGTTGCTCACCCAGACGCATCGTACCGCCGAGATCGACTCCGGCGTCGCGCTTCTGGATACCGCCGGCCGAGTCGTGCCATTCGGTGACCAGCGCAATCACCGCGTGCGCGGGCTCGGGATCGAACTCGGTGCTGTGTGCGCCCGCCAGGCCCGCCACGTTGCGCGCATATTCGATGCAGGCGACCTGCATACCCAGACAGATGCCAAAGTACGGTATGCGATTCTCTCGAGCGTGACGCACCGCGGCAATCTTGCCTTCAATACCGCGCTCGCCGAAACCGCCGGGCACCAGGATAGCGTCGATATCGGCCAGTGCTTCGGCCGCACCCTTCTCAACGGTTTCCGAATCCACATAGTGAATATCGACACGAGTTCCGGTATGCAGGCCAGCGTGCGACAACGCTTCGTTAACCGATTTATAGGCGTCTGCCAGATCGACGTACTTGCCGACCATGGCCACGCGCACTGATTCGTCCTGGCTGGTGCGAGCATCCACCAGAGCCGACCAGTTGGACAAGTCGGCGTGCGGTGCCTCCAGGCTGAAATGATTCATGACCAGCTCGTCGAGCTTCTGCTTTTGCAGCAGCCCGGGCATCTTGTAGATGTCGTCGACGTCCTGGGCGGCAATCACCGCGCGATCAGGCACGTTGGTGAACAGTCCGATCTTGCGGCGCTCGTTCTCCGGCAGCGGGCGGTCGGTGCGACAGATCAGGATATCCGGCTGGATACCGATCGAACGCAGCTCCTTCACCGAATGCTGGGTCGGCTTGGTCTTCATCTCCTGACTCGAGGGGATGTAGGGCACCAGCGTCAGGTGCATGAACAGCACCCGGTCGTGGCCCAGTTCGACGCCGAACTGGCGGATCGCTTCCAGAAACGGCAGCGATTCGATGTCGCCTACCGTGCCGCCGATCTCTACCAGACAGATATCCGCGCCTTCACCGCCTTCGAGGATGCAGCGCTTGATCTCATCGGTGATATGCGGGATGACCTGTACCGTCCCGCCCAGATAATCCCCCCGTCGTTCCTTGTTGATGACGTTGTTGTAGATCTGGCCGGTCGTGAAGTTCGATAGCCGCGACGTACGCGTCTTCATGAAACGTTCGTAGTGGCCCAGATCCAGATCGGTTTCGGCGCCGTCTCGCGTGACATATACCTCGCCGTGCTGGAACGGGCTCATGGTGCCCGCATCGACGTTGAGGTAGGGATCGAGCTTGATCACAGATACGCTCAGCCCGCGCGCTTCCAGCAACGCGCCAAGAGAGGCTGCTGCGATGCCCTTGCCCAGCGAGGAAACCACCCCGCCCGTCACGAAAATATACCGGGTGCCGGTCACGTCGGATACCATGCGCCGTCTTCAATCATTCTGAGGGGAATCCTGGCGCGCATGCTAGCCCAAAGGCCTGCCGTCGACAACGCGTGATGACATTCCAGGCAGGCTATGACGCCAGATGAATACTCGTGGAACGCCTCCGGGCCATGTATTGGCGGCTGGCTGTGCCCACAGGTCCCCAACCGCCAGTAAACTCTTTCCTGCATAGATCAGTGGCACGCGCTCGCGCTGCCACGGTGGCACGCGCCGGTCGGTGAACCAGTCCTTCAGCAATCGACCCGAGCCACGGCCAGTGGCCAACCATTCACCGCCTTGTCGAAACCCGACCTGGAAAATCGCGCCGCCCGAGCCTGTCCCTCGCGCATCGCATTTCTGGACGGATAGTTGCCCGGCATCGCCAGGGAGCGTCAATCGCGTGTGACCGTTCCAGGCCAGCCTGCCGGCCGGAGGCACAGCCAGCCGCCGCATCGCAAACAAATAGCCGTCGTACGCACGTACCTCCGTATCCGCGAACACCACGCGCGCACTCGCGGGCACGCGCGCAGCGCACAATCTCTGGATCTGGTCGAGATGGCGATGATCCGGAGGATCGGCGTGCACATCGGCCAGCCAGCGCCGCAATAACTGACTTGTGCGTGCCGGGGATAGTCTGGCAAGAGCCGCCAGCCGCAAGGTCTGTTGCGGGGCCCGCGCTTGTTCCAGATCGATCGCGGCCAGCGCGTCTATCGCCTCGGCTGCCTGGGCCGCCCAGCGCGCGCTGCGCGACAAGGTAGTGGCCGCTGCGGGCCAGCGGCCGGATAACGCCGGCCACACCTTGCGCCGCAGATAGCCGCGCCCGATCGCCGGATCCTGATTGGAAGGATCCTCGATCCACGTCAGCTTGTGCGCGGTCAGATAGTCGACGATTGTCTGGCGCGGCAGTGCCAGCCAGGGCCGCCAGAGCCAGCCGGCGCCGAGTGCCGCCACGACGGGCATGCTCGCCAGGCCATGTACGCCGGCACCGCGCAGCGCCTGACTCAGAAATGTCTCGGCCTGGTCCTCGGCATGATGAGCCACGGCCAGCAACCCGTGTTCGGCAAGCGCATCGGAAAGCGCAGCGTAGCGCGCCTGTCTGGCGCCGGCTTCCATGCCGTCGCCTGCGCTATCGACGCGGACATCGAGACGCGTGAATTCGATGCCCCAGCCACGGCACACATTGGCGCAATGCGTCGCCCAGTCTTCGGACTGCGGTTGCAGATGATGACAGACATGCAACGCATGCATATGGGCCGCGCCGTGGACCGCAGCGGCTGCGTGCAAAAGCGCGGTCGAATCACCGCCACCGCTGAAGGCCACAGCGATACGGGCACCGTCCACTGGCGGCACGGCCAGTGCACCGATTAGCGGACTCACCCCACGGGCTATGCCTCGGACTTGAAGTCGCCGAAGTTCATCCAGCGCTGGTAACGCGCCTCGAGCAGGGCATCGATATCCATATGCTTGAGGCGGGCCAGCTGCGCGAGCAGGCGGTCCTTGAGATTCGCCATGAGCGCTTCCGGATCCCGATGGACGCCGCCCAACGGTTCCTCAATGACGTCGTCGACCAGCTTGAGGCGCTTGAGATCTACCGATGATATGCGCATGGCCTCAGCGGCTTCCTCGGCCTTGTCAGCAGATTTCCACAGAATCGAGGCACAGCCTTCCGGCGAAATTACCGAATAGACACTGTATTGCAGCATCATCAGCGTATCGCCCACCCCGACCGCCAGCGCGCCGCCGGACCCGCCCTCGCCGATCACGGTGCAGATGATGGGCACCCGCAGGCGGGCCATCTCGAAAAGGTTGCGCGCAATCGCCTCCGACTGATTGCGCTCTTCCGCACCAATGCCCGGGTACGCGCCCGGTGTATCGATGAAGGTCAGCACCGGCATATGGAACCGCTCGGCGGTCTTCATCAGACGCAGGGCCTTGCGATAGCCCTCCGGTTTGGGCATGCCGAAGTTGCGATGAATCTTTTCCTTGGTATCACGACCTTTCTCATGGCCTATCACCATCACTGAATGGCCGGCCAGGCGGGCGATGCCGCCAATGATGGCAGGGTCGTCGGCGTAGGTCCGATCACCGTGCAGTTCGACGAAATCCGTAAACACCCCGTCGATATAGTCCTGCGTATAAGGCCGGAGCGGATGGCGTGCCATCTGCGCAACCTGCCAGGTCGACAACTTCGAGAATATCTGTTCGGTCAGACCGCGCTGCTTGCCCTCGAGGCGCGTGATCTCCTCGCTGAGGTTGACCTCGCTGTCGTCGGCGACGAAACGCAGTTCCTCGATCTTCTGCTGTAGCTCAGAAATCGGCTGTTCAAAAGCGAGGTAGTCGAGGTTTTTTTGCGCCATCGGTATCTTCGTCTAGGGTCGTTTTTGGGGTGTCGCGGTTCAATCTGTTATCTAAACACGACGATAACGCACTTGCACCTTGTCCGCACCCACTACCGTGCGTAAATCAGCCAGCAGGCCATCACAGATACGCAGACGGGTCTCACCAAGGGTCAATACCGCGCGCGCTTCGGCGTTGGCATAGCGCACCACGACATCGCAACCGGCGTCGGCTCGATAGCGCTCAACACACCCAGCCAGTGCGTCCATATCCAGGCGCGCCTCGGACTGCAGCTGCAGCAGGATACGGCTGGCAAAACGCGCCCGCGCGCCCTCGACGTCCATCACGTTGTTGGCGTTCAGCCGGAAGCCGTCCGTGAAATCATCATACTGCAGCGAGCCTTCGACGATCACCAGCCGATCGGCAGTGAGCAGATGCCCAAATTCGGCCGCCTTGTCCTCGAACAACGGACATTCGATCCGCGCCGAGCCGTCGTCGAGCACGACAATAATTCGCTTGCCTTTTTTCATCCGCCGGACTTCCACCACCAGGCCGGCGACGATGGCATTACGCTTGCCATTGCGGCGCCCGCCGCGCCCTGCGCCTTCTTCCGGGCGGGGCATCGCGGCTATCTGGTCCGCAATCTTGCCGTGGGTCATCAACGCCAGCTCCTCTTCCCAGGCCTTGATCGGATGGCCGGTGAGGTACAAGCCCAGGGTGTCGCGTTCAGCTTTGAGCCGTTGGTCTTCCGGCCACTCGTCGAGCCGTTCCAGCGGCGGGCCTGCGGTGTCGGGCGATTCGGCCAGGCCGAACATGTCGTTCTGTCCGACCGATGCCGCCGAGCGATCCTGGCTGGCGGCCGCAAGGGCCCGCGTCAGTCCGTGCATGAGGCTGGCGCGGTTCGGGCCCAGGCCGTCCAGTGCGCCGGCATTGATCAACGCCTCCAACGCCCGCCGGTTGATCCGCGAGGTATCCACCCGACGGCAGAAATCATAGAGATTGGCATAGGGCCCGGCGGTATTACGTTCTTCAATGACCGCCTCGATCGCTCCTCGGCCCAGGCCCTTCAGAGCGCCCAGGCCATAGCGGATCGCCTGGTCGTCGACCACCGAGAAATTGTATTCGGAGGCATTGACGTCCGGCGGCACCACGTCGATCTCGAGCCGATGACACTCGTCGATCATGATCACGACCTTGTCGGTGTGATCCATATCCGCCGAGAGCACCGCCGACATGAAGTCGGCGGGATAATAAGCCTTCAACCAGGCTGTCTGGTACGACACCAGCGCATAGGCCGCCGAATGCGACTTGTTGAAGCCGTAGCCGGCGAATTTTTCCACCAGGTCGAAGATATAGGCTGCGGTCTCCTCGGCAATGCCTTTGTCCACTGCGCCCTTGACGAAGCCATCGCGCTGCTTGGCCATCTCCTCCGGCTTCTTCTTGCCCATGGCACGACGCAGCAGATCGGCGTTGCCCAGGCTGTAGCCGGCCAGCACCTGGGCGATCTGCATCACCTGCTCCTGATACAGGATGACGCCGTGGGTGGGCTCGAGCACTTCCGCCAGGCTGTCGTGCGGGTAAACCACCTTGGCCCGGCCGTGCTTGCGGTCGATGTAGTCCTCGACCATGCCCGACTCCAGCGGGCCCGGCCGATACAGCGCCACAAGCGCTACGATGTCTTCCAGCTCGCTTGGCTGCAGACGCTTGACCAGCCGCCGCATACCAGAGGATTCGAGCTGGAAGACAGCGGTGGTGTCGCCGGCCTTGAGCAGATCGTAGGGCTTCTTGTCGTCGAGCGGGATCGAGCGGATATCGATCGGTTTCCGGTCCGATTTCGCCAGCCGCGCGTTGGCGACCTGGACCGCGCGGTCGATGATGGTCAGAGTCCGCAGGCCTAGAAAGTCGAACTTGACCAGGCCCACGGCCTCGACGTCGTCCTTGTCGAACTGGGTGACCCGGTTGTTGCCGCCGGGTTCACAATAGAGCGGAGTGAAGTCGATCAGATTAGACGGCGCGATAACCACGCCGCCGGCGTGTTTGCCGGGGTTGCGGGACAGTCCTTCAAGTGCGAGCGCCAGATCCAGCAGATAACCGACTTCCTCGTCCTCGCGCGAGGCACGCAGTTCCTCGGACTCTTCCAGCGCGCGGGTCAGTGTCATGTCCGGGGCAAACGGTATTTGCTTGGCGATGCGATCGACCATGCCGTACGGGTGGCCCAGCACACGGCCGACGTCGCGCACCACGGCCTTGGCGGCCATAGTGCCGTAGGTGATGATCTGGCTGACTTTTTCCTGGCCGTAGCGCTGGGCGACGTACTCAATCACCCGATCGCGGCCGTCCATGCAGAAGTCGACGTCGAAGTCGGGCATGGACACGCGTTCGGGGTTGAGAAAGCGCTCGAACAGCAGATCGTAGGCCAAGGGATCGAGGTCGGTGATGCCGAGCACGTAAGCCACCAGCGAACCCGCGCCGGAACCACGACCCGGCCCCACCGGCACGCCGTTCTCGCGGGCCCAGCGGATGAAGTCCGCCACGATCAAAAAGTAACCGGGGAAGCCCATGGTCTTGATCACGTCGAGTTCGTGATCGAGGCGCGCGTCGTATTCGGCCTGGCGTCGGGCGCGTTCGTCGGCGTCGGGATAAAGCACGGCCAGTCGCTTGGCCAGGCCGGCCTCGGATTCGGCCCGCAAGAAGGTCGACGCATCGTGGCCTTCCGGCACCGGAAATTCCGGCAGCACGTTCTCGCCCAGCGTCAGTTCGAGATTGCAACGCTGTGCGATCTCGACGCTGTTCTCCAGTGCCTCCGGCAGATCGGCAAACAGCTCGGCCATTTCGGCCGGCGTCTTCAGATATTGCTCGCGGCTGTAGTTCTTCGGTCGCCGCGGATCAGCCAGCGTATAGCCGCCGTGGATAGCCACGCGTGCCTCGTGGGCATCGAAATCGTCGGCGGTAGGAAAACGCACGTCGTTGGTCGCCACCACGGGGATATCCAGCGCCAGCGCCAGTCCAACCGTTTCCGACAGCCAGGCCGATTCACCCGAGCGCTCACAGCGCGTGATCTCCAGATAGTAGCGATCGCCGAATATCGCCTGCCATTCCCGTGCCCGGCTCGCGGCGAGCTCCATCTTGCCCGCCAGCAGTGCCTGGCCAGTATCTCCGCTCATGCCGCCAGACAGGGCAATCAGACCGTCCGATTGCTCGGCGATCCATGCGCGCTCGGCCAGCACCTGGCCACGATGCTGGCCGTGCAGATAGGCCTGCGTAAGTATGTCGCAGAGATTGCGATAGCCTTCGCGGTGCTGGGCCAGCAGCGTGAGCCGCGAAGCCGGCTGATCAGGGCCTTCGTCGATCTGCAGATCGACGCCCGCAATCGGCTTGACGCCGGCGCTCAGTGCTGCCTTGTAGAACTTCACCATGCCGAACAGGTTGACGTTGTCGGTCACCGCTACGGCCGGCATCCCGGCCTCGCGCGTCTGTGCCAGCAGTGGTTTGATACGAACCACGCCGTCCGACAACGAATATTCAGTATGGACGCGCAGGTGAACAAAAGACGTGGTCATCGACGAAACTCGCGAAGCTCAAAAAACGGCGAGCGCTGCGCAGGCAGCCCTCGTTCAACACTTATCGTAACGTGTAATATCAGGCGCCGATTGCGCTCAGCGCAGCTGGTGTGCTGCAGCTGCCCTGGCCACCGGCGCGAAGCTGAGGCGATGGATCGGGCTCGGACCCAGCGCTTCCAAGGCCGCGCGATGCACCGCGGTACCGTAGCCCTTGTGCTGAGCGAACCCGTAGCCAGGATAGGTCGTGTCGAATGCGATCATCTGTCGATCGCGCGCCACCTTGGCGATAATCGATGCGGCACTGATGGCTGGCACCAGCCCATCGCCGCCCACAATTGCGCGCGTTGTAATCGCCAGCGCCGGCGGCCGGTTGCCATCGATCCATGCCGCCAGCGGCGCTGGCTTCAACGCCACCACGGCGCGCTGCATGGCGAGCAGGCTGGCCTGCAGAATATTCAGCGCGTCGATCTCGGCAACCGAGGCTTCGGCGATCGCCCAGGCGATGGCACAGCCGCGGATCTTGTCATCCAGGCGCTCTCGTTTGGCCGCGCTGAGCGCTTTTGAATCCGCCAGCCCTCTTGGCAGCGGACTGGCCGGCAGAATCACGGCTGCCGCCACCACCGGCCCGGCCAATGGGCCACGACCGACCTCGTCGACCCCGGCAACCAGTGGACAGGCAAACTTGGGGCTCATGAGCGCGCTTCCAGCAACTCGATCACCGCGCGTGCAGCGCTTGCATCGGCATCGCGCGCCAGCCCTTGATGGATCTGGTCGAAAACATCGGTCTGGCGCGCGCGTGCTGCCGGCGAATGCAGCAGCCGATAGATCCAGGCACCCAGCATGGCCGGATCGGCGTCCTCCTGAAGCAGTTCCGGCACCAACGCGTGGCCGGCCAGCAGGTTCGGCATGCTGACAAATTCGGTCTTGATCAGGTCGAGGCCGCGGGCAAGCCAGTAGTTGAACGCCGAGAGTTCGTAGGCTACGACCATCGGCGTCTTGGCCAGCAGTGCCTCGAGCGTTGCCGTGCCCGATGCCACCAGCAAGACGTCTGCTGCGCGCATCACCTCGCGCGAACGGCCGTCGATAACGGTCACATCCAGCCCATGCCCGAACTCGGCCAGCGCTGCTTCAAACAGCCTGCGCACCTTGACGTTGGCCGCAGGAACCACGAAGCGCAGGTTTGGCTGACGCGCGGCAAGCCACTGCGCGGCACTCAGAAAGCGCGGCCCGAGCCGGCCCACCTCCGAGCCCCGGCTGCCGGGCAGGAGGCCTATCAGCTTACCGTCGGTGGCCAAGCCCAGTGCCTCGCGCGCGGCGGCGCTATCAGGATGCAACGGCAACCTATCGGCCAGCGGATGACCAACAAACGTCACCGGCACATGGTGCGCCGCAAAGAAGTCGGGCTCGAACGGGAAGATCGCCAACATGAGGTCAACGGCCTTGCGGATACGGCGTGTCCGGCCCGACCGCCAGGCCCAGGCCGTCGGGCAGACATAGTGCACCGTCGGTACACCCAGCGCGCGCACCCGCTCTTCCAGACGCGTATTGAACGCTGGCGCATCGACTCCGATAAAGGCCGTCGGGCGCTGCTGTGCTACCGACTCGAACAATTGCTTACGCAGGCGCAGCAGACGTGGAATCTGGCCGATCACCTCGCTCACGCCAAACAGCGAAAGCGCCTCGATGTCGGCGTGCGACCCACAGCCCTCGGCCCGCATCAATGGACCCGTGACGCCTTCGAAGCAGGCATCCGGCCAGTGCCGGCGCAGCTCGCGAATCAGCCCTGCCGCCAGGGCATCACCGGAGACTTCGCCGGCGACAACGAAGAACCGGGGTGCGGCTGTCCTGACCGCTGCCCCGCTGATCCGGTTCTCGGGCATGCCGCTGGTCGGTTCGTCTTGCTTGACGCTCGTGATGCAAACTCCGGCCACTGACACGTCAGTCTTCATTCATCATGCTCACGTCGATCGCGGACAGGAGGCGGCGGGTTGCGATGTCCTGCCACGGCGTGAGAATAAAGCGGCGGGCGTCAGCGAATGATGCCGCGCTGAGCGTTGTCCAGTGACTCAAGCAGGGTCTGTACGGCGGGACTCGACTCGGCCTGTTTGCGAATCGCTTCCTTGGCATCTGCCAATCGCAGTTTTGAGCGATACAGCGTGCGATAGGCTTTCTTGGCGGCGGCGATCTCGTCGTTGGAGTATCCGTTGCGACGCATGCCAATAGAATTCAGGCCGTGCGGCTCGGCCGGTGATCCCGCCGAGCGGACGAACGCCGGCACGTCCTGCACCACACCGCTGCAATAAGCCAGAAACGCAAGCTTGCCGACGTGGCGAAACTGATACACCAACGCAAAACCCGCCAACACACAATGATCGCCAATATGGACATGGCCGGCAAGACTGGCCCCGTTGGCCATGGTAATGCCGCTACCCAACACACAATCGTGGGCCACGTGGGTGTAGGCCATCAATAGATTGTCGTTGCCGATGCGGGTCACGCCCTGATCGAGCATGGTGCCGCGGTGAATACTGCAGTACTCGCGGAAAGTATTGCGATCACCAATAACGAGCTCGGTCGGCTCACCCTTGTAACCGCGATGCTGTGGCGCCGCACCCAGCGATACGAACTGGTAGACCTCATTGTTCTGGCCCAACGTCGTATGGCCGTCGATAACCACATGGGAGCCAATCCGGGAGCCAGCACCGATCGTCACATGCGGACCGATCACCGTGAACGGACCAATCTCGACGTCGTCGGCGATGCTGGCCTCGGGATGTACCTGGGCCATGCGATCAACCGGCATCAAACGTCTCCGTCAACGTCGGCAGGCCTCGTCGGAATCGCCATCAGCTGCGCCCGGCAGGCCAGCTCGTCGCCCACCCATGCCTCGGCGTCGAAGCGCCACAGACGTTTCTTGGCCGAGCCGATCACCAACTTGAGCATGAGCTGGTCGCCCGGCACGACCTGGCGCTTGAAGCGCGCCTTGTCGATTCCGGCAAAATACACGATGGTGCCATCGTCGGCGTTGACGGTACGCATGCCGAGCAGGAGCCCGGCTTGCGCCAGTGCTTCAAGAATCAATACGCCGGGCATCACCGGATGGCCCGGAAAATGGCCGATAAAGAAAGGCTCGTTCACAGTCACGTTCTTGAGCGCGGTAATCGACTTGCCCGGCTCGCATTCAATCACGCGATCGACCAGCAGGAACGGATAGCGATGCGGCACCCGCTTCATAATCGCTCGAATATCGTCCAGTTCGTTCATTGTTGTCTCCGCAAGAATCAGTTTTTGTCTTCTATCCGCCGCAGGCGACCTTCAATCCGGTCAAGCGCTCGGAACAACGCCAGGCGCTTGCGCCAGCTACGCGCTGGCATGGCGCGGAATGTCGACGAATATACCCCGGGGGAATTGATATGCTTGGGCACCTGGCTTGCCGCCGTGATGATGACATCGTCGGCAATCAAAACGTGATCTCCGATGCCGACCCCCCCGCCGATCAGGCAACGTTGACCGATCACGCAGGAGCCGGCAATACCGGTACAGCCAGCAATCACCGTGTGCGCGCCGATGACGCAATTGTGCGCAATATGTACCTGATTATCGATCTTGACCCGATCATGAATGATCGTGTCGTCCAGCGCACCTCGGTCGATGGTCGAGTTCGCCCCGATCTCGACGTCGTCGCCGATACGTACACGGCCCAGCTGCGGCACCGCTTCCATGCCTTCCGGTCCGGGCACCAGACCAAACCCCCTGGCACCAATCACGGCCCCTGGCTCGACACTGACGCGGTCGCCGAGCACGCAGGCCGAAAGAAGACAGGCATTCGCGCCGATTCGTCCCTGCTCTCCTACGGTCGCCCCAGCGCCGATCACCGCGCCTGCAGCAATGACCGTGCCGGCGCCGATACTTACCGCGGCCTCGACGACGGCGTGTGCGCCAATCGAGACGTCCGCTGCAATATTCGCCGACCCATCGATAATTGCGCTCGGATGAATACCAGCGACCGTCGAGACGCGTTCGAAGAGTCCGGCGATACGGGCAAAAGTCAGCCGCGGCCGCGGGCTGACGACGAGCGCGGCCCGGCTCAGACCTGCCGCTTCGGCCAGCGACCGCGTTACGACGATGGCTTCCGCCTGGCTGATCCTGACATCTTCGGCCTGCGAATCATGCTCGGCGAATGCAATGCCACCCGACCGGCCGGGAGCCAGCGCGCAGGGCGCGGTGATCAACGGATCTGCTTCAGCGTGGCTGTATTCAAGAGCGAAACGTTCGACTAGCGCTTTCAGCGGGTAGCTCTTCGGAGCCGATAATTCCGACACCGCCTATGGCCTTTTGCTCAGCCGCGCCAGCACCTGGTCGGTGATATCCAGCTTCGGATTTGCATAAAGCACGGAATCGCCGAGGATCACATCGTAGTCATGCGCTTTGGCATAGGCATTGATTTCCGAGCGCAGGTCGGCGCGCAATTGCTTGAGCTCCTCGGTTTCGGCATCCGACACGTCATCGTTATAGCGGCTCTGCTTAAGCGCAAGATCATGCTGGCTGTCACGCACATCCGATGACAGCTTATCGCGCTGCGCATCGCTCATCTTGTCGGCGTTGTCCTTGAGTCGATCCATCTTGACCTGCAGCGTATGTGCTGCCTGCTCCAGCGCAGTCTTTCGTTTGGCAAAGCGTTTGGCCATATGATCCTTGGCCTGCTGTGCCTGTGGCGATTCATTGACCAGCCGTGTGAGATCGACTACGCCGATCCTGGGCGCCTCGGTCGGCTTTTGAGCCACCCCGGCAGATGGCTGTGCCATGGCCGCAAGACTGACCAAGGAAGCACACATCGCCACCGCAAAGCAGGCCATTGTCCGGCGTGCAGGCATTGCCATCGATCTCGATTTCCCGGTCTTCATACTAGTCAATCAGAAGCTGGTGCCGAAAGAGAATTGAAAGCGATTGACCTTGTCGCCCGGCTGCTTGTTTATATAGGGCGCATAGCTGACGCGCAGCAGCCCGAAGAACGGTGTGAACCAGTCGAAAGCCACGCCCGCAGAGCTGTCGAGTTTGGAAGCGTTGAAATCCTGAGCGCGGGCGTATACCCGGCCGATATCGTAGAACAGGCTGAAACGGGTGGTTTTGTTGTCAGACTTCAGGAAAGTCGGAATCACCAGATCAGACTGCAGAGTAGTGAGGAATTGGCCACCGTAGGGATTGTTGAAGGAATCACGCGGGCCGACGCCGCCGTTGCGAAAACCACGCACCGACTGCGCGCCGCCGGCGAAGAAATTATCGTAGGGCGGCACGTCAGTCCCCTTGCCCCAGATGGCAGTCTGGCCAATCCGGCCGGTCATGTTCAGCACGACCTTGTCCGAGAGTTTGGGTATCCACGACCCAACTCGGAAATAGCGCTGTTGTTTTATGCTGGCGTTGTAATATTCAAGATCGGAGCCCGGCCCCTTGATATTGAAGTTGACGCTGGTCAGCGTGCCGCGGGTCGCGAAGAACGTCTTGTTGCGCGTATCGCGCGTCCATCCCGTGCGCAGTTCATAAGTCGTGGCGCTTGCGCCATTGTCACGTACAAAACGTGCCAATTGATCCGAGACCACCTGTTGGCCATTTCTGTTGACCGGCGACGTGATCTTGTTTGTCGCGACACCAATACCCGCGGTGATATTCGAGTACTCGGTGATCGGGAAGTTGAAGGTCATCGCCCCGCCGATCGAGTCCAGATTGAAACTGGAGCCGTAGCGAGTCAAAGAGTTGGTCTTGCGATAGAAGGCGGAAAAAGTACGCGATACCCCCTCATCCGTGAAGTATGGATTGGTAAAGCTGCCGCTGATGCTCTTGGCATAGGAGTTGGTCTGGGCCGATATCTCCACGGTATCGCCGGTACCGCGGAAGTTGGTGTGCTTCACGGTTCCGTTGATCAGAAAGCCCTCGGCGTTGGAAAAACCAACGCCGAACTGGATCTGGCCGGCGGCCCGCTCGGTCAAGCCGTAATCGACGTCCACCAGATCATCCGACCCGGGCACCTTCTTGGTATTGACCGTCACGTCCTGAATGAACGGCAGCCGTGCGAGGCGGGTGCGCGAACGTTGCACGGCCCGTCGTGAATAAGGCGCGCCTTCGAACTGACGCATTTCGCGGCGAAGGGTCTCATCGTTGGTCTTGTCATTGCCGCTAAAGACGATCTGGCGAACATAAGTCCGCTTGCCGGGGTCGATGAAAAACGTCAGATCCACCGTCTTGGACTTTTCGTCTACCTTGGTCAGCGGGTCAACGTTGGCGAACGCATAGCCGAAGTCGGCCAGACCCGAACTGATGGCATCGGAGGACGCGTCCACATCGGCGCGCGAGAATACTTCCCCGGCCTTGACCTTCACCAACCGTTGGAGCGTAGCTTCGGGAACAATCATGTCACCGGCAAACTTGTAGTCGGCAATTTTGTATTGCGCCCCCTCGTTGACGTTGACGGTGAGAAAAACGTTGCGCTTGTCCGGCGACAGCGATACCTGCACCGACGTCACGTTGAAACGGATGTAACCACGGTTCTTGTAGAAGGAGTTGAGCGACTCGAGGTCGCCGACCAGTTTTTCACGCGAGTACTTGTCCGGACTCTTCCAGAAGGTCAATGGATGTGTATAGAACGGACGATGCGACTTCAGCTTGAATACACTCTTGAGCTGTTCATCGGAGAACTTGTGGTTGCCGATGATATTGATGTCCTTGATCGAGGCAATTGGGCCTTCCTTGACCTTGATATCGATCGCGACCCGATTGTTGCCGAGGTTGGTCACCTTGGTGTCGATCTTCACGCTGTAATAGCCATTGGCGTAGTACTGCCGCCGGAGTTCCTGCTGTAGCGAATCGAGCAGGGATCGCTTGTAGAGCTCGCCCTGCGCCAGCCCCTGATCCTTAAGTGCTTTTTTCAGCTTCTTGCCGCCGAGCGCCTTGTTGCCCTCGAGCTTGAAACGCGCGATCTCGGGCCGTTCACTGACGTGCACGATGAGCGTGTTGCCACGACGATCGAGTGAGACATTCTCGAACAAGCCCGTGTCGTAGAGTGCCCGGATCGATTGCTGAGCGCGCGCCTCGGTCATGCGATCGCCGACGCTCACCGGCAGATAGGTAAGTACGGTGCCCGGCTCAAGCCGCTGTACACCCTGCACCTGAATGTTCGCGATCTGGAAGTCGTACGACTGCGCCCAGGCACCCGCGGCATACATCAACATCAGCGCACAGGCCGTACGCTTGAAAAAACCGGACATACTAAGAAACCTCTGATCTATTCATACGCGAACCGTGCGGGTACCCAGGGCCGCATGCCTGCAGGGCGCCTGGAAAAGTCTCGTGACAGACTTCGGTTCGGAAAGACTTCCCGGCCGCGAGCGACTGGGACACGATCCTCGACAGGATGACACCATAGCCGCCGACGGCTCTGGTCGTCGGCACAACACCGACGACCGCATTCCGAGATCGCCGACCCCGTTGCGCAACTCGAACGGGCGAGTCGACTCGAGAGACACCGCCAATCGATGGCGTCAGCAGGACGGACCCGGCACGACGAGTGCAGTCTCGCTTCAGCGCGCGTCTGGACGGCGCCATCGGTCGTGTATTGGCAATAAGCAAACTGGCATTCCTCTTCCTGGCCCGCCGCGCGCTGAAGACTTCGGCGCGACCGCGTATGAATAGATCAGAGGTTCCCCGGCTCCGCTACCCGAGCAAGCGCAGGATATCGTTGTAGAAAGCAACGGTCATCAACATCAGCAGAGCTACCATCCCTAACTGTTGTCCCGCCGACTGCACGGCCTCCGGCAGAGGCCGGCCCCGTATCCATTCGATCGCATAATACAGAAGATGCCCCCCGTCTAACACCGGAATGGGCAGAAGGTTCAGCACCGCCAGACTCACACTGATCAACGCCATGAAACTCAAAAAAGCGACCAGACCAAGCTGAGCGGTCTGGCCGGCAAAGGTCGCGATCTGGATGGGACCACTGACGTTATGCCAAGAAACCTGGCCGATCACCATGCGCCCCATCAGGCGCACCGTGAGCGCCGACAGCTCCCAGGTCTTGCCCAGTGCCTGCGGAATAGCTGCCAGCGGGCCGTATTGGCGTACGGTTCGCATCGCGTCCCAGGCCGCCGAATCTACCGTGATCTGCGCGCCCAGATGACCGATCGACTGGCCGCTGGCGCTCTTGCGGGTAGCCAGTGTTGCCGTCAGTTCGTGCTGTTGAGCGTTGCGCATCACCGTTAGATGGACCCTTTGACCTGGGCGAGCACGGATAGCCTTGACCAGCGCCTGAGGCGAAGCCATCGCCTGACCGTCGATAGAGACCACCTCATCGCCGCTCTGCAGCCCGGCCGCCGCGGCAGGCGAGCCAGGCAAGACCTGGCCGACGAGTGGCGTGGCCGGCGGTTGGTAGAGATCCATACCGAGCCGGGCGAACAGCGCATCGGGATCCGCTGGCGCTGAACTCAGGTCGAGGGTGAGATGACGCGGCGCTGCATCGCCATGAGTCACTTCCATCGATACCCGCTCGTGATCGAGCGCGCGTTCGATCAGCGCCAGCCGCAACTGCTGCCAGTCCTGGATTGACGAACCGCCCAGCGAACGAACCTGATCCTGTGATTGCACGCCGGCCTCGGCGGCCAGGCTACCCGATGGCGGAGCCTCGAGAACAGGCTTGATACCTGGCACGCCCAGCATGAATACCAGCCAGTAGACAAGAATCGCGAACAGAATATTCACACCCGGGCCCGCAATCACAATCGCGATTCGTCGCAGCGGATGCACCCGATTGAAGGCATAGGGCAGGTCGGCTTCGGCCACCGGCGCTTCGCGCTCGTCGAGCATCTTGACGTAGCCGCCCAACGGTATCGCCGACAGCCAGTATTCAATGCCGGTCCTGCGGCTGGTCCAGCCAGCTATCCGGCTGCCAAAGCCGATCGAATACCGCAGCACGCGCACGCCCATGCGCCGGGCGACCCAGTAATGACCATATTCGTGGATGGCCACGAGCACACCGATGGACACGATGAAAGCCGCAGCCGAAATCAGCCATTGCGTCATGGAAACGCCAACTCCGCCGTGTTGAAGAAAGCCACCCACGCGGGGGAGCCGACATTACGTCTGCGCAGGCAACCAGTGCAGCCCCAGAACAAACCACGGTGCCGCTGCGATCAGGCTGTCCAGCCGATCCAGAACACCGCCATGGCCGGGAAACAGCTTGCCACTGTCCTTGAGTCCGGCCGAACGCTTGAACATGCTGATCGTCAGATCACCCACGATCGAGATGATCGCAACCCATACGCCAAGTGCCATCATGCCAAGTGTACGCGACACGGTGTAATCAAGCGCAAACGCGGCAATGCCCGCTACCAGAAGTGCCGCGAGCGCGCCGCCGATCGCGCCTTCCACGGTCTTGCCTGGACTCACATTCGGCGCCAGCTTGTGACGGCCCAGCGTGCGGCCGGCGGCATAGGCCCCGGTATCGGCTGCCCATACGAGAAAGCACAACACCAGCACGAGCAGCGGCCCGTCGTCGGACTGGTGCAGATAGGCCACCGACGCCACCGGCGCAGCCAGCAGGATCGCACCCACCGGACCGGCCACCGCCGACTGGCCCAGAGTACCGGCCCAGTCGCGAGGAAACCGCGCGATCCATAGAATCGCAGTCAGCCATAGCAAGGCCGCCAGGCCGATCAATACGCTTTCGCTACCGGGTCCTACTTCGCTGTGGCGCCAGAGAGCCACCAGAATCGACAGCAGGAAGACACTGGCCATGAGTATCAGTCGCCCGGGCAATCCCAGCCGCATCAGCGCGCCCCACTCCCAGGCGCCACATAACATCAGCGCCAACACGAGAGCTGCCATCAGCGGGGTTGGCAGGAACAGGATGGCGGCGATCGCCAGCGGCAGCGCCACCAGCGCCGTGATGATCCGAGTCAACAGCACCAGATCAACCCCGGGCAGCCGACGGCAGACCACCAAAACGCCGATCGCGCTGCTCGTACCATGTCAGCGAATCGCGAAAACTGGCCGCGTCAAAATCGGGCCACAACACATCGCAGAAATGCAGTTCGCTGTAGGCGAGGTCCCAGAGAAGAAAATTGCTGATACGCCGCTCGCCGCCTGTCCGCACGAACAGATCCGGCTGCCGGAAGCCGGCCAGACTGGTATATTCGGCCAGCATCGACTCGTCGATGTCTGCCGGATTTCGACGGCCGGCAACGCAGTCGTCGGCCAGACGGCGCGCGGCCTGAACAATGTCCCAACGCCCACCGTAATCCACCGCAACGATAAGCTTGAGGCCGTTATTGCCGGCCGTCTGCTGTTCCGCCGCCGCCATATCGCGGCTGAGGGCGGCCGAAAACCGGCTGCGATCGCCCACAAAATGCATACGCACCTTATTGGCGTGCAGCGCATTCACTTCACGGCGGATGGTACGACGGAGCAGATCCATCAGTAGCCGAACCTCGGCGCTCGGGCGATTCCAGTTTTCACTCGAAAACGCGAACAGCGTGAGTACTTCCACGCCGGTCTCGGACGCGCACTCGATGACTTCACGCACTTTCTTCGCGCCCGCACGATGGCCGGCGGCACGCGGCAGTCCCCGACGGCTGGCCCAGCGGCCGTTGCCGTCCATGATGATGGCGACGTGGTGCGGTAACGGCATACGCCAGCCTATACCGTCATGATTTCCTGCTCCTTGTCCTGGAGCAGGCTGTCAATGCGTTCGATGTGCTGATCCGTCAGCTGCTGAATACGCTGTTCGCCGGCGTGCTGATCATCCGCACTGATCTCCTTCTCGCCCAGCAGTTCCTTGATGTCCGAGTTGGCATCGCGGCGGACATTGCGCACGGCCACACGGCCGTCCTCTGCCTCGGCGCGCACCACCTTGACCAGATCGCGACGACGCTCCTCGGTCAGTGGCGGCAGCACAATACGGATCACCTGCCCCGCAGTCGACGGATTGAGGCCGAGATCGGCGGTCATGATGGCTTTTTCGATCTTCTGCACCATTGTCCTCTCCCACGGCTGTACCGTGATCGTACGTGCATCCTCGACCGCGACGTTGGCGGCCTGACTCAACGGCACGTTGGATCCATAGTAATCGACCATCACGTGATCGAGAATACTGGTAGTGGCACGTCCGGTACGGATCTTGCCAAATTGATCGCGCATGACGCTGATGGTCTTGTCCATGCGCTGCTTTGCATCGTTGTATATATCGTCGATCATGCCTTGGCTCTTGTCGTGTTGTTATCAACCAGAGTGCCGATATCGTCGGCCCCGGTCACGATATTCATCAGGTCGCCGGCGCGGTTGATATCGAATACCCGCAGCGGCATGCCGTTGTCCCGGCACAGCACGATGGCAGTAGTATCCATCACGGCCAATCGCTGGTCGATGACTTCGTCGTAGGTCAGATGGGTATAGCGCCTTGCGCTGTCGTCGGTCATGGGATCGGCGCTGTAGATCCCATCCACCTTGGTGGCCTTGAGCATAAGATCGGCATTGATCTCGATGGCTCGCAGACTGGCTGCTGAGTCGGTGGTGAAGAACGGATTACCTGTGCCGGCGGCAAAGATCACCACTCGGCCCTTCTCGAGATGCCGGATGGCGCGTCGCCGGATATAGTCTTCACACACCTGATTGATACGTATGGCCGACATCACGCGTGCCGTCATGCCAGCGTGCTCGATGGAGTCCTGCAATGCCAGCGCGTTGATCACGGTCGCCAGCATGCCCATCTGATCACCGGTCACACGGTCCATGCCTCGACCGGCAAGGCCGACACCGCGAAAGATGTTGCCACCACCGACCACCATAGCGACCTGCACTCGCGCCTCGACCAGCTCGCGAATATCTGCCGCCAGGCGCTCGATCACATCTGCCGAGATACCGAATTCGGTTCGCCCCATCAAGGCTTCACCGCTGAGCTTCAGGAGGATGCGTCGGAAAGCTGGCCGTTTTTTCTCACTCATGGACGAACCTCTGGTCTTAATCTTGGCCGAACCCATCCATTCAGGACGTGGCTCGACCCCAAGCACTATGTGTTCCGGGTGTTCCGGCGCATGCGCGCATGGGCTTCGCCTGCCCAGCCACCCTCGTGTACCGGCTCTCAAACAGGAGCACGCAGCCGCGGCTAATCTAACAGCCGAAGCTGACCCACGGCCGAATGAAAGACAAAAAAAAGCCGACTGCTCTCAAGGCCTGTTGCCGTTTCATGCGGCAACAGGCCCTCGTAGCAGCCGACATACAGCCGATCAGGCCGATTTGCTGGCTTGGGCCTTGACCTCTGCCGCAAAGTCTTCCTGCTTCTTCTCAATGCCTTCGCCGACTTCCAGACGGGTGTAATCGGTAATCTTGGCGCTCTGGCTCTTCACCAGCTTCTCTACCGTCGTGTCGGGATCCTTCACGAACGGCTGACCCAGAAAAGTAATCTCGGCCAGGTACTTGCGCAGCCGACCCTCTACCATCTTCTCGATGATCTCATCCGGCTTGCCACTGTCGCGCGCCTGTGCGACGAGGATTTCCTTCTCCGCCGCGCGCCGCTCGGCCGGCACCTCGTCCGCCGAGAGGTGTGCCGGTGCAGACGCTGCCACATGCATGGCCAGATCGCGCGCCAATGCATCTTCGCCACCGGTAACGGCGACCGCACTGGCGATACGCGCCCCATGCAGATAGACATCGAGCTTGCCATCAGCGACTGCTTCAATGCGACGAAAACGACGCACGGTGATGTTCTCGCCCAGCGTCGCAATCAAGGCACGACGATGTGCGTCGATGGTCTCGCCGCCGAATTCGATCGCGGCCACGGCCTCGACATCGGCCGGACGACCGGCCAGCGCTGCGACAGCAACCTGGTCGGCGAACGCCACGAAGTCCTCGTTCTTGCCGACGAAATCGGTCTCGCAGTTGACTTCCACCAGAACGGCCGCGGTCCGGTCATCGTTGACAGCAGCCGCGATACGGCCTTCCGCCGCGATACGACCGGCTTTCTTGTCGGCCTTGGCCAACCCTTCACGGCGCATGTTGTCCGCTGCGGTGTCGATATCACCGTCGGTGGCCAAGAGTGCTTTCTTGCACTCCATCATGCCGGCGCCGGTGCGTTCGCGAAGCTCCTTAACCAGAGCAGCACTAATTGCCATTATTGAACCTTCAAATCAGTGGTTGATCGGACAGCGTCTCGACCGGATTACTCTTTCGAGTCGCCGGCGAATGCGGACTTGGGCTCATCCGAACCGTCGGTCGAGGCCACATCGCCAAGCGATGCCGTGGCCCGCGGCTCCGACTCGACCTCGGATTCCTGAATCACGGAATTCTGGGTCGCCTCGGAGGCTGCCTGCGATTCGGCTGGCTTGCCGGCGCCGTGCGCATCACCTTCGGCCTGTACCGGCGTGATGTCCTGCTCCTGGCCGGTGAAGTTGCCCTTGCTGCCACGACCGGCCAGTACCGCATCGGCCACCATTTCGGTGTAGATGCGGATAGCACGGATCGCGTCGTCGTTACCCGGGATCACCACATCGATGCCTTCCGGCGAGCAGTTGGTGTCGACCACTGCCACTACCGGGATACCCAGCTTGCGCGCTTCGTCTATGGCGATCTTCTCGAAGCCCACATCGATGACGAACAGCGCGTCCGGCAGGCTGGTCATTTCCTTGATACCGCCGATGCCGCGCTCGAGCTTGTCGCGCTCGCGCTGCAGACTCAGACCTTCGCGCTTGTTGAGCTTGCGGATGGAACCGTCTTCGATCATTTTCTCAAGATCGTGCAGACGCTGAATAGAGTTCTTCACGGTCTTGAAGTTGGTGAGCATGCCGCCCAACCAACGATGGTTAACAAACGGCATGCCGCAGCGCTGGGCCTGCTTGCCGACTGCTTCGCGCGCCGCGCGCTTGGTGCCCACGAACATCACGCTGCCGCCGTTGGCCGACAGACGGCTGATGTAGTTGTAGGCTTCCTTGACGAGCGGCAAGGTCTCTTCAAGGTTGATGATATGGATCTTGTTGCGATGGCCGAAGATGTACGGGGCCATCTTCGGGTTCCAGTAGCGCGTACGATGTCCAAAGTGAACGCCTGCTTCGAGCAGCTGACGCATGCTGACTTGACTCATAGATTATCTCCGGGTTGAGCCTCCGCGTATCCCATGCAGCAACCCCGTCGATTGATCAGGGGCACCCCGCTCCATGTGTCGATACGCGTGTGGATTTAGGTCTGCCATAGTGGCGATTTACGCCGCGAATTGCCGTCGACGCGAGCGGTTTATACCATAGTGACATCATTCAGACCACCGTCGCCTTCACGGCGACGGTGATATTTCGCATTATGCCAAGGATACGAACGCCATGAGCGTGAACATCAAGACGCCGGAAGAGCAGGACAAGATGCGCGAGGCCGGCCGCCTCGCAGCCCAGGTGCTCGACATGATTGGACCGTTTGTCCAGCCGGGTGTGGCAACAGACGAACTCAACACTCGCTGCCACGATTTCATGGTCGACGAGTTGGGAACGACCCCGGCGCCGCTGAATTACCACGGCTTTCCGAAATCGGTCTGTATCTCGGTCAACCACGTGGTTTGCCACGGCATTCCCAGTGACAAGCAACTCAAGAAAGGCGATGCGATCAATATCGATGTCACCCTGATCAAGGATGGCTACCACGGCGACTCCTCGCGGATGTACTTCGTCGGCGACCCGTCGATCAAGGCCAGACGCCTGTCCGATATTGCCGAACAGGCGCTGTACGTCGGTATCGACATGGTCCGGCCAGGCGCTACGCTCGGCGATGTCGGCGCCGCGATTCAGGAGTTTGTCGAATCGAATCGTTGCTCGGTGGTACGCGAATACTGCGGCCACGGCATCGGGCTCGGCTTTCATGAAGAGCCCCAGGTATTGCACTACGGCAAGGTTGGAACCGGCCTGACGCTGGAAGCCGGCATGACCTTTACGATCGAACCCATGGTCAACGCGGGCAAGCGCCACGTAAAAGTACTGCCTGACGGTTGGACCGTGGTGACCAAGGACCACTCGCTGTCGGCGCAGTGGGAACATACGGTGCTGGTCACCGAGGCCGGCGTCGAAATCCTGACGCCGAGTCAGCTGGTCGCAGCCTGACGTGGGACTCATCGAGCAAGATATTCCTACAGAGCACGAAGGCCCGCGTGACTGGTCCCACTTTCTGGGCCAGGTGGTCGGGCTGGACGTACACGACATACCCGGCATACGCGCCGCGCTCACCGAAGGCAGGGAGCGCATCGCCAACGCTTTCTGCCACGATGCCCCGATCGGGCGGCTGGTCAGGGCGCGCGCCGAACTGGTCGACGCCGTACTCGTCCACGCCTGGAATACATTGGTCGACGCACAGAACGCCTGCCTGGTCGCGGTCGGCGGCTATGGCCGGAACGAGCTGCTGCCGCAATCTGATATCGATCTGCTGATCCTGTATCGCCCCGGCATGCTCGACGACATCGGGCCGTCGCTGGAAGCCTTCCTCACCTACCTGTGGGATCTCGGCCTGGAGATCGGCCATAGCGTTCGCTCGCCGGACGAATGCGCCGAACTGGCAGCGGACGACGTCTCCATCATGACCAATCTGATGGAGTCGCGTACGCTCGCCGGCGATCCGGCGTTGTTTGCCACCATGCGCGCAGCCACGTCAGTCGAACATATCTGGCCGTCGGCGGATTTCTTCAACGCCAAGGTCGAAGAACAGAACGCACGCCATGCGCGGTTCGATGAAACAGCGTACAAGCTGGAGCCCAACGTCAAGGAATCCCCTGGTGGCCTGCGCGATATCCAGACCATCGCCTGGGTAGCCAAGCGCCAGTTCTCGACCCAGACCCTCGACGGCTTGGTGGACTACGGCTTTCTCAGCCGTCGCGAATTCAGCGAGCTTCATCGTGGCCAGGCATTCCTCTGGCGCGTGCGATTCGCACTGCATATGCTCACTGGTCGCGCCGAGAATCGCCTGCTGTTCGATCACCAGATCCGGATCGCCCAGCTGATGGGCTACGACGACGAGGAAAATACCCTTGCCGTCGAAAGATTGATGCAACGTTATTATCGCAACATCAAAGCCTTGTCGGCACTTAATGATGTTTTGCTTCAACTTTTTTCAGAAGCCATTCTGCATCGCGCCGACAGCGAGCGTCCGCGACCAATCAACGAACGTTTTCAGGCACGCCATGGTTTCATCGAGGTGGTGTCCGACGACGTATTTCTGGAAACCCCGAGCGCCCTGCTAGAAATCTTCTATCTGATGCAGACCAGGCCGGGCCTGTCCGGTATCCGTGCGCACACCCTGCGGCTGATGCGACGCGACCGACGTCTTATCAATGAAAGTTTCAGAAATTCATTGCATTGTCGGCGATTGTTCACTGAAATTCTAAGGCAAAGAAGCGGCGTCATCCGGGCCTTGCGGCGCATGAATCGCTACGGCATTCTCGGCCGTTATCTGCCGAACTTCGGCCGCATTATTGGCCGCATGCAATACGACCTGTTCCATACTCTCACCGTGGACGAACATACGCTGTTCGTGATCCGCAACATGCGGCGCCTCGCCCTGTCACGCTTCAACGACGAAATGCCGTTTGCCAGCGCCTTGATGCAGGATCTCAACAAGCCCCAGATCATGTATATCGTCGGCCTGATGCACGATATCGCCAAGGGCCGCGGCGGCGACCATTCGGAGCTTGGCGCGATCGACGCCCGACAATTCTGCGAAACCCACGGCATCTCTTCGGAGGATACCGATCTCGTATGTTGGCTGGTACGCCGTCACTTGTTCATGTCGATGACTGCTCAACGCCGAGATATCAATGACGTACAAGTGGTTAACGAGTTTGCACGTGAAGTCGGTAGCCGCGAGCGGCTGGACCGCCTGTTCCTGCTCACCATCTGCGATATTCGTGCGACCAACCCGGATCTGTGGAATTCCTGGAAGGAAAGCCTGCTCACGGACCTGTACAATAACGCACGGCGCGCTCTCGAGCGCGGACTTGACGATCCCCTGAGCCGGGACGAGATGGTGGCCGAAACACGCAGCGCCGCTGCAGCCCTGCTCACGCGCGCCAAGGTCAATACGCCGAAATTCCAGAAAGTCTGGGCGCGATTCGACCCCGAGTACTTCCTGCGTCATAGCGCTGAGGAGGTGGCACGTCAGACACGGGCCATCGTCGAACACGGCGACCATGAACGACCACTCGTATCGCTGACGCATATCAAGGAACAAGGCACTACGCTATTCGTTTATTCACGCGACCGTGACTATCTGTTCGGCGTCACGACCGGCGTACTCGCACAACTCGGTTTATCGGTATTGGACGCTCGCATCAATACGACTCATGACGGGTACACGCTGGATACGTATGTGGTGGCAGAAGAGAACGCCGAACCAGTCGTTGACCCTTATCGCGTGCGCGAAGTCGAGCAGGCACTGATTGATGCCGTGGCGGATCCATTGACCGAGAGCGTGGATGTCACCCGTCGCACCTCTCGCCGCAACCGATATTTCAATGTACCCACACAAATATATTTCACGCAGGCGACCGAGCGCGCCTGCACGGTAATGGAAATCGTGACGGCTGACCGGCCGGGCCTGCTGTCGATCATCGGCGACGTGTTTCATCGCTGCGGCATCCTGATCGAAACCGCCAAGATCGCGACCATCGGCGAACGTGCTGAAGACGTGTTTTTCATTACGGATCGCCAGCAACATGCGATCACCAACCACTCGTTTCTGCGCGAACTGCGAGCAACCATGATACAGGAGCTGGATCAGGCCGATGGGTGACGCGGCCGGCAGGTCCGCGCTCTTGACGTCTGATCGCCCGACCGCGCTTACGCCTATTACCCATCGAACCAGGTTCAGGCTTCGAGATCCGGCGCGAACTGTCAGTGGCAACCCAACGGCAATCAACCAGGCGTCAATATCCCCAGCCGCTATCTTTTTCCGGCTGCGTCGGACCGACTTACGCGGTAGACTTTCGCGCTTTGAAGACAAATTATCTGACCGCGAAGCGCGCAAGGAATCACATGACCGATATTCAGACGATCATCGAAGATGCGTTCGACAACCGCGACCGGCTCTCTCCGCACAGCGCCGACGAGTCAATCCTCGACGCAGTGCAAAAAGCCCTGGATATGCTCGACGACGGCAGCGCACGGGTAGCGGAGCCAACGACCGACGGCTGGCGGGTCAATGAATGGCTCAAGAAGGCAGTGCTGGTCTCGTTCCGCCTGCGCGACAACGAACCCGTGGCCGGCGGCTTCACGAATTATTTCGACAAGGTGCCGTCCAAGTACGAGTACTACGATGCTGATGATTTCAAGCGTCAAGGCGCACGCGTGGTGCCGCCGGCGACCGTGCGTCGTGGCGCACACATTGCGCCCAACGTTGTGCTGATGCCCAGCTACGTCAATATTGGCGCCTATGTTGGCAAGGGAACGATGATCGACACCTGGGCTACGGTCGGCTCCTGCGCTCAGGTCGGCGAAGGAGTGCATCTGTCCGGCGGCGCCGGACTGGGCGGCGTACTCGAACCCCTGCAGGCCGCACCAACGATCATCGAGGACGGCTGCTTCATTGGTGCCCGCTCCGAGATCGTCGAAGGCGTTCGCGTCGGCAAGGGCTCGGTCGTCTCGATGGGCGTATTCATCGGCGCCTCGACCCCGATCTATGACCGCGAAGCCGATCAAATCGTTTATGGCGAAGTGCCAGCCGGGTCGGTGGTGGTTGCCGGCAGCCTGCCCCGCGATAACGGACGCTACAGCATCAACGCTGCCATCATCGTCAAGAAAGTCGACGCTGGCACGCGTGCCAAGGTCAGCGTCAATGATCTGTTGCGCAACGTCGAATGAGCGATGTTCACATCTACGGCATAAAGAACTGTGATAGCTGCCGGCGCGCTCGCCGCTGGCTGGACGAAGCGGGCGTGGCCTACCAGTGGATTGACTTGCGTACCGACGGCATCGACCGCGCCCGCTTGGAAATCTGGAAAGATGTGCTTGGCGCCGATGTCCTGCTCAACAAGCGCAGCAAGACCTGGCGGGACTTCGACGCCCGACAACGCGCGGCAGCTCAGGCCGACCCGGTTGCCGTGCTCGTGGGCCACCCGACGCTGATCAAGCGGCCGGTCCTCGAGGCCACGACGACCACGCTCGCCGGCTTCTCCGAAGCGCGCTATGAAACGGCGGTCACGGGAACCCTTTCATGACCAACGCCGACTCGGCCCTGAATCTGGCGCAGGCGTTGATTTCCCGTGAATCGGTCACCCCGGACGACGCCGGCTGCCAACCGCTGATTGCCGAACGTCTCGCCGCCGCTGGCTTTGTAATCGAGCACATGCGGATCGGCGAAGTGGATAACCTGTGGGCGGTGGCCGGCAACGACGGTCCACTGCTTTGCCTGGCTGGACATACCGATGTAGTACCACCTGGCCCGATCGAGGATTGGCGTACGCCGCCCTTCGATCCGACCGTGATCGATGGCTATCTGTACGGCCGGGGAGCGGCCGACATGAAATCGAGCGTAGCCGCCATGGTCTGCGCAGCCGAGCGATTCCGCGTCGCATATCCGAACCACACTGGGCGGCTTGCCTTCCTGTTGACCAGCGACGAGGAAGGCTCCGCACGCGATGGCACACGGGCGGTGATGCAAGCCCTTGGCGCACGGGGGATACACATCGATTACTGTCTGGTTGGCGAACCCTCCAGCAAGAGCCAGCTCGCGGACACCGTCAAGAACGGTCGACGGGGCAGCCTGAACGCGCATATCCGAGTACGTGGGCGGCAGGGCCATGTCGCCTACCCGCAGCACGCCGATAATGCGGTTCATCGCCTGCTCCCGCTGCTGAATGAGCTGGCGACCCACGGCTGGGACGGAGGCGATGAAGCGTTTCCGCCGACGTCGTTTCAGATATCCAGCATTCGGGCCGGCACCGGGGCAGAGAATGTGATTCCCGGGGTGGCTGAAGCCTGTGTCAACTGGCGTTTCTCGCCCCTGCAAACCCATGCATCGATCAAGACGTACGTTGAGGAGCGCTGTCGCGCACATGCCATCGACCCCGCGACCATTATGTGGCGACTGTCGGGCGAACCATTTATCACGCGCAAGGGGCGTATTGTGGATGCCGCCATCCAGGCAATCAATGAAAAGACCGGGCAGCTACCGGTACTATCCACAGCCGGCGGTACATCCGATGGTCGGTTCATCGCACCTACGGGAACCCAGGTTCTTGAACTGGGGCCCTGCAACGATACGATCCATCAGGCCAATGAACGTGTGCTCGTAGCCGATATAGACCAGCTGTCCGAGATCTATGAAGAGATCATTCGCCGGACGCTGATCTCGCTCTGATTCGACATCCCTGTTCTGGACGCAACTCGCCAGTCGAAGAGGTGCTCAGACTCAGAGCGGCCGAGCTTAGAAACTATCCTGGTCAACACAAGGCCCTGCAGATAACGGACTTGGCGATCCTGGACCCGCGATCTGGCAATCTGTTTCCATGAGTCGCCATCAGCTAGCAGATCAGCCCACTGCAACACAGATGCCCTTGGTCTCACTTTCATCAAATGGTGCCGACGGCCGGACTCGAACCGGCACAGCTTTCGCCACTACCCCCTCAAGATAGCGTGTCTACCAATTCCACCACGTCGGCACAAACTCTTCATATCAATTCGGGATTTTCGGGCCCGGATTTTTGCTTTTATGGGCGCTGCTGCCAGCATCGCCGGATTTCGAGGCACTGGCGCTCCCGCTTTTATTCGACTCGTTGGCCGAAGCCGCCGGTTTGCCCTCGACGACAGATTGTGTCGCGGCCGGCTGCTGAGTCAGCTGATCCGTAATACTGCCGGATCCAGCCCCTGCACTGGCGCCATTAACCAAGTAGGCCAGCGTCAGACTGGCGAGGAAAAATACCGTCGCCAGTACTGCGGTCGCATGGCTCATGAAGTTAGCCGAGCCTTTCGCACCGAAAACGGTGCCGGACGCGCCGCTACCAAAAGCCGCGCCGGCGTCGGCGCCCTTGCCATGCTGGACGAGTATGAGCCCGACCAGTGACAGGGCAACTACAACCTGCACAACCACTAGAATGTTATAAACCATGCGTTGCCTAGACCTTCAAACGACTACTGCGCAGCGCGAGCGATATCGAGAAACGACTCGACCTTGAGAGAAGCGCCGCCAACAAGCGCGCCGTCGACGTCCTTGCCTGAAAAAATCTCGGCAGCGTTGTCAGGTTTGACGCTGCCGCCATAAATGATCTGTATCGAGTCGGCCATTGTAGCATCCCGATCGGCAATTTGTGCACGCAGAAACGCATGGACGGCCTGCGCCTGCTCCGGCGTAGCGGACCGGCCGGTCCCAATGGCCCAGACAGGCTCATAGGCCAGCACGAAATCCTTGAGTTCGTCTGCACTGCAGCCATTCAAGACTGCATTCAACTGCGTTGCCAGCACGGTTTCGGTTTGATCGGCCTCGCGTTGCTCAAGCGTTTCTCCGATACAGACAATCGGCTGCAGTCCGGCAGCCGCCGCTGCCTTGGTCTTGGCAACGACGATCTCGTCGGTTTCGCCGTACATGGCCCGGCGCTCGGAATGGCCTACGATCACATATTTACAACCGATCTCACCAAGCATCGTGCCATTGATTTCGCCCGTAAACGCGCCCGGCTCCGTTTCGCCGGAAAGGTTCTGCGCGCCCACCGCCACGCCGCTGCCGTCCAGGCCCTCGATCATCCGCTGCAGGTAGACATTCGGCACACAGACCGCAAGATCGCATGAGAGATCTGCGCCGGTTTGCTTGAACTCGGATGCGAACGCGTCGACCTTGGCCAGGCTGCCGTTCATTTTCCAGTTACCCGCCACAAATGCGATTCGGCTCATGTTTGTCCTCCTTGAAATATTTCGTCAGGCCGCGCCGGCGGCTTCCTGTACTACGGCCGCTAACGAATTAGCGCATTGCTCGACCACAGGACCGTCAATTCCTTCGACCATGACCCTCAACAGCGGTTCAGTGCCCGAGGGGCGCAATAATACGCGACCATTGCCGGCAAGCGAATCCTCGATGTGGGTGACAGCCGACTTGACGCGGACGTCGTCCATGAGCGTAGCCGCCGAGCCGCGCTGAATCGGCACGTTTATCAGTATCTGCGGGCATTTTTTAACCGGCTCAACAAGCTCGGCCAACGATGCCCCAGACGCGCACATCGCTGCAAGAACCTGGAGTGCGGATACGGTGCCATCGCCGGTAGTGGCGCGATCGAGACACAGGATATGCCCCGATGATTCACCGCCGACGTTCGCACCCAGTTGCTGCAGTTTCTCAAACACGTAGCGATCGCCGACCTTGGCTCGCTTGAAATCTACGCCACGGGACTTCAGCGCCAGCTCAAGGCCAAGATTACTCATCAACGTGCCGACGACCGGTCCCGTCAATTCGTTGGTGCTTCGGCGACCTTCGGCGATCACGTAGAGCAGCTGATCACCGTCTACCACCTGGCCGCGATGATCAACCATGATGCAGCGATCGGCATCGCCATCCAGCGCGATGCCGACATCGGCCTGCAGGCGTTTGACCTCAACGGCCAACTGCTGCGGATGGGTCGATCCGCAGTCCAGATTGATGTTCAGCCCGTCCGGATGGTTACCGATCACATGGACCGCGGCGCCGAGTTCGCGGAACACCTCGGGCGCGGTCTGGTAGGCCGCGCCGTTGGCACAATCCAATACTATCGTGAAGCCACGCAGCCCGCCGTTTTCCAGGCGCGCCGTCGATTTACAGAACTCGATGTAGCGGCCCGACGCACTTTCCACCCGGCGAGCGCGCCCTAGCCCGTTGGCGGCGACACATTGCAGCGGGAGATCAATCTCGGCTTCGATCTCGGCTTCGACTGAATCCTCGAGCTTCTGGCCGTGGTGGGAGAAGAACTTCACCCCGTTGTCGGCAAATGGATTATGCGATGCGCTGATCACCACGCCCGCGACCGCGCGGAATGTCCGCGTCAGGTAGGCAATGCCAGGTGTTGGCAACGGGCCCACCAACAGCACATCCACACCGGCCGAGGCAAAGCCCGCCTCTAGCGCTGACTCGAACATGTAACCCGACAGGCGCGTGTCCTTGCCGATCACGACACATGGCCGGGCGCCGCTATGCTCGGGCGTATCGTCGGCGCGCAGGCGGCGTAGCAGCACGCGGCCGGCGGCCCAGCCAAGCCGAAGCGCAAAATCCGGGGTCATTGGCGCGATGCCCACTTCACCGCGGATACCGTCCGTGCCGAAAAATTTCTGTACCACCGGACCTTCCCCTTATTTAGTGCCTAATCGTGGATATCCGCCACGAGCGTACTGGCCAGCAATGCCATCTCCGCGGTCTCGCGTACGTCGTGGGATCGGATGATAGACACCCCTTGCTGAACACCCCAGAACGCAGCCCCAAGACTGCCGTTGATCCGCGAGGCCATCGCATCGCGCTCGAACAGCTGAGCGAACATCGATTTGCGCGACGCGCCCATGACCACTGGCAACCCGCGTGCAACCAGCCGCCGCAGCCCGCGCATCAATGCGAGATTATGGTCGAGGGTCTTGCCAAACCCGAAACCCGGATCGACTATTACACGTTCTCGCCCGACTCCCCGCTCCCCGCAGGCGACAACACGCGCATCGAGAAACGTCATCACCTCTGACACGACGTCTGAATAGCGCGGGTCGAGCTGCATATTGCCAGGCTCTCCCTGCATATGCATGACGCACGCAGCAGCACCTGCTCGCGCGACTGCTTCCAGCGAGCCTGGTCGCTGCAGACTACGGATATCGTTGATCAGGTCGGCACCGGCTTCGCAAACGGCCGCTATGACCCTAGGCTCGCTGGTGTCGACCGATACGAATACCTGGCTGTGTCGACGAATTCCTTCGACCACTGGCAGCACGCGCGCCAGCTCGATCTCTGGCGCCACCGGCTGTGCACCTGGTCGCGTGGATTCGCCGCCGATATCGATAATCGTGGCGCCTTCCTCGATCATCTCCAGGGCCCGCTCAATGGCCTTCGAGGATTCTGCATAATGCCCGCCATCCGAGAAAGAGTCAGGCGTGACGTTCAGAACGCCCATGACCTGCGTTGACGTCAGATCGAGCACGTGGTGGGCACCAATCAAAGCACTGCGGCTGGGTCGCTTGATAGCTGGCGTGCGTAGGTCGGACATGAAGTAACGATGGCGGCGAAAAAAAGCCGGCGCTCAGACAAGCGCCGGCGGGATAGACCGCGTAATCCAGCGTGGCCGGTCAGGATTGACGGTTATGCGCCGGACTAGGCACACCGCTGTCATCCTGCTTGCCGCCGGCTGGATTCTTGTCCTCGGCATCTGCCTTGCCGGCGGTAGCGCTGTTATCATCGTTGCCACCGTTGCCGCCCGGCGTGTCTGAGTCGTTCCAGCTTTCCGGTGGGCCCGGCTCGCGACCATTCATAATCTCGTCGATCTGCTTGCGATCGATCGTTTCGTATTTCATGAGCGCATCGGCCATCGCGTGGAGCTTGTCCATGTTGGTCTCGAGAATTTCCCGAGCCCGCTCGTAGCAACCATCGATGATCAAGCGTATCTCTTCGTCAATCGCATGGACCGTGACGTCGGACACACCACCGCTCTGCGCCGCGGCGCGGCCCAGAAACGGCTCGCTATCCTCGGTGTTGTAGGTGATCGGCCCCATGCGGTCCGATAAGCCCCATTTGGTAACCATGTTGCGTGCAATCTCGGTCACACGCTCGATATCGTTCGACGCGCCGGTGGTCACTGCATCCTTGCCGTAGATGATCTCCTCGGCAAGACGGCCGCCATACAGCGTGCAGATCTGGCTGATCAGCCGCTGCTTGGAATAGCTGTAGCGATCCTCTTCGGGCAGGAACATGGTGACGCCTAGCGCACGGCCGCGCGGCACAATCGTGACCTTGTGCACTGGATCGTGCTGCGGCACCGTCAGGCCGATGATCGCATGCCCGGCTTCGTGGTACGCCGTCATCCGCTTGTCGTCTTCATTCATGATCATGGACTTGCGCTCAGCGCCCATCATGATCTTGTCCTTGGCGCGCTCAAAGTCCTCGTGTGTGACTTCCTTCTTGTTGGCCCGCGCCGCAAACAAGGCAGCCTCGTTAACCAGATTGGCAATATCGGCGCCCGAGAAGCCGGGACAGCCGCGCGCGATGATGCTCGGCTTGATGTTCTCGTGCACCGGCACGTTCTTCATGTGAACCTTGAGAATCTGCTCGCGGCCACGCACATCTGGCAAAGGCACCACGACCTGACGATCGAAACGACCGGGGCGAAGGAGCGCGGGATCGAGCACGTCCGGGCGATTGGTCGCGGCAATCACGATCACGCCTTCGCTGCCTTCGAAACCGTCCATCTCAACCAGCAGCTGGTTGAGCGTCTGTTCGCGTTCGTCGTGACCGCCACCCAGGCCCGCACCACGCTGACGACCTACCGCATCGATCTCATCGATGAAGATGATGCAGGGCGACTGCTTCTTGGCCTGCTCGAACATATCGCGCACGCGCGAGGCGCCGACGCCAACAAACATCTCGACGAAATCAGAGCCGGAAATTGAGAAGAACGGCACCCCGGCTTCGCCCGCAATGGCCTTGGCCAGCAGGGTCTTACCGGTACCCGGTGAGCCCACCATCAGTACGCCCCGCGGAATTTTACCCCCGACGCGCTGGAACTTCGCCGGCTCGGACAGGAATTCGACCAGCTCCTGAACCTCCGATTTGGCCTCCTCTACACCTGCCACATCAGCAAACGTGATCTTGATCTGGTCGGCAGCCATCATCTTGGCCTTCGACTTGCCGAAGGACATCGCTCCGCCGCGGCCACCGCCTCCCTGCATCTGGCGCATGAAATATATCCAGACCCCGATCAATAACAGGAACGGGAACCAGGAAATCAGGATCTGCTTGAGAAACGAACCTTGGTTCGGTGGTTCGCCAGTGATCTCAACCTTGTTGTCGAGCAGGGTGCCGATCATCGCCTTGTTATCGGACTCCGGGCTGTAGGTACTGAATTTCTGGCCCGACGACAGGGTGCCGTTGATCTGATGATCCTCGATATGCACCTGCGAGACGCCGCCGTTCTCGACCTTGGTCAGAAAATCGGAATACGCCATGCTGTGCCCGCTGGACCCGGACGGAGCAAAGCTCGAGAACACGCTCATCAGTACGAGCGCGATCACGACCCAGAGCAGCAGATTCTTGGCTAATTCGTTCAAGATCGTCTTCCTCGATCACCGGCATCGATGATCGTGTAGTTATCCAGTGCGTTGTCTTCGGCCATTATAAACAAATTGGCCGCTCTTCCTGACTAGTTACGCCAGCCGGCGCCCAGCAGATACATTTCACGGCTGGCATCACGGGACGCCTTGGGCTTGCGCGTCGCCACTCGGGAAAAACAACCACGCATCTCTGCGATCAACTGGTCGAACCCGTCACCCATGAATACCTTGATCAGCATACTGCCGCGTGGAGCCAGCACGTCCTTACAAAACACCAGCGACAACTCTGCCAGATGCATGACGCTGGCTTGATCCGCGGCCCTTACACCAGAAAGATTGGGGGCCATGTCAGAGAGTACAAGATCAACCTGATCGCCACCGAGTGCGGACATCAACTGGTCAAGACCATCCTGTTCGGAAAAATCCCCTTGCAGAAACTCGACGCCGTCAATCGGGTCCATGGCGAGTCGATCCAGTGCGAGCACACGAGCGCTGGGCGCCACCCGTCGGCAGTACTGGCTCCAGCCGCCGGGCGCCGCGCCGAGATCAATCACGCAGCGCGCACGCGCCAGCAGCCGATCCTTTTCGTCGATTTCGGCGAGCTTGTATACCGCACGCGACCGATAGTTGTCGGCCTGCGCCGCTTTCACGTAGGGATCGCTGCGATGAGCTTCCAGCCAGCGTTTGGTATCGCTGCGCTTGCTCATGAGTCGTATACTCCGTTGGCCAATACTTCAATGCCCATTGCGGCTCACCATGCCCATAGCACTCGACAAGGAAACCCGTCTCGCTCTCAAGAAGCAGGCCCACCATCTCAAACCGATCGTGCAGTCCGGCGCCGCCGGGCTCAGCGAATCCGTACTGGCAGAAATCGACCGTGCGTTGAGCGACCACGAGCTGGTCAAGATCAAGCTCGTGGCTGACAACAAACAGGCCTTCGCGGCCGAAGTCGACAGCGCCTGCGAGCAGCTGGAAGCAGCCAGTGTCCAGCAGATCGGCCGCACTGCAACACTGTATCGGCCGAATCCGGAAAAGAAGTAAGACACACTAGCGGTAACGGACCTCGACGATTTCGAGGGTCCGTTTGCCGCTGGGTACGGTGACATCGACGACATCGCCTTCGGTCTTGCCGATGAGCGCGCGCGCGATCGGCGAAGCAAATGACAGCAACCCTTTCTTGATGTCGGCCTCATCCTCACCCACGATCTGGTAGGTGAGTTCGTCGCCAGAGTCCTCGTCAGCCAGATCCACCGTGGCGCCAAAAACGATGCGCCCGTTGGCCTGTGCCCCGACCTTGGCGACATCGACGATCTGAGCCGAGGCAAGCTTGCTTTCGACCTCGGCGATCCGGCCTTCGTTGAAACCCTGCTCTTCCTTCGCGGCGTGATATTCAGCGTTTTCCTTCAGATCGCCATGCGCGCGCGCCTCTTCGATCGCCGCAACGATACGCGGCCGCTCGGTCTTCTTCAGGCGCTTCAATTCTTCACGCAGCGCATCGGCACCGATCTGGGTCAGCGGTGTACGGTCCATGGCACAACCTCGGACAGAATGAGTAAGTAGACGGTATAAAGAAAGCGGCCGCCTGCCCGGCGGCCGCTCACATCAATACGACGGCGGGCTCGCAAACCCGAATGTTCATCCTTATAGGCTAGCAGCGCGCTCGGTTGGAGTCGAGACAGCCCGTTCAATCCCTTCGCCGGCGACGCATGCCAGATGGTCGATCTGCTCGGGTGTGATGACATACGGCGGCATGAAATAAATCGTGTCGCCCAGCGGACGCAGCAGCGCACCGCGCGTCAGCGCGTGGCGATAGACCGACAGCCCGCGGCGCTCGCGCCAGTCGAACGGCGCACGGGTGGCCTTGTCGGCCACCATCTCGATCGCCAGCACCATGCCGGTCTGTCGCACCTCGGCCACATTGGGATGATCGGCCAGTGTTGCCGTGGCGGCGGCCATGTGGCGTGACAGCAGCTGATTGCGAGCCAGCTGATCGCGTGCGGCAAACTCATCCAGCGTGGCGAGCGCTGCGGCACAGGCCAACGGATTACCGGTATAGGAGTGCGAATGCAGGAACGCGCTGAGATTCTCGTAATCGTCGTAGAACGCCTGGTAGATATCGTCGGTGGTCATGGTGACCGACAGCGGCAGATAGCCAGCCGTCAATCCTTTCGACAAACACATGAAATCCGGAGTGATGCCGCGGGGCTCTCCTTCCGGGCCGGCCTGCTCGCAGGCAAACAACGTGCCGGTGCGGCCAAATCCGACCGCGATCTCGTCGGCAATCAGATGCACGTTATGTCGACTGCAGGCGTCGCGCAGCAGTTCCAGATAGACCGGATGGAACATGCGCATATTGCCGGCGCACTGAATCAGCGGCTCGACGATCACTGCACAGGTCTCATGCGCATGCTCGGCCAGCAGTGCTTCCATATCCGCGAACACCTCGCGGCTATGCTGCTCCCAGCTCACACCCGGCTCGCGATGAAAACAGTCCGGCGAGCGCGCAGTCAGCGGCTTGAGCAACAACGGCTCATAGGTCTTCTTGTAGAGCGCGACATCGCCGACCGCCAGCGCGCCGAGTGTTTCTCCGTGGTAACTGTTGGAGAGATTGATGAAGCGGGTCTTCTCGCCTTGGCCGGTATTGCGCCAGTAGTGAAAACTCATCTTCAATGCCACCTCGACCGCGGCCGAGCCGTTGTCCGAGTAGAACACCCGATCCAGACCGTTAGGGGTGACCTCGACCAGGCGCTCGGCAAGCTCGACCGCCGGCTCGTGCGAGAACCCGGCCAGCATCACGTGTTCCAACGTATCCAGCTGATGCTTGACGCGTGCATTGATGGCCGGGTTGGCATGGCCGAATATATTGACCCACCAGGAGCTGACCGCGTCGATATAACGATTGCCGTCGAAGTCTTCCAGCCATACGCCTTCGCCGCGCGCGATCGGCACCGGCGGCAGGGTTTCGGTGTCTTTCATCTGCGTACAGGGATGCCAGAGTACGCGTAGATCGCGGTCGATCAGATCTTGATTGGTCATATGCGCTTCGTCTGTCGATAAAATACCGCCGACGGGCGGCGGGAAGGTCTGGATCACATGGTGCGCTTCGGCCGGTTCAGTCGGCCAGCGTGAGCAACGTATAAGGCGCTTCGTGCGGCGCGCGCTCATCGCGCGGATGATCGTCTTCCAGCGCCAATGCCCGGTCTGGATCATAGACCACGAACAGCCGCCCGTCTGGCAACACCGCCACGCCTTCGGCCTTGTTGGCGAATTCGAGTACGCCGCCGTTCTCTTCAGTAACCAGCACCGGCGCGCGCCCGGCCTGAAAATCGGCCAGCGACAACGACCAGAGATAAGCGCCGAGTCGATCGCTGCCGTCCTCGTTGTCGACCTCGAAGCTGGTGAGAAAATACAGTCGCCGATTGGCCGGATCGTATTCGAGACTCGACAGCCCGACGGGATAGCGCACGCTTTGCCATTGCGCTGGGTCGAATTCGTATAGTACTTCGAAGTCGCCGGTGAACTTGAGCTGGCCGTTATCCATGCGATATGGCACACCCACGACCTCGGCCACATATTCGAAATCGTCGTGGTGGGCGCCTACTTCGCGAATGCCGAACAGCAACAGCGGATCTGCGCCGTTCTCGCCCGGCACACTCGCCAGCCCTTCAACCTTGAAGTACGGCGCGCCAATCGCTTCGGCGAGGTCTGCGCGCAGGCCGACCGAGCTCAGAATACCGTCGTTCTCCCGATCGGCCACCAGCTGTGGCGTGCCGGGCTCGTTGCAAGGCCAGACCAGCAAACGATTGTATCGATCCTTCGCCGCATCGGCTTTATCTACCCGATCGAAACCGGTGCTCGCCACCAGATAAGCGCCGTCGTCGGTGAGCGCGAAGTCTTCGTATTTTTCGGCTGTTCGGACCAGATCGGCGGTGTAGAACTCGAGCGTGTCCGTTCGCGGCACGCCGTGCTCGTCGATCGCCAGGGCGAATACCGGCGAGCGATGATCGCCTGGCACTTGTTTGTCGCTGCCGAACACCAGCCGCTGGCCGTTCCAGGCGACCGCCGAGATCTCGACGTTGACGGGCTCACCCCCGTCGTCTGTCAGACCGGATTCGAAACAGGCGAATACGCCCTTGCTCACGATACGTGCTTGCATAAGAACTCACGAGCATGAAAAGAGGCAGCGCGCGGCGCTGTGGATTCCAATATCTGTTATTGAATAGCCAATATCATCGAACCGCCAGATCGAGCACGATCCCGACGAACACGATACCGCCGACGATATTGTGCTGCATGAAGGCCTTGAAACAGGATTCACGGTCGCGATGACGCGTAAGCCATTGATGATAGAACGCTATGCCAATAGCAACCGCCAGACCCAGGGCATAGAAAACACCGAGCCCGAACGCCAGGCCCACGCCGATCAGCAGCGCAAAATGTACGATCTGGCAAACCCCGATCATCGCCCGATCATAGCGCCCCCACAGAATCGCCGTGGACTTGACGCCGATCTCCAGATCATCGTCTCGATCCACCATCGCATAGAACGTGTCGTAGACCAGGGCCCAGATCAGCGTGGCGGCGAACAAGAGCCAGCCACCTGCGGGCACGTGCGCGCTTTGGGCGGCAAAGGCCATGGGTATGGCCCAACCAAACGCCGCCCCAAGAAACATCTGCGGCCAGTGGGTCGCGCGCTTGGTGAACGGGTACAGCACCGCGAGCCCAACGCCAACCACGGACAAACCGATAGTCAGCCAGTTCAGGGTCAATACCAGCGCAAACGACAACAGGCAGAGAACGGCGAACAATACCAGCGCTTCGCGGCTGGAAATCTCTCCGGTCGCGAGCGGTCGAGCCCGGGTACGCTGGACGTGACCGTCGATCTTGCGGTCGGCGAAGTCATTGATCACGCAGCCGGCCGAGCGCATCAGCACCGCACCCGCGACAAACACGAACAACACCCACGGATCAGGCAGGCCGCCGGCGGCCAGCCAGAGCGCCCACAACATCGGCCACAACACCAGGAAAATGCCGATTGGCTTGTTCAGCCGCGTCAGTCGCAGATAGATATCCGCGCGCGAACCGCGCCCTGCAATGGTGCTCATCTGTGGTGTCTCCAGGCGGCAAGGATCGCCGCCACGCATATCAAACCGTGAAACCGATCTGTTGACTGCATGGGCCAGCTACCCACAACAAAGCGCAAACGGTACCATGCACCAAATTCAGACGGCAGCGATGCGTTGATCGCATCCAGCACAGCACGTCATTGGAGCCTCCATGTCTGCGCCATCCCAATCTGGTGGTATACCCATCACCGACTCTCGGCAACTGGTCGAGTATTTCGAAAATGCCTGCAAACCGCCGAGTCGCTGGCGCCTGGGTACCGAACACGAGAAGTTCGTTTTCGATCGTGACACATTGCGCCCCCTGCCCTTCGACGGCGAGCAGAGCATCTCCAGCTTCCTCGAAAAGCTCAAGCGCTTCGGCTGGCAGGCCATGCACGAAGACGGCAAGCTGGTAGCGCTTGAACTCGGTCAGTGTCATATCACGCTCGAGCCGGGCGGCCAGCTCGAACTGGCGGGTGCACCGGTCGAAAACGTCCATGAAGTCTGCGAGGAAGTCCATGCCCATCTGCGCCAGGTCAAGGAAGTGGCCAGCGAGATGAACGTCGGGCTGATCGGCCTGGGTTTCCAACCCAAATGGCCGCGCGCTGACTGTCCGTGGATGCCCAAGCAGCGCTACGACATCATGAAAGCGTATATGCCCAAGGTTGGCAATCTGGGACTGGACATGATGCTGCGGACCTCGACCGTGCAGATCAATCTCGATTACGGCTCCGAAGCCGACATGATCAAGAAATTTCGTGTTGGCCTGGCACTGCAGCCCATCGCTACGGCGCTGTTTGCCAACTCGCCGTTCACCGAGGGCAAACCCAACGGCTTCGTATCCTATCGCAGCCAGATATGGACCGATACCGACCCCGATCGCTGCGGCATGCTCGACTGGGTGTTCGAAGACAGCATGGGCTTCGAGCGCTACAAGGACTTTGCCCTCGACGTGCCGATGTATTTTGTCTATCGCGACGGGCGCTATATTGACGCCTCCGGCCAGTCATTTCGCGACTTCATGGCCGGCAAGCTGCCGGCCCTGCCGGGCGAGCGGCCGATGATGTCCGATTGGGACGATCATCTGACCACGCTGTTTCCCGAGGTACGGCTGAAGCGTTTCATGGAGATGCGCGGCGCCGACGGTGGCCCATGGCGGCGTTTATGCGCCCTGCCCGCGCTCTGGGCCGGCCTGTGCTACGACAGCCAGTCGCTCGACGAAGCCTGGCAGCTGGTCGCCGACTTCAGCACCGAAGAACGCAATCATCTGCGCGACCAGGCGCCGATCCACGGCCTGAAGACGTCTTTCCGTGGCGCCACGATGCAAGATCTCGCCCGCAAGACTGTCGCTATCGCCCAGGCCGGTCTTGTCCGTCGCGCTCGTCTGGACAGCCAGGATCGCGACGAGAGCATCTATCTGGAGCAGCTGGCTGAAATCGCCGAAACCGGCATCACGCCGGCCGAAAACCTCCTCGCACTGTATCACGGCCGATGGAACCAGTCGGTGGATCCGGTGTTCTCGGAATTTGCCTACTGATGACGAAGTCATCGGCCGCCGCCCTGACGGCCTGATCGTTACAGGCGGTCAGGAACGGTCGCTGTTGCCGTGCTTGTCCAGCAAGGGATACTCGCCACGACCGGGAAGCGGGCTGACGATCGCTTCCCGGCCATAGAACTTCACGCCTTTCTGTACCCGCGCGCGGCCACTGGCCTGGCGATGGCGATTGGTGTCACGCAGGCTGTAAACGCAACCACAGTATTCCTGCTGGTAGAAGGCCTCGCGCTTGGCAATCTCGATCATGCGCGCCGCGCCGCCTTTCTTGCGCCAGTTGAGGGTCCAGTAAGTCACATCCGGATAGCGCGAAGTCGCCCGTACACCGGCTTCGTTGATCTGCGCCATGTTCTTCCAGCGCGAGATGCCCAGCGTGCTCGAGATCAGATCGTAGCCGTTTTCTGCTGCATACAGCGCAGTACGTTCGAAGCGCATATCGAAACACACCGTGCAACGACGACCGCGCTCGGGTTCGTTTTCCAGCCCCTGAATGCGATCGAACCAGTTGTCGGTATCGTAATCGCCGTCAATATGCGGAATGCCGAGTTCCTCGCAGTAACGGATATCCTCGGCCTTGCGCATCTCGTACTCGGCCTGCGGATGGATGTTCGGATTATAGAAATACACGGAGGTATCGATACCCGAGGCCTTGACTGCTGCCAGCACCTCGCCCGCGCAGGGCGCGCAGCAGGAGTGCATGAGCAAACGGCCACCCGGCTCTGGCGGTACCAGTTCGGGGCGCTGATAGTCGTCTAAACGATAGGGATTCATGTCGTCACTGAGGTTGTAATGCCATACTCGACAAGCATTGTCCGGTTTCAAGCACCGCGCGTCCACGCGAGCTCGGCGATTATCGAGGTTTCATGAATAAAGGCAGTCCAGGGCCTGTTGCCGTTTCATACGGCCCCGCGTTGCGACCCAAAATCGCGTCAGACAAGGCGCAGAGCGCTGGCCGCAGTCATTCTGCGGTCCAGCTCTGCAACGCCGGATGGCGGGATTTTGGGCCGCAACCCCCAATAACTAACGATGGGACGGCGGCTATTTTCCCGCAATACCGCGTTGCAGCTCGCTTATGTAGCTTGGCTACACTGCGCTCCCTGCGCCTTGTCTTGCAAAAAAATAGCCGCCAGCGCGGTGTCGTATGAAACGGCAACAGGCCCTAGTCATGGCCGTCATGTGGATGGCCGTCATCTCGCTGGTGCTGTTCTGGCTGCCCCTGCTCGGCCCGCTGCTGGCGGGATTTGTTGGCGGACGCACCGCAGGCACGCCAGGCCGCGGCTTCATGGCCGCTATCCTTCCGGCCATCGTGCTGTCTGTCATGCTGCTGGCGATCGGTACTGCGCTCACGGGCTTGCCCGTGATTGGGGCTATTGCCAGCATCAGCCTGTTTCTGGTGATTTTTGTGCAGGCTATACCGCTGATTATCGGCGCGGTCGTGGGCGGCGCTACCGCCTGAGTACCAGGCATCGCTGGCTTGCGAACGAAAACCGATGCTGCCACTCATGCGCCCATTGAACAAAACACGCCGCCGCTGGCAGATTATTCGCCCGGTCGCGTCGACAGTTCGCCGCGCGTGACCACAAGATTATCCCGATGGATCATCTCCGGCACCCCGCCGTAACCCAGCAGTTCGGCGATCCTCTCGCTCGGCTGCCCGGCCAGCCGCGCTGCATCACGCGCATCGTAATTACTCAAACCCTGCGCGACTTCCTGCCCTCCGGGGCCGATACAGGCAATCAGATCGCCGCGCCGGAAATCCCCCTCGACCGAGGTAACGCCAATCGGCAGGAGACTGCGCCCGGATGCGCGCACTACATCGACCGCGCCGGCATCCAGATTGACCCGCCCGCGCACGCGCCGCTGCCCTGCAATCCAGTTCTTGCGCGCACTACGGCGTTCGTTGCGATGTGGCAGCAGAAGAGTCCCGATCGGCTCGCCTGCGATCAGGCGCGGCAGCACATCAGGCTCAAGCCCGTTGACGATTACGGTCAAGGCACCGGAGTCCGCAGCCTGGCGCGCGGCCAGGATCTTGGTATACATGCCACCGCGCCCGAGATGTCCGCCACTCGCGCCGGCGACCTGAAGCAGTTTCGGGTCATGCGCCGCACATTCTGAGATCAACTGCGCGTCGGGTACCCGGCGCGGATCGGCGTCGAATACCCCGGCCTGATCAGTCAGGATGATCAGACCATCGGCGTCCAGAAGATTCACCGCCAAGGCTGCCATTGTGTCGTTGTCACCCACCCGAATCTCATCAGTGGCGATAGCGTCGTTCTCGTTGATGATAGGAATCACGCCCAACTGGGCAAGCCGCAGCAGCGTGCTTCGCGCATTGAGATAGCGCCCGCGGTTCGATACATCATCGTGGGTGATCAGTACCTGGGCGGTCTGGCGCCCGTGTTGCTGGAAGCACTGGGCATAGGCTTCGACCAGACCTGCCTGTCCGACCGATGCGGCCGCCTGCAGGTCGGACAGGCTGGCTGGCCGGCGCGGCCAGCCGAGCCGGACTACGCCTTCGGCAACCGCCCCCGAGGACACCAGCATCACTTGCCGGTCGGCCTCACAGAGCGCGGCGATCTGGCGCGCCCAATCAGCCAGACGTGTCCGATCGAGACCGCGGCCGTCTGCAGTCAGCAACGCGCTGCCGATCTTGACGACCCAGCGCCGGGCATCTTTCAGGGATTCACGCGATTCCATCTTCATGCGGCGGTACGGGCACCTCTACCTGCGTCTGCTCGGCACGCTCGGCTTCGGTCAGCCCCTCAATGTAATTCATGGCGTCACCCACCACGCGCTCCAATGTCTGCGGCCGAATTGCCGATACGGTATAGATCGGCCCGCTCCAGTCGAGCGCCTGTCGGATATGTGCGTCCAGCGCCGCAACCTCTTCCCTAGCGAGTGAGTCGGTCTTGTTCAACAACAACCAGCGCGGCAGCGTCGTCAGCAGATCGCTGAACTGGCTGAGCTCGGCAGTGATGGTCCGAATCTGATCGACGACGTCTCGCTGCTCGCTGTCAACCACGTCCACTACGTGAAACAACAGACGCGTACGCTGGATATGGCGCAGGAAACGATGCCCCAGACCAATCCCCTCGGCCGCGCCCTCGATCAGGCCAGGCAGGTCCACCAGCGTGAAGCTGCGCAACGCGCCCACACTGACCACTCCGACCTGGGGTTGAAGCGTGGTGAACGGATAATCGGCAATCCGCGGACGCGCTGCGGAGACGGCAGACAGCAGCGTGGATTTACCTGCGTTGGGCAGCCCAACCAGACCGACGTCTGCCAGCAGTTTCAGCTCGAGTCGGAGTTCGCGGATTTCGCCCGGCGTGCCGTCACTGGTTTTGCGCGGCGCACGGTTGGTACTCGACTTGAAGCGCGCATTACCCAGGCCGTGGAATCCACCCTGCGCGACACAGACCGTATCACCGTCATGGGCCAGATCGCCGATCAGCTCTTCGGTCTCGCGCGAGTAACAAAGCGTGCCAACCGGCACCGGTAGATAACGCGTTCCGCCCTTCGCACCGGTCCGGTCCTTGCCGGCCCCGTTGCCGCCACGCTCGGCCTTGAATACCCGGTTGATACGATAGTCGTAGAGCGTATTGAGGTTGTGATCGGCCACCAGATAGACACTGCCTCCATCGCCCCCATCGCCGCCGTCCGGACCACCGAACGGCACATATTTCTCGCGCCGGAAACTCAGGCAGCCGTTGCCGCCGTCGCCGGCTTCCACGCGCAGATAAGCTTCATCAACGAATTTCATGACGTTCGCGCTCTTGCTGGTCGCCCGGAGTTCCTACACTGATCATCAGCTAGTCAATGCCGTGCCGACAAGACATAAAAAAGCCCCGCCGAGGCGAGGCTCTACGGATCAATGTCATCGAACCGCTATCAATCGGCAGGAAGGATCGACACGAACTTGCGGTTGCGCGGACCCTTGACCGCAAAGTTCACGACGCCGTCGGTACTGGCATACAGCGTGTAATCACGACCCGTACCTACGTTGCTGCCGGCATGAAAAGAATTACCGCGCTGGCGCACGATGATATTGCCGGCCCTGACCTGCTGGCCACCGAATTTCTTGACGCCGAGGCGTTTTGACTCGGAATCGCGACCGTTGCGGGTACTACCGCCTGCTTTTTTATGTGCCATGGGATTATGCCTCCAATATGACTATCGACAAATGGCCACGGGGGCCACGGCCGGGCGCTGTATCAGGCGCCCGGGATCGACGTGATCTTGAGCTGCGTGTAGTGCTGGCGATGACCATGGCTGCGACGATACTTCTTGCGCCGCTTGAACTTGATCACCTCGATCTTGTCGGCGCGTGCATGCGTCTGCACCTCGGCCGAAACGGCTTTCCCTTCGAGCAGCGGCGTGCCGAACTGCACGTCGTCGCCGTCAGAGATCAACAAGACGTCGGCCAGCTCGATCGTGCTGCCGAGCTCGGCGTCGAGTTTCTCAACGCGCAATACATCGCCCTCAGCGACTCGATACTGTTTACCGCCGGTACGGATAACCGCGTGCATGTCCAACTCCACATCACAAGATAGTTGCGGGCACAAGCCCGAATTAAGAGGACGGATGATACGGGCTGACGGCCCTGCGGTCAACGTCGAAATCCGCCCGTCCGGGAGAGACCATCTTGACATGAAAAGGCGGCCCGCCTAAGTTTGCGGCTGTTTTCGCGATCCCTTCATCATGAGCATCCAGCCGCTGTTCCAGCCGGTCGAAGACGATATGCGCGCAGTCGACGCGCTGATCCGGCAACGGCTGAGTTCCGACGTCGTCCTGATCAACACGCTCGGCGAGTACATTATTGCAAGCGGTGGCAAGCGATTGCGCCCTGCACTGGTGCTGCTCGCAGCGCGCGCTGCCGGCTACCAGGGCGATCAGCATCACGTATTGGCGACCGTGATTGAATTCATTCATACCGCCACGCTGCTGCACGATGATGTGGTCGACGAGTCGAGCCTGCGGCGGGGTCGCGAGACCGCGAATAACGTCTGGGGCAACGACGCCAGTGTTCTAACCGGTGACTTCCTCTACTCGCGCGCTTTTCAGATGATGGTCGAGCTTGATTCGTTCGAGGTCATGAAGGTGCTCGCCGATGCCACCAACCGCATCGCCGAGGGCGAAGTCATGCAGCTGATGTACAGCCATGATCCGGATCTGGCCGAGTCCGATTATCTGGAAGTCGTGGACCGCAAGACCGCCAGCCTGTTTTCAGCCGGCTGCCGACTGGCCGCAGTACTGGCCGGCCGCACGTCCTCCGAATGCGACGCCATGGCAGCCTATGGTCGCCACCTCGGGATTGCCTTCCAGGTCACCGACGACGCGCTGGACTATGGCCGGGGTGACGAAAGCTACGGCAAGAATCTCGGCGACGATCTCGCCGAAGGCAAGACCACCCTGCCGCTGATCTGTGCGCTGTCGCGACTTTCCGCCGACACAGCCGCGCCGCTACGCCAGGCCATTCGCGATGGCGATATCACCGCTCTGGATTCGATCATGAAATCGATTGAATCCACCGATGCGATGGCATACACTTGCGGCCGCGCTGAAGAGGAAGCCGCTATAGCGATCTCCTCTCTGGATATATTCGAGGACTCCGATGCCAAGGCGGCATTAGCTTCTCTCGCCGAATTCGCGGTTCGGCGCCGATACTGATACGGAGTATAGCTCAGCTTGGTAGAGCGCCACGTTCGGGACGTGGAGGTCGTAGGTTCAAATCCTGCTACTCCGACCATCGATATCTGCTTTTCACTCGTCGTGTAGCGGGTTGAAATTCCTGCGCCGCCCGATGGCGACGCAAGATCACACCGGTGGCGACTAGCTTTCGGCCTGAGCTTCCATCATCTGGTCATATTCGCGAGCCAGTTCCGTCTTCTGGTTGTCGGAAAACACCTTGCCAGCGACCTGGAATACTTCCTGCTCCTCCTCATCCAGATGATGGGTGACGAGATGTTCCAGCTGCTTTGCGGCCACTAGCCAGCCTGGGGAACTATAGTCGGTCTTTTCGAGTGCTTCGATCAGCTCATCGATCTCGTGATGTTCGGCCACGCTGTGGCGCGCTTTTTCCTGGCTGGAATCGAACTCCATCATGGGGACGTAGAAATACCGCTCTTCGGCGTTGGCATGATGCGTTAGCTCGGCCTTGACCAGCGCGAACAGACCTTCACGCTTGTCGGTGTCGCCATGGGTATCAGACAAGGCCGACAGCAGGCGGCGCTGCTTGTCGTGGCTTTCGCGTAGCGCTTCAAAAATGGTTTTCATTGGCTTGGTTATTCCGTGTGCTGGTACATGACGTGCTTACAATAGCGCATGGAAGCTTCGGGACAAACCGCATAGAATCTGAGCTTTATTCGTGCGTTGCGACTCAGCAATAGAGTTGACTTCACGCGTCACCGAGACAATCCAGGAATCGAGATGGCGACCAAAACCCAGTCCAGCGGCTCGTCAGCCCTGGGCGGTCTCGCGCGACAGTTGGTCGAAGACGGCCTGATAGACGCTGGGCGCGCGGCCGATATTCAAACCGAAGCATTGCGTGACGGCGACTCGTTCGTCGCTCGCGTCGTCAGCCGAGGCGTTCTCAGCGCCGCCATCCTGGCCCGGGCAGCCAGCGAAGAATTCTCCATGCCACTGCTCGACCTGCGCGCTGTGAATCTCGATCTGGCACCCACCCGGAAAGCACCGGAGGCGCTGATCCGCAAGCACGGCGCCCTGCCGATATTCCAGCGCGGTCGGACTCTGTATCTGGCGGTCGCTGATCCTACGAATCTGCAGGCGTTGGACGAGTTTCGTTTCAATACCGGCCTGCAGATCGAGCCGATTCTGGTCGAACAGGACAAACTCGAGCGGGCCATCGAGTCGAGCTTCAGCGCCATTGACAGTGCGATCGCTGGCCTGGATGACGTCGCGCTCGACAATCTCACCGTAGACTCAGGCGAGACCAGCACCGCCGACGTGACGCGCGCCGATACGGAAGACGCGCCGGTGGTGCGATTCGTGAACAAAGTCATGCTCGACGCGATCAACAAGGGCGCGTCGGACATCCACTTCGAACCCTACGAGAAGAGCTACCGCGTGCGCCAACGCCAGGACGGCGTACTGCGAGAGGTCGCGAGCCCGCCGGCCGCCCTCGGCATGCGCTTGTCGGCTCGCCTCAAGGTGATGGCGCGGCTTGATCTGGCCGAGCGGCGTATTCCGCAGGACGGACGCATCAAGCTGAACCTGTCGAAGAACCGCGCCATCGATTTTCGCGTCTCGACCTGTCCTACCCTGCACGGCGAAAAGATCGTGCTGCGCATCCTGGATCCGACCAGCGCCCAAATGGGCATCGAAGCGCTGGGCTACGAACCCGCCCAACGACAGCTGTTCGAGGACACCATCCATCGCCCTTACGGCATGGTGCTGGTGACTGGCCCGACCGGCAGCGGCAAGACCGTGTCTCTGTATACCGCGCTCAATATTCTCAATACCTCAGACCGAAATATCTCGACGGCAGAGGATCCTGCTGAAATCAATCTTCCCGGCATCAACCAGGTTAATGTCCAGCCGCGCGTAGGCCTGACCTTCGCGGCCTGCCTGCGTGCGTTCCTGCGCCAAGATCCCGACGTGATCATGGTCGGCGAGATCCGGGACCTGGAAACAGCGGAGATCGCAATCAAGGCGGCGCAGACCGGGCATATGGTGTTATCGACGCTGCATACCAACGACGCGCCGCAAACGCTCACGCGATTGATGAACATGGGCGTGCCCGCCTACAACATCGCGGCCTCGGTATCGCTGATCATCGCCCAACGGCTCGCCCGCCGGCTGTGTTCACACTGCAAGCAGACCACCGAAGTTCCCAACGAAACGTCGCTGAGCGAAGGCTTTCGACAGGACGAGCTGAAAAGCCTGACCATCTATGAAGCATTTGCGGAAGGCTGCGACCAGTGCACGGGTGGCTATCGCGGCCGGGTCGGAATCTATCAGGTGATGCCGGTGACCGACGCGATCGGTCAGATCATCATGGAAGGCGGAAACGCCGGCGATATCGAGAAGGAAGCCGATCGAAACGGCGTCCTTGACCTGCGCGCCGCAGGCCTCAACAAGGTCCGCCAAGGACTTATCGGCCTCGCTGAACTGCATCGAATCACCATCGATTAACAAGCCATAGCCGACATTAGCGGGCTGGCTTTGCTATACCGTTCTTCTTGTCGATTCGCAAACTACGCCCTAAAAAAGCCCAGGGCAGGGCCCCAGGCTGCATAAGGCCACGACTGGAAAACGCTGCGTCAAGCCTCTGTGGCGGGCTCGGTCGACGATACGTCCAACGCCAGCGCATCGGCGGCCACACGCACAACGACTCGGCCACCGGCTGCCAATCGGCCAAACAGCAACTCCTCGGCTAGCGGGCGTTTGATATTTTCCTGAATCACGCGGGCCATCGGCCGAGCGCCCATCTTCGCATCGTAGCCGCGTTCGGCCAGCCATTGACGAGCGGCCGGCTCGACCACCAGTTCGACGCTGCGCGCCTCAAGCTGCGCCTCAAGCTGTAGCAGGAACTTGTCCACCACGCGCCCGATGACTTCACCCTCGAGCGGCGCGAACTGGATGATCGAGTCCAGACGATTACGGAACTCGGGGGTAAAACCGCGACGTATCGCTTCCATGCCGTCGCTGCTGTTGTCGCTTGGGTTGAAGCCGATACTGCGACGGTCCATCTGTTCAGCGCCCGCGTTGGTGGTCATCACCAGGATGACGTTGCGGAAATTCGCCTCACGGCCATTGTTGTCGGTGAGCTTGCCATGGTCCATCACCTGCAGCAGCAGGTTGAAGATATCTGGATGCGCTTTCTCGATCTCGTCAAGCAGCACGACGGAATGCGGCTGCTTGGTGACGGCCTCGGTCAGCAGGCCACCCTGGTCAAAGCCGACATAGCCAGGTGGCGCCCCGATCAGGCGCGATACGGTGTGCCTCTCCATGTACTCCGACATATCGAAGCGGATCAGCTCCACGCCCAGATGCAGCGCAAGTTGCCGCGTGACCTCGGTCTTGCCGACGCCGGTCGGGCCGGCGAACAGGAACGAGCCAATCGGCTTGTCACTGTTGTCCAGTCCCGAACGAGACATCTTGATGGCGCTGGCCAGCGAATCGACCGCTGCGTCCTGGCCAAAGATGACCAGCTTGAGATCCCGGTCGAGCGTGCGCAGCACATCGCGATCATCCCGCGACACGGTCTTGGACGGAATACGGGCAATCCGCGAAACCATCTCTTCGATATCGCGCACCTGCACTGTCTTGCGGCGCTTGGTCGACGGCCGCAGACGCAGACGAGCGCCGGCTTCGTCGATCACGTCGATTGCCTTGTCCGGGAGATGGCGGTCGTTGATATGCCGTGCGGCGAGCTCGGCGGCTGCCTCCAGCGCGGGCATCGTGAAGCGCACTTGATGATGCTCCTCGAAGCGATCCTTCAACCCCTTGAGAATCAACACGGTATCGGCCACGCTCGGCTCTGGTACGTCGACTTTCTGGAAGCGACGCGCCAGCGCGCGGTCTTTTTCGAAGATGCCGCGAAATTCCTGGTAGGTCGTTGCACCCATGCAGCGCAGTTCGCCCGAGGCCAGTTTTGGCTTGAGCAGATTGGACGCATCCATGACGCCGCCGGAGGCCGCGCCGGCGCCGATCACGGTATGGATTTCATCGATGAACAGCACCGAGCCGGCCTGCTTGGCCAATTCGGCCAGCACACCTTTCAGGCGTTTCTCAAAGTCGCCACGGTATTTCGTACCAGCGATCAGCGCGCCCAGGTCGAGTGAATAGATCACGCTGTGTGCCAGGATATCCGGCACTCGCTCCTCGACAATCATCCGAGCCAGACCCTCGGCAATCGCCGTCTTGCCCACACCGGCCTCGCCGACCAGCAGAGGATTGTTCTTGCGCCGACGACAGAGCGTCTGGATCACCCGTTCGATCTCGTGATCCCGCCCAATCAGCGGATCGACATCGCCCTCCGCAGCCTTGCGATTAAGGTTGGTTGCGTACTGCTCGAGCGCGGACTTGGTGTTTTCACCGCCCTCTTCGCCCTGCTGAGCCTGACTCTGGCCAGCATCGGGCGCTTCGCCGTCTGCCTTGTTGACCCCATGCGAGACGTAGTTAACCACGTCCAGGCGAGATACACCCTGCTCGTTGAGCAGGTAGACCGCATGCGATTCCTGCTCTGAGAAGATGGCAATCAACACGTTGACCGCCGTGACCTCTTTCTTGCCCGACGATTGGACGTGATAGACCGCGCGCTGCAGTACGCGCTGAAAACCCAGCGTCGGCTGCACTTCGTGATCGTCACCGGCGGGAACCACCGGCACGTGCGTATCAATATAGCTCTTGAGCTCGCGCTCCAGGCGCGGGATGTCGGCATCCACTGCGCCGAGCACTTCCATCACCGCCGGATTATCCAGCAGAGACATCAAAAGATGTTCGACGGTCAGCATTTCGTGGTGCTGACGTCGGGCCACCATGAAGGCAGCATCCAGAGCAGTTTGCAGTTCTTGGCTCAGCATTTTGCGTCCCCGAACGTAGCGTTCGATTTGGGCCATTCAATCGGCGTCAACAGCACCGATCAGGCTTGTTCCATAGTACACAACAGCGGGTGCTGATGGGCACGCGCATGGTCGTTGACCATGGCGACCTTGGTCTCGGCGATCTGAGCCGTATAGGTTCCGGCCACCGCCTTGCCCCGTGTATGTACCGTCAACATGATCTGAACCGCTTTCTCGCGATCCTGCGTGAAATAAATCATCAATACCTCGACTACAAACTCCATCGGCGTGAAGTCGTCGTTGTGCATGATCACTTTGTATAACGGCGGCCGTTTGGTCTTGGGATCACTTGGGGCAACAGCGGTATCGCCGTCGTCCTGGACGCCCGGATTCGGCTTATCGCTTTGACTCATTACCTCGTACCCTTGGATCAAGAACGCGACAACGCGTTTTGGATCATACCGTTGCTTACGAGTGGATATAGTGGTCTAGACGCATCGAATCAATCGCGGGAATCCAGTTTTTGATTCGGAAAACGGCCTATTCGCCCAGATTTATCGCCAGCTGGCGCCGGATGCGGCTGGGAACATCCTTGGCCACTTCCAAGCGTGCCACGTTGATCGCGCTGGCAAAAGCCACGGCATCGGCATCGCCGTGCGATTTCACCACGGTCTTTTGCAAACCGACGAAGGTCGCGCCGTTGTACTGACGCGGATCGACCCGCTTACGGAAGGCATTGAGCACCGGCATGGCCAGCACGGCGGCCGAACGGGTCAGCAGATTGCGAGAGAATTCCTCACGCAGATACTGGGCCACGAGCTTGCCCAAGCCTTCGCTGGTCTTGAGAGCCACATTGCCGACAAAGCCATCGCAAACCACGACATCAACGTCACCAATATAGATGTCGTCGCCTTCGACGAAACCGATATAGTTGAGCCCGCTGCTGGACAGCAATTTTCCAGCATCCCGGATCTGCTGATTGCCCTTGATCTCCTCGGAACCGATGTTGAGCAATCCGACGCGCGGCCGCTCCACTCGGTGAACAGCAGTCGCCAATACCGCACCCATCACTGCGAACTGGAACAGCTGTTCTGGCGTACTCTCAGTGTTGGCACCGAGATCGAGCATCAGGGTATGGCCCTGACGCGAGGGAATCGGCGAAATGATTGCTGGCCGATCGATGCCATCCAGCGTCTTCAAGACAAACCGCGCGGTCGCCATCAGCGCGCCGGTATTGCCGGCAGACACGCAAGCGCTGGCCTCGCCTTGATGGACGAGATTGATTGCCACGCGCATGGAAGAGTCTTTCTTCTTGCGCAGCGACTTGGCCGGCGACTCGCACATGCCGACCACTTCGGAGGCATGGACGATATAAATCCGCTCGTCAGACGACCCACTGCGGCGGTAATCGCCCAGTGCTTTTTCCAACGACGTTCTGTCACCCACCAAGGCAATCTCGACGTCGTCGTGCTGCGACACGGACGCCAACGCGGCCTGTACAGCCACGCCTGCGCCCTGGTCGCCGCTCATCGCGTCGACGGCTATACGAATCAAGACAGTAATCCGGGGCGCGGGGCGCCCGCGTATCTACTACGCGTCTTCGGCTGTTTCAATCACGCGCCGGCCACGATAGAAGCCATCGCCGGTCACGTGGTGGCGCCGATGCGTTTCACCGGTGGTCTGGTCGATCGACAAGGTGGGGTGCACCATCCGATCGTGGGTGCGGCGCTTGTCGCGCTTGGAACGGGATTTGCGGTTTTTCTGAACGGCCATGGCGTTGCCTTATCTCGTCACTTGAAAAATGTTTAACGCTGCGGCGGCTCGTCGCTCTTGAGCGACTGCAACACCGCAAACGGATTGGTCTTCCTTTCACCCGCCGATATCTGTTCGGCAGGCGCTTCGATTTCGTACTCGGCCCGACATTCTGGCCGATGACAGCGGGCCACCAGCGGTAGCGCCAACAACAGCTCATCGTCAACCAGCTCATGGATGTCGATAACGCCGTCCCCAGCCAGTATCGGTTCGTCCTCGCGCGGCACGCTGGCCGCAGCGTCATCGTCGCTGACTACAACGCCAGCGATATCTGCTGCAACGGTCGTCTCGAACGATTGCAGACAGCGCTGACACGTCATCACCAACTGCCCTGCTGCGCGACCCTTGAGCCGCACCCGCCGCTGTGCATCCTCCGCGAAGTCCAGCGATACCTCAATCACGGGCGCTTCATCCGCCGCCAACGCACCGCGGGTCCGCGGCAGCTGCTTGAGCGTCAGTTGCCCTGTCAAGGTCTGGCCGGTCAAGGCCAGCCGCCGATAGTCCAAGATTCTGGCAAGCGTGACCAGCTGTTTCATGGCGCGCGATGTTAGGCCCGGAAGCGTCATAAGTCAAAGAGATTTTAAGCGCACGTTGCCGTTTCATTGGGGTGCCAGCGGCACTGGTTTATGATCTGCGCCTCAATCAATCCTCTGGCAAGACAAGCTCATGGCGCGTAAGCAACCTCTCGTGATTCTGGCATCCAGCTCACCGTGGCGTCGCCAGCTGCTGCAACAGATCGGTATTCGCTTCGAGGCCACCTCGCCGGATATCGATGAAAGCGCGCAACCGGGAGAGTCCAGCCAGACGCTCGCGCGAAGGCTGGCCCACAGCAAAGCCGAGACAGTCGCCACCGCCTGGCCCGAAGCCATTGTGATCGGCTCCGACCAGGTGGCAGACGTCAACGGCACCATCCTCGGCAAACCCGGCCGCGCTGAGCGCGCCATGGAGCAGCTGAGAATGCAGTCCGGCCAGATTGTGCATTTTCATACTGGCCTCTGCGTGCTGGCACCGACATTCTCGGAGCCGCGTCTTCATGTAGAAACTGTGACAACTCACTTTCGTGAACTCAGCGACGCAGAGATCCAGCGCTATGTGTGCGCCGAAGACGTCACCGCCACGGCTGGCAGCATGAAATCCGAAGGGCTGGGCATCACGCTTGTCTCAGGTATCGAATCGCGTGATCCCAGCGCGCTGGTGGGGCTGCCGCTGATCGTCTTGTGCGCGATGTTGCGAGACGCCGGCGTCGACCTGCCCTGAATTATGTCGTCGTTCACACGCCGCTGAATCACAGCGCCGATTCATCCCCCGGCAGATTTCTCTGGCGGGCCAGCCATGGCCTCAGCTGACCGATATCGTCCAGCACATCGATCGCGCCGGCTCGACGTAATCGGCGATCATCATGTACGCCACAACGCACACCGACGGCGTCGACGCCTGCGGCCTGGGCCATTGCCATATCGTATTCGGTATCGCCCACCACCAGCGCGTACTCGGGCTCCACTGCCGTGCGCAGCAGAACGTCCTCAACCAGGCGCGGCGCCGGCTTGGGCGCCGATTCGTCGGCACAGCGCGTGACCTTGAAGTAGCCGCGCGTGTCGCTCTCCTGCATCGCACGATCGAGCCCACGCCGGCTCTTGCCCGTCGCCACTGCCAACGCGAAACCATCCTGCTTAAGCTGAGCCAGCGTTTCCCGAACGGGCTCGAACAGTACCGCCCGGCTCCGGGGCCAGCCGCAACGTTCGCGGTAGCGAGACAGTCGCTCCTTGACGCGCCACGGATCCAACTCGGGCCATAGCCGCGCCAATACGTCATTGATGCCCAGCCCGATCAGCTCACGCATCTGAGCCGGCGTGCGCTCGGGCAAGCCCGTGTCCTGAATGGCCTGCTGCATGGCGCCGACAATCTCGTGCGCCGAATCCATGATCGTGCCGTCCCAGTCGAAGATGATCAGCTCGTAGCGTTTCATGTAGATGCCTTCATGGAGCTCAGCAGCTGCGCCAGATCTGCTGGCAACGACGTTTCAAGATGCAAGGCCCGGTCGCCGAAGGCCAGCCGTATGGACGCGGCATGCAGGAACATCCGTCCAAGCCCGCGTTGCTTCCAGATCGCCATGCGAGCGTTGGGCCCATATTTGTCGTCGGCTGCCACTGGGTGCCCGGCGTTTGCCGCGTGCACGCGTATCTGATGCGTTCGGCCGGTCTGGATCTCGACTTCCATCAAGGTCGCATCGTCGAAGTACTCCAGCGGCGTGAACAAGGACTGGCTCGGCCGTCCGTTCTCGCGATCAACCGTGACTACGCGCTCGCCGGCCCGCTCCTGGTCACGAGACAGGGGCAGATCAATTTTCAGTTGGCCATGATTCCAGCGCCCTTCCAGCAGCGCCAGATAGCGCTTGGTGGCCGCGGAATCATTAAGCCCCGCGCGCAAGCCGTCCAACGCTTTTCGCGAGCGCGCCACCAGCAGGCAACCGCTGGTATTCCGGTCCAGCCGATGCACCAGTTCGAAGTACTCGTTTGGACGCGCCGCACGCAGCACTTCGATAAGACCGAAACGCAGCCCGGTTCCCGCATGTACGGCCAGACCAGCAGGTTTGGCGAACATCAGGTAATCTGGTGTCTCATCGCAGATGGCGCGCAGCACGCGATCAACAAGACCGTCAGGCGGCCGCCCCGGCTCGGCACTGATTTTCTGGTGCACCGGGGGCAGACGCACCTCATCGGCTTCGGCCAGTCGGGTGGCAGGCTTGGCCCGACCCTTGTTGATTCGGACTTCACCACTGCGAATGATCTTGTAAATGCGGGATTTGGGTACGTTCTTGAACAGGCGCAGGAGAAAATTGTCCAAGCGCATACCGTGGTCGTTGGCATCGACCCGGACGTACCGTACTTGAGGCCGCGACGTAGTCAGATTACACTCCCAAGGTCGTGCAGTTGCGCGGCAAGAAGGCTTTTTTGCCCTTGCCCGCGCTCGCCGACCGACAGTTCAGCAACACGCTTGCGCGCTTTGCAAAAGCCTATCACGGGCACAGCGCGCGCCGTGTCGTTACCCCACAGAGTTTTCTATTCACCAATGCGCTCCTGCTTAACCGCCTTCATTCATGTTGTGCTGTCTGCTCTCGTTATCGAGCAGCCACGGCGACGTGCGGCGGCTCGCGTGTCTTTACGCGATGGTCTGCCACTTATACGGACCAGCAGTCGAGCGCCGTACGGGACCCTTCTCAATGAAACGAATTCTGGTCAATGCCACCCAGCCGGAAGAGCTGCGCGTGGCCATCGTCGATGGACAGAAACTGCATGATCTCGATATCGAGGTCGGCAGCCGTGAACAACGCAAGTCAAACGTCTACAAGGGCCGCGTCACGCGCGTAGAGCCCAGTCTAGAAGCCGCCTTCATTGATTACGGCGGTAACCGGCACGGATTCCTTCCCCTGAAGGAAGTCGCCAAGGAATACTTCAAGAAGAACGACAGCAACGGCAAGGACAACATCAAGTCCGCGTTGGCCGAAGGCCAGGAAATCATCGTCCAGGTTGAAAAGGAGGAGCGCGGCAACAAGGGCGCCGCGCTGACTACCTTTGTCAGCCTGGCGGGCCGCTATCTGGTCCTGATGCCCAACAACCCGCGCGCTGGCGGCGTGTCGCGTCGTATTGAAGGCGAAGAGCGCAACGAACTGCGCGAAGCGCTCAGTGAGGTCCAGGTCCCCAACGGCATGGGCGTAATCGTGCGCACCGCCGGCGTCGGCCGCTGCGCCGAGGAACTGCAGTGGGATCTGGATTATCTCGCACAGGTCTGGAAAGCGATCAACGACGCCGGCGCCGAGCGCAAGGCGCCTTTCCTGATCTATCAGGAGTCCAATGTCATCATCCGCGCGTTGCGCGATTACCTGCGCGATGACATAGGCGAAGTCGTCATCGACCAGGAAGACGTGTACGACACCGGTCGTGAGTTCATGCAGCAGGTCATGCCGCATGCATTGAACAAGCTCAAGCGATACAAAGACGACACCCCGCTGTTCTCGCGCTTTCAGGTGGAGTCACAGATCGAGTCGGCGTTCGAGCGCAACGTCACCCTGCCTTCCGGCGGCTCGGTGGTCATCGACCATACCGAGGCAATGACTTCGGTCGACATCAACTCCGCGCGCGCCACCAAGGGCAGCGGCATCGAGGAAACCGCGTTCAATACCAACCTGGAAGCCGCGGAGGAAATCGCGCGCCAGCTACGTATCCGCGATCTGGGCGGGCTGGTCGTGATCGATTTCATCGACATGGAAAGCTCGAAAAATCAGCGCGAGGTCGAAAATCGTCTCAAGCAGGCCGCGCGTGCCGATCGAGCGCGCATCCAGATTGGTCGCATCTCGCGCTTCGGTCTGCTGGAGATGTCGCGCCAGCGCCTCAAACCGTCGCTTTCCGAGTATTCCAGCCACGTCTGCCCGCGCTGCCTGGGTCGCGGCACCATTCGCAGCGTCGAGTCCTTGTCGCTGTCGATCCTGCGGCTGCTGGAGGAGGAAGCGATGAAACCCTCGACGGGTCGCGTCATCGTCCAGCTGCCGGTGCCCGTTGCCAGCTTCCTGCTGAATGAAAAACGTCGCGATCTGGCCGACGTGGAAACGCGCTCGAAAACACAGATCACGCTGGTTCCCAACAACGATCTGGACACCCCGCACTACGAGATCAAGCGCGTCCGCGGCGATCAACTCGGCGAAGACGATAACGATGCCGCGAGCTACAAGATCGATACCCACGTGGATATCGAGAAACCCGCTGAACCAGATCACAAGGCCGCGGCTCAAAGCGCGCGTGAAGAGCCCGCGGTCAAGCGCGTCGAACGCGTGGACGCGCCGGTAATCGAACAGGCGACCACGACGGCGACTCCCAAGAATGAAAGCACAGCGCACGACGCGGCTGCAGCAACGGCCATGTCGCCGTGGCAGCAGCTCTGGGACGCGCTGCGCCGAATCTTCGGCAGCGAAGCCGAGGCGGCAGGCAGCGCAAGCGCCAGGCCAGCTCCCGAACAGGACAAGAGCGGGCACAGCAAAAAGACCAGCGAACAAGGCCAATCCGGCCAGCGCAAAAAATCCGGCGGCAACGGCACGCCGCACAAGACCAAGCCGAAACGGCCCAAGAACGACAGCGGCAAGGTCGACAGCGACGATAAAGACAACAGTCGTCAAAACGATAAGGATGACGCCCAGGAGGACAGCGAATCCGGCAACGGGCGTTCGCGTCGCGGTGGCCGCAATCGCCGCGGCGGACGTAATCGCAACCGCAACAAGCAGAATGAAAACGAAAGCAGCAATAACCAGACCGCGGAATCGAATGAGGACGCAGCCAAGAGCAATGCCGATAAGGCAGCCGAGAATCGTCGCGTAGCCGCAGCGAAAAATGCGGAGTCAAACGACCGCGACCACGCCAGCCAGAATAGCTCGCTGACAAACGAGGATGCCGCCCAGCACTCGTCTGACAGCAGTAGCGCTGCCAACGACCACGACAGTGCCAGTCAGAACCAGAACGACGACAGCGCTGACGACAACGAGCAGAAAAGCGAAGGCAGACGCGGACGTCGCCGCCGGGGCGGACGTGGCCGCCGCGGCGGGCGCAACCGCACCGCCAACGATTCGTCCGATGCACAGGACGGCGAGCAGAAGGAGCTCAACGCGTCGGCCGACCAGGAAGTTCAGACCAACGAACCCGACGCGGCACAGAACGAGAATACGCCGTCCGCGACAAGCCCGTCTCAGGCATCGCCCGACAACAGCCCGGTGGCCGAGCATAAGCGCACGGAGGCGGCATCTGACCAGGATATGAGCGCTCAGAGTGCTGCCGACGACTCAGCCGACAAACCGTCGTCAAAGCAGCTATCCCAGAAATCACCCCAGCGCAAGGCCAATTTGCCAACCGTAGAGGACAAACCCTGGTCGGCAGTCACCGCGAGCGAGAACGCGCGTGCCGCATCGAGGCCGGATTCCGATCGATCGATAGACGCTGCCGCAAAGACAGATTTGTCGGAATCTGCAGCCGCCGAGTCGACGCACAACATCAACGTTGTAAAATCTGACGACAAGCCCGCCGAGGCTGGATCAGAGTCCACAGCGCAAACGTCAACCGATAACGCAGAGGCCAAGGAGCCCTCCTCAAGCGACGCCGACGTAGAGGCAAAGCCGCAAGGTGACGCCGGTTCAGATGCGCACGCGAACGACGACGCCGAAGAATCCCCCAAGCCCAAGCGTCGTCGCAGATCCCGCTCGCGCAAGAAGCCTGCTGAAGCGAAGGATGCAGGCGAAGAACCCTCGTCGGGATCCAGCGACGAAGCCAGCCAGGCGAAGAGCGACAATACGACACAGCTGCCAGAACCGCCGGCCGCTGCGCCGACGCAAGTGGTCGCTGACTCAGTGGCCGACGATACCGCCGTTGATACGCGGCCGGTATCGGTCGAGGCAGACTCGGCAGCGCCAGAAACGACAGCTGCCGCTGCTGAGCACGAGACGCGTTCGGAGCAGCCCGAGACCGGCCCCACTCAGCCGGTTGAAACCCGATCGGAGAGCGCGACGTCTCAGGATGAAAGCGAGGATGAGGTCAGGAATGCGACGGACACATCCCGTGAACACCTTACCGACGGTCAGAAGGCTACCGAGGTAGCTCCCATGCCTACCCGCGTGCCGGCATCCGAGGTCGTCGCGCAGAAGCCCAAGTCGACGTCGAAGCTGCAGCAGATCGAGACCGTGACCACCCACGCCGACGATGCCGATGGCGCCTCGTCGGAAGCAGATCAAGACGGCAACCACAAGTCGGTTTAGAGCGCGACCGATAGGTAAAAAGCCCCGATCCGCCGTCCGGCGGGTCGGGGCTTTTTCATGCTTGCAGTCCGTCGCGCTCGATCGTCATTTCGAACTCGCGGAGCAATGGCCGGTCAGCGACGAACGGTATCCGCCAGTTCTTCGATCAGACCATCGACGCAGCTCTCGATCATATCGATCACCTGCTCGAAACCGTCGTCACCACCGTAATACGGATCGCCGACCGGCTGACCATGGAATCGCGGGCTGAAATCACCCAGCAAGGCCAGTCTGGCACGCGCGTCAGCCTGTGCGTCGGCCAACGCCTGCAGATCTGCCAGGTTCTCGTGATCCATGGCGATGACATAATCGAAGTCGGCAAAATCGGCGGACGCTACCTTGCGTGCGCGCAGATCGCTGATATCGATATTTCGTGCAGCGGCCGCGGCCATCGCGCGCTCGTCGGGCGGACTGCCGATATGCCAGGTACCGGTCCCGGCAGATGCTACCTCGATGCGATCAGCCAGCGCGTGCCCGACCAATCGCGCGCGCAGTATGCCGTGTGCAGTAGGCGATCGACAGATGTTGCCCAAACACACAAACAGCACGCGAATCCGTGGTTGATCATCGTTCATCACTTGTTCCATCCAATCGTCATCTCTGGCTCATACTCTGCTGCACGGCAATCAGATCCTGTTCGGTATCCACACCGGGGCCGGGTCTGGCCACGGCGTCAACCAGCACGATCTGCAAACCGATATCAAAGGCGCGTAGTTGCTCGAGCGATTCCTGTTGTTCGAGGCGTGTAGGCGGGGTCGCCGCGAAACGCTTGAGCGCGCCGGCCCTGTAGGCATAGATACCGAGATGTCGGCGCGCGCTGGCAGCAAAATCCGTATTGGCACTCTCCCGATGATACGGAATCGGCGCGCGGCTGAAGTACAGGGCTCGTCCTTGCGTCGACGCCACCACTTTCACGACGTTCGGATTGACGAACGCCTCGAGCTCGTCGATCGCGGTGGCCGCCGTAGCCATGTCGGCCCAGGACGTGGTCACCAGCGCCCCGCCGACCTGATCGATCAATGCGGGCGGCATCATCGGCTCGTCTGCCTGCACGTTGACGATGATCTCGTCATCCGCCCAACGCTCGGTGGCCAGCAGTTCGGCAATACGATCGCTGCCACAGCTATGGTGCGACGCGGTGCGCACAGCGCGCGCGCCTGCCTGTTCGGCGGCCATGGCAATAGCATCGGAATCGGTGGCCACGCTCACCGAAGTCGCCGCGCTGGCAAATGCTGCGCGACACACGTGCTCGATCATCGGTCGGCCTGCGATATCGCGCAGCACCTTGTTCGGCAGGCGAGTGCTCGCCAGCCGAGCCGGTATCACTACATGAAAACTCATGAACTCTCCACGGATTTTTTGTTCGATACCGGCGTGCCGCACAGCACATCAAGCAATTGATCGAGGCGTTCGGCAGCTGCCGGCGCCAGGCAGGTTTCAACCGGCACGTACCACACACCGGCACCGGCGATAGTCTGACATTTGACTGCGTCCTTCTCGGTCATCAACACCGGACATGCGTCATCAAACGACAGCTCAGCCGCCGTGTAGACGTGATGGTCGGGCATCGGATGCTCAAGCACCGTCAGACCGGCACCGCGCAACATATCGAAAAACCGGGCCGGATGGCCGATTCCGGCGATCGCATGCACGGTCTGGCCCGAAAAAGCCTCGAGCGCGCGTGAATGTTCACTGATCAGCTCTCGCGCATCGGCTGGTACCAGCCAGAAATCATCATCGACGCCCTGCACGCATTCCAGATCGATATTGGCCAGACGAGACAACGGCTCACGGAGCGGACCGGCCGGTAACAACCAGCCGTTGCCATAGCCCCGTGCACCATCGCGGACGGCAATCTCGGCGTCACGTTGCAGCCGGTAGTGCTGCAGGCCATCGTCAGCGATCAGCACATCGGCCTGATAGCGCTCGATTGCCAGAGACGCCGCCCGGCAGCGATCCGGATCCACGACCACCGGTACGCCGGTGCGTCTGGCCAGAAGCAGCGGCTCGTCTCCCGACTCTTCAACCGGCGTATCCGCGCGCACGGCCAGCGGATAGGCCGGCGCCCGGCCGCCATAGCCTCGGGAAATCACGGCCGGCCGCCGACCACGCGCCTGCAGACGGGCTACCACCGCCATCGTCAGCGGCGTCTTGCCGCTGCCGCCCACGCTGATGTTGCCGATCACCAGCACCGGCACTGCCACGCGCTGACTGGCCAGCCAGCCACGCCGATAGGCATGGCGTCGCAGACGCACCAGCAAACCGTGCAGGATCGCCAACGGCACCAGCCCCCCGATCAGCAGGCCGACAGGTCCAGGCTGGTACCAGCGACGCTCCAATGCAGCGATCAGGCGACGCATGGGACGGGTCAGACGACCTCGGGACGGGAGAACTGGATATCGTGCAGGCTGCGATAGTGTCCGCCACGGGCCATCAGTTGCTCATGGCTTCCTTGCTCGACCAGCGCCCCGTCATGCAGGACGACGATATGATCGGCGTCCTGGATAGTCGACAACCGATGCGCGATCACCAGCGTGGTGCGATCGCGCATCAGGTTTTCCAGGCCCTGCTGGATCGCCCGTTCGGATTCGGTGTCCAGCGCCGATGTCGCTTCATCGAGAATCAGAATCGGCGCATCCTTGAGCAGTGCACGGGCTATCGCAATGCGCTGGCGCTGGCCGCCCGACAACATGATGCCGTTCTGGCCCACCAGCGTGTCGTAGCCTTGCGGCAACTTGTCGATAAAATCAGCTGCAAAGGCTCGCTCTGCGGCATCGATCACGCGCTCCCGGTCGGCGCCGCCCAGCGCTCCATAGGCAATATTGCCGGCAATTGTATCGTTGAACAGCACCACGTTCTGATCTACCAGACTGATCTGGCGGCGCAGATCAGCCATTCGATAATCCCGCAGATCCTGCCCGTCCAGCCGGATACTGCCTTCACTGAAGTCGTAGAACCGCGGCAACAACGACAGCAAAGTCGACTTTCCGCTGCCAGAACGCCCAACGAATGCCACGGTCTGACCCGGCTGCACCTGAAAACTGATATCGCGCAGTGCATCACGTTCGGACTGCGAATATCGGAATGACAGGTGTGCTACCTCGATCCGGCCCTGGGCGCGCTCAACACTCAGAGTGCCACGATCATCCTCGCCTGGCTCGTCGATCAGTTCGAAGATGGCGCCAGCGGCCGCCATGCCCGCCTGGATGGTGGCGTTGACGCCGGTCAGGCGCTTGATCGGCTGCATCATGCCCATCATGGCGCCAAAAAACGTCGCCAGATCACCCGGCGACATTACGCCGCCGCCGGTATTCCGGATCGCGATCGATACCACGAATGCCGCAGCGATACCGGTGATGATCTGAATCACCGGGATACTGACCGCGGTGGTAGTGGCTTTGCGCATGGCGATGCGCTGGTTGTGACCATTGACGCGCTCGAAGGTTTCTGCCTCATGCGTCTCGCCGCCAAACACCTTCACTACCCGCTGACCGGTGAGGACTTCTTCGCTTATATGGGTAAAGTCGCCCATCGATTGCTGAAGGGTCGCGCTATAACGTCGAAAACGCTTCGATACATGGCTGATGATCAGCGCAATCAGCGGCCCAACCAGGAACGCGATCAGCGCCAACGACCAGTTCACCCAGAACATCAGAAAGGTAAAGCCCACAATTCGCAGTGAATCCTGGATCAGGATCGTGACCGCGCTGGTCGCCGCACCGGAAATCTGGCCGGTGTAGTAGGTCAGCTTCGCCGTGGTCTTGCCGGTGGAGTTGGCGTCGAAGAAACTGGCCGGCAGTTGCAGGAACTTGGCAAACAGATCCGAACGAACGTTATAGACGACGCGGTTCGACAACCAAGCCATGCCGTAGGTGGCTAAAAAACCTGAGAGGCCGCGCGCAACCAGAAGTCCAAGCATGAAGATTGGTATCCAACGGATCATCCAGGGGTCGCGGTTGACGATACTGCCGTCGAGCAGCGGCTTGAGGATATAGATCAGCGCCGTATCGCTGACGGCATATAAGCCCATGCCGATTGCGGCGATACACAGCCATTGCTTGTACCGCCACGTATAGCCAAGCAGCCGCGGATAGATTTCCGCGGTCGGCTTGTCGGTGTCAACTTTCTTAGGTGCCAAGACTGCACTCCCTGTGGCCGCCCGGATAGAGGCAACGGCTCGCTGCGGCACTTGCGCAGTATTGACGACGGGGTCCTGTCATTCTGCTGGTCGATGCCGCCGGCCGAGCGCGCATGATAATCACGCGGTGTCGGCGCGGCTACCCGCCGGCCCTCGGCAGCTGCCAGAAACGACGGTGCCAGACGCGCCAGCGTGTGAGCTGTGGCTCGGCCCGGTCTGGGCTCATGCGGACCCGCAACGCGCCGTCGATCGCAGTATCGGACACCTGCGCTCCAACGGCTCGCAACCGCCTGAGTACCGATATGCGCGGAAAACCCCAGCGGTTGTGCCAGCCCGCAGAAATCAGTGCCAGACGCGGATGCACCGCCGCCAGAAATTCGGCCGAAGACGATGTATTGCTGCCGTGGTGGGCTACGACCAGCGTCTTTGCTGCCAGGGCTTGCCCGTAGCGCGCCACCAGCGCGTGTTCAGCCGGCGCTTCGATATCGCCGGTCAGCAGGCTCGCACCGCCCGCGCCCGAGACGCGCAGCACACATGAGCGCTGGTTGCTGGCAGATGCATTGCGCACCTGAGCGGCGCTCGGATAAAGCACGGCGAATCGGACACCGTCCCATTGCCAGTGCTGGCCGGCACGGCAGGGATGCCTGCTGCCAGCACCGACACGCGAAGCCACCGCCAGCGCCTCATCGATGGCCGCGGCGCCGCCAATATGATCGGTATCACTATGACTTATCATCAGCCGGTCGACGTATGATCGCCCAACATGCCTCAGATATGGCACCACGATCATGGCGCCGGCATCAAAGCCGGTGCGGTAGGCCGGGCCGGCATCGAAGATCAGAGTGTGGTGTGCGGTTTCGACGATATTCGACAGACCCTGACCTACATCCAGCACGGTCAGCCGATAGCCGCCCGGCGCGATCGTCGGCCCGGGGGCCACGCCAAGGCCGAACGCGGGCAACAGCAGGACCAGACCCAGCCAACGCGTTTGCCACGGCCACGGTATGAGCAGCCAGGTCGCGCCCAACATCGCGCCGGCCACAACCCAGACGTTCGACAGGCTCTGATGGAAGAAGGCCGCCGGCAACTCGGCACACCAGACGAGCGACGGCCAGCCCTGGGCCATCAGGGCAGCCAGCCCAGCCAGTACTGGCCCGAACAGCGCCGGCACGATCAACGTCGCAATCACGACGAGCAACACAAACGGCACGAAGATGCCCGCCAGTGGGATAAGCGCTGCATTGACAAAAGGAGAGACCAGCGACGCCTGGCCAAACAACCAGAGCGTGATCGGCGTCAAGGCGGCGACCAGACCGAGCTGCATCGCCGCCAGACGCCACCAGCGCGGCCCACGAACGACATTCGAAAGAAAAATCAACCACGCCACTGCGGCAAAGGACAACCAGAAACCCGGCGCCAGAACCGAGGCGGGCGCCCAGACCAGTACTGCCAACGCTGCCCATGCCAGCGCGCGGCTGAGCGGCATGTCGCGGGCCAGAGTCAGGGCCAGCAAACCCGCCGTTACCATGACCACCGCCCGCTGGGTCGGTAATGCCCAGCCCGCCAGCGCTGCATACGTTACGGCACCAATGATAGCTGCGCCCGCGCCGATACGCTGGGCCGGCCAGCGCCCGGGCCATCTCAGTGCCAACCAGCGCGCGACGAGGAACAGCAGGCCGGCGATCAGGCCGACGTGCAGTCCGGAAATAGCCACCAGATGCGTTGTGCCGGTCGCCCGAAGTGTCTTCCATTGTGCATCGGTAATGTGCTGGCGCACCCCGAACGACACGGCCTCGATGATGCCGCGCATCGGTGCGTTGCGCAGATAGGGTGCCAGTCGGGCCAGCGCCAACGCACGCAGACGCGCCAGTGTCCACAGCGGCGCGCGCGAGCAATCGGCGGTCTGGCGCACATAGCCGGTGGCATCGATACCACGACGAAACAGCCATGCTTCGTAATCGAATCCGCCCGGGTTGGCCGAGCCGTGCGGGGCCGATAGTTTCGCCTTGATGCGCAGACAATCTCCCGGCACAAGTCGCGGCGCATCGCGGTACCAGGACAGACGCACGCGATCCGGGCGCTCGCCGCCTGTATCGATCACAAACCGCGTACGAAACGGCCCGCGCTCGGGCAATGTCGCGACCGTGCCGGTCAACCAGCGCACATCACCATCTGCGCTGGCCGGCAATCGATCGACAAGTGCCCAGTGTGCGCTGACACTGGCCCAGGCAACCACCATCAGCACTGCGGCGCAAAGACCACGGCCTGGAAAACGCCACAGACAAAGCGCCAATGGGGCGAGGAACCAAAGTGGCGATATCAGAGAAGGCTGCGTATACAGCAGCAGCACCGCAAGCACGCAGACAGTGGCCACGACCCGGATATCCACCGCGGCTCGGCCGAGATGATCGATCAGCCGATCATCTCGCTGTTGCTCGATATGCCCACCGACGCGCCCTGCCATCGCCCCTGCCATCGCCCCTGTCCCCGGTCTGCCCAGGGTTCAGGCTACACGGTTTGACCACGCCGGCGGGTCGGCAGAGCGACCAGACACAGCTTGGCCGCCGTCGATGATCGTCGAGCCGGTTGTCGACCGCCCCGCCAGTCAGCCGATATCTTTTGCCTCCGCCGGCTTCATATGACCTTCGGTCAGCGTCCAGATACGATCCATGCGCTGTGCCAGCTGACGATCATGGGTCACCATCACCAGACTCGTATTCAGTGACTCGTTGAGTTCCAGCATCATGTCGAACACGCTGGACGCCGTGCGGTAATCGAGGTTGCCGGTCGGCTCGTCAGCCAGAATACAGGCCGGCTTGGTGACCAGCGCGCGGGCAACGGCGGCGCGTTGACGCTCCCCGCCCGACAGTTCGGTCGGCTTGTGTTCCAGGCGCGCGCCTAGCCCGACCTTCTTGAGCAGATCGCGTGCCGCGTCCAGCGACGGCTTGATCGGGCCGCGACGGATCAGCAACGGCATAGCAACGTTTTCGACCGTCGTGAACTCCGGCAGCAGATGATGAAACTGGTAGATGAACCCCAGTTTTTCGTTGCGCAGAAGCCCACGCGCCGAATCCGACAGCCGGGTCATGTCCTGATCACCGATATAGATCTTGCCGCGAGTGGGCGTATCCAGCCCACCGAGCAGGTGCAGCAGCGTCGACTTGCCAGAGCCGGATGCGCCGATGACCGCGATGCGCGCACCGGGTTCGACGTCCATATTCACGTCTTGCAGTACGGTGATTGGCTCGCGTACTTCGGTGAAGGTCTTGGTCAGGTCGTTACAGGAGAGAACGGTCATGCCGCGTTGATCTGTCGCCAGATCAACGGCCGACGGTCTGTCTTCAAGGTGATGTTCACTCATAGCGCAAAGCCTCGGCCGGTTGCACTCGCGAGGCGCGCCATGCCGGATACAACGTAGACAGGAACGACAGCACCAGCGACAGACCGCTGATCCGCAGCACATCGGCTTCGTGCAACTCGCCCTTGAGCTGGCTGATGTAGTACACGTCGGCCGACAGCAGGTTGGTATGCAGCACTTTCTCCACGAACGGCACGATGGCTTCCATGTTTACCGACAGCAATACGCCGAGAATCACGCCGACGACGGTACCAATCACGCCGATCAGAATGCCCTGCACCATGAAAATGGCCATGACTGATTTCGGTTTCATACCCAGCGTTCGAAGAATCGCGATATCGCCCTGCTTGTCGGTAACCACCATGACCAGCATGGAAACGATATTGAAGGCAGCGACCGCGATGATCAGGGACAGGATGATGAACATCATCGTCTTCTCGGTCGCGATCGCGTGGAAGAAATTAGCGTTCTGCTGCGTCCAGTCGGTTACCTGGTCGGTGTACGGCAGCATGCCCTGCAACTCATGGCTCACCTTGGGCGCGTTGAACATATTGTGCAGACGCAATCGCAGCCCGGTGACCCCGCCGTTCAGATGGTAGAGCGTCGATGCATCGCCCATCGAGATGAGCACCATGCCACTGTCGTATTCATACATGCCAACGCTGAATATGCCGGATACGGTGAAACGTCGGAAACGCGGCACAATGCCGGCCGGCGTGACGTTGGCCTGGGGAATCAGCAGATCGACCTTGTCGCCCACGCCTACCCCGAGCGAATTTGCCAGATCGACGCCAAGCACCATGTTGTAGCTGTGCGGCTGCAGCGATTTGAACGAGCCGGCCACCATATGACTCGCCACATCGGATACGTCTTTCTCGCGTTCGGGTACGACGCCGCGAATCAGCGCGCCGGAGATGCTGCGCCCGCTGCGCACCATGCCCTGGCCGCTCACATAAGGCGCCGAGCCGGCTACCTCCGGCAGTTTCTTGTCGACCATCTGGCGCAGATCCTGCCAGTCGTGCAGGCTGCCGTCCGCCGCAGAAATCTCGACGTGGGCCGCCATGCCAAGAATCCGATCGCGCAGTTCTGACTCGAACCCGTTCATCACGGACAGCACGGTGATCAGCAGCATCACTGCCAACGCGATGCCGCACATCGATATCGTCGAAATGAACGATATAAAATGGTTGCGGCGCTTGGCCCGCGTGTAACGCAGGCCGATATAGAGTTCGAGCGGTCTAAACATGGCCGCGCATTAAATCACAACGGAACCGGTCGGCGCAGGATTCATGCGCCGGAAAGTGTCGTGGGGAAATCGTCATCATGCGAGTCAGAACCTCAAGGACCGAATTAGTTCATGCGTGTGCGGCATTGGTGCTGCTGTTTGCGTCGTCAGCGCACGCCGACGCCGACTATGGCGCGGCGAACTATAACGATCATCACGCAACTGATACGAGCGTAACGACCACTGCGACGCCACGCGGCATTCTGGCGCCCGACAGAAACGAGAATGACGTCGACCAGATCACAGGCGCCAGCTCGGCCCGTGCGCAGGCATGGAGCGCCACGGTACCTCATCGCGGGATGACCCAGGCCCAGGTGCGCGCAGATTACGGCACGCCGATGCGCGTCCACCCACCGGCTGGCAAGCCGCCAATCACGCGCTGGGACTATGCCGGCTTCCATGTGTACTTCGAATCCGACCACGTGATTCACAGCGTGATCCCGGACGACCCTATGCCGCTCGATCATAGGTCGCAGTTGCAGCCGGGCCGACAGGAGAGCCGTCGATGAGTCGCTTCCTGCCGCCCGAGTGGGCACCACAGTCGTCCACGCTGCTGGTATGGCCGCGCGACAAGGCAGACTGGGGCAACGGCCTGGATGCTGCGCGCAGCGTCATCGCCGCCATGGCACGCACGCTTGTGCGTTTTCAGCCGGTGATCATGGTAGCGCCGGACACCGAATGCCTTGCGTCGATAGACGCCGCACAGAAATCCGGCGCACTCCCCATGAACGCGGTCAGCATAGTCGACATCGCCGCCGACGATATCTGGGCTCGTGATACGGGTCCGATCACGGTGATCGAGCACAACGCGCGTTGCTTTGTGGATTTTCGCTTTGATGGATGGGGCGGCCAGTTTGCCGCCAGCGCAGATGATGCGCTCACGGCTGGCCTGCACGCAGCCGGCGCGCTGCCCGAAGGCTGTCTCGATCGGCGCGAGATCACGCTTGAAGGCGGCAGCATTGAAGTCAACGGGGCCGGCACGTTGCTGACCACCGAACGCTGCCTGATTGGCGGTCGGCGCAATGACGGCATCAACCACGCCGCCGCGGCCGCTATGCTTGGCGATGCGCTGGGCGTGACCGACGTACAGTGGCTGCGCCACGGCGACCTGATTGGCGACGATACCGACGGTCATATCGATACGCTGGCGCGATTCGTCGATGCCCACACGATTGTCTATCAGGCCTGCGAGGATCCCGCCGATCCGCATCATGCCGAGCTGTCGGCAATGGCCGACGAACTGGCGGCGCTGCGCCAACCCAACGGCTGCGTCTACCGGCTCGTACCGCTGCCCTTGCCAGCGCCGCAATACGATCCGGACGACGGCCATCGGCTACCAGCGGGCTATGTCAATTTCCTGATCGCCAACGACTGTATTCTCATGCCCGCCTTCGACGATCCGGCCGATAGCCGCGCCGCCGAGATAGTCGGCCGCTGTTTTCCTGAACGCGGGATCATCCCCATCGACAGCCGCAGCTTGATTCGCCAGCACGGCGGCCTGCACTGTGCGGCCATGCAGATTCCCGAAGTGGTTTTTCCTGGCTGACCTTTGCGAGGTATGAACCTATTTTGCCCGTCGCCGACGCGCATCAGGTGTTCCTGCCTTGAATCTGCGTAATCTGCGGGTCAACTTGTCTGTATTATTTGCGGACGAGATGCCTTTTGCTCTTGGCACATCGCGCTCAATATTTATGCATCCTGGGATAAATCCATGACGGATTCGAGCACGCTCAAAGTCGCCATCGCGCAATATGCCTGTGCGCCCGACACGGAAACCAACCTGGCAACCGCCGAGCGTTATATCGCCGATGCCGGCGCCGCCGGGGCACAACTCGTATTGCTGCCAGAACTGCACAACACCCGGTATTTCTGCCAGCGCGAGGACCCAGCGATCTTCGATTACGCCGAAGCCATCCCGGGGCCATCAACCGAACGGTTGGCCACCGCTGCACGCCAGGCCGGCGTAGTGGTAGTCGCGTCGTTGTTCGAACGTCGAACAGCCGGTATCTACCACAACACCGCCGTGGTACTGGACGCCGACGGCAGCCTGGCCGGGCGCTATCGCAAGATGCATATCCCGGACGACCCTGAGTATTACGAAAAATACTATTTCACGCCGGGCGATCTGGGTTTCACGCCGATCGATACCTCAATCGGCCGGCTGGGCGTGCTCGTCTGCTGGGACCAGTGGTATCCGGAAGCCGCACGCCTGATGGCGCTGTCCGGTGCCGAACTGCTGATCTATCCGTCGGCGATTGGCTGGGACGACGTCAACGACGACCAGGCCGAACAACGTCGCCAGCTTGGCGCCTGGCAAGGCGTACAACGCGGCCACGCCATTGCCAACCATCTGGCCGTGGTCACCTCCAACCGGGTCGGCGTGGAGGCAGATGAGACCGGCGGCGCGACCGATATCCGTTTCTGGGGCCACAGTTTTGTATTCGGGGCGCAAGGCGAAACCCTCGCCGAGGCCGGGGAAGAGCCCGAGCTGCTGCTGGCCGATATTGACCTGCATCGCACCGAGGTGCTGCGTCGTATCTGGCCGTTCTTCCGCGATCGTCGTATCGATGCCTTCGCGGATCTCACCCGGCGCTTTCGCGACTGACGCCGCGCCCGTGTTTTCGCCAACGGCCGGCGGCAAGCGCCCCGACTGTGCAATAATTCGCGCCCGCTATGGCTGATCAAAAATCCAAAACCGCTGTCTTGAGCCCGCTTACGCCGCCTGCGTTGACGCCGGGCGCCGGTAAGCACTGGCACAATCTGGCCGGCAGTGCCGCCGCCATTGCGCTGGCGCGCGCAGCTGCTGCGCGCGACGGGCTGACCGTGGCTGTGGTCGCCGACGAACATCGAGCCTATCGGCTGCAAGAAGAACTCAAGTTCTTTGCCGCCAGTGATCTGGCAGTAAGGCATTTCCCGGACTGGGAAACCCTGCCCTATGACGTCTTCTCGCCACACGCGGATATCGTCTCCGAACGTCTGGCCTTGATGCAGGCCTTGCCCGACATGGCTCGCGGCATCCTGATCGTGGCCGCCGATACCTTGTTGCAGCCGTTGCCGCCGGTGCATTTCATCGCCGGGCGGGCGATGGTATTCGCCGTCGGCCAGACGCTGGATTTTCATGTCCTGCGCGAACGTCTCGAGGCCGCCGGCTATGCCGCGGTATCCGAAGTACGCGTACACGGCGAATACGCAATCCGCGGCGCGGTGATGGATCTGTTCCCCATGGGCGCCGATACGCCTTATCGACTGGATCTGTTTGACGACGAGATCGATACCATCCGCGTATTCGATCCGGATACCCAGCGCTCTACCGAAAAGATCGAGCAGATCCGGCTGTTGCCGGCCCGCGAGTTCCCGCTCGACGACGACGCGATCAAGGCATTTCGCCAACGCTATCGACAACGCTTCGAAGGCGATCCGGGCGCGAGCATGATCTATCGCGATGTCTCGCGGGGCATGCCACCGGGCGGCATTGAATCCTATCTGCCGTTGTTTTTCGATGACACCGCATCGCTGATCGATTATCTGCCAGCTGCTGCCTGTGTAGTCGAACTGGGTGATGTCGTCGGCGCACTGGATACCGCCTGGCAGGCGATCGCAGCGCGCTACGAACAACGCAGCGTCAATCCCGAGCGGCCATTGCTGGCCCCGGCCGAAGCGTTCGTCAATCCATCTACGCTGCGCACCGCCTTCGATAACCTGACCGGCGCGCGCCTGCAGGCACAAAGTGACAGCCACGTCAGCGACGGCGTGGTGTTCGACGTGACCGACGTGCCGGCGCTGGCCGGACCAGATGTCGCCGCCACCGGTCGCGCGCTGCGCGAGTTCTTCGACGCCTTCGATGGCCGTATTCTGATTACCGGCGACTCGGCCGGACGCCGCGAAGCCATGCGCGACTGGCTGACCCAGCTCGGCCTGGCGCCTGCGCGCAGCGAGAACTGGGCAGATTTTCTCCAGCACAACAAACGTATTGCAGTGACCGCCGCGCCGCTGGAAGCCGGCTGCATACTGGCCGGCGATCAGCTTGCGATCATCGCGGAAAACCAGCTCACCGGCGCTCGTCCACCGGCCAAGAAACGCCGGCGCGTCGTACGCGATCCGGAAACCGCGATCCGCGAGCTCACCGATCTCGCGCCAGGCGCCCCGGTCGTACATCAGGATAACGGCGTTGGCCGCTACAAAGGCCTGCAAAAACTCTCGGCCGGCGGCGTCGACAACGAATTCGTCACCATTGAATATGCCGGCGGCGATCTGTTGTATGTACCGGTCGCTTCGTTGCATCTGGTGCATCGCTTCACCGGCGGTGATGCCGAAACCGCACCGCTGCATCGGCTGGGCAACGAACGCTGGGCCAAGGCGCGCAAGAAAGCCGCCGAGAAAGCGCGCGATACCGCCGCCGAACTGCTCGAGATTCAAGCCAGGCGCGCCGCCCGACAAGGCGTGGCGATGGCGCCAGACGAAGACGACTATGCGCGCTTCTCGGCGGCCTTCCCGTTTACCGAGACCCCCGATCAGCAACGGGCAATCGACGAGGTCATGGCCGATCTGGCTCGGCCCAATCCAATGGACCGCGTAGTCTGTGGCGATGTCGGCTTCGGCAAGACCGAAGTCGCCCTGCGCTCGGCGTTTGTGGCCGTGTCCTCGGGTTATCAGGTCTGCGTGCTGGTCCCGACTACCCTGCTCGCCCAGCAGCACTATCAGAGTTTTGCTGACCGTTTTGCTGATTTTCCGATCCGGGTAGCGGCTCTCTCTAGATTGCGCACCGGCAAGCAGCGCGACGAGCTGCTGACCGAGATGGAAGACGGCAAGCTGGATATCGTCATCGGCACCCATCGACTGCTGCAAAAAGATATCCGCTTCAAGCGCCTAGGCCTGCTGGTAGTAGACGAAGAGCATCGTTTTGGCGTGCGCCACAAGGAACGCATCAAGGCACTGCGTGCCCAAGTCGATCTGCTTACGCTGACCGCCACACCGATCCCGCGCACCCTCAACATGAGCCTGTCGGGCCTGCGCGATCTATCGATCATTGCCACGCCGCCCGAATCCCGATTGGCGATCGAGACCTTTGTGTCGCGCGGCGACGGCGCGCTGATTCAGGAAGCCGTACGCCGCGAAATGCGCCGTGGCGGCCAGATCTATTATCTGCATAACAAGGTCAAGGACATCGAGCGCAAGGCAGCCGAGCTGGCCGAGCTGGTCCCCGAAGCGCGTATCCGGATTGCCCACGGCCAGATGCACGAGCGCGAACTGGAATCGGCCATGCTCGATTTCTATCATCGACGCTTCGATATCCTGTTGTGCACCACCATCGTCGAGTCCGGCATCGATGTGCCCTCGGCCAACACCATCATCATCGATCGTGCCGATACCTTTGGCCTGGCCCAGCTGCACCAGCTACGCGGCCGCGTGGGGCGCTCGCATCATCGTGCCTATGCCTATCTGCTGACGCCGGAGGCGTCGGCGATGACGCCAGACGCCCAGAAACGTCTCGACGCGCTGGCCTCGCTGGCCGACCTCGGGGCTGGTTTTGCCTTGGCGACCCACGATCTGGAGATCCGCGGCGCCGGCGAACTGCTGGGCGAAGGCCAGTCGGGCCAGATCCAGGAAATCGGCTTCGATCTGTATCGCCAGATGCTCGAACGCGCGGTCGCTGCCTACAAGCGCGGCGAAGTGCCCGAAGCCGATGCCGCTGATCTGATGAGCGCGACCGAAGTCGAGCTGGGTGCCACCTCGCTGCTGCCAGAAGACTATATCCCCGATGTCCACATACGGCTGGTGCTCTACAAGCGCATCAGCGCAGCTAGGGATTATCCGGCCCTGCGCGCCTTGAAGGTAGAACTGATCGACCGCTTCGGGCTGTTGCCGCCGGCCACCGAAACATTGTTCGCAGCGACCGCCATCAAGCTGCAGGCAGCCGAACTCGGCATGGCCAAGATTCAGGCTGGCCCGGACGTCGGGCGCCTGCATTTCGGCAAGTCGAGCCGCATCGACCCGGCTCGCCTGATCGCCATGGTTCAATCTGATGCCAAACGCTACCGGCTGGAAGGCGATGCCCGGCTAGTGTTCTTCCGTGACATGCCGGACGTGGATACACGCGTGGAACGCCTGCATGAGCTGTTGGAATCGCTGGGCGCGCCGCGTCTGGATGAAGCCGAGCAAGCAGTGATCGAGTCGGCAACGGCCTGAAACCAGGCAACGAGTCAAGTAGAGCCTACATCGCTACTGAAGAGTATCGGCAAGGCGTGTCCCAGCTAAGGCGATCGTTGCCGGATACTCGATGAGCATCTATATTGTTGAAATATTCAACAATCGATCAACGATATGAGCACGGTCAATTTCTCGGTTCCCGAAGAGCTGAAAGAGGCCTTCAATCGGACCTTCGAAGGTCAGAACAAGAGCGCGGTGATTGCCGGCTTGATGCGCGACGCCATCGAGCAGGCCGAACGCAAGGAGCGCGCGCGCGCCGCGTTTGAACAACTAACGGCGCGCCGCCCCTTGCGAGGAGTCCACGGCGACGCAACCATTCAGGCAGTGCGAGAGGAATTGCGCGCAGATCCGCCGTACAGTCGCTGATGCACTGCGTGATTGATGCCAGCGTCGTCGTCAAGTGGATGCTCGATGATCCAATTCGCGAGTCGCACACCGACAGCGCGCGAGAGCTTGTGAACCACGTCACGGGACGTCATGTCGTGTGGCAGCCAGTGCATTGGCTGGTAGAAGTTGCCGGCGTGCTCTCAAGACTGGAACCCGCCACCGTACAGACGGATATCACGCTGCTTTCGGAACTGGATTGGCGAATCGCAGATCGCGTCAACATCATGCAACGCGCAGCACAGCTATCGACCGAGCTGGCGCATCATTACTTCGATACGCTCTACCACGCAGTCGCTCTCGAAACAGACAGCGTGCTGATCACGGCCGATCAGCGTTATTTAAGCAAGGCACGCCATCTGGGAAATATCACAGAGCTTGCCGATTGGCGCACGGCGCTCGTCGTTTGATAGCAGCAGCGAAGCACGCCGTCAAAGCGCCGGCACCGCCGTTTCCAGTATCGCCTGCATGTCGCTCATGCCACGGGCCAGGGTGGCTTCGATCTCGGCGTGGATCGCGGTGCCGCCGCTGCGCCCGGCGGCCTTGTTGACCACAACGGCACAGCAGGCGTAAGCCATTCCTGCTTCGCATGCCAAGGCGGCTTCGGGCATGCCGGTCATGCCGACGATATCGCAGCCGTCTCGCTCCATGCGGTCGATCTCGGCGGCTGTCTCCAGCCGTGGCCCCTGGGTAACGCCGTGTACGGCACGGCTCGCCGGATCCAGACCGAGGTTCTCGGCGGCGGCTAGTAATACGTTGCGGAGCGTCGGCGCATAGGGATCGGTGAAGTCGATATGATCGAGCGGCGCGTCCTGGGGATCGTCGTAGAAACTGTGCTCGCGGCCCCAGCTGTAATCGATAATCTGATGCGGCACCACGATCCGGCCGCTGCGCATCGGCTCGGTGATGCCGCCAACGGCAGCAATGGCAATGACCTGCCGACAACCGGCATCCGCCAGCGCCCGGATATTCGCACGATAGTTGATACGGTGCGGTGCCAGCTTGTGGCCTGGGCCGTGGCGCATCAAGAAACAGACATCGCGGCCGGCGAGTTCACGGCGAACCAGCGGGCCGGAGGGCGGGCCATAGGGCGTGGATACGCACGGCTCTTGATCGCCCTTGGCCACCACTACACCCGCCAGCTCGGCAAGCGCGGTGCCGCCGATGATCCCGATCGGCACACTCATGCGCTTTCCTGATCCCGGCCGATCGCCCAGACGCCGGGCAGCTGGCGAAAATACCCCTTGTAATCCATGCCCGCGCCAAAGACATAGCGATCGGCGACCTCGCAGCCGACATAGTCAGCCTGTACGCCGGGCGCCCGACGATCATGATCCTTGCGCAACAGCATGGCCGTGCGCACAGACGCGACGCCCTGGCCTTCGATTGCTGCGATGATCGCCGCCAGCGTATGGCCTTCATCAATGATGTCGTCGACAATCAATACGTGTCGGTCGGCCAGACGCAGCCCGGGACTGACCTTCCATACCAGTTCGCCGCCGCTGGTCTCGCCGCGATAGCGAGTCGCGTGCAGATAATCCAGCTCGAAAGGAAAAGTCAGGCGCTTGCCCAGTTCTGCCGTGGCCTGCAAACCGCCGAGCATGACGCAGATCACAATCGGATCGAGGTCGGCCATATCCGCCGTCACGGCTGCGGCTATACGGTCATAGGCTGCGTTAATCTGATCTTGATCGATCAAGCAGTCGGCGCCGGCGTAGATCGCCTTCGCCTCTTCGTATCGCTGTGGGTCGAACCCGCTCATGATTGTCCTTCTTCGCTGGCGTTGTCGGGGCCGTAGCGTCCGCGTTGGCTGGCTTTTTCACGCGCTACGGCCTGGGATCGCTCGGATTGTACCTTGCCGGTGTCAATATCTTCCTGCTCGTTTCCGGCATGACGGCCGCCGGCACACGAAACCTGCAGTTCACCCGGTATGTGAAGCGTCGTGGTCGGATAGGCGATTGCCGCGTCGTGATCGCGCACGATATCCTGAATGCGCTGCAGCACGCTCTGATTGATTGCCAGATACTCGGCCCAGTCAGTGGTGTAGGTATAGCAGTACACCATGAGCTTCAGGGATGAATCAGACAGCGAGTCCAGCGACGTCAGCACCACCTGATCGCTGTCGATCGCGTCGTCGCCGTCCAGCATGTCTCGTATCGCTTCCACAATATCAGGCACAGCGGCTGCGTCGGCATAGCGCAGGCGGATAGTTTCCATGATCCGACGATGGCTCATCCGCGACGGATTCTCGAGCGCTACGTTGGAGAATACGGCGTTCGGCACGTACAGCGGCCGCATATCGAAACGTCGTACCGTGGTCGCGCGCCAGCCAATGGCCTCGACCACGCCTTCGATGTCGCGATCCGGAGACCTGATCCAGTCGCCGACCGAGAATGGCCGGTTCAGATATACCGTCATGCCGCCAAAGATATTGGCCAGCACGTCGCGTGCAGCAAAGCCGACGGCGATGCCGCCGATACCCGAAAATGCCAACAGGCTGGACGGCGGCACGCCGAACTCCTGCAGCAGGGCCAGCGCCATCAGGATCAAGACCAAGCCACGCGCGAGCTTGGCGATCGCATCGGCCGTGGTGGGGTCAAGATTGTTGTCGGCCTGCGCGGCACGGTCCAAGGCGTTGGATTCAATGCTGCCGATCAGGCGAAAGAAAAACCAGGCCACAATCAGGACGATCGCCAGTCGACGAATCGTAGCCACATAGACACGCCAGTCTGCGTTCGCGGACGATCCGATATGAATGGCGATCGATAGCCCGGCCGCCCACAGGAGAGCCTGCAGCGGGCCGTTGAAGCTGCGATAGAGCGCGTCGTCCCACAGATTATCGGTCGCCGAGACCTTGCGATACAGCCATGCAAACAACAGGCGCGTGATCAGATCCAAAGCACCGGTCGCCACCAGAATGACCGCCATATCCAGCGCGGTGCCCCACTGGTTATGAAGCGACAGATAGTGATCCATGAACTGCTGATAGGCCGCGACCAGTTCGTTCACGAGGCGGCCCTGTCGTGGGCCGCCAATCGTTCGGCCAGTGCGGCTGCGGACTGCCAGCGCGGATCCTGACGCAGGCTTTCGCGATCCAGAGCTCGCTGGTCGCGATGCCCGATCGCCTGCACCAGACGCGCGCGCCGATCGGCGCCACGGTCCTCGACACCTTCCAGCGCAGCCAGCGCGGCAAGTGCCGCCTGGCGGTCGTTGCAGACCGGCAGATAGTCGCAGCCTGCTGCCAGTGCCAGCCGGGTTCGACGGGTGTAGTCACCCAGCGCTGCCGCCCCGCCCATGCTCAGATCGTCACAGAATACGCAGCCGTGGAACCCGAGCTCGCCGCGCAGGATGTCCTCTATCCAGATCGGCGACAGACTAGCGGGCCGTTCGTCCACGGACGGATAGCGCACATGGGCCATCATCACCGACGCTAGACCGTTGGCAATCAACGGCCGGTACACCGCCATATCGGCCGCGATCGCCGGATAGTCACGATCGTCGGTCGGCAACTCGGCGTGCGAATCGGCCGCCACAAAACCATGCCCAGGGAAATGCTTGGCCGTGGCTGCACTTCCCGCGGCAACCAGCGCCGCAGCAAAGCGGCCGCCCAGTTCGCTCACCTGATCAACGTCGCTGGCAAACGCCCGACTGCCAATTACCGCCGATGCCCCATAATCCAGATCCAGCACCGGCGCGAGCGGCATATCGACGCCGACCGCCGCCAGCTCGCTGGCCATCAGCCAGGCGAGTTCCGCTGCAGCCTGGCGCGCTGCCGGAGCATCTTGTGTATACAGGCGGCCCAGCGCTCGCATCGACGGAATCGGGGTAAATCCATCGCGGAATCGCTGAACCCGCCCACCTTCATAGTCGGCAACAATCAGCAGCCCGGGGCGCACCTCACGCATGGCGGCCGTCAACGCAGAAAGCTGATCCGCATCGTCATAGTTGCGGCTGAACAGAATCGCGCCACCCACGCCCGGATCGGCCAACAGTTCACGGTCCAGATCGGTGAGCTCGGTCGCGGCCACGTCGACCAACAACGGGCCAGGGCTAGCCGCGGCCGTCATGACAGCTTGCGCTCGTGAATCGAGACGACGGTGCCGATGGGGATGCGATCGAACAGATCGATCACATCGGCGTTGCGCATGCGGATGCAGCCATGGGAAGCCGGCTTGCCCATCGGCACGTTGTCGGGCGCGCCGTGGATATAGATATAGCGCCGCATGGTATCGACCGCGCCCAGCCGGTTGACGCCCACTTCGTCGCCCGACAGCCAGAGGATGCGGCTGAGAATCCAGTCGCGGTCAGGATATGTCTCGTCGAGTTCCTCAGACCAGCGTTCACCAGTGGGTCGGCGGCCGACAAACACCGTGCCCGGCGCTGCATCCGTGCCGATCTTTGCCCGGACATGATGACGGCCGCGCGGCGTCTGGAAGCTGCCTTCGAACTCGCCGCCGCCCTTGGCAGCCGTGGACACCGGATAACGGACTATCTCCTTGCCGTGACTGTCCCAGACGATCAGCCGTTGCTGGTGCAGGTCGATATCGATTCGAGGCGCCGACGACGCCGACTGCGCCCAGTGGTTGTATGGATGAAAAGCCAGCGCATGATTGTAGTAACGCGCGTCGTCGGTAACCTCCTCGCCGAGCCACGACGGCCGTTCAAATGCTTCATCCGGCTCATCAAGCTCGATCTCGGCCACGATCAACGGCGTGTTCTCTCCCGAGAATTCATCGATCTCCCAAGTATGCCCGGCATGCTCAACCCAGTGGCGTGTCTTTTCGACCGGCACCGTCAGTGACAGCGTGTCGAGCATCTCGCGCGCATCGGCCAGCGGAATCTCATATTCATATTCAGCACGAGCGCTGCCCACCTGGGCTGCCTTGATATTGATATTGGCGCGCTGGCCTTCAATCCGGATACGCACCGAGGCCTTGCCGGCACCGTTCAGATAACCCTGGGCAAAGGACTCGCTGGCTTTCACCGCTTGCCGCCAGCCGTCGTCGGCGAGCAGGAACTTGCGTTCGATCTCCATGCCCATTAGCTAGTCTCCCGTTTTGACGAACACGGCCATCGATTCGATATGGGCCGTGTGCGGAAACATATCCATGACGCCAGCGGCTTCCAGCCGGTAGCCGTAGCGGTGCACGAGTTCATCGGCATCGCGGGCCAGGGTCGCCGGATGACAAGAGCAATAGACAATCCGGCTCGCACCGGTGGCCGCGATCTGCGGCAGTATCTCGAGCGCCCCAGAACGCGGCGGATCGATCAATATCTTATCGGCGCGTGCTGGCAACCACTCTGGTCGGCGCGACGGCTCGAACAGATTGTCGACGTGTGCTTCGATATTGGCGACGCGATTGAAGCGCGCGTTCTCACGCGCACGCTCTACCAGCCCTGTGTCGCCCTCGACCGTGATCACCCGCGCCACGTGGCGTGCCAGCGCCACCGAGAAATTACCCAGGCCCGAAAACAGTTCGAGCACGGTATCCGTAGGCGCCAGCTGCAACTGTGCAATCGCCGAGTCGACCATCGCGGCATTGATGCCGGCGTGAATCTGGACAAAGTCGTTGGGCTGGAAATACAGCCGCGCATCAAACCCCGGCAGTTCGTAATACAACGCCGGCGCGTCTGGCGACAACGGCGCGATTGTGGATTCGTTGCCGGGCTGCAGATAGATGGAAAAGCCGTGTTCGTCGCCGAATGCCTCGAGAATTCGACAATCGGCATCGGTAGGTGCTTCGAGCACGCGAAACACCAGCGCAATAGCGTTATCGCCTGCGGCGACCTCGATCTGTGGCAGTGCGCCGCGAATCGACAGACCGTCGATCATATGGGCCAGGTCGGTGAGTTTATCGCCGACCCCGGCTACCAGCACTTCGCAGCGCGTGAGCAGCGCGATGAACGGCGCGCCACGCTCACGAAAACCCACCAGCGTGCCGCCTTTCTTGGCGACATATTTCACCCCCAGGCGTGCCCGTCGGCGATATTGCCAACGCGCTGCCGACAACGGCGCCAGCACCGTTTCGGGCGCCACGTGACCTACGCGTTCGAGCGCCGACAACAGCTGCCGTTGCTTGAATAACAACTGAGCATCGCCGTCGACGTGCTGAAGCGCACAGCCGCCACAAAGACCAAAATGCTGACAGCGCGGCGTGACGCGGTCCGCCGCGGCCGAGAACAACGTCTCCAGCGCGGCTTCCTCGAAATCACGCTTGCTCTTGGTCGGCCGGTAGAGCACCTGCTCGCCGGGCAACGTATCGGCGACGAACACGGCCTTGCCGTCGACGTGGCCTACGCCGCGTGCATTGCTCGCCAGATCGGTAATATCGACCACACCGCGCGGCGCCGCGCGGCGTTTTTTCTTCCGGCTCATGCCTCAACAGCCTGGAGTTCTCGAGCCAGCGCGTCTTGGCGCGCATCAATTTCCGCCGCACTCAAGCTGCCCTGGCTCGCCTGCCAGGCAAGCCAGAGACGATAACGAGCAACCGCGCGCTCTGTCAGCAATCTCGGTGCCGACTCATGACCGGACAGCCGATAATATTCAGACTCGACCTCGTCCGGATCGGCTGGATGATCCAGCGCAGCCGGCGCCAGGCATCCGCCCAGCCCGACGTGCGTCTGGCGCTGCTGCAGCATGGCTGGTATCACCAGGCCGTGGCGGCAGGCCCGCGCCATCAACAGACCGACGATATCGCCGTGCCAGTCCACAACGGCGCCGTCCTGCGTGGGCCAGGCGTCGAACAGCGCTTGCAGCAGCGACGCTTCGTCGCCGCAACCAGCCAGATCCCAGTGTCGTAGCCGTAGCTCCGTGCCCTGCTCCACCAACGCCGCGACGCGCGAAAGGCGTATCAGATGTGCCGGGCAGTCAGCCCGGCCCCAGCGCTGCATATGCACCTGCTCCAGCCCACGCGCTACGCCCTGATCGTCCAGATCACCGTATTCGTTGAGAGCGCGCGCGGCATCGACGTCGAGTTCGGTAGACGTCGCCAGTACGATCGCAGTTGGCCTCACGGTTTGTCGTAGACGCCGGTCGACAGATAGCGATCGCCGCGGTCGCAGATGATCATGGCGATGGTCGCGTTTTCGACCTCGCTGGCAATGGTAAGAGCGGCAAACACGCTGCCACCAGACGATGGACCAGCAAAGATGCCTTCTTCCCGCGCCAGTCGCTTCATCGTGATTTCTGCGTCGGCCTGTTCGACATCGATCACGCGGTCGATACGTTCCGGCTCGAAGATCTTCGGCAGATACTCTTTCGGCCAGCGACGGATGCCGGGAATTTTCGACTCGCCAGCTGGCTGCACGCCGATGATCTGAATATCCGGATTCTTTTCCTTGAGGAATCGGGAGCAACCCATGATGGTGCCGGTCGTCCCCATGGTCGCCACAAAATGCGTGATCTGCCCGTCTGTGGCGTCCCACAGCTCGGGCCCGGTGGTTTCGTAGTGCGCCCGTGGATTGTCGGGATTGGCAAACTGATCGAGAACCACGCCCTCGCCATTAGCGTGCATCCGCGCTGCCATGTCCCGCGCGCCTTCCATACCATCGGACTCCGAGATGGAAATGATCTCGGCCCCGTAGGCCCGCATCGAGGCCCGGCGTTCTTCGCTCATGTTCTCGGGCATGAGCAACTTCATGCGGTAGCCCTGCATGGCCGCCACCATGGCCAGGGCAATACCGGTATTGCCGCTGGTGGCCTCGATCAACGTGTCGCCCGGCTTGATCTCGCCGCGTTCGGCGGCACGACGGATCATGCTGTAAGCCGGCCGGTCCTTGACCGAACCGGCGGGATTGTCGCCCTCGAGCTTGGCCAGCACGGTATTCGATGAATCACCCGGCAAGCGCTGGAGACGGGTAAGCGGCGTAGCGCCAACAAAACTGGCGAGTGTAGGATAATTTTTCATCGCAAGATTCTAACAGTGGTGTGCAGAAGTCCGTCCAGAGGGTCGATCAGCTCGCCCGCTCTCGGCCGGCATCCATGGCGATCCGCATTTCGCTCACGGCGCGATCCAGGCCGACGAATACCGCCCGGGCAATGAGCGCATGGCCGATGTTGAGTTCGACCACCGGCGCAATGGCCGCGATCACCTGCACGTTCTCGGCATGCAGGCCGTGCCCGGCATGCACTTCCAGACCCAAGGACTCGGCCAGGCGGGCACCGTCGACGATCCGCGCCAGCTCGGTTTCGACCTGGGCGTCGTCCTCAGCATCGGCATAGGCGCCGGTATGCAACTCGATGTGATGGGCGCCAACTTGCGCCGATGCGCGTATCTGGTCGGCGTCCGGATCGATGAACAATGCCGTCTGGATACCGGCGTCGTGAAGCCGCGCCAGGGCCTCGGCGACGCGATCTTTCTGGCCGACGATATCCAGACCGCCTTCCGTGGTGAGCTCTTCTCGACGCTCCGGCACCAGACAGGCATCGCGCGGGATGAGCCGCGTCGCGATCGCCAGCATCTCGTCGGTGAGTGCCAATTCCAGATTGACCGGGATATCGGCCCGCGCACAAAGAGTCACTACATCAGCATCCTGAATATGCCGGCGATCCTCACGCAGGTGAACGGTAATACTCGCAGCCCCCGCCTGCATCGCTATTTCGGCGGCCCTTTCAACGTCGGGATAGCGGGTACCTCGCGCTTGGCGCAGCGTAGCCACGTGATCAACATTCACGCCCAGTCGGATAGGCTGTAAGGCACGTGGGCTGGTACTACTCATAAATCTCTCCGGGCGGCGGCGCCGGAGGCGAACGGCCGCCGGCGGCAAATTGTTGCATGGCCTGCAGGGTCTGTACGGATTTTAACGGACGATTGCCCAGATGCGGCGCAATGGCCGCCTGCATCAGATTACGTGCCTCGCGGATCGCATCGCGGCTAGCAAAACGTCCTTCGACCAAGCCGATCAGCGCGTGGCCGGACAGGGCTATCTCGCCGTCCCGAACGACGCCGCCACCGATATATACACCTCGATCCGCATGATAACGATAGCTGGCGTCGGCCTGCACCAGCGTACCGGTATCGCTGGTATGCATGAAATCAATGCCGTAGCCCAGCTCGTCCAGCAGATCGCGCTCGAAGAAACGCAGACCCACGATCGGCGGCGCACCGTTGACCAGCGCTGACAGCAGCGCCAACAGACTGTCGTAGATCATCGGATGCGGATCATCACGCGCGGTCAGGCGCATGATCAATTCGCTGGCATACAGCCCGCCCATCAGCGCCTTGCCTTTCAGCGGATAGCTGCGTGCAATCTCGACGCCAGTGAGCGTATACAGCTCACCGCGCCCGGACCAGGAGAGCTCGACTGCCGAGAGCGGCTCCATCAAACCGCGCCAGCGCGATGTCGCGCGTCGTGCGCCCTTGGCGATCGCCGCGATCCGGCCGTGCTCGCGCGACAGGGCTTCGATGATCAAACTGGTGTCGCGCCACGGGCGGCGATGCAGGATCAGAGACGGTGTTAGCTCTACCCGCATTGTTTCGGAAGGCTTGTTGTCCGCAAATGAACGCGAATGAGTGCGAATGAAGACAAACAAATATTAACTTTCATGAGGTTTGAGCGATTGTCGTGTTGTGCCCTGCACTCTGGCGCGCGCTCTGGGAAGATGTGGGGACTCGGGACTCGGGCTCCAAGCACTACGGCTGAACATTTCGAGTCCGCAATCTCTTGTCGTCTTTCTTTTTATTCGCGTTCATTTGCGGACGAATTCCGTCTTGCATCGGCGTAATCTGCGGATAACGTCTTGTTCAGTGGCCGAGATCGCGCACGCTGGCCTCACTATCGATCCAGTTTTCGCGCACCTTCACCCATAGCCGCAGGTCAACCCGGTGATCCAGGCGTGACACCAGATCGAGACGCGCGGCGCGCCCGATCTTCTTGAGCATCTGGCCACCGCGGCCAATCACCATCGCCTTGTGGTTGGCGCGCGATACCCAGATACAGGCATGGATTTCGATCTGCTCGCCGCTGGTATCGAAGCGCTCGATCTCGATGGCCGCCGAATACGGCAGTTCCTGCTGCAGGAACATCGTGAGTTTTTCGCGCACCGTCTCGGCGGCGATGAAGCGCATGGTGCGATCGGTATATTCGTCGTCCGGAAACAGGAACGGGCCTTCCGGCATTCGGCTCGCACACTCGGCGATCAGCCCGTCAAGGTTGTCTCGTTTCATGGCCGAGACCGGCACCACAAATTCGAAATGGCGCTTGGCGGCCATCTCTTCCATGAACGGCAGCAGCTCGCGCTTGTTCGGGGTGCGATCAGTCTTGTTAATGACCAGGCCGACCGGCATGCGCAGTTTTTCCAGACGTACGAGTGCAGCGGCATCATCCGCACGCCACTGGCCGGCTTCCACGATGAACAACACCACGTCGATGCCCGACAGGCTTGAGACAGCGGTTTCGTTCATGACCCGGTTGAGCGCGGTTTTCTGGCTGGTGTGCAACCCGGGCGTGTCAACCAGCGCAATCTGCAGCCCTGGCGTGGTCAACACGCCGATGATGCGATGGCGCGTAGTCTGCGGCTTGGGCGTGACAATACTCACCTTCTCGCCCACCAGTGCGTTGACCAGCGTGGATTTGCCCACATTCGGCCGCCCGACAAGCGCGACCATGCCGCTCCTGCTGGGTGTGGTCGGTTCAATATCGCTCATCGGGATTCCTGGTTGAGACGATCGAGCATACGGCGAGCAGCGACCTGTTCGGCCTTTCGGCGTCCGCCGCCTTCGCCCTGGACGGTATCGTCGCTGTCCGCCAGACCACAACTGACCACGAAGTGCTGAGCGTGATCAGCACCGGTCACGCTGGTTACATGATACGCCGGCCGGCTGCGACCGCGGGCCTGCAACCACTCCTGCAGCTGCGTCTTGGCGTCCTTGAGGCTGTCCGCGCTCGGCAGATCAGCCAGTCGCGGTTGATAGAGCAACAACACAACACGCCGGGTCGAATCGAAACCGGCATCGCAGTAGATTGCGCCCAGTATGGCCTCAACGGTGTCGGCGCGGATCGAGGATCGTCGTCGGCTGCCGTCGGTATTCTCGCCTGGGCCAAGTACGATCAGCTCTCCCAGCGATAGCTCGTCGGCAATGGCAGCCAGGGTGCGCTCGCGAACCAGTGAGGCGCGCAGACGAGACAGATCGCCCTCAGACGCGTTCGGCTGCGCCTCGAACAAGGCCGCCGCGATAATGAAATTGAGCACGCCGTCGCCCAGGAATTCCAGACGTTCATTATGGTTGGCCGACGCACTGCGATGCGTTAACGCGCGCGCCAGCAGGCTGCGGTCGGCAAAACGATAATCGAGTCGTTCCTCCAGTGTCGCGCGATCGCGGGCGCGATTGACGTCGCTATTCACTGCCGTCGCCTTTCATCGAAACCTTTTCGTTGAAGGAGTAGACCATCGACATATTGAAGAACAGCGGGCGGCGGACCTCGTAGATCACCTCCAGCTCGCGATGCTTGCCAACCTGCTTGACGGCGACGTCGCGGCCCGTGATGTTGGATACATAGCCGGCATCGAAATGCTTCTGTACGGCATTCTGTATCTGCCGGGCACTGGCATTGCCCATGTCCGGCTGCGACGCCACGTCCTGCAGCGTCTTTTTCACGTCATACGCGTTCAGATATACCGGCACGCTCTTGACCGCAACTATGCCGACCAGCCCCAGCGTGATCAACACGTAAAGCAAAGACCAGAGCGTCATTCCGCGCTGTGTGTTCTGGTTGACCTGCGATGTCATCGGTTGAGCATATCCCCGATACGTGAGAATCGAATATCGAAGTCCGAAAAGTCCACGCTCAACCAGATCATGAACGCCCTGCCGACCAGATTGCCTTCGGGTACGAATCCCCAGATACGCGAATCGGAACTATTGTCGCGATTGTCGCCCATGCAGAAATACATGCCCTTGGGGACGGTAACGTCTGTTTGCGGTCCCTCGCGGCCGATGATGTGCAGCATCTTGTGGGGTTTCTTCACGCCGGGCAGATCCTCAGAGAACAGGCGCATCTGATCGAGCACGTCGGCGTCAGGCCCGTCATAGATGCCCAGATCCTTGCGCGGCACCGCCTTGCCGTTCACGTACAACTGCTCATCGTGATACGAGATCTTGTCGCCCGGCAGGCCAATCACACGTTTGATGTAATCCTCATCGGGATTACGCGGGTAGCGGAACACCACCACATCGCCACGATGGGGCTCACCGGTCGACAGTATCTTGGTATGGGTGACAGGGAGGCGCAGACCGTAGCTGAACTTGCTGACCAGGACGAAATCGCCCACCAGCAGCGTCGGCACCATCGATTTCGAGGGTATCCGGAACGGCTCGAATACAAATGCCCGCAGCAGCAGCACGGCGAGCAGCACCGGGAAGAAAGAGCGGGCGAATTCGACTGCCCAGTTCCCTTCCTCGTTCTTGCCACGTCTTCTGGAAAGCACCAGCTTGTCGATAAGCCAGATAATTCCGGTCACAAAACAGGCAAGCGTCAGCCAGGCTTCGAAATTCATGTCGATACTGCTCACAGTCAGGGCTATCCTTTACACAACTCGGCTAGGTGTCTAGTCACTGTCGTCGGTGGACAACACGGCCAGGAAGGCTTCCTGCGGAATCTCCACGCTGCCGAGCTGCTTCATTCGTTTCTTGCCTTTCTTCTGTTTTTCCAGCAATTTTCGCTTGCGCGACACGTCGCCGCCGTAACACTTGGCCGTGACATTCTTGCGCATGGCCTTAACCGTAGAGCGCGCAATGATGCGGGTTCCGATGGTGGCCTGAATCGCGACGTCGAACATCTGGCGCGGCACGATCTTCTTGAGTTTCTCCACCAGTGCCTTGCCGCGCTCGTGGCTACGGTCCCGATGCACGATATGGGCCAGCGCGTCGACCGGCTCGCCGTTGATCAGTACGTCCAGACGTACCAGCGAGGCCGCCTGAAAGCGGGCAAAGTCATATTCGAACGAGGCAAACCCGCGCGAAACCGATTTCAACTTATCAAAGAAATCGAGCACGACCTCCGACAGCGGCAATTCGAAGTTCATCGACACCGAGTTGCCCATGTACTGCATATCCTTCTGTACGCCGCGTTTTTCCATACACAGCTGCATGACTGCGCCGACGAACTCGTGCGGTAACAGGATCGACGCATGGATGATCGGCTCGCGGATCTCTTCGATCTGGCCAACATCCGGCAGCGACGTTGGATTGCTGATCGCCAGTTCATCGCCGGACGTGGTCAATACCTGGTACACCACGGTGGGCGCGGTAGTGATCAGGTTCAGGTTATATTCGCGCTCCAGGCGCTCCTGCACGATCTCCATGTGCAGCATGCCCAGAAATCCGATACGAAAGCCAAAACCCAGCGCCGCCGACGTTTCTGGCTCGTAGTTCAGCGAGGAATCGTTGAGCCGCAGCTTGGCCAGCGCATCGCGGAAATCCTCATAGTCGTCCGAATCGACGGTATACACGCCGGCAAACACGCGCGGCTGGATCTGGCGGAAGCCCGGCAGCCGCTTGTCACAGGGCGCATGGGCATGGGTCAGCGTGTCGCCAACCGGCGCGCCGTCGATATCCTTGATCCCGGCGATGACGTAACCGACTTCACCGACCTCCAAGGCATCGCAGGGTGTCTTCTTGGGCGTGAAGATGCCGAGGTCGTCGATCTCGTGCTCGCGCCCGGTCGCCATCACCTTGATCCGATCTCGCTTGGCCAGTCGGCCGTTGACGATACGCACCAGCGATACCACGCCAAGATAGTTGTCGAACCATGAATCGACAATCAAGGCCTGTAGCGGCTGGTCTGCATCGCCGCTGGGCGGCGGTATGCGCCGGATGATCGCTTCCAGCACATCGGTCACGCCCAGCCCGGACTTGGCAGATACCAACAGCCGATCCGTGGCGTCCAGCCCGATCACATCCTCGATCTGCTGCGAGACACGGTCCGCGTCTGCGGCCGGCAGGTCGATCTTGTTGAGCACCGGTACGACTTCCAGGTTCTGCTCGATCGCCGTGTAACAGTTGGCCACACTCTGTGCCTCGACGCCTTGGGATGCGTCCACCACCAGCAGCGCGCCTTCACAGGCGGCCAGCGAGCGAGAGACTTCGTAGGAGAAATCCACGTGTCCCGGTGTGTCAATGAAATTGAGCTTGTACGTTTCGCCGTCCGCCGCCGTGTAGTCGAGCGTGACGGCCTGCGCCTTGATGGTGATACCGCGCTCGCGCTCGATGTCCATCGAATCGAGCACCTGCGCCGACATTTCGCGATCGGTCAGGCCGTGACAGGTGCGAATGAACTGATCCGCGAGCGTCGACTTGCCGTGATCGATATGCGCGATGATGGAAAAATTGCGAATGCGTGACTGCATGGTCGAAAAGCTGGGCCCCCGGCGGCACAAAACAGTCGCCCCGGCACAAGACCGGGGCGAGACAATGGGCGGCAAGTATACGCCCGACGGTTCAGGGTTTCAGAACCAGCTATTTCCTCCCCGGATCCATCGGCAGATACAGGCGTCTACTATCGCGCAGCACCAACAGCGCAACCGGACCGTCGGTGTTCTTGAGAGTATCGACCAGCGTTCCGGCGTCCTCGATATGCTTCGAACCGATTGCCAGCACCACGTCGCCGGGGCGCAGACCGGCCCGTGCCCCGGCTCCCGGCGCTACCGCAGTCACCTTTACCCCGCCGCGCTCGAGGCCCAGCGCATGACGGGCTCGCGTATCCAACGATTCCAGGGTCAGCCCGAACGGCTTCTTCCTGGGCTTCGGGATTACCTGCCCAAAGCGACTGCCGCGGCTGTCAATATGCGCCGGCAGTGCTTCGATCTTGACGTTGATGGTCTGCCGGCTGCCATCACGCAGAATCTTGACCGGAGCCTCCTGACCGGGCGCCACTGCGCCCACAAGGGGTGGCAAGTCGGTGGCCGAATCCACCGCGTGGCCGTTGAAGGCCAGAATTACGTCGCCGGCGGTAAGCCCCGCCGCAGCAGCCGGGCTGTTCTTCAGCACCTGGGCTACCAGGGCCCCTTCGGGCCGGTTGAGTTTGAATGATTGCGCCAGTTTGCGATCCACGTCCTGGATCTGCACGCCGAGCCATCCGCGTGTGACATGGCCCTTCTCGCGCAACTGCCGCGCGGCGTTCATCGCGATATCGATGGGAATCGCAAACGATAGCCCCTGATAGCCCCCGGTCTGGCTGTAGATCTGGGAATTGATACCCACGACCTCACCAGCCAGGTTGAACAATGGTCCGCCCGAGTTACCCGGATTGATCGCCACATCGGTCTGCAGAAACGGCACATACTGATCGTCCGCCAGGCTGCGCTGCTTGGCCGATACGATGCCGGCAGTCACCGACGTTTCAAAACCGAACGGTGAGCCGATCGCCACGACCCAGGCACCGACCGGGAGTCTGTTGGGATCGCCGATCTTCACGGTCGGCAGGTTTTTGGCGTCGACCTTGAGCACCGCAACGTCGCTGTCTGCATCCGCACCCACGACCTTGGCCACTAGTTGCCTGCGATCATTGAGCTTGACTACGACCTGGCCGGCACCGGCAATGACGTGCCGGTTGGTGAGAATATAGCCATCGGAACTGATGATGAAACCCGACCCCAACGAGACATGCTGACCATCATCGGGCATCTGCGGGGTGGGACCCGGGTCGCCGCCGCCCTGGGGGCCGTCACCAAAGAAACGATGCAACCAGTCACGCAGCTGGCCGTCGCTCGGACGATTCCCGGGGCCGCTATCGGCATTGGGGTGGCTGCGGTCTTCGACCGGCGGTGTCGCGCTGATATTGACCACAGCCGGCGATACTTCCCGCACCAACCCGCTGAAATCCGGTAGCCCGGCGATCGGTTGGGCGGGTTTTGCCGAGGCATGGCCGGCATCAGCCGTAGCTGACGGCCCTGATTTTGCAGCCGTTGTGCCGTCACCGTCGCCACATCCGGCGATCAGCACCGTACTGCACACAAGCAGGCCAAGCACGGTCAAGCGTGCGGGAACAATACGCATCATGGAACTACCAATATGGACAGGCCAGCGGGCAGTACGCCCGATCATCGCTGCAGGTTAGCGCGTCGAATACGGATCTGGCCAGCTTGGCGATCACCGTCTCGGACGTCGGCGCGAGAGTCGGTCTTCGTGGAGTCGCCGCCTGCAGGCCTTATTGTCGAGGGCTTATTTCGACGCTTCGGTAGTCGACTTTGTCTTCGGCTTGGTCCGAATCAGATTCTGAGCGATCTTGCGCGCGGTCACCGCAGGCACTTCCCCGACCACCGTAATCTGCATGTCGCCAACCACATCACCGTAGGCGTTGACTGCACCCATGCGGGTCGCTCCCTTGAGCGGCGCGCGCAGGCCCGCCGGCGCGATGAATGCCGATACGGTCGCCACGCCGTCGGTGAACAACATCTGACGTACGAAGCCGTGCTTGGTGACCTGCCGCACCCCATCCTCCGCGAGTTCAAAACCGGGCGGCAGATCTTTTGCCTTCCAATCGTCCTCGGGCACGCTGGCCTGATCCTGGACGTGGATCGCTTCATGTTTCACAACGCGAAAGCCACTGACGTCATAGGTGGCCAGGAAATCCTTGCCAGGAATAGACTTCGGAAACGAAATTTCCGTAAATATCAGCTGCTCGAGCACCTTGTTGCCTTGGCGCAGCTCAAGCTTGAGAGGCAGCTGTTTCTGCTGATCTATCAACATCCGGTAGCCATAGCGATACCGGTCCCTGGGCTGGATGCTGATCACCCGGCAGCTGCGCCCCGCAAACCGCTCGGTACCCTTGTCAACCACCTTGTAGTGCGCGCGCAACTGCTTGGTCGAGAACCGAGTGACTGAGCCGAGGAGACTCTTGGGCGCATGCTGGGAAATCAGCACCAGCTTGTGGCTTGGCAGAATCGAGGTGACCTGATTACCATCGCGAATCACTTCTCGCGGGGGGCCGGTCAAGGAAAGCAGGCGCTCCTGCTCATGGTGATTGTGGAACCGATGTACCACTTTCAGCGTATCGAGCTGGCCGTGTCTCAGATAGACAAGAACGCCACGATAGCTTTCATGACGTACCGCCTGCGACGCATTGGCCAGCAGTTGAATCGCACTGGTCGGATCTTTCGCGGGCTGGCCATTCGTCGCGGCCGTTGCGCCACCGATCAGCCCGAACCAAAGGATGAACGCAATCAGCGCTCTCGTCACTGCGTTGTTTCCTGCCCGTATGTGGCGACGCGCACCAGCGCCGGGGTCGTACCTGACAGGCCGTAACCGCGAGACATGCCGTTGTGATCGACCAGATAGCCGTTCAACTCATCCTGTAGCGCCGGATCGGAGACCGACCAGTGATCGGCCGGGCCCTGACTGACCGATTGGGTATCGGCGACTGCCTGTACACTGCCGGACGCATCCGAAAGCACCTGTTGCCTCGGCACGACACTCGCGATATCCAGGCCGCGCGTGAGATTACTGGAACGCGCCGCCGAAAATGTCGGGGCCTGCGACGGCGCCTGCATGAATGCACTGGCAATAGCGCTGCCTGTCTCGAAGGTCGGTACCATGGAGGATCGATCCGACGAAATCGCCGATGCATTACGTGCCTCGGCTACGCGAGGAGTCGACGCCACCGGGTCTGACGCGCTGCGATCACTGCCGCCTGAGCGTGGCAATGGCGAGCCAATCAACAAAGCAATACCAGTCACCGAAGCTACCGCCGCCACACTGGCTGCGCGATTGCGCCAGCGACGCCGGCGACGCGATGTGGCAGTCGTCGCATGAGGCATCAGCGCTGGCGAGGCAACGCTGACCGACTCGTGACTCTCATCGGCCGCAATTGCCTGCATTACCCGCGAAGAAAAATTCGGATCCAGGGCGACCGCGGTTTCACTGACGTGAGCCCTGAGTGTCGTTCGCAGCCAATGCTGGCGACTCCAGCTTTCGCGCAGCAATTCGTCACGCAGCAACGCATTGATGACCGAATCGGTCTCGTCGCGAGAGGCTTCGTTATCCAGGAATGCGGAAAACTGCTCGTTCATAACTACCTCACTTGTCCGAGAGGGAGATCAACTTCTGCTCGATCGCGGCTCGGGCACGAAATATTCGCGACCTGACGGTTCCGACCGGACAATCCATTGATTGTGCTATCTCTTCGTAACTCATACCGTCCAACTCGCGCAACATGATCGCGGTGCGCAGGTCCTCGGGCAACTCGCGAATCGTTGCAATCACGGTATCGCGAATCTCTTCGCTTTCCAGTAACGCTTCGGGCGTGTCCTGTTCGGAGAACTGATCCGTAAACCCATAGGCCTCGGCGTCGGCCACGTCGATATCCTGACTGGCGGGCCGTCTCGAACGGGCTACCAAATAGTTCTTCGCTGTGTTGATCGATATACGGTAAAGCCATGTATAAAAAGCACTATTACCTTTAAAACCGCCAAGCGCCTTGTAGGCCTTGATAAAGGCCTCTTGGGCCACGTCTGGCGCATCAGCCGGACTGACATAGCGAGCTGCGAGCTTGACGATCTTGTGCTGATACTTTCGTATGAGCAGATCGAAAGCACGATTGTCGCCTGCCTGTGCCCGGGCGACGAGCTGTTCGTCGGACGCGTCTTCGTTCATCTAACCGTGACGCCGCGGACCCGGGAAACCAGTTGTCAGTCGTTCGATGCGCGAAAATACCCTGCTATTGCATGACGTCTTGAAGGCATTGTGGTTGTAGACCACGGCCCCGCCAAATAGTTCGCCAGATAATTTGCAGGGTCTTGTCGTTGATTCGCCGATCGTCATACGCCTGTCTTCCAACCCCAGGGGGTCGCATCAAAGCCGACAGTTTATCGATGGCAGGCCTCTGCGTCATGCCGACTCTGTCGACAATCACTGCGGACGCTGCCGGTAAGGCGCAGCCCAGTCCGCGCCGACGGCACAACCGGGCAAGTCAGCGCGCGCGATAAACCGCGCCACGACCTGCTGCGCACATCGGTTGTCCAGCGTCGCCGCATGCCCCGCACCCGGTATCAATACGCCTAGCGTCCACCGCTTGCTCTGCGCCAACGCGGCAATGGGTCGGGCAGGCGTGACCGTATCGTCTGCGCCGTGGATAACCAGCGTCGGGCGTAGTGGCCAGGGCGGATCGGGATCGACCTTGCCGACTGTCGGCCACGCACAATCCTCGCCGCCCGAGGTTGGCAGATAGCGTGCCAGCCAGGCAGGGGCTTGGCGTACGGCGCGATGCTGGTCCTGTGAGCGGAAATACGCACAGCGTGTGACGTCGAATACCAGGCGACTGTGCCCGGGGTTGTCTACTGTGCGCACCAATCCGGCAACCAGAGGCGACAGAACACGCAGATCTGCGCTGCTAGCGAATTTCTGCAGTTGCCGAACCGTTGTGGCTGCCTGCGATGGACGGTAACTGGCCAGCGCCAGCGCCGACAGCAGGCGTTCCGGCGTGAGGCGTACGCGCCAGCGGCGTCGCGGGACATCGGCGCCAGTCACCTCGGGCGCGCGCCGATCGTAGGCCGCCAGCATTTCCGCAAGGGTGGCCTTCAGAGACGGGACTTGCAGCCGGCAGACGAGCCGTTGGCGACAGTCGGCCAGCAGCTTCTTCAGCGCACGGACGACAACGGCCCGTCGGTCGGCCGAAGGCGGACCGACGGTTGTGACCGGCGAGTCAAGAATCAAAGCGTTTACGCGAGCCGGAAACAAGGCAGCAAACGTGCGCGCAATACGGCTGCCGTAGGACACAGCCCATAGGTCGGCGCTCGAGACATGCAACGCATCCAGCAGGCGCGCTATATCCGACGCCTGTGCCATGGGTCCGAGCGATTCGATCGATGACCTGGCGCTGGGGGATGAGCAGTCCAGCACGACCCGCGGTGGCGGCGGGCCAGCAGATAGGCTGTCGCGGCACTGGACTCGCGGCCGGCTGAGTCCAGTCGCGCGTGGATCGAACAGCACGATGTCACGCGGCCATGCGGCGTATTGCTGGAATCGGCGCCAGCGGACTAGCGCTGCCCCAGCCAATCCGGCGGCATCGCCCGGCCCACCCGGTATATAGACGACTGGCTGCCGGCTGTCGCGATCCGGGCGCGCCCGCAGCACGACGACCCGCAACCGCACCCCCTGACCATCAATACGGCTGCCGGTATGCAACCAGCCGCATTGCATCCGAGCGCCGCTGACCGGGGCGTTGGCTAAGCTCGCCGGGCAACCGCTCCAGACGATTCGCGAGTCGGCAACGGGCGCTGCGCTGGCGAACGCGTTGCTCGGCAACCATAGCAGCACGACAACCGCGACGCGCAACACGTCAGTCAACGGTATCCGAATCACGGCCGCGGCCGCGCACATGGGCTCTGGCACGCAGCCGTCGATGGATCGGCGCATCAACGGCGTCGCACGCTATCCACAACCCACGCCGACGCCAACGTGATCGATCAACCGCGAGCGACAGTCGCAGCATCAATGTGCCGATCAATTGGGCATCGATACAATCGCTTGCCCATGGCCGACCGGACGGATCGGTCCAGTGAAGACGATCATCGTCAGTCCAGCGGAAACAGCCGTCGGCCGGCATCCAGGCCGGCATTGGCGCGCGCAGATGCTGCCAGGCGTTGGCCACCACCAGCAAAACAAGTGGCACTGCCCAAAGCGTTCGCCACGCCAGGATGAATGCAGCAGACAGCGCCACACCGTGGGCGACTAGGCAAATAGCCATCAACAAGGTCGAGCGACGCAGTTTGAAGTGCAACGTGTCGACGAATGGATTCACAAGCCTCCGAGTCGCCGGGCCCGCTCAGATTCCGGCGGCGGGCCGAAACTGTCGGATGCGGCTCAACAACTCGGCCTGGATGCCGTTGGGCGCTTCCATCCGACCCATGACCAGATAGTAGAGATCCGGATCCTCGTTCTGCAGCAGCGCGATCATCTCTTCGACCTGAATCTCGGACAGCGCGTCATAGTCCGAGGCCACAAAACGCTCCAGAAGTACGTCCAGCTCTTTCATCCCGCGCCGACAGAGCCAGCGCACCCGAGATTTTTCGCTCATTTCCTGCTCTCGTGCGTAAAAACGGCAGCACCGTCAGTCACGTGCTGCCGTTGTGTCGGCGGGCGTCAACCGCGGCGTTCGACCATCAGCTTCTTGGTCTCGGCGATCGCTTTGGCGGGATTAAGACCCTTCGGGCAAGTGCTGGTGCAGTTCATGATGGTATGACAGCGATACAGCTTGAAGGGATCTTCCAGCTCGTCCAGGCGGTCACCGGTCGCCTCGTCTCGGGAATCGACAATCCAGCGGTAGGCCTGCAGCAGCACCGCAGGACCCAGGTAACGCTCGGGGTTCCACCAGTAACTCGGGCAGGCCGTAGAACAACAGGCACAGAGAATGCATTCGTAGAAACCGTCCAGCTTGGCGCGGTCTTCCGGCGTCTGCAGACGCTCACGCGTGGGTGCCGGACTGTCGGTCTTGATCCACGGCTCGATCGATTCGAGCTGGGCATAAAAATGCGTCAGATCTGGCACCAGATCCTTGACGATGGGCATATGTGGCAACGGGTAGATACGCACGTCGCCATCGGTGTCTTCAATACGGGTGATGCAGGCGAGCGTGTTCTTGCCATCAATATTGAAGGCACAGGAGCCACAGATACCTTCGCGACAGGAGCGGCGAAACGCCAGCGTCGGATCGATCTCGTTCTTGATCTTGATCAGCGCGTCCAGAACCATCGGGCCACAGCGATCCAGATCGAGCGTATAGCTGTCTACGCGCGGATTTTCGCCCGCTTCCGGCTCCCAGCGATAGATACGGAACGTCTTGGTATTTTTCGCATCCTTGGGCGCCGGATAGCGCTTGCCCTTGGAGATGCGGGAGTTCTTGGGCAGTCGAAATTCAGCCATGTGAGGCCTCCGTGTCCGAAAGTCGAGCCGGCCGCGCGCTGGCGACCGGCGACAAATACGAAAATCCTAGTAAACGCGTTCTTTCGGCGGGATGTGTTCCATCTCGTCGGTCATCGGCTGCAGGTGCACCGGACGATAGTCGATCTTCACGTCCGAGCCGCCGTGATGCCACGTCAGCGTGTGCTTCATCCAGTTTTCGTCGTCCCGCTTGGTGTACTCCTCGTGCGCATGGGCACCGCGGGTTTCCTTTCGATTCGCGGCGGCGTGCATGGTGCAGACAGCACAGCCCAGTAGATTCTCCAGCTCCATGGTTTCGACCAGATCGCTGTTCCAGGTCATCGAACGGTCCGAGACACCCACATCGGCAAACGATTCGACTTCCTTGTTGATCTGCTCAACACCCTTTTCAAGATTCTCGATGTTGCGAAACACCGCAGCGTGCTTCTGCATGGAATCCTGCAGGCTGGCGCGCAGTTCGGCGGTCGGCGTACTGCCCTTGGCATGGCGCAGCTTGTCGAAGCGGTCCAGCGCTTTCTCCTCGGCTGCCTTGGTATCAGCTCGGTGCATTGCACCCTGGGTCACCAGCTCCGTACAGCGATGCGCGGCGGCTCGGCCGAACACCACCAGATCAAGCAGCGAATTGGAACCCAGACGATTAGCCCCGTGTACAGACACACAGCCGGTTTCGCCGACTGCCATCAGGCCCGGAATAACCGAGTTCGGATCGCCGTCCTTGAGCGTGACGACCTCGCCGAAGGCGTTGGTGGGAATACCGCCCATGTTGTAGTGCACGGTCGGCAACACCGGAATCGGCTCCTTGGTGGCATCGACGCCGGAGAAGATCATCGCCGTTTCAGTGATCCCAGGCAGACGCTCATGCAGCACTTCCGGGCCGAGATGCTCGAGATGCAGCAGAATATGGTCCTGCTTTTCGCCCACGCCGCGGCCCTCGGCAATCTCGACCGTCTCGGCGCGGCTCACGACGTCGCGCGATGCCAGATCCTTGGCATTGGGCGCATAGCGCTCCATGAAGCGTTCCCCTTCCGAGTTGGTCAGATAGCCGCCCTCGCCGCGCGCGCCCTCGGTGATCAGGCAGCCCGCTCCGTAGATGCCGGTCGGATGAAACTGGACGAATTCCGGATCCTGCAATGGCAATCCCGCCCGCAGCGCCATGCCCATGCCGTCGCCGGTACAGGTATGTGCCGAGGTGCAAGAGAAGTAGGCTCTGCCGTAACCGCCCGTGGCCAGAATGACCTGGTGCGCCCGGAAGCGGTGCAGCGTCCCGTTCTGAAGATCCCAGGCCATCACGCCCTTGCACTCGCCGTCCTCGGTCATCAGCAGATCGATGGCAAAATATTCGATGAAGAACTCGGCGCGTGCCTTGAGCGACTGCTGGTACAGCGTATGCAGCAACGCATGGCCGGTGCGATCGGCTGCCGCACAGGTGCGCTGGGCGTTGCCCTTGCCAAAGTGAGTGGTCATGCCGCCGAACGGGCGCTGATAGATGCGCCCGTCCTCGGTACGTGAGAACGGCACGCCGTCGTGCTCGAGCTCGATGATGGCCGGGATGGCTTCCTTGGTCAGATATTCGATGGCGTCCTGATCACCCAGCCAGTCGCCGCCCTTGATGGTGTCGTAGGCGTGCCAGCGCCAATCGTCCTCGCCCATGTTGCCAAGCGCCGAGGCAATGCCGCCCTGGGCCGCCACGGTATGACTGCGGGTCGGAAAGACCTTGGTGATACAGGCGGTTTTCAGGCCGGCGTCGGCCAGCCCTCGGGTGGCCCGCAGGCCGGACCCGCCGGCACCGACCACGACCACGTCGTGCTGGTGTTCAATGATGTCATAGCTTTCGCTCATCAAGCGGCTCCCACAAGAATCATAAGTACAGAAACAATGGCGGATACGGCCAGCAGGATGTTGATCAGCTGCAAGCTGATCAACGCGCCGATCTTGGCGGCTTCCATGTGGACATAGTCTTCAATGATGGTCTGCAGACCCAGCTGCGAGTGGTAGAAGATTGCAGCGAGATAGATCGCCAGCAACGACGCCTGGAACGGCGACGACAGCCAGTTCGTCACGCTGGAGTAGCTGGCGCCAAACTGCGAGGCCAGGCAGGCAACAAACCACAGCGTCAAGGGCACAAGCGCGATTGCGCTGACGCGTTGCGCCCAGAAATGGCCTGTGCCTGACTTGGCGCTGCCAAGACCCCGGGCGCCGGCCAGCGAAGAACGAATAGAGCTCATCTGGATACTCCCAAGAACAAGAATCGGTGACGGATACGAACGCTCAAGCGATCAGCGCCCAGATCCATACAAAAATAGTAAGAGCCGCAGCTACACCAATAGCCGCGAAACCAGTCAAGCGAGCGGTTTCCAGATCAAGACCCAGACCGACGTCCCAGATCAGGTGCCGGACGCCGTTGCACAGGTGATAGAACAGCGCAAAGGACCAGAAAAACATGATCAACTGGCCGAACCATGACGCAGCCAGACCGTTGACCGAAGCGTAAGCATCCGGGCCGTTTGCGGCAGCGATCAGCCAGATCGCAAGGAAGATACTTCCCACCGCCAGCACAATGCCGGACGCGCGATGGGCGATCGAGGTCAGCATGGATATCTGCCAGCGATAAATCTGCAGATGCGGCGAAAGCGGTCGGTTGGGCTGGCTACTCATGACTGTCCCCAGGGAAACGGTGATATCGAAGGCGGAAAGGTAGTGCTAGAAGTCGATGCAGCGACCGTTTTTCTCCCAGTCGCCATAGCGCACGGGATCCGGGCCCTTGCGGCCACCGTATTCGCGCGGGCGTTCCGATCCGCCGGCGGGAAGATGGCGATCCGTATCGATCGGCTCGCTGCCGGGGCGGCGTGCATCGGCATCCGGCCCAGCGGCCGGTCGAGGACTTGGGATCGGGCTCGATTTTGTGTCGTCTGGCATGGCAGTACTCTAAACGGCGGCGATCTTGCTGGCAATATGAATAGCCCCTGAATCGGTCATCCGCGATGGGTTTACATTCACACTACAATACGGTTTTAGCCTGATATGGATGCATTATGAATGAAGCGGCGAAGGCCATGGGCTCGACGCTGGGAGTGATCGGCGTCGCCGGCCCGGACGCCGGGGATTTTCTCCGTAATCAGCTCACCAATGATGTCCGGCGCCTGGGCTCCGATCGCCATTTCCTGGCAGCTTGGTGCGATCCCAAGGGCCGTGTTCTGATGCTTGCGCGGGTCGCCGTCTTCGAACAGCGCTATCTGCTGATCGTTCCGCGTTCGATGATCACGGCGCTGATCCAGCGCCTGCGGATGTACGTGTTGCGCGCCAAGGTAGAGGTTACCGACGAGTCAGATCGATTTCGGCTGGCGGGTTTGTGCAGCAATGATCTGCCCGACCCCGATGCCACCGACATACGCGACGACGTGATCACGCTCGGACTGCCAGCCGGGCAAACCAACCCGCAACGCGCCATGCTGCTCGCTGGCCATGCGAGTTCGCTGCCGCCCGACTCGATGGCGGTTGACGATTCCCGCTGGCAGCTCGGCCAGATCGACGCGGGCATACCCCAGATCACCCTGGAGACACAAAACACATTCGTACCGCAGATGCTCAACCTGCACTGGTTACACGCAGTCGACTTCGACAAGGGCTGCTATCCCGGACAGGAGATCGTGGCGCGACTGCACTACCGGGGCCGACTGACAAGACGCGTCTACCGCCTGCAGTGGAACGCCGAACAGCCCCCTGCGGCCGGCAGTCTGATCACCACCGACAGCGACGATAATGCAGGCACCGTGCTGCAGGCAGCCGAGGACGGCACAGGTCATGGCCGGCTACTGGCCGTACTGAAGACGGCGCGGGCAACCGTCGCCAGTCTGCGCTGCGGCTCCGCATCGCTCCAGACACTGGATCTGCCCTACGCCACGCCGGACTGATCCGGCGCGGCCTAGGCGACGACATAGGCAGTCGGCTAACCGGTCGAGCGAGGACGCAGCTGCGGGAACAGCAGCACATCGCGGATCGCCGACCGTCCGGTCAGCAACATGATCACCCGATCGATGCCGATACCGGCCCCTGCGGTCGGCGGCAGTCCATACTCGAGCGCATTGATATAGTCGGCATCGTAATACATCGCCTCGTCATCGCCGGCGTCCTTCGCGGCTACCTGATCACGAAAACGCGCGGCCTGGTCTTCGGCGTCGTTGAGCTCGGAAAACCCGTTGGCGATCTCGCGCCCTGCGACAAACAACTCGAAGCGCTCGGTCACTTCCGGGCGGTCATCCCGACGACGCGCCAGCGGTGATGTCTCAGCCGGATAATCGGTAATGAACGTTGGCGCGATCAGCCGCTGTTCGACGGTTTGCTCGAATAGTTCGGTCAACCACTTGCCCGGCCCCCAGTTAGGCTCGCCCTTGATACCGGCTTTCTCGGCCGCGGCCTTGAGGCACACCGGGTCATCCAGATCGCCCGGCTCGATACCGCTGTTGTACTCAAGCACCGCATCGCGCATCGACAAGCGTGCAAATGCGGTATCGAAATCGACGGCATCCTCGCTGCAGGCATCGGCATGAACCGAGCGAATATGGGCCGAGAGCGAACGCAGCAGAGCTTCGATCTCATCCATCAGATCGTGGTAGTCCGCGTAGGCCTGATAGAACTCCAGCATCGTGAATTCGGGGTTGTGCCGGGTCGATACGCCTTCGTTACGAAAATTCCGATTGAGCTCGAACACACGCTCCAGACCGCCAACCACCAGCCGCTTGAGATACAGCTCTGGCGCTACCCGCAGGTAGAAATCGTGATCCAGCGCGTTGTAGTGGGTCACGAACGGACGCGCGGCGGCGCCGCCCGGGATCGCCTGCAACATTGGCGTCTCGACCTCGATGAAGCCGCGCTCCTCGAAGAAATTGCGGGTCTGGCGGAGCACCGCGCTGCGCGCCATGAATACAGCGCGCGAATCCGGATTCATGATCAGATCGACATAGCGCTGTCGATACCGGGCCTCGGTATCCGACAGCCCATGCCATTTTTCCGGCAACGGACGCAGCGACTTGGTCAGCAGCCGAAGCTCGGTCGCCTTGACCGACAGCTCACCCTTGTTGGTTCGGGCCAGCCGCCCGCGCACCCCAACGATGTCGCCAATATCCAGCTGCTTGAACGACTTGTAGACGTCCTCGCCCAGCAGATCGCGCTGCACGAACAATTGGATCCGGCCGCTGCCGTCCTGCAGCGTAGCGAAGCTCAGCTTGCCCATAACCCGCTTGGCCAGTAGTCGACCGGCCACCGCGACCTCGTGTCCCCCGGCCTCCAGCGTCTCGGCGTCATCGTCGACGTGCCTGGCCTGCAGATCGGCAGCGGCCGCATCCGGACGAAAGTCATTGGGAAACGCCGCGCCGGTCGCGCGCCAGCCCGCCAGTTTTTCCTTGCGCTGAGCTACCAGCCGATGGGTTTCCTCGGCGCTTGCCGGCTCGTTTTGGGAATCGGTCATGGTCACACTTAGAGTCCTTGTTTGAGACTTTCCTCGACGAACTGGTCGAGATCACCATCGAGTACGGCCTGCGTATTGCCGACTTCGACGCCGGTTCGCAGATCCTTGATTCGGGACTGATCCAATACGTACGAACGAATCTGACTGCCCCAGCCGATATCTGACTTGTCGGCTTCGGTGGCATCTGCGGCCTCGCGCCGTATTGCCAGCTCTCTTTCGTAGAGCTTGGACTTCAGCTGCTTCATCGCCGTGGCGCGGTTCTTGTGCTGTGATCGATCGTTCTGACACTGCACCACGATATTGGTCGGAAGATGGGTGATACGCACCGCCGACTCGGTCCGGTTGACATGCTGCCCCCCGGCACCGCTGGCACGATAGACATCCACCCTCAGATCCGACGGATCGATTTCGATCGAAATATCGTCATCGATCTCAGGGGCCACGAACAACGCCGCAAAAGACGTATGCCGCCGCGCCCCGGAATCGAACGGTGACTTGCGCACCAGGCGATGTACGCCGGTTTCGGTCCGCAGCCATCCATAGGCATAACTGCCGGTGACCGCAATGGTCGCGCTCTTGATACCGGCCACATCGCCAGATGACAGTTCGGTCACCTCAGTCTGGAAACCGCGCCGCTCGCACCACTTGAGATACATGCGCAGCAGCATTTCGGCCCAGTCCTGTGCCTCGGTGCCACCGGATCCGGCCTGGATATCGACAAACGCATTGTTGCCATCGGCTTCACCGGAAAACATGCGCTGGAATTCCAGCGATTTCAGGTGATCTTCGACCCGGTCGAGATCGGCCGCAATATCGTTGAACAAGTCACCGTCACCCTCCTCCTCGGCCAGCGTCACCAGCTCCTCGCCGTCATCGAGCGTCGCCATCGAAGCCTCGATCGGACCGACGATTTCCTCGATCCTGGCTTTCTCCTGACCAAAGGCCTGGGCCTTGTCCGGCGACTCGGCCCATATCTCGCCGCGAGCCAGCTCAGCGTCCAATTCATCTAGGCGGTCTTTCTTCTCCGCGTAGTCAAAGATACCCCCGGAGGTCGCCCAGGCGTTCTCGAAGTTCCTGCATACGGCTTTTAAGCGAGTTTGCGTCCATAATATTCAAGCTCTTGGAACCGGGAAACCGTGAATGATCACAGGTTGATTTTTTTTTCACAACTGGCTTTTCGAATAGACAAATTCATCAAAAGGTCGCATACTCAGCGGGTACGTCACCGGTCCAAGAACAACTGTTCTCTGCTGGTGAATGGGATCGCACAATAAACCTAAACCCGTTCAAGGGAGTTTTGAGCTATGCAATTCAAGCAACCGCTTACCGCATGTGTTGCCGGCGCGCTGGGGCTTGCCTTCTCCGCAGGCGCGTTCGCACAGAGTAACGTTCCGCAGGACAAGCGCTTTTATGTCGCACCAATGGTGTCCTACGGCTTCTTCCAGAATGATACTGTTGGCAACAATTCCAGCAGTTTCGGTAAGTTGCACGTTGGCAACGACAACAGCGTTGGTGGCAGCTTGGCAGTCGGCAAGCCGATTAACAGCTGGTTGAACCTGGAGCTGTACGGCTTCTACTTCAACCCCGGCCAGCAGCTCAACGGTCACGACGCCGGGAATGCTGACGTCTATGGCTTCGGTCTCGACGCGCTGTTCTTCCCAGCCCGCGACACTCTGCCGGTCTATGGCATTCTGGGCGCGTCCTGGGGCAAGACCAATCCGGGCTATGGCTCGATCAACAATCGTAAAGTCGGTAATAACGCAGATACACAATATCTCGACGCCGGCGTGGGCTACATGTACACCCTCAACGACTACGGCATGAAGGTTCGCGCCGAGTATCGTTATCGTTACACCACGGTGAATAGTTCGGACGTGTTGGGTTCGGGCTATGAAGACGCCCATTACAACAACAACATCCTGTCGCTTGGTCTTCAGATTCCGCTGGGTGCACCGCCGCAGGCTCAGGCTCCGACCCCGGCTCCGGCGCCGACCGGCCCGATGGATAGCGACGGCGACGGCGTGATTGACGCCAACGATCAGTGCCCAGGCACGCCGCGCGGCACGGAAGTTGACGCACGTGGCTGCCCGATCGAGAAACAGGCGCCGATCGTGTTGAAGGGTGTTACCTTCGCATTCGACTCGTCCAAGCTCACCGCGGGGGCCGAAAACCGCTTGAACAACGTGGTTGATGCACTGCAGGCCAGCGACGGTGTGGATTTCCGTATCGATGGTTATACCGACAGCATCGGCACCGAGAAGTACAACAAGGGTCTGTCGCAGCGTCGTGTGAACTCTGTTCGCAGCTACCTGCTGAACCACGGCATCAGCTCCACCCGTATCACGGGCACGGAAGGCCACGGTGAGCAGAATCCGGTCGCTACCAACAAGACCGCTGCCGGTCGTGCTCAGAACCGCCGTGTCGAGTTGCACGTTACCAATCAAGGTGACGAAAACTCGAGCGACAGCTCGAGCAAGAACAGCGATTCCAGCATGTAGTCGAGTGGGTAGACCACAAGAGTACAGCTGCATAAGCTGACAGCCCGGCCTCAGAAGAGGCCGGGTTTTTTTTGACTACACTGTTATTGATGAGTTATCTACCACAATCAGTTCAGCGGTTTGTCGACAAGACCATAGCCAGGCATACCCCAGAAACGCTTGTCGAACTTGCGCCCTCGCCCTGCCTAGTGCCCGAAGCCTGGCCCGGGGTTGTTATCCGTCATTGCCCGCTAAGCCGCGAGTTCCGATTGAATGAGCTGCGGCAGCACAGGCCAGTAGCGCTTGCATTGATCGTCGATGCGCCAAATACGATCGGACGAAATCAGACCGAGCAATTACTCGCCTACATGCGTCACGCCGGTGCCAAGGCAGTATTAGCGGTATTCTCGTGCGCCGAGAAAGACGGCGAGCAAAGCTGGCGGCAGCGGGACTTCATCGCACTGGGCTTTCGTCGCGCCGAAGGATCTCGCCCGCTAAGCCCGGCCTATTCGATCTACCGCTACGATATCGACGATTATAAGATCACGCCGAGTTGGCTGAATTCCAGATACTGGGCCAATCCAGAACGCTGGTAGTAGGAGGTCACACACTCACTTGAATCGTATCCACGGCCGGTACATTCTCGACTGCCCATCGCTCGACCGCCCACCCCAGGAGGTCGGCCACGGGCGCATTCTTCAATTCCATACCCGGCGTCTGGCCCAGCCATTCGAGACAGCGCCAAAGCTGGCCGGACACATCGGCCGATGCCAACGCCAACGCGCCCGTGCTTTTGCCGAGTTTTTGGCCAATCCGATCGACAAGTACCGGAACGTGTGCATACGCCGGCCGAGGATAAGCCAATAGGTCCAAGAGCCATATCTGGCGCGGCGTGGACGACAGCAGATCGCCGCCCCGCACAATATCCGTCACACCCAGATAGGCATCGTCAACCACGGTCGCCAGCTGATAAGCCGCCACCTGGTCCGACCGCCGAATGACAAAATCACCTACCTCAGCCGCAAGCCGCTGCCCGAATTGACCCTGGATACGGTCGACCAGACACACTGAACAGTTTCCCGCGCGCACTCGAATCGACCGTTCCGTTCGCCCGACGGGCAACCCTCGGCGGCAGGTTCCCGGATAAATCGGCCCCTCGCTTCCGTTCGGGCCGGTCTGTGCTTCTCGTCGGGTGCAGCCGCAGGGGAACGCCGCGCCTCTTTCCATCAGGTGTCGAATCGCGTCTTCGTAGGCTTCACGTCGATCGCTCTGGTACAGAACCGGCCCATCCGACTCCAGACCAAAGCGTTTCAAGGTTTCGAGAATCAACAGGTCCGCGGCAGGAACCACACGGTCGGAATCCAGATCGTCGATACGCAGCAACCAGCGGCCACCACGCGAGCGTGCGTCCAGATAACTCGCCAAGGCGGCGAGTAGCGATCCCAGATGCAACGGGCCAGTGGGCGATGGCGCATAACGGCCTACGTATGCCGGCACGTCATATCAACCCGACAATTAGAGTTGGCTGGAAACGTTTTCAAATCGTCGGTCTTGTGCTGCGGGTCACTTGGGCGGCTCGTAGCCCGGTTCCCCCGGCCCTGGCTGCGCCTTGCCTCCGCCAAACAGCAGGCTATCCGGATTGCGCTGCAACCGCTGTGTGAGAGCATCAACATGATTTGCCGTTAAATTCAGCTGATCAGTCAAAGCCCCCAGTTTCGGCATGACGTCGTTGTTGAACGATTCAATCGCGCGGTTGGAAGAGCCGAGCAGGCGATGCAGTTCCACCGCGTCGGAGTGACTCTGTCGCATGAGCCCGGATCCTTGCGCCATTGTCTTCTGCGCAGCATCCAGCAACTTCGGCAGATCGTTCACTATCGGGAGCATGCCCGCCTCGATCGCGTTGAGTTTACTCGTCACCGCATCGAGCTGGGCCAACGTTTTCGAGATGTATTCCTTATTTTTTTTGTCGAGTAGCGTTTTCAGCTGATGGCTGATGTCCTGTACGTTCGCGGCGATTTTCTTGCCGGATTGCTCGAGACGCTGTGTGAGTGCGCGTTGAATAGGAACGGTTGCGGGATGCTTGTGATCGGTTTTCAACGCCGGCGCATGGGGCTTTTTCTCGTGCAGCGCGATTGAGCTGACACCCGTAATGCCGTTCGAGGACAACTGTGCGTACGTTGCCTTCGTCACCGGCGTGTTTTGCGTCACTCCGATGCGGATCAGGACTTTTTCGGGGTCGTTAGGGTCGAGTTCCACGTGATGCACGCTGCCAACCCGAATGCCCTTGAACATGACCGGCGCCTGAGCCTTCAGTCCCGAGACGCCATACGGCGAAAGAATTTTGTAGATCTTGTCTTCTGAACGCCCGGCCTGGAGCCACCAGGCAGCGAAGGCCGCGCCGACAAAAAGTACGACCAGAAAGATCGAAGCAATCAGAGCATGAGATCGACTTTCCATGACTTTCAAAGTCCTCGCTGCTGTAGTGCCGCGGCGCCACGCGAACCGTGGAAGAAACGCTCGATGAACGGATTATCGATATCGACAACATCCTGCAAACTGCCCACCGTGAGCAGCCGACCGCTGTCTACGACCGCAACGCGGTCGCTGAGCGCAGCCAGTGTATTGATATCGTGTGTCACCACCAACGCGCTCAGGTTCAGCGTTGCATGCAACTCGCCCAGCAACTGGTCGAATTCGGAGGCCGAGTCAGGATCGAGCCCCGACGTCGGCTCGTCCAGAAGAAGAATATCCGCATCCAGCACCAACGCACGCGCCAGGGCCACCCGTTTGGCCATACCGCCTGAAAGCTCCGCCGGCATGAGCCATGCGATATCCCCTTTGAGGCCAACCATTTCGAGCTTTAGTATCACCAGCGCATGAATATCGGTTTCGGAGAGCCCGCCGCGCCGCTTTTCCAGTTCGCGCAGTGGAAAGGCAATATTTTCAAAGACGGTCAACGCGCTGAACAAAGCGCTGTGCTGGAATAGCACGCCCCAACGCGCACGCAGCATGCGCGCAACCTCGTGATCGTCGTCATGTACCGAGTGGCCCAGCACATGCACGCTGCCCTGGCTTGGACGCGACAAACCGATGATCTGGCGCATGAGCGTGGTCTTGCCGCTGCCGCTGGCACCCACCAGCGATAGAATCTCGCCGCGCTTGAGATCGAGGTCGATATGCTCGAGCACCCATTGGGAGCCAAAGCGGACACCCAGGTCGCGCACCTCGACAACAGCATCGGTCGCGTTCTCCATCAACCGAGTCCCACGCCTGACATGACGACGCCGAGAATACCGTCGAGCGTCAACACCATCGCCAGATTGAACACCACGGAACGCGTGGTATTCATGGTCAGGCTCTGCGTGTTCGAAGCGGCGCTCAGCCCGTAATAGCTGGCCACCAAACCGATCAGGCCGCCAAACAGAATGCCCTTGCCGAAGCCGATGATGAAATCCGACCAAGGCACAGCGTCTGGAAACATGACCAGCCACATGCCATATGTCACGTTCAGTTTCGCGGTAGACACCAGGATCGCGCCAATAATACCGCAGAAATTGGTCCATACCACCAGCAACGGCATCGCCAGCGCCAGGCCCAGCACCTTCGGAAGTACCAGTCGTAGCGTCGGCGAACAGCCAAACGCCTTCAAGGCATCGATTTCGCCGGTCATTCGCATGGCCGCGATCTCTGCAGTAAAAGACGACCCGCTACGCCCCACGATGATTATGCCGGCGACAAACGGCCCGAGCTCTCGCAGAAATCCCAGGCCGACCGCACCGACCACCGCCGTACTCTGACCAAATTGCACCAGTTCGCCAGCAATCTGATCGGTCAGAACAACACCGGTGATCAAACCGACAAACGTAAGCAGCGGCAGGGCCTGCACGCCGGCCCGATAAACAGTCGCCGATATCTCATGCAGGGGAAGTGCTCGCGGATGGCGCAGACAGTACAGCGTGTCGATCACCAATTGCCCGGCTAATAGCAACATGCCGGCAATCTGCAGAGCAATATCCACCAACCACGCGCCAAGCGCCTGCAGCGGCGCAAGCCAGTGGTATTCTGGCGGCGAAACCACCAGATCGATATGTTCGAGATGATCGAACAGGACACGATGCTCATCGCTGACCTGGAAGGCTTTCGGTTTACTCCCGTCCCAGGCACGCCAGAGAAACACGGCTCCGGCACTATCAAGAGCATCAACCGCAGTTAGATCCCAGGTATTGTTCGGATTCTCGGCCATGGCGCGCAATCGACGGAAAAATTTACGATCCGTGCGACCGAGCATTAGGAATGTCCAAGCACCCGACAGATTGACCCTCTGGCCTGGTTCCTCCCGGTCTGTTTCCCAGCTCGGCGGCGAAGCAGATATCTCTTCCAGGGGCGCGCTCATGTCGTGCTTACTTACTGCCACAGATGATTACCGTATTTCCTTTGCTCACACCGTAGTTTCACAAAGTGGGGACATGAGGCAGTTCGCGATTTCGATCGATTGTTAACGACAGAAAAGCGGCATGCCAGCTTGCTGTAGTATGCAGGCCTGCGTGTTTCCCGGACACCCGGCTTTCTACGTATAGCCGCGACGCGGTGGCAGATATTAGAATTGAGATAGGTCTAGACACGGCCACCGCACAATCCAGCCGTCTACGCGCGCGAAAAGCCATGAATACGCCCCTGTTGAAATTTATCTTGCCGCTGCTCGTTGGCGCCGGATTATTAAGCGCTTGCAGCGTGCTGCCTGCGCACAAGACACCACAGAAAGCCTACGACCTCGGAACGCTGTCCCATGCGCCACCGGCAAAGTTCGTCGTCCCGGCCAATGTCGAAATTGGCAATATCGAATCGACGCCGTGGCTGCAAGGTTCAAATATTTATTACCGATTCGTATTCACCGACGCGACGCGCTTACGCCGTTACACTCGTAGCCGCTGGCTCACGCCGCCCGCCACCCTGCTCGGCGAGCGATTGAGAGCGGTCATGTCAACGCCCGACAGGACCAAATCGTCAAAAAGCGCGACATTGCGGCTAAATTTGCATGTCGAGCGCTTCGAGCAGGTTTTTACCACGCCCGAGCGTTCGCACGCGCTGCTGCAAGTCGATGCGTCACTCACGTCTCAGGACAGTGACGATACGATCGCCGAGCAGGAATTTCGATTGCGTAAGCCGAGTCAATCGGCCGACGCCCAAGGGGCAGTGAATGCCCTCGCCTCCGCATCCAACGAGTTTATACAGCAGCTCTCGCAATGGTTGCGGAAAGTTGACCCGCAAGCAGACGCCGGTTAGTGCCCTAGACTTAGCCATATTCGCAAAGCTCGCCAGACCAGTACGGTGCCAGTGTCCCGCCCGACAGCCTCTCTCATGAAACATGACTTTATTCTTTTAGAACGCGTTACCGAAAGATAAATAGATCAGGCCTTGGCTTTCGCGGCTGAAGCCGGCATCCAGACGCGCAGCCAGAGCCTCACCCAACGCTATATGCAGTCCCGTGCCGTAGCTGTATTGGATTCGATCGCCAAGCCCGGGGGCTATCTGAGGCTCTGACTGCAGCAGAGCGTCGGGAAGTTTCGAACGATCGAGAAATACCCGACCCGCACCCGCGAAGATGGCGCCGTCCAGCCGCACTCGCCAGATATGGTAGAAATCGAAATCTGCCAACAACGTCTGATATCCGACCTGACCGAACAACCGCGCCTGGCCAAGAAAACGATTGGGATTGAAACCCTCCAGTTTGTTGATACCGCCGATCGTGGCGAATTCGTAAAATGGCAGATTGTCGCCACGACCGTCGACATATACGCCATCGATGCGAATGCCTATCAAGTGGTCGGGCGAGACGACCGGGTGCAGGTAGCTCGCATCGGCGGTATAGCGCGTGTAGCGAAATCGGTTCCCTAGCTCCGGCCCGATATGCTGCACCTTGGCGATCACGTTCCAGCCGCGGGCGGGTCGGGTAAGGTCGTGTCGCGTGTTATAGATGAGGGACAGCGAAAGCGGGTTGTTATAACCGCCGGACAAGCCGGGCAACTCAGGAAACGTATGCGTCGTAATGGGCAGCCCGTCTGGTTTACCAGATCCTATCGTGATGCGCTCGTAGCCAATACTACCCGCAAGAACCCAGTGCGGTGCCAATCTTCTGCCGAGCGTAAACAACGCCGATGTCCCATGCTCTTCGTGCCTCGTCAGCGCCGTGTCGCCGACGCTGTTGTTGCCCAGACCATAGAAGTTCATGGAGGGCGTGAGATGATACCCAAGCTGAACGAGACCGATGAAATCGGTACCGAACAGATGCGGCGCTCCCAGAGCGAGATCAAATTCAGTCTCGCCGTCGGTCGATTGGGTCGCCCCAACATCGAGATTCATATCCGACGGGCCAAAGCCGATATCGCTGAACTTGGCGCCGACAATGAAACCGGCCGCTGGGTCATAACCCAACTGCGGCAGCACCGCGACATTGCTCGAAGTCGATACCTCTTGTGGCGGTTCAGCCTCTCCAGGCCGAGGCAAAGCCACGCTCGGCGCCCTTGCTTGAGACTGACCCAGCGCCCGGCGTTCGTTGTCGATGACGATCATCTGGCCAATACTGCGGTCGCCGTCGAGATTCGGCCCCGCATAGACGCACAAGTCGGGTAACAACAGTGCGCCGACTACGCCGAGAAACGCGTTGCGCCATAAGATGCCATAAAACCGTCGCACGAGTTACACTCCCAGCGCACAAGAGTGCGTCCTGTATTATTGCTGATAGTCGCGGATCTCAAACCGCTTGAAACTATAGGCTCATGAGCACTTTACAGGCAACCGGGTCGTACCTGAATCCTGTCTTTTTGATGCTCATTGGGCCGGCGCCCGGGCCAGCCTCTAGCTGCAGCCGGGCCTACGCCGCCTACGATCTCCGGAGACGCGCACCAGCGGTGAAGATCAGAAAACTTTTATGCGGGGCTGAACCACGTCTCTACGCCGCACTCCGTTTATTGCCATTATGGGCAAAAGCGACGGCCAACTCCCGTCGCGTCGCGTTTTGCAAGCACGATCGAAGGCGCGACCCACCAAATCGCAAAACAAGCCGGAAATTCAGCCGCCGCTTGGTTCGGCAGTCAGACACAATAAAGCGGGCAGTTGCCGGCTTTGCTCTATGTCGATCTGCGCGCATTGATCTCGGCAGATGCTTGAACCTACTGCCTTCCGAAAACCTGCCAATGCTCGTCGGGGTAGCAGGATTCGAACCTACGACCTTCTGCACCCCACATATACTACGGGAACTTTTTTTATTTATTCAATTCAATAGCTTGTATAATATTCTTTCCAGTTTTATGCACGGCCATTGAAAAACAATGAGATACGTGCTGATTTCGGGAAGAGCCAGAGAGTCGTTTGACGCGACACTGGCCATACCAGCTCTCCGAAGAAGAGCAGATGCAGATCGTCGCACATCGCCAGAGAGCGGTATATCTACTGAGCCATTCGACGAGATGAACGCCTGATTGGCCTATTTTGCAGATTCGACACAAAACGCATCGAAGCGTACGCATGAGCAACTGCATGGCCGCCGTATCGGGCAGTCAGCTTGTCGTGTCATGGGCTATGCGCGCGCGCAGTGCCGCGTCCCCGAGGCGCGTGACGGCGCGCTTAAAGAACGCCTCGAACTCCGGATCGGCAACTACGTCTGAGCCTCGGCCAGTTCTTATCGGTGAGGATTCTTCGATGCGCCGCAGGCTCGTGTCGTGTTGGTGTGCCGGCTCACGATACGAGCTGCTCTTCCTGAAATCAACACTGTAAAGCGGAACGGCAACAATCCCGCGACTAAGGTGGGATACCTCGCTCCATCGCTGCCGGCCAAACTCGGTCAAGTATTACGAGCCCATCACTCCTGTGTAAAGGCGAAATCGGTCCGATGCATGAGCGCAGAGGACGTGGGCAAAAGATCACCACACTGATATCCGCCAGGTTGCCTCAGCTGACCTCGTTCGGCTTTTGGGTGAGTATGGCGATCGGGGCATCTTCATCGCCTGTGTGCTGATATTTCGCCTCGGCGTCGTCGGCGAGTTGGCTTATCTGCTGGGCTCGCGCCCCGCACTGCCAGTAGCTGGCGAAATTTCGTGCACGCAAGCGCAGGAATCGGCAAGAAGCAGAGCCTGGTGCCAGCCCGGAGCGAACCGAGCTTCCGGCGCCGCTCAAACGATAGCCTATGAAGGAAGTATTCTCATGCGAATCAAAGCATTATCCATAACACTCGGCGCGGGTTTGATCGCGCTCACTAGCTTGGGCGCGTCTGCCGCCGGTGTCTCTGGCGGTGTTGTCAAGATCGGCGTTTTGACCGACATGTCGGGCGTCTACGCCACAGGCACCGGCAAGGGCTCGGTCGCGGCCGCGCAAATGGCGATCGAGGATTTCGGTGGTACCGTACTCGGCAAGCCGATCAAGCTGGTCTCGGCCGATCATCAGGACAAGCCCGATCTGGCCTCGTCGATCGCCCGCCGGTGGATCGACAGCCAAGGCGTGGACATGATCACCGACCTGGTGACCTCATCGATCGGCATTGCAGTGCAACAACTCGCCTCGAACAAGCACGTACTGACCTTCAACACCGGCGCCGGCACGACCGCCCTGACCAACAAGTACTGCACGCCGTATGGCATCCATTATGTCTACGACACCTATGCGCTGCCCACGGGCACCGCAACGGCCGTGGTCAAGAACGGCGGCAAGTCGTGGTTTTTCATCACCGCGGACTATGAGTTCGGTCATTCGCTCCAAGAGAACACCACACGGGTGGTGAAAAAACTAGGCGGCACCGTGGTTGGCCACATTGATGCGCCGCTTTCGACCAACGATTTCTCGTCGTATCTACTCCAGGCGCAAGGCTCGGGCGCGCAGGTGATCGCGCTGGCCAACGCCGGCCAGGATTTTTCTAATGCGGTCAGTCAGGCCCACGAGTTCGGCATCACCCAAGGCGGCCAGCAAATTGTCGCCCTGCTAGCGACCCTGCCCGACGTAAAGGCGCTGGCCAGGAAAGACGCCGCAGGCCTGATGCTGACGACAGCGTTCTACTGGAATCGCACGCCAGGGTCCCGCGCCTTCGCCAAGCGTTTCTACAAGAAGGTGGGCGCCATGCCAGACATGATCCAGGCCGGCGACTACTCCGCAGTGATGACCTATCTCAAGGCAGTCAAGGCAGCGGGCACCGATGACGCTGACGCGGTGCGCAAGCAGCTCGCTCGTACGACCGTAAAGGACATGTTCACCGACAATGGCCATATCCGCGCCGACGGCCTCATGGTGCACGACATGTATCTGGTTCAGGTCAAGAAGGCGGCGGATTCCTCCGGGCCCTGGGATCTGTACCGTATCGTGCGTACCATTCCCGGCGATCAGGCGTTTCAACCCATGGCCCAAGGCTCCTGTGCGCTGTCTAAGCCTTCGGCGAGCTCGGGAAAGTCCGATTCGCCATAGGCGTATTCGCCAGACGCGGCAATTGGCTTGTTGAGATGAATCATCTGCTCCAGCTAGCGGTGATGAAGTCGCATCTGATCCTGACGTCTCGCGAGCTGATCGCGGGCGTCAAGCATGACCCTGATATGGCCGGGGAAAGGCCCCGCCAGCCACGATGATCATGAGCGCGCGCACATCATCGGGGTCACGCACAGTGATCACCGCCTCGGCAAGTTGATCGGTTATGAGCGCGCTGAACGCATTGTCTACTTGAGCCGATTGAGCATAATCGTGGCCACGCCTTGGGCGTCCGTCGCGTATTCGATGTGCGTACGCGTGTCATCGCCCTATTCCGGCCGAATATGTGCAGTAGCCTCATCCTCAACGCGCTGCCACAGTTCCACTGCCATCGGGTTTTCGGATTCCTCGAGGATGTGACCAACCAGGCCGATGGCACGCGCCATAACGCCGAAGCCACGCACGATATGTCCCGGGAAACCGAACTCGCAGCAGATCGCTCCGATCGCGCCGGTGGCGTTGATCGGCAGCTGCTTGCCATACGCTGATTCGGCCTCTGCATGTATCTTGCCCAGGAGTTGGACATAGCGGCCTGACATGCCGTTTTCCTCGGCGATAGTGAACAGCCTCGGGGTGCGCGGATCGACTGGCTTGTGCAGCGGATGCCCCAGGCCGGGAATGATTTGCCCGCGCGCCCGGTAATCGGCCACCGTATGTTTGGCAATCGCATCCAGATCCACGTCGTCTGACGCACCCTGCGGCAGCCCCTCGTAGAGCATCTTCGCCGCGCCTTCCATACTGCCAACAAAGACAGTCCCTAAGCCACAAAGACCTGCGGCGACGGCTGCCTGCAACGATTCCGGCGCGCCGGCATAGGTCAATCGGGCGGCCAGTGCTGAGGGCGTGATGCCATGCTCGACCAAGGTGATGACAATGGCATTGAACACCTTCGACTCAGCCTCGCTCGGTGTCTTTCCCGTCACCTGCAGGTACGCCAGGTCACCGAGATTGAAGTGCCCGAGTATATCGTCGGGCAAGCTTTTGCCGCGCACCTCGATGCGGTCGCGCGTGCTCCAGGCGATATCGGAACGGATGGGCTTGGATTGCCGGCTCATGGGAAGCTCCTCAGATGAAAACGTTACAAGTGAAAGCTCAGCGGGCGGCATCGTGTCGCGGATGCTTGCGAAAAGCGAACGAGCCACGCCCGGTGGCGAGGTGGCGCCGATCGGCATCGAACACATTGGCCACACCGACCCCAACCTGCCGGCCCTATTCGACCACCGAGGCGCTAGAATAGATACGCTCCTGGTCCGAGGGACGCAGGAAACTTACGTCGAGATCGATCGTCAACGGGCCGATGTCGTACTGGAAGGCCGAACGCACGGCGGCGCCAAACACCTAGCGATATCCTTGCGGCCACGTCGAAGCGCGTACATATTGTGCTGTACGGCTCGAACGGCAAGATCCTGGGGAAACGACGCGCATTTGCGACGACCGCCCGTTCGGATGACAGCGCGGATAGACCACCATGCAGGCTCAGGCGGGCGGCAGCAATCGAGCGCCCGTAAGTTGTTGAACCTCATCCAAGCTGTTCTCACCGTGCATCTCGATCACTTGGAAGCCGTTGTCGGTGATGTCGATCACGGCAAGATCGGTATAGATGCGACTGACAACGCTGGCGCCGGTGAGCGGATAGCTGCACCGCTCAACAAGCTTGGGCGTGCCGTCCTTGTGCGTGTGGCGCGTGATCACGAATAGCTGTTTCGCACCTACCGCGAGATCCATGGCCCCACCAACGGCGGGCGGATAGATTTCGCTTCCAGTCGACCAGTTGGCGAGATCGCCATTCGCCGCAATCTGAAACGCGCCCAGCACGGAGATATCGATATGTCCGCCGCGCATCATTCCAAACGAGTCGGCTTGGTGAAAGAACGCGCCACCCGGTTGCATGGTGATGTACTGCTTGCTGGCGTTAATCAAGTCCGGATCTTCGGTGCCCGGCTCAGGTGCCGTACCAAAGCCGAGCACGCCGTTTTCGCTGTGATAAATCACTTCCCGGCCGGCCGGCACGTGGTTGGCAACCTCAGTTGGCATGCCGATCCCGAGGTTGACATAGGCACCGTCTGGGATGTCCTGTGCGCAACGCGCTGCGATCTGTTCAGGCGTGAAACGAATCATACGAATACCTGGTCGACTTCGATTACACGGTCGAGAAAAATGCCGGGGGTAACCACGCTTTCAGGATCAAGCGCGCCCAATTCCACGATCTCGGAAACCTCCGCGATCACAGTTGTCGCGGCCGTTGCCATGATCGGATTAAAATTTCGGGCAGTGGTGTGGTAGACGAGGTTGCCCCAGCGATCACCTTGACTGGCCTTGAGCAGGGCCACGTCAGCGGCCAGTGGGCGTTCGAATACGTACCCGACGCCGTCGATGACCTCGGTTCGCTTGCCTTTCGCCAATTCCGTGCCGTAACCGGTTGGCGTATAGAAGCCACCCAGGCCGGCGCCAGCTGCGCGTATACGCTCGGCCAACGTACCTTGAGGCACGAGTTCGAGATCTATCGCACGTTCCTCGTAGCGCCGCTCGAACCAGATCGAGCCGGGCGAACGCGGATAGGAACAGATGACTTTGGCGACCCGATGCTCGCGCAACAGTTTGGCGACGCCGGTCTCGCCCACACCAGCATTGTTCGCGATGATCGTGAGTTCGCGTGCGCCCTGCTCGAGCAACGCATCGAGCAAATTAAAGGCAATACCCGAACTGCCGAAGCCGCCGCACATAACGGTAGCGCCGTCGCTGATAGGGCCGATGGCCTCGTTTATCGAATCGACGATTTTATTAACCATGCGCGTGTTTCTCCTTAGCTGCGAAGCATCGGTGTTCCGGATCGTCGAGCGCCGCCTGGCGATTGTTGCACCTTTGAGCCGCATGCGCGCATTGCAGGCTTAGTGCCCGGCATTTCCGCCGGATCGTTCGCCCCCTCTTTGGGAATCACGTCGAATACCTACACACCATAGGGTCTTTCCTGTGGTATCCGCGGCGGCTTTGTCTGCGGCCAGTGGAGATCGAGCAGGGTAGAAGATTTTTCGCGCTGTAAATTGCACGCCACGCTGCTCAGCTGGCCGGTGGGACAGCGTTTGAAGAGCGCTTGCGCCGGCTCTATCTCAAAGGCACTCTAAGATGCTGGACGTATATAGCGTCGAAACGGGCTTGTTCTGATGCATCCATATCACTTCTCCTTCGAGGATTCGCACCCGGGCTTGGGTGTGAAGGAGAAGTGTGTCGTTTTGGCGTCCTGTTTCTTAGCGGGTTGTTCCTGCCGCGGAGCGGCTTCGTTCAACGAGTCGCTGCAGTGGATCGCCCAAAGCGGTGCCGCGCTTCGGGTTCTCTACGCGGCCTTCGGCTCCGGCGGCATTGAGCTTTGGCGTTAGGCGTCTTCGAACGCATCAACCCGGAGAGATCGCTATGACAATTGATACGCTGTCTACCTGGCATGCACTCGTAGAGTCACGGAACGCGAAGGGCCTCAACTCGCTCCTTGCAGACAACGTAGTCTTCCACTCACCTGTCGTTCATACGCCGCAGGTCGGAAAGGCAATCACGGTTCAATACCTTTCTGCCGCGTTCCACGTTTTCTTCAACGAGTCTTTCAAGTACGTTCGAGAAGTCACTGGTCCTGCCGACGCAGTGCTGGAGTTCCAGGTAGAAATCGATGCCATCAGCGTCAACGGCGTTGATATGCTCAAGTGGGACGGCGAGGGAAAAATCGTTGAATTCAAGGTACTGATTCGTCCACTCAAGGCGATTAACTTGATCCATCAGAAAATGGCAGCAATGCTCCACGCCAAGCAGTAGGCAAATACAGACGCCTAACCCGTCCCTTATGTCGGACGTTGGATTTACTGTTCAAGGTAGGGGGCGTATTGTTATAACTACGAGTTCCGCAGAGCCTCGATCGTCGGTACAACTGCAGAAAAGGTCTTGAAGGAAGCATTCCGTTCATCTGCCGCCGAGCGGCGGTGACCGTCGCTCGCGACACGCCCGCCACCGCGCACTGGCGCACCACGGAAACAGATGACGTCGGGTCAATCCAGGATTGACGCGTCATGGCAGGTTGATCCCGGACTTTTTTTTCAGCCAG
>JAQIBT010000139.1 GCA_027858915.1 Salinisphaera sp.
ATGAAATACGTGCTCGACAAGATCGATATCGTGCAGATCATGTCGGTGAATCCGGGTTTTGGCGGCCAGAGCTTCATCCATGAATCGCTGGCCAAGATCGCCGAGGCGCGTGAGATCATTGATTCCGTGGCCGAGGCCTCGGGCCGCGAGATACGCCTGGAAGTCGACGGCGGCGTGAAGATCGATAATATTCGCCAGATCGCCGACGCTGGCTGCGATACGTTCGTCGCCGGCTCGGCGATCTTTGGCCAGCCGGACTATGTCGAGGTGATTCGACAAATGCGCGCACAGATCGGCTGATGCCGTCGACGAGGACACACGACTTGAAAGAAACCAAAGGCCGCGCACGCTCTTCGATTGGCCGACGCCGAACCGATGCGATGAGCCGCGAGGACCAACGGATCCGGGTCGCCTGGTTCTACTACATCGAAGGACTGACGCAGAACGAAGTCGCCAAGCGGGTCGGGCTGAGCCGGCCATTGGTCAACCAGATCCTGGCCACCTGCCGGGCCGAAGGCCTGATCCAGATCCGCCTGGACTCGGATATCAGCAGCTGTACGCAGCTCGCCGCGCAGTTGATCGATAAATACGATCTGCTCGACGCTGTCGTCACCCCTGCGCCGGCACGCCCAGAGAATCTCGCCCGTACCATCGGTCTGCAGGCCGGTTTCTATCTGAGCGATCAGCTCAATCACGACCTCCAGATCGCCATCGGCTGGGGCGAAACGCTGTGGCAGAGCCTGAAGGGCGTAGAACGTCAGAACCTACGTAATTCGTCTGTCGTCTCGATGCTGGGCGGACTGACGCGCTATGCCGAAATCAGCGCCTACGAAACCGCCACCCGCCTGGCAGATATGCTGTCGGCGCACTGCTATTACATGGCGGCGCCGGTTTATACCGACGATGCACGCACCCGCGAGCTGTTTGTACAGCAGTTTATGCTGCAAGAAGTCTTTTCGCGCGTGCGCGCCGCCGACATTGCATTGTGCAGCGTGGGCCAGATGGATGCACAGGCCACGTTGCGTCGTCTGGAACTGGTCGGCGACGACGATCTGGCCGATCTGAAAGCGCATCGCGCAGTGGGCGACCTGTTGGGCCATTATCTGGACGCCGACGGCAACGTCATCGACTGCGACCTGAACTCTCGCGTGGTCGCCGCCCACCCCGCCGATCTGCGCAATATCAAACGCGTCGTGCTTGCCTCCGGCGGTCACGCAAAAACCGCGGTCATGATTGCGGCACTGCGAGCGCGATACGCGAACGTCCTGATCACAGACGAAGAAACTGCAGAACTGATGCGCCAGGCATGAGCGCTGTAAGACAACAGGTCGCGCGCCGTACTGCTTGCCGGGTAGATTGACGGCGACATCGCATGTTTCTCGGTTGACAGCAGCAAAGAAACTTTATTTACTAGTAACTATTCAGCCCCTCGAATCGGCGCTTCGCCAGTGAACGGCAGTCTGCCGGCTCGACACACGTCGAGCGACGTTTTACTGTTTGCTTTCAGTTAACTGGATAGTTTACCAATCTTCGATTGCTGGCAAGACGCGCGTGACCGTTAAACCCCTCGACATTGAGCAGGCGATTGCCTCGGTGAAGAAGGCCCTGGCCGAAGAGCCGGGTGTATCGCCCGCGTTGGCGGGCACTCTTGAGACGTTGCTTTTGCTGGTATCGCTGCTGGTCTCGCGTCGAGGGCCGGGGTGCCACAACAGCAGTACGCCGCCGTCGGCGGATCCCAACCGCGCCAAATCCAGCCGTCGAGGCCGCAGCAAGCGGCGCCCCGGTGGCCAGCCCGGCCATGTGGGCACGACGCTCCAGTCAATCGACGACCCGGACGTGATCGTTGATCTGCCCTTGGATCGCCGCACGTTACCGGCAGGCCGGCGTTGGCAACTGGCTGGCACCGAGACTCGTCAGGTTTTTGATGTCGTGCTGTGTCGCGAGGTCACTGAGTACCGCGCCGAGGTCTGGGTCGACGACACCGGTCAGCGCTGGGTCGCACCGTTTCCCGCGCACGTCGGTTCGCGTGTGCAGTATGGCCCGACGTGCAAGGCCCATGCGGTCTATCTCTCGCAAGGCCAGCTGTTGCCTTACGAGCGGGTCCGCGAGACGTTTGCCGATCAACTGGGTCTACCGCTGTCAGCGGGCACATTGGCGAATTTCAACCGCGAAGCGTTCGAGCGGCTGGCCCCGTTCGAGCAGGCTATCAAGCCCCTGTTGGCCGACCAGAGCGTCCTGCACGTCGATGAAACCGGCATCAACATCGACGGTCAGCGGCGGTGGCTGCATACGGCGGGTAATCCGTACCTGACCCATTATGCAGCCCATGCCAAACGCGGTCAGGAAGCGATGACTGATATCGGCATCTTGCCGTATTTCACGGGCGTGCTCTGTCACGATCACTGGAAACCGTATTATCGCTACACCGCCTGTCAGCACGCGCTGTGCAACGCTCATCACCTGCGTGAACTGGAGCGCGCGGCCGAAGACGGCCAGGCCTGGGCGAAGACGATGCAAACGCTGCTACTGGACCTGCGCCAAGCGACCGAGGCCGCAGGCGGGGCGCTGGCGCCGGACGACGCCAAGGTTTGGCGGACGCGCTATCGTCAGGTCATCGCCGACGCCGAAGTCGAATGCCCTGCGCCGGTGGCCCCGGCGTCGAGGCCACGCAAGAAAGGCCGTCTCAAGCGCAGTAAAGCCCGCAACCTGCTCGAGCGGTTACGTGACTACGAGGCCGATGTGCTGCGCTTTATCGACCATGCGAACGTGGCGTTCACCAACAATCTGGGCGAACGCGATATCCGCATGACCAAGGTCCATCAGAAGATCTCGGGCTGTTTTCGATCCTGGAAAGGCGCCCATATCTTCTGCCGTATCCGCGGCTATCTGTCGACGTGTCGAAAGAACGGCGTCGCCGCATCTCAGGCCCTGGCGTTGGTTTTTCAGGGGCAACAGCCGGCCTTCATGAGCGACGGCACGCTGTCTGCAGCGGTTGCAGCTGCTGAATAGTTACATTTACTATTGATACTTAAAATACCAAAAGACTAAACGCAACCAAGACAGGGTTATCCGCAGATTCGCGCAGATTAAAGAGATTGAAGACGAAAACAAAAGCCGCTCAACAATGCGTGACCGATAATCGGACCAGACGCGATTGCGCCGTAGGCGCGGGCGGCCTGAAAACTTGTCCTGTCCTTGTCCTTAAATCTGCGCGAATCTGCGTTAATCTGCGGATAAAATGCCTTCTGCTTCAGGGCTGGTACGCCACAAATATTGCAACAAAACCAGACATTGATGGCATTTTTCATGAAAGGCTAGCGAAGGAGTGACAGCGTCATGCGATACGACTTCACCTCGATGGGTTTTTATACCTTCGACTGTTTAGGCCGGCCGGTCTCCGAGCTCCCCCCCAACGGCGATACCTTCTTCATCGATGAAATGACGCTGGCCGTGTCGGGCGCAGCCGGTAGCGCCTCGATCGCTGCCAGCCGCTACGGCTTGAAGACGCTGGCCGTGGGCGGGGTTGGCGAAGACCTGATGGGCGACTGGGTGCTAGAACGGCTCAAGCATTTCGACGTCGACATCTCGACCATGCAGCGCTGCCCCGACGCAGGCACATCATCGTCAATCGTGACCACCCGCCCCAATGGCGATCGCCCAGCGCTGCACCGGCGAGGCGCCACTGCCAACTTCGAAGTCACCGCAGCGATGCGCGACCAGGTGCTGGACTGCCGTGTACTTCTGATCGGCGGCGTCGGCCTGATAGACCGGATGGACGGCGCGCCCAGCGTGGCGCTGTTCAAGGAAGCCAAGCGCCGCGGCGTTATTACCCTGCTGGACGTGTTCGCAAGCAAGGCCGAGGATATGGATCTGATCGAAGGCCTGCTGCCATATACCGATTACTTCCTGCCGTCGATCGAGGAAGCCGCGGCTCTTTCGGGCCAGAACGAGTGCGAGGAAATGGCCGCCTTTTTTCTGGAGCGGGGTGTGGGCTGCGTCACGCTGACGCTGGGCGCAGACGGCGCTTATTATCATCACGCCGACGGCACCCGTTTTCATCAGCCGCCTTTCGGCGTCGACGTGGTGTGCACCTGCGGCTGCGGCGATGTATTCAACGCCGGCTTTGCTACCGGTCTGTGCCACGGACTGGACGCCGAAACCACGGTCCGCTTTGCTCAGGCGACCTCTGCTCTCAACGCCACCGGGCTCGGCTCCCAGGCCGGCGTGCGCGCCTACGAGCATACGCTGGAGATAATGGATCGCTGGCCGATACGCGCTCTGCAGACCGGCTAGCGTCGAACAGGGCTGCGCGCACGCCCTCTCGAATCCGATATATGACCCAGAGTGTGTTTAGAGCAGCAACGACCAGTGTCGACACCGTTCTGCCAGATCGACCAGAAAACGCGCGCCGTCGGCGCCGTCTGCGGCGCGGTGATCGACCGACAGGGTGGCCGAGACCACGGTTTTCGGTTGCCATTCCCGGTCGGCCCATTCCGGCACGGTACGCCGGCGCCCCAGCGCGATGATTGCAGACTGCGGCGTATTGATGATCGCGCTGAAGCGGTCGATGCCGAACATGCCTAGATTCGACACGGTGAACGTCCCGCCACTCATGTCCTCTGCGGTCAGCTCACGGCGGACAGCCCTCCGGATCAAGGCCCGATAGCGTTCACCGAATGCCTTGAACGGCATCTCGCCGGCATTTCGGATGACAGGCACGGCCAGTCCATCCTTGCCAGCAACCGCCACGCCCAGATGAACGTGGCGTCGGAGTTCAAGCTGATCGGTGCCGATCAGGCGACCGTTGAGCCGTGGATGACCGGTCAACGTACGCGCAATGGCAAAACAGAGTAGACAGCCGAGGCTCGGCTTGTGATCCAGCCGCTCTGCAAGCTCTTGGCGCAGGTCGAGCAGCGCGTCGACCTCGAGTTCCCGCTCCAGATAGAAATGCGGGACGTCACGAAAACTGGCCTGCGTGCGTTCGCCAGTGATCTGCTGGATGCGGCTCAAGGCGACCAACTCGCCCTGAGCCAAGGCTTCAGACGCCGGCGTCGGCGCAGCGTCGGCGCGGCCTGCAGTGGCCTGGACATCGGCGCGATAAACCACACCGTCGGGGCCGCTGCCAGATACGTCTTGAATATCCACGCCCTGGGCGGCTGCCTCTCGTCGGGCCGCCGGCGAGGCTAGGCCACGCTCGTCCCGTGTATCGGTCGTTGGCGTCGGCTCGGCGTCCGAGTCCACTATGGACTTTTCGGCGACTGTTGGCTCTGCCACAGTGGGCACAACGGGCGTCGGCGACTTGTCGGCGGCGGCATCGGCACCTCCAGTCGGCAGCGTCGGTGCCTGCTCGACTTCGCCGACAATCCAGTCGATTGGATCCCCCACGGGAATCACATCACCCTGCTTGCCGCGCAGCTGGAGGATCACGCCGGCGACCTCGGCTTCCAGATCATGATTGGTCTTGTCGGTTTCCACGGTCACGATCGGGTCGCCCTTGGCGACGTGATCGCCCTCGGCCACCAGCCATTCAACCAGCGTGACTTCGACCAGATCCATGCCGAGATGCGGGACTTCGACCAGCGTGGCCATTACGCGTACCGCCCTGGATCATTGGCCAGCACCTGGGTTACGGCCTCGACGATGCGTTCTGGCGACGGCCGGATCGAGGCTTCGAGCCGCTTGTTGTAGGGAATCGGCGTATCGGCGCAGGCGACCCGCGCGGGCGCTCGGTCCAAGGCATAGAACGCCGGGCTTTCGGCGACCCGCGTGATCAGTTCGCCGCCCCAGCCACCGGTGCGTACATCTTCCTCGACCACCACCAGACGGCCGGTCTTGCGCACCGACTCGCAGACCCGCTCGCTGTCCATGGGCGCGAGGCTCAACAGATTGATCACTTCGGCGTCGATATGCTGCTCGGCGAGCGTGTCGGCTGCTTCGAGCGCGTAGTTGTGCATCAGACCCGCCGCAGCCAGCGTCACGTCACGCCCTTCGCGAGTACAGCGCGCCCGACCGATTTCATAAACTTCCGGCTCGTCCGGCAGAACGCCCTTGGTGTTGTAGAGCAGCTTGTGTTCGTAGAAGAGCACCGGATTGGGATCGGCCATGGCGGCCCGAAACAGGCCTTGTGCATCAGCCGGCGTCGATGGCATCACCACGCGCAGCCCCGGCACGTGTACGAACCAGGCTTCCAGCGACTGACTGTGCTGGGCCGCGGCCCCGGTACCTGCGCCGCCGGGCGTGCGCAGAACCAGCGGCACCGACGCGGCACCGCCGAACATATAGCGCAGCTTGGCGGCCTGATTGACCAGTTGATCCATGCAGTGGGTGATGAAATCCGAGAACTGGATTTCGAGGATCGGCCGCATCCCCATCACTGCCGCGCCAATCGCCAGACCGGTGAAACCGGCTTCGGACAGCGGCGTATCGAGCACGCGCTCGGGGCCGAACTCCTCGACCAGCCCGCGGCTGACGCCAAACGCGCCGCCGTAGATGCCTACATCCTCGCCGAGTAGGAACGCCTCCTCGTTCGCCGCGAGCGTTTCTCGCAGCACGGCGGTCATTGCTTCGCGGAACGTGACTTGATCAGGCATAGACGTCCTCCAGCGCGCTGGCGAGTTCAGGCTCGGGATCGCGCTCGGCACGAGCGAACGCTTGTTCGACCTGCTCCACAGCCGATTCGGCCAGTGCCGCGCTGCGCGCATCGTCCAGCACATCGCGCTCGGTGAGCGTCCTGCTATAGCGTTCGATCGGGTCATTGGCGCGCCACTGCGCAATCTCTTCGCGCGTGCGATAGCGGTTGGCGTCGCTCTTGGAATGACCAAGATAACGATAGGTCGCGGTTTCGATGAGCGCCGGGCCGTTGTTCCGGCAGCCGGCCAGCAGGCGTGCCGCGGTGGTGAACACGGCGTCCAGATCCATGCCGTCGACGGCTTCGGCGGGCATGCCGTAGCTGGCCGCGCGGCCGGCAATACTGCCGCCGGCGGTGGCTTTTTCAGACGGCAGCGACATGGCGTACTGGTTGTTCTCGCAGACAAACAGCACCGGCAATTGCCAGATCGAGGCCAGATTCAGCGTCTCGTTGAAAATGCCTTCCTGTACCGCGCCGTCGCCAAAGAAACAGATCGCCACATGATCCTGGGCGCGCTGCTTGAAGGCAAAGGCCGCGCCGCAGGCAATCCCCATGCTGCCGCCCACAATGCCGTTGGCGCCGAGCATGCCGGCCTCTACGTCGGCGATATGCATGCTGCCGCCCTTGCCGCCGCAGTAGCCGGTGGCCCGGCCCAGCAGTTCGGCTGCCATGCGATACAGATCCAGCCCAAAAGCGATAGCATGACCGTGCCCGCGGTGGGTGCCGGTAATCACATCGCCTTCCTGGCGATGACAGAGCGTACCGACCGCACAGGCTTCCTGGCCCACGCAGAAATGGGCCGTGCCGTGCATCGCACCCTTTGCATACAGCTTGTCGACTTTTTCATCGAAGGCACGGATCAACTGCATCTGCTCCAGCAAGGCACGCTGGCGCTCGGCAGGCAGTGCCGCGATCGTGGCCTCGGAAGCAGAGGCAGAGGATTTCTTTCGGATAGCCATGATCGAAGATCCTGTTTTCAGTGGGCGACCGGATCGAGCAGCGCGTCCTGCTCGTGCCGGAGACGCACGATCGGCTCATCGGGGTCTGGCTCGCAGTTGGCATAGGTCAGGTATTCATCGACCTTGATCGGCTGGATCACGCGGGCACCTTCACACAGACCCAGCGGCACGGCCCGGTCCTGTCGGGCATCGGCCGCCGACAGGATCGTCCCGTAGTAGTCATAGCCGCCTATGGCATCGAGCGTGTCGCCTGGTTGCAGATCGCGCTTGGCTAGCGCCGTAGCCTCGGCGTAGCGCTGCGGCAGCGGCTGCATGGCGGCCTTGTGATAAAGCACCGCCTCAGCGGCCGATAACGGCACTTCGAGACTGGTCAGGTGATAAGGCCGATAGAACAGGTGATACCAGCCCTCGCCGACGTGCAGATCTTCCAACCGCTCGCGAATCCGTGGATGCCGGGTTTCGACAATCACGAACACGCCAGGTGCTACGCCGCGCCCGACCGAGAAATCGACCACACCCCGTCGCGACAACAGGCCGCCGTCTTCGCGCGGACACAACAGGCCGGGCAGCTCGGACAACCCGGCGTCGACGCCGTGCATGCCCGGTACGTCGGGTACCAGCCCGGTGGCGTTGGCCAGGGCCGCCATCTCGATCATGGTCTTGGAGCCGTCGACAAACTCGACCAGCATGCGCGGATTCATATGGCGACGCGCTGCTTCTTCCTCGTAGTCGCCGGGTACCGCATGACGATCGAACTTGTTGTTCTTGCCCTTGCCGGCGGCAACGATCGGATAGCCCAGGCTCTGGGCGAAGCGCACCAGTTCCATCGTGGAACTAGGTTCGTCGCCCGCACCGAGCGTATAGACCACGCCGGCCTGTTCGGCGCGGCGCTGCAACAACGGCCCGATGGTCACGTCGGTCTCGACGTTCATCACCACCAAATGCTTGCCGTGATCAAACGCATCAATGGCCAGACGCGCGCCAAACGACGGTGAGCCAGTGGCATCGATCAGCACATCAATCGCATCACAGGCACAGACATCGCGATGATCCGAGACGAGCGCGATACCGCCGGCGGCAATGACTTTTTGCAGATTGGCCGCGCCCTCGACCGCGCGCCCGATGTCCGTGGCCAGGCCGGCGATTGCAATCGCCTTGTGCGCCGCAGCCAATTCAAGCTCGACGATCGCGCCGATCCGGATACCAGGCATCAGGCTCACCTGGGTAACGATATCCGTGCCCATCTCGCCGGTGCCGACCAGGCCGATCGTAACCGGCTTGCCGTCACGTTCCCGGCGCTGTAGATCGGCGAGAAGACCATGGCTTTCTGTCATTGAGTTTCTCCCGGCTGGCTACCGTTCGCACTACCTAAAAACGCCTTGGACAAGCCTGTAACGTCGGCAGCAGGCTGTTACCTGGACGCCCGTCGGCGATGCCGGCAGAGCCTGTCAGCATGCTTGTAGCTATACTTTTGATAAATAACTTATCATAAGTATCTTAGTCGCTATTACCACTTGTCAACTGTTTTAATAAATCGCTGTGTTGGTCACTTGTTAGTAGCTCACCAATACAGATTGGGCTATCCGCAGCTGACGCAGATTCGATACATACCCGCCGTCCCGCTTTGTCTTAAAATCTGCGAAATCTGCGTAATCTGCGGATAACTTTTTGTCTTCCTTCACGGGTTCCTGTTACATGCCAAAGAGCGCCCTAATTCTTCAGCGCCCCCATGGTCAGCCCGCGTGACAGGTGGCGCTGAATCAGCAGCGTCAGAATGAACATCGGCACAAACGTCACCAACGCAACAACGGCAATATCGTTGTAGATGATGCCTTTCGATCCGCCGGTGAACATGGCCAGCCCCACCGACAGCGTCTGTGCGCTGTCGGTATAAGAAATCAAAAGCGTAAAGAGGAACTCGTTGACCGCGAAGATGAGCGCCAGGATGGACGCGGTGACCACGCCGGATATGCTCAATGGCAGCGTGACCCGCAGCAGGATGCCGATCGAACGGGCGCCGTCGACCCGCGCGGCTTCTTCGATCTCGCGCGGCACCTCGATCATATAGCTGCGGATGACCCAGGTCACGATAGACAGGTTGATCGCAGCGTAGATGAGCATCAGCGCCACGGGATTGTCCAGCAGATGCAGATTCTTGAACAGAATATAGATAGGCAGGGCCACAGCGGCCGGCACGATCATGCGCGTGCTCAGGATATAGAAGCCGATCTGATCCCGGCCCCGGTACTGGAAACGGGCCAGGCTGTAGGCCGCCGGAATCGCCAACAGCAGATCGATCAATACGCTGCCGATGGCCGCAACAAAGGTGTTGCGCAGATAGGCCCACATTGGCCAGTTCTCGAACGTATCCCGCCACGCCTCCAGCGTGAAATGCGGCCAGTAGATCGGCGGATTGACCATGGTTTCTGTACGTCCGCGCAGACTGAGCGTGACCAGCCAGACGATTGGCAGCAAACAGAAAAACGCCCAGCAGGCCAGCAGCAGATAACGCCCAATCCGGCTTGAATGCTGGGACACGCGACGAGATTTAGCCATCGCCTACTCCATGGCCGGTCGGAAGTAGCGGCTTACGGCGTACTGCGCGACAGCGATCGTGACGATCAGGACCAGCACCGAAGCAGCCGCCGCGGTACCGGCATCAAACTGATTGAAGCCGACCCGATAGATGAAATAACTCACGGTTTCGGTATCGCCGGCCGGTGCGCCCTGAGTCATCACATAGACCTTGGTGAACATCGTCACGGCGTCGATGCTGCGCAACACAAGCGCAATAGCGATGATCGGCCTGAGCAATGGCAGGCTGACCTGCCAGAAAACCTGCCAGTTACGGGCGCCGTCGACTTTTGCTGCTTCTTCCAGATCGCTGTTCTGTGCCTGCAGGGCCCCAACGAAGATCAGGAAAAGAAACGGCGTCCATTCCCAGACGTCGGCCACCACCAGCGACAGTCTTGCCAGGGTCGGATTACCCACCCAGTTCAACGCCTGTGGCAGGAAGCCCGTGCTTTCCATCAGGTTGTTGACTACGCTGGCTCCTGGCACGAACAGAAGCTTCCACATGAACGATACGGCCGACGGCATGAACAGCATCGGGGCGAGAAACATCATCCGCCAGCCCTTGACCCAGGGATCGCGATAGACCAGTGCTGCCAGCCCGAGCGCAAGAACGAACTCGGCCAGGACCGACGAGCCGGAAATAATGAGCGTATTGAGGACACTTGCCAGAAAATCGCCGTTCCGAAAAAGATCCGTATAGTTGCCGAACCCGACGAACGTATCCATCCCCGGCATGGTGAAAGACGATTGATAGAAACTCTTGTAGAGCGCATAGATGAACGGATAGAGCGTGATGCCCAGCAGATACGCCACGGCCGGCGCAACCAGCGCATAAGGCAGCCAGCGTGGATCATGCCCGCGCCGCCGCAAAGCGGCACGGGCTGGCTGTACTGCAGCCGTTGATACCGGCACCGAAGACATGCTTATACCGGCGTTTGCTTGCCGCGCCCCAGCCATATCCGGTCGTGTATTACGCTGTAGTCGACTGGCGGCTTGGAGCCATAGAACCCCTTGCGCCGCAGAATCTCTTCCCAACGCCTGGATGCAGCCTGCAATGCCTCCTTCGGCTTGACGTCGCCGGCAATGGCCTTGTTCAACTCCAGGCCCAACGAGGTTTCAAGCTGATACATGCCCGGGATTCGTGGCTCGGCCCAGGCATAGGGCAGCGAATCGCCCCAGATCTTGGCCGGCGGCATGATCTTCTGGAAATTCTCGTTGTTGATCACCGACATGAAACCGGGGGCAACACCGTTCGCGGACGCGCCGTTCATTGCTTGCAGGGAAGCCGTGGTAAAGAACGCCAGCATCACGAACGCGGCTTCCGGATTACGGGCGTTGGCGGCGATGGAAGCCGTCGACCCAGCCAGGTTCGGCGGCGCGAAGCGTGCATCGGGACCGGTGCCGCGCGGCTCGTACAAGGCGATTGGCTCGTCGCCGGCGATCCGCGACTGGTCCGGACGTGTGGCCTGGTTGGCCTGATCCTGCCAGGCCATGTTCATCGCCAACTGGCCGCCAAGCCAGGCCGCCCGATCGTCTGGCCAGCCCCAGTTCTCTATGCCCTGCGGCGCATATTTCTTCAGTTCGAGAAGGACTTCCACCGCCTTGACACCGGCGTCGCTGACAATCTGTGGCTTCCAGTCGGAATCCAGCAGATCGACGCCGTACTGAGCCGCCACATGCTCCCAGGTATAGGTGCTCCAGAATCCGCGACCGCCCATGTAGCCGATACCGTTCATATGCTCGTCGGGCTTGTTGAGGGTCTTGGCAAAATGCACCACGTCATCCCAGGTCCTGACCGTATCCTTGGGCGACGCCGAATGACCGACGTATTGCCTGAACTGCTTGTTCCGGACCATGAACATCTTGAAATCACAATCGTAGGGAATACCAAAGACACCCTTGTCGGAATACAGCGCGTAGTTCTTCCAGTAGGTATCGGCGTAGTCCTGATACGGCAGCTTGTACTTGTCGACGTAATCGCCCAGTTCGTGCAGGAAGCCCGGTGCGCTGAAGTCGCCCAGCCAGGGCGAGAAGTATTCCAGCGCATCGAAACGCGCCGATCCGGAGACAAACGCCGATACCGCCTTGGTATAGAACGACGCATCCGGGATCGAGATAACCTCGACGTTAATACCGGACAGCTGGTTGAACGGCTTCAATGTCGCCTGCACCGAATCTGCATCTGCAGCACCGACCGCAAAGCGCACCGTCTGGCCGGCAAATTTCGACCGGATCGACTCCCAGTCGGCGGTTCGTATCCAATCCTTCTTGGGGTCCCAGAGCACCGAATCCGGCCCCAGGCCAAACTGCTTGAGATACTTCTCCGGGACGTAGTTACCGGGTTTGATGCTTTCCAGAACCTTGGACGGATCCGGCATCGATTTGGCAAACGCATACTTCGGCGCCACCAGCGGCCCCAGCGCCAGCGCGCCGATGCCAGCCAGGCCACCCTGAACAAAACGACGCCGGGTCAACATGCCGGCTTTTGATTCGTTCTTCATGTTCATCTCCTCCCGTCGAGTTCCAGCCGGCGTGGCCAGACCCAAACGCAAATGTTGTATCAGCAGCCTTTTTGTTTAAACGAAAGCTGACCCGCCTTGTGCGGTTCAGACCGAGGCCAACTTGCCGTTCGACTGCCTTGAACGGACCGAGCTGGGTTGGATTTCTGATACGGCGACATTGAGCCGGTCACCGCTATCACGATCGAATACATGCAGACGGCCCGCCAACAGACCGAGTTCGACGGCGTCCTTGATCTGGAGCGTCTGATCGCGTGGCAGCTCGGCGATCAAAGAATGACCGTCGACCGTCAGCCGGATATCCGTAGTGGAACCCATCTGTTCGACCAGTTCGATGGTGCCCTGCAATATACCCATCGTCGGCAGCGCGTCGTCGGTTCGCGGCTTGAGATGTTCGGGCCGGAATCCGATCGTCACTTCGTGTTGGTTCCGCGATGAAAGCCGCTGCTGCAGGCTGGGTTCGAGTTCAAAATCAAAACCGGGGCCGCGGATACGACCGCCGTCTTCGCTGACATCGGCGTCCAGGAAATTCATGGGCGGATTGCCGATAAAGCCGGCAACATAGCTGTTGACTGGTTCGTCGTAGAGCGCCAGTGGTGTAGCGATCTGCTGGATCACGCCGCCGTTCATCACCACGATCCGGTCGCCCATGGTCATCGCCTCGACCTGATCGTGGGTGACATAAAACGTCGTTACCCCGATACGCCGATGCAGCTTGGCGATTTCTGCCCGCATGGTCACGCGCAGCTTGGCATCCAGATTGGACAACGGCTCGTCCATGAGAAACACATCAGGCTCGCGCACGATTGCCCGGCCCAGTGCCACGCGCTGACGCTGCCCGCCGGACAGCTCCCGCGGTTTGCGCAACAACAAGGGTTCGATGTCCAGCGTTTGGGCGGCATGCCGGACACGCTTCTCGATTTCTGCTTTCGGAAAGCGGCGCAGCTTGAGCGCAAACGCCAGATTGTCGTATACGTTGCGATGCGGATAGAGCGCGTAGCTCTGGAAAACCATCGCTATCTCGCGATCCTGAACCGGTACGTCCTGCATCGGGCGGCCGTCGAAGCTCAGCGTGCCGCTGTCCATCTCTTCCAGGCCAGCAATCATTCGCAGCGTCGTAGACTTGCCGCAGCCAGACGGACCCACCAGTACAACAAACTCGCCCTCGCGCGTCTCGAGGTTGAAGTCGAGCACCGCCGGCGTGCTACCGAAGTACCTGCAGACGTTTTCCAGCTTGACGACCGCCATGAACCAACCTCGACTGGCTGCTTATCGACCTGTAGCTATTGCCCTTTTCGAACTCATATTGCCACCGAGCCGTATGCACGACACCTCTGCTACCCTCAACGCCCAAGACCAAGCGGTTATGTCGAGTCGACGCAGTCAGATCCGTCTGATCCAGAGTCATCTTCTGACTCCTTCCGATGCAGCGGCTTCAATGGCGTGCTCCGGCGATCGATGCACCGTGTCCACAACTCGATCCTGCACCCACGGCCTGCGCTTATCTTCACTGCCCAATGCTTGAGAATTTTGATAACTTCATTGAGCCGGCTTTTCAAATGATATTCCATCTGACTTTAGTATGATTCGGGTTTCACACAGCGGTGAAGAGCCATGCAGATCATTGTTCTACTGCGGCGTTATCCTGCCAGCTGTGCCGGCGATCACGATGGACAAGTGGTTTTTCTTCGGATGATTCAGGAAGCAGTCAAAGCCTCCTGTTCCAGCGCCCAATCAATCCATATTTGGCAAGCAAGCAAATTTCAGTCAGCATTGACCGACCATGACGCCAAACGCGTCGATGCACAGCATGAGAAAAATGATCTCGAACCGATCGAAAAACACCGTCAACCGCGCATTTGATGCGGCCTGGCGATGGCGCAAGGACGGCTGGCGGGGCTGATACCGTCTGGCTCCGAAGTGCGCATCCAGCGCAACCGTTTTTCCTGTCGCTGATTTC
>JAQIBT010000147.1 GCA_027858915.1 Salinisphaera sp.
CCCGGATTTTGCATGGATATGCGCGATGATCGCGCAGCATATTGGTTTCACAGGAAATTTTTCGAAGGCGCGTCGTATCGGCGACTACGGCCAACTGAGAAAATATCCTGCGGAATCAAGAGGCAAGCGAGGGCGGGCACGATTCATGCAAAATCCGGGCTAGACGCAGATGAAAGAAAAAAACGAAGAGCAGATAGTCAGAATTCTTTTAATCTGCGTTCATTTTCGGAAAAAATTCCTGCCCTTACTCTGTACAACACAGTGTCAGCAATTGGCCTCGCGGCATTTCTCACGCTTGGGGAGTCGAAATTTTCAGCACCATGGATTTCCTCAAAACGATCATGTGATCTTTCAAAAATTATTTGATACCATATGACTGTTGATCGCAACGGAGTTGATCATGACGAGCTCGGCTGTTGAAACACAGTTCTCTCCCGCAAACGACAGTGAAATTGACGCGGCCAGCATGTCAGCGCCTGCGCTCAAGGCGGTGTTTCGTATCGGTGAACTCTGGCACCTGAGCGAAGACGAGTTGGCCACCCTGCTGGGCGGCGTGCCGTTATCGTCGCTCAGGCGATGGAAGCGCCAATGGCGACACGACGAGAATCCGCGGGCGACGTTGTCGCACGATCAGCTGGAACGCGTGAGTTATCTGCTGGGTATCTACAAGGCCCTGCATATTCTGCTGCCCAGCACCGAGCTGGCCGACAGCTGGATAAGACGAGCCAATACCGCCCCCGGGTTTGACGGCCAGCCTGCCATCGCGATCATGTGTCAGGGCAGCATGAGCGATCTGCAGGGCGTGCGCCGTTATCTGGACGCACAGCGCGGCTGGTAACCAGTGGCAGCTTCTTCACCCAACGATTTGCCGGTCGTCGAACCGGCATTTGCCAAAGCACATCGCATCGTATCCAGTCGTTTTCCGCCGGTTGGCATATTCGATACCCTGGCTGACCCGGACGAGTTGGACGTGATCGAGCAGCTCGAAACGATGACCAATGACCGCCGGGAAAGCGAGCTCGGGCTGCTCAATCTCGTAGCACGTGAAGACCGAAAGGTGGGTCCCGGCACTACGACGATCATGGCGTCGTTCACGCATCCCGGGCCCTCACGCTTCAGCAACGGCGATTACGGCGTGTTCTATGTCGCCGACAGCGAAAAAACCGCGATTCGTGAAACTGCCTTTCATCGGCAGAATTTTCTTCTTGCCACTCAGATGCCGGCCTGCGAAATCGAGATGCGGCGCTATACCTGCCAGATCGTGCAGCGGCTTCACGACGGTCTGGGCAATCAGCTGCCGTCTGCCGTACTCGATCCCGATGGCTACCGCGAAAGCCAGTCCTGGGGCAAGGCGCTTCGCCATGCCGGATCCTACGGATTGCAATACCCGTCGGTACGGCTGTCCGGCGGCATCTGTGCCGCCATATTTCGCCCGCCCACGGTCGATGCTGTTACCCAGACATCGCACTATCTCTATCGATTCGACGGAACACAGATCACCGACGTCATTACGATGGGACGCCACTGGCCGCTCGCGAATTGATAGACGGTACGCACTGAGCGCAGCACCTGCTCATCCCTGTCGCTTCGGACAATACAATTGCACTCAAGGCGGCGTGGGCGCTTGACCTCGCTAATATCGGCCTGGCGATTTGAATCGACGACAGACTGTTCCGTGCATATCGCCCCAAAGACCGGTTGGCTTGATTACCGTCTACATACCCACAATGATCAGCGCTGTACTTCAATGGCTGATACAGGATTAGCATGCAATACGTGAACACGAACGGCGCGAAGATCCCGGCAATTGGATTCGGCACCTTCGAGCTGGAGCCGGCAGACGCCGAAAAGATGGTGCAGCACGCCCTTGATGTGGGCTATCGCCATATCGATACGGCCCAGATGTACAAGAACGAAGAAGCCGTCGGCCGCGGCATCAAAAACTCCGGGGTAGCGCGCGAGGACATCTTTCTGACTACCAAGATCTGGACCGATCGCTACGCTGACGGTGATCTGCAGACGTCCGTGCAGGAAAGTCTGGATCGGCTCGGTACGGACTATGTCGATCTTATTCTGCTGCACTGGCCCAATCCTGATATTTCGCTCAAGGAAACATTGGGCGCACTCAACGATGTTCAGGAAAAAGGCCTGGCGCGGCACATCGGCATCAGCAATTTCACCAAGGCGTTGATACACGAGGCCGTCGAAACCTCCGGCAAACCACTGGTCACCAACCAGGTGGAATATCATCCCTACCTGGATCAGAAGCCGGTTCTGGATGCGCTGTCGGAAACCGGCATGGCCATGACGGCCTATTGTCCGCTGGCGCGCGGCGAGGTATTCAAGGACCCCACCCTCGAACGCATCGGCAGGCAGCACGGCAAGAATGCCGGGCAGGTAGCGCTGCGATGGCTGATCCAGCAGGGCAACATTATTGCCGTACCGCGCTCGTCCAACCCAGATCACGCAACGTCCAACTTCAACGTGTTCGATTTTGAACTCACGGAAGCACAGATGAGCCAGATCAGCACCCTGAACTCGCCGGAAGGCCGGATGATCAATCCGTCATTCGCGCCGAACTGGGATACGGCGGCATGATGGCAAGCTGACATTTTTAGACTTCGAAAACAATAAGCCGCGCTCGGATCATTGGGCGCGGCTTTTCTGTGCCCAGCGGACGTAGCCTCCAGCACATTATCGCAGACAAATGTCTTCCGAGCAGAAGACTGAAGTCCGACTCGGCTAACGCCCAGCGGCAATCCGGCTCTTGGCCATGGCCATGGCGGTTTCGGCGGTGGTCTCGCTGTTTTGCTGCGCGGTTTCGAAGATTTCGTCGAGCGTTGTCTCGATGGCAGCCACACGACGAGCGACACGTTCGGCGTCGTAGCCTGCGGGGTCGATTTCATCCGAGACGTTGATCAGACCGCCGGCGTTGATGACGAAATCCGGCGCATAAACGATGCCACGTTCGCTCAGACGCTGGCCATCGGCCGCCGTGGCCAACTGATTGTTGGCCGCACCCGCCACCACACGGCACTGCAGCTTCGGGATGCTCGTTTCGTTAAGAATGGCGCCAATTCCACAGGGCGCAATCACGTCCACCGGCTGCGCGAGAATGACCTCGTTGTCGACCACCGTGGCGCCGAGCTGCTCGGCACGCGCTGTGGCTTGAGCGGCGATATCCGATACCAGCACCTGGGCACCGCGAGCCAGCAAGCGCTCGACGACGCCAAAGCCAACATTGCCACAGCCCTGGACAGCCACCTTGAGCCCCGCAAAATCGCCTGACATACCCGCTGCCTTCAGCGCGGAGCGCATACCTACGATCACACCTTGCGCGGTATAAGGCGATGGGTCGCCGGAGCCGCCGTCCTCCAGCGCGCGACCGACGGCAAACCGCGTCTTGTCGTTAAGTAGCGCAATATCGGATTCGTTCATGCCCATGTCTTCGGTGGCGACATAACGCCCGCCGACGCGTTCCACGAAGCCGGCCAGCGCGTGCATGCCGGCGCGACGGTCGGCCGGGAACGGACCCATCACCACAGCCTTGGCGCCGCCACAGGCGAGCCCAGCGCAGGCGGCCTTGTAGCTCATGGCCTCGGACAGACGCAGCACATCGGTCAGGGCCTCATTGTCGTCGGCATAGTTGCGAATGCGCACGCCGCCTACCCCGGGGCCGAGCGCGGTCGAGTGCACGGCCACGATTGCTCGCAGCCCCGTGGCCGCATCGTGAAAGAAACAGACCTGTTCATGGCCTGCCTTGACCAGTGCTGGAAAAACCGCCATGTATCGCTCCATATGTCTGTGTGTCGAATCGGATTTCAAACGCAATTCTGATGCCGCGCAGCACGGCTGTCGACAGGCAGTGCTTGCAGCCCTTGCGCGCTGAAGCAATACTGGCATAGTCAGTTGGTACAAGATGAAGCGACGCTAGACGGCCAGGTCTCTGCCTTCGCGCTTCGTTCGGGGGGAGGTTTCATGCGCCTACGCGCGTTATTGCTTGCAGTGCTCGCCGTCTGTTGCGGGCCCGTTTTCGCCCAGGCCGGCGGCGTGCAGATCGAACTCAACAAGCTGGAACAGGTCAACGGCGCCTGCCGCGCCTATCTGGTGACCCAAAACCTGACCGACAGTGCCTTCGATTCGCTCAAGCTGGATGTCGTGATGTTCGACAGCCAGGGGATTGTCGCCAAGCGCCTGGCTGTGCAACTCGGACCCATGCCGGCGGGCAAGACCAGCCTCAAGGTATTCGATATTCCGGACCTCGCCTGTGACGGCATCGGCCAGCTCTTGCTGAATAATGTACTCGAATGCACATCGCCGCCCAGCCAGCCCACTGCCGACGGCGGCGCGGCCAACAAGCCGGTCCAGCGCGACGATTGCTTGTCGCTGGTCTCGGTATCGCAGCGTGGCAAAGTGCCGTTCATCAAATGATCGGCCTGGCTTGCATGGCGATCAGCCCACAGGAGCTTATCCGTGCTTGACTGGTTGATCGACTCGCTGACCCACTTGAACGACAGCCTGTTGCTGGGCGGGCCCGTCGTGGTGATTCTCATACTGATGTCGATCGTGGCGATCATGATCGTCATCGCCAAGATGATGCAGTTTCGAGCGGCCGATATCACCGACCGACGTACCGCCCGCAGTGCCCTTACCATCTACCGTACGGGTAATACCGCCGCCGCGCTCGCGGCCGCACGTCGCTCGGACAATGCCGCGGCTCGCGTGGTCGCTCGTACCATCGAACTCAAACAGCGCCCTTACGTGGATGAGGCCATGCTGCGCGAGGAAATCATGCAGTACGGCAGCGATCTGCTAGACAACCTGCGCTCGCATCTGCGTTCGCTGGAGGTCATTGCGTCGCTCGCGCCCCTGCTCGGCCTGTTCGGCACCGTGCTGGGCATGATCGAGGCGTTCCGCTCGCTGGAAGCCGCGGGCAGCCAAGTCAATCCAGCGCTGTTGTCCGGCGGCATCTGGCAGGCGCTGCTGACCACTGCCGTAGGGCTGGCTGTAGCCATGCCCGTAATCGTAGCGCTGAACTGGCTTGAGCGGCTTGTCGACCGGCAGGCCCAGGAGATGGATAGCGTCGTAACCCGGATCTTCACCGTTGATCTGTCGCGAGCGGCCTCGTATCCCAGCCAGGAACCCTATTACGACGGCGATGTCTTTCGCGCCCCCTTCGTGTGAGGCAGATCAGCATGAGTTCGCGTAGATCGTATTGGCCCGAGCGATATCAACCGAGCGACGGACTCGATAAACCAACCATGGTGGAACGCTCACGCCAGCGCAGCCCAGAGTTTGTGGCCGCCGCCCGGCCGTGCCATGCAGACGTTCAGTAAACGCGGCGATCGCCGGCGACCGTCGCTGATCAGCCTGACGCCATTGATCGACGTGGTGTTCATCCTGCTGTTGTTCTTCATGCTGGCCTACAGCCTATCGGACGAACACCAGATCACGCTCGACGCGCCGGCCGCGAGCCAGGGCCAAAACAGCATTCAGGGCGCGGTGCTGGTGGATGTACGCACCGATGGCGTGCGCTATGCAGGGCGTTACATGCCGCTCGACGTGCTGGTAAAACGGGTACAGGCTGTGGTGCACGGCCATCCTGAGCGCCGGGTTCTGGTGCGTTCGGGCCAGGTTGTTGCCTTGCAGGATACGGTTCGTGTACTGGACGCGCTGTCAGCGGCCGGTATTAGCCATATTTCGATGATGGGCAATCCGGCAACCGCCGGAAACGGCGGCTGAACCATGCACTTCCGCCGGCCCACTCAGCAGACGCGCAACGAGCGCAGTCTCGACGACGCCATACTGCCCCTCACCAATATCGTGTTTCTGCTGCTGATCTTCTTCATGCTCGCCGGCCGATTGGCGACACCGGAACCGTTTACGATCCAACCACCGCAGTCAACCAGCAAACATGCAGCCGATACCAGCGGTATTGACGTACAGATCGGCCGCGATGGCCAGCTGGCGATGGACGGCAAGACGCAGACGATCAGCGATCTGCAGGCTGCAGTTGCGGCCCGGCTGAAGCAATCGCCTGACACCGCGATCCAGCTGCGCGCTGACGGCTCGACACGAGCCGAGCGCGTCGTCGAGATCATGCAGCGGCTGCATGCCGCGGGCGCCCAGAAGCTGCGCCTGATCACGGTCTCGCCCGATCGACGTTAATGGATATCTCTCGCCGTCAATGGTTTGTGGCGCTCGCAGTGGCGACCGGCCTCCACCTGCTGGTGCTGGCTGCCGTGCATTGGTCTGGCCCGCCCGCAACGCCGCCGACAGACAGCCCCAAGGGCGTGATGATTACGCTGGACAATCTCGACAGCGGTCCACCGCCGCCGACCAGTATTGACGACCTGCCGATCGAAAGCCTCAGCGAAAACGCCGAGATCGGCCCGCCAGACGCAACGACCGCAGACACACCGGTCAGCGACACGGCACCGGTAGCGGCCAACGAGGCCATCAGCGCGAATCCGCCACCAGCGGCCGCGCCGATCGGACCGGCGCCCGCGCTGGACGCGGCCGAACCGGTCATATCCGACACGCCGCCCGCCGCTATCGCCAACGCAGGCAGCGGCCCAGAGGCCAATCCGCAGAACATCGCGCCGAATAGCGCCCGCACACCTGCCATCACTGCGGCTGTATCCGTGCGCCCGGACACCACGCTTGACGCCAGGCAACCTGACCAAGAGGTGACCGCACGCGACGCGACGCAGCCAGACACAAGCGCGTCGACGCCGCACAACGGCGCCTACGGGAGCAGCGAGCAAGCCACCAACGACTACGTCGCCACGTTGCGCGCCTGGCTGTCGCGACACAAGCGCTATCCGGAGCAAGCGCGTGCTGCGGGCCGCACCGGTACGGTCAAACTCTATATCGTCGTTGATGCCTCCGGCCACGTTCTCGAACACCGGATTGCTCAGTCGTCCGGCATAGCAGCGCTCGACCAGGCTGCCAACAACATGCTCGCTCGCTCCGAACCATTACCGGCCATGCCCTCAGCGACCGATCGAAACCGGCTGGAACTGGTGATTCCGATCGTATTCACTCTGCACTGAGTTCTGGCCGAATTGCGTAGTCACCACGGCACCAGTTCCACCCGTCGGTTCTTGGCCCGGCCAATTGCGTTGGCATTGCTGGCACGCGGCGAGGCATAACCTACGCCCAGCGGTTTGAGACGCGCCGGATCCACGCCGTACTTGGCGACCAGTGCATCGGTCACGGCCCGGGCACGCTTGAGGGAAAGCGCCTGATTGTAGGCAAAGCTGCCCTGATTATCCGTATGGCCCACGACCAGCAGCTTCAATCCGGGTTGGTCGTGCAGCAGCTTGGCGATCTCGCCAACCGTGGCGTCCGAGCCCGGCCGTATCTGCGCACTGTCCGTGCTGAAGAAGATACCGTAGAGCGCAGCACGCCCTGTCTGAGCGATCTGGCGTGCCATTTCGGCAGCGCTAACCGAGATTGCGCCCACTTCGCGCGGACGTGACTGCACCTGATCGAACTCGAGCGCGAGTTGATCGCCGTGCGGGGCGATCTGATACACCACATAATCGTCGCCGCGGCTGCCAGTGCGCCGTAACGCGCGGTATATCTGTTGACCGACGCCTTGTGAAAAGCTACTGGACGATGCCCGATAGCCGGGTGACGCGCTCTTGAAGCGTGCACCGCATTTCGAGCCGACGCAGTGATAGACCGTATCGAAGCCGGCCTGCGACAAGCGCTCGGCCAGTTCGGTGTCCAGCGCGGCGGGCTTTTCCCCACCGGCCACCCAGTAGCGCCGCTGGATGGCCTGGCCGTCGATGGTGCGGATGGCAGCAATGTTGCCGGCGATGCCGCCGAGCTGAACGATCGGGCCAGTAATCACCGGATACGTAGTCGCGTTATGCTGGTGCTGGTCGACCAGTGCGGCCTGCGCCGGCATTGCGATCGGTACCGTCTCGGCGCGTGCCACCCCTGCCGCAGCAATACAGACAATGACTGCGCACAGTATTTTTTGTTGCCAGCCGGCGCTCGTCTTCATGCACGCATACTACCGCCACGACCTGGGCAAAGTCAGCCGACTGCCGGGATTCGCGTCATCGAGCCGGGCGGCGTGATACCGGCTCGATGGTCAGGCTTCGGCTTACGCTCAGTTGACGCGCTCGATCACCGTGGCGATCCCCTGGCCCATGCCAATACACATGGTTGCCAGGCCCATATTGGCGTCCCGGTCCTGGAGGATATGCGCGAGTGCGCCGGTAATCCGGGCGCCCGAAGTACCCAGGGGATGTCCGAGTGCGATCGCGCCGCCGCGCACATTGATATGATCCTGGCGATCCTCGATGCCCAGTTCCTTCAGTACCGCGAGGCTCTGGGCCGCAAACGCCTCATTGAGCTCGATGTAGTCGATATCGGACAGGCTGACGCCGGCATGCGCGAGTGCTTTCTGGCTGGCCGGCACCGGTCCGCGTCCCATCACCGACGGATCACAGCCGGCCACGCCCATACCGCGGATTCTGGCCATGGGTTTCAGCCCTAGCTTGCGGGCCTTGTCCGCCGACATGACGATCATGGCGGCGGCGCCGTCAGAAATGGCCGACGAGTTGCCGGCAGTGACCGTTCCGCCGCGCGGATTGAAGGCCGGGCGCAGCGATCCGAGGCTTTCCATGCTGGCATCGGCGCGTACGACTTCGTCCGCCGCACACATCATGGCGTGGCCTTTCTCATCGAAGCCGCGTACCGGCACGATCTCGTCGGCAAACTCGCCGTCGACGTTCGCCCGGTGCGCGCGTTGATGACTGGCCAGCGCGAATGCATCCTGCGCCTCGCGGTCGATCTTATGGATATTGGCCAGCATTTCGGCGGTCAGGCCCATCATGGCTGCCGGTTTGGCGACATGTTTCGACAGGGCCGGGGCGATATCGACGTTGTAATCCATCGGCACATGGCCCATATGCTCTACGCCGCCGCAGATGAAGATACCGTCGATGCCGGCCGCAAGCGCGCCGACTGCGGTATGGATCGACTGCATGGACGATCCACACAGCCGGTTGACCGTCTGGCCGGCAACCGCATGCGGCAGGCCGGCAAGCAGCAAGGCATTGCGACCGATGTTCAGGCCTTGTTCCTTGGTCTGCTGCACACAGCCCCAGATGACGTCTTCGATGGTTTCGGGGTCGATGGCGTCGTTGCGCTTCAGGAGCGCATTCATCAGCTCGGCCGACAGTTCCTCGGCGCGGGTGTTACGGTACATGCCGCCCTTCGAGCGGCCCATGGCGGTACGCACCGCGTCAACAATAACAATGTCTTGCATGACTTATCTCCAATAACAATTCAGATGACGTGTCGGCTATCCAGGTCACGACATCTGGAAATAGGTTTCGCCGCTGGCTGCCATATCGCGCATACGCTCGGTCGGCTCGTAGAGCTTGCCGAGTCGCGCGTACTGGTCGGCTTTGTCGCAGACGGTCTTCAGACCCAGCGAATCGGCATACTTGAAGGCACCGCCGCGGAACGGCGGAAAACCAAGGCCCATGATCAGGCCCATATCGACCTCGTTTGGTGTCTCGGCAATACCTTCCTCGAGCGAGCGCGCGGCTTCGATGATCAGCGGGATCATCATGCGGTCGACGATTTCCTCGGCCTCGAAGTCCTTCCAGCCGTCACGCTGCACGGTCTTGATCAGCTCGTAGGCCTGCGGATCTTCGGACTTCTTCGGACGACCTTTCTTGTCTTTTTCATACTGGTAATAGCCAGAGCCGGTCTTCTGACCGAGGCGGTTGTTCTCCACCATGACGTCCAGTGACGATTTACCGTCCTGCTTCATTCGATCCGGATAGCCTTCGGCCAGCACCTCCTCGACGTGCTGTGAAGTATCCATGCCGACGACGTCCGACAGATAGGCCGGGCCCATCGGCCAGCCAAACTTCTCCATCACCTTGTCGATCTTCGCGAAGTCGGCGCCTTCGGAAATCAGCTGCTGGAAACCGAAGAAATAAGGGAACAGGACGCGATTGACGAGAAATCCCGGGCAGTCGTTGACCACGATCGGGGTCTTGCCCAGCTTGTGGGCGAAGTCGACGATCGTAGCGATGGCCTGTTCTGAAGACGCCTTGCCCTTGATCACCTCCACCAGCGGCATCTTGTGTACCGGGTTGAAGAAATGCATGCCAAGGAAGTTCTCGGGGCGCTGCAGGCCCGCGGCCAGCGAATCGATCGATATGCTTGAGGTATTCGACGCCAGGATGGTCTTGTCGGACACCTTCTCTTCGGTCTCGGCCAGCACGGATGTCTTGATCTTTGGATTCTCGACCACCGCCTCGATCACCACGTCGACCTCGCCGAATTCGGCATACGACAGCGTCGGACGAATACGCGACATCCCTTCGGCCATCTGTGCGGTATCCATCTTGCCGCGTTCGACGCCCTTCGCGAAGTGCTTTGCGGCTTCTTCCAGGCCTTGATCGATCGCTTCTTCCCGGATGTCCTTCATCAGGGTAGCCACGCCCTTGTAGGCCGACTGGTAGGCAATACCGCCGCCCATGATGCCGGCGCCGAGCACTGCCGCCTGGTTCACATCGCGCGCGATCTTCCCGTATTTCCTGCCCTTCTTCTTGATCAGCTGGTCGTTGAGGAAAAGCTGGATGAGTGCGGCGGCCTGCGGGGTCTTGGCAATCTTGACGAAGCCTTCGGTCTCGACTTTCAACGCCTCGTCTCGCGACATGTGCGCGGCTTGAGCCATACGATCAATCGCTTCGATCGGGGCCGGATAGTTGCCCTTGGTGATGCCCATCACGTAGCCCCTGGATGTATTGAACACCATCGCAGCTTCGGTACGGTTAAGCTTGAGCGGTCCTTTCTTCTCGGCCTTGCGCGCCTGCCAGTCGAATTCGCCAGCGATAGCCTTGGCCAGCAGATCACGGGCGGCGGCCTGCAGTTCATCGTCGGCGACCACAGCATCGACCATGCCCACGGCGTACGCCTTGTCTGCCGCTCGGGGTTTACCGTCGGCGATCCACTCAATCGCGTTGTCGGCGCCAATCAGGCGCGGCGCACGCACGGTGCCGCCGAAACCCGGATAGATACCCAGCTGTGTTTCCGGGAAACCGATCTTCGCGGACGCCGCCATCACCCGATAATCCGTGGACAGACACATTTCCAGACCGCCGCCCAGCGCCAGTCCATTGATCGCGGTCACGCTCGGATAGCCAAGGTCTTCGATGGCATTGAAAACCGCTAGCGAGGCCGCCGCACCGGCGGCGAATTCGTCGTCGGGCAATTTGAAGCGCGCACCAAACTCCATGATGTCAGCGCCGACGATGAACGTGCTCTTGCCCGACGTGACCAGGAGGCCTTTCACGTCGGTCGCCGCGGACAGTGCGCCAGCGGCTTCTCCCAGTTCGGTCACCGTGGCCTGGTCGAACTTGTTTACCGACTCCTGCCCGGCATCGAAGCACAGCACGGCAATATCACCGTCGGTCTTGACCGTCAGTTTGGACCCTTCATACAACATGGAACACGCTCCAGCAGGGAAAATTGATGGCGGACGGATACACTGTCCGCTCCGCGATTCATATCGAGCAATACGGTACCGTACTGTAGAGAGCCTCACAATGAACAATCGCCTTTGTAACAAGCGCTACCCAAGGCGTTGATCTGCACCACTGGAACCCTGTAAACTTTTGACTTGCCCGCGCGGGCGTGATTATCTATTCGTCAGATTATTCCTAAGCCGAGTGGCTGGCATGGCACGTTCGAAAAACCCGATCACCAAGATCCGTAGCGATATCGATAGCCTGCGAAAGACCTACACCGGTGCGTTTGCGTCAGCCAACAAGGCGGTCTACGACGGTATTGAACAGCTGGCGGAACATGAGCTGTCCGCGATCAGAACCCATTACGAGGAAGCCCTGACAAGCCTGGAGCGGTTGAAACAGGGCGGCGCACCGCGCGATCTGGCGCTGGCCCAGATGCAGCTGCTGCAGGATACGATCGATCGGATCCTGGGTAATGCGCGCGAGAGCCTGGCTATTCTCGACAATACGCGGCGTGAAATCAGCGCGCAGATCCGCGCCAGCCTGAGCGGTAGCGAAAAAACGGTAGTAGACGCCGGCGAGCAGGCGCAGGCCGCTGCCAGCCGCGCTGCGGAACGAGCGCGCGCGGAAGCCAGAAAACGGGCAGGCAGTGGGCAATCGACAGCCGATCAGGCCCTAGACCGCGCGCAACAAAGCGTGACCGGCGCCGTAGACCAGGCAGAGCAACAGGCCCGATCCGTGATCAGTCGCGTTGAGGACAATGCCAAAGCTGCGGTCTCGACAGCCGGTAACAAGACGGCAGCGCCCAGCACAGCCAAAAAACGCCGCAGCAGCACGTCGTCCACGACTACAAACACACGTGCACCCACGGTGAAAAAAACCACAGCCGCAAAGAACGCCACCGCGAGCAGTGCGACAGATTCAAGCACAGCGAACTCTGGGTCGAGCGCAAAGAAAGCCACTACACCGCGAAAGACGGCTGCCAAACGCTCGAAGACCACCGGACCGTCCAGCAGGAAAGCCAGCACCCCCAGCAAGAGCGGCACGACCAAGCGATCCAGCACGAAAAAATCGGCGACGTCAGCCAGTCAGAGCACGGCGAGCAAAAGCCGCGCCGGCAAAGCCAGTAAGGCGACGACCGCAGCCGGCAAGACGTCGGCCGCGCGCAAGCAAACCACTGCAAGGAAAGCTGCGTCTGGCAACACGCAAAGCAAAACCAGCGAGAGCGAATCGAGCAGCTCAGGCGGAGCGGATAATTCGTCGACCTCCAGTTGATCTTCGATCAAGAGCCGCGGAAAGCCGCTCGGCATCGGGCGGCTTTTTATTGTCTGGTTGGCTGACCGGCCCTGCCGTTGGCTCGGCGCAGGTACGCCCTATCCGTCCGTGATGACTTTCTGATGCTCAATCTTGCAGACAGCACGCAGCTACTGCGCCTTCTGGCGGAGCCGACACGCCTCAGGCTGCTGTTGTTGCTTAGCGAAGAGTCGCTGACGGTAGCCGAGATGACGGCCGTCACACAGCTCACACAAAGCCGTATTTCCACCCATCTGGCACGCCTGCGCGAAGCCAATCTAGTGGTCGACCGGGCGGTCGCCAACGCCAATTTCTATAACGTCGATATTGACCGCTGGCCGCGCGATATCCGGCCCATGTGGGGCGCGCTGGCTGATCAGGTAGACGACGCGCAGATCAATCGCGATCGTGAACGGGCGGCAGAGATCGTGCGTCGGCGAGCAAGCCGCGGCAGCTGGGCCGAATCAGTGGCGGGCCGGATGGAACGACAATACTCTCCCGGGCGAACCTGGGAAGCGATGAGTCGCGCGCTGATCGAGTTGCTGGATCTGGGCAACGTACTCGACGTGGCATCCGGTGACGGCGTGCTCGCGGAGCTGCTGTGCCGACGCGCGCAACGCGTTACCTGTCTGGATCGGAGCACGGCTGTGATCGATGCGGCGCGCGGACGGCTGGCTGACCAAGCCAACGTAGCGTTCCAGGTGGGTGATATGCACGAACTGCCGTTTCCTGACAATCGCTTCGATCAGGTGTTTCTCCTGCATGCCCTGAGCTACAGTCACGCCCCGGAGCGCGCGCTGACCGAAGCGGCCCGCGTGCTGGTACCCGGCGGCTGTTTGACGCTTGCGACCATCGCACGCCATGAGCACCGCGCCACCGTCGCAGCATATGACCACGTCAATCTCGGATTCGACGTCGAGGACATTCAGCGCTGGCTGGAGCAGGCCGGCTTGAACGTACGGGATTGCGGGCCGCGCTCGCGCGAGACACAACCCCCGTATTTCCGTCTCATCACGGCGAGCGCCGGCAAGTCATGAACGAGCCCGCCAAGCGCCATCTGACACGCATCATCATCGGCTGCGTATGGGCAACGCTGTTGCTGGTCGTTATCGCCTGGGTCGTTATCCAAGGCCTGTCCATCCGGCAGATCATGCAGTTCATCTACGACTATGTGATCGCCAACCCCATTGCCCCGCTGATCTATATCTGTATATACGCCCTGCGTCCGCTGACGTTTTTCCCGGCGATGTGGCTGACGATCGCCAGCGGTAGCCTGTTCGGTTTCTATTACGGCCTGCTCTTCGGCCTGATCGGCGAAAACCTGTCTGCGCACACTGCCTACGGTCTGGCGCGATTCTTTCGTACCGATATCGATGGCGAAAGCAATGCGGATCGCAATCCTCGCATCGCCAAGTTTCGTCGATTGCTGGTAGAACAGGCTTTTCCCACCGTGCTCGTGCTCCGCGCGTCGTTTCTGCCGTTTGACCTGGTCAACTATGCCTGTGGGCTGCTCCGCGTGCCGTATCCTTCATATACGCTAGGCAGCCTGATCGGCATGCTGCCGCCCATGATCACGTTTGTCAGCTTCGGGGCCACGGTGAATCTGCCCAAGCTTTTATCGCGCAAGGGCTTCTCGCCAGAGCAACTGATCGACCCCAAACAGCTGATGATTTCCGGCGGGCTGCTGGTCGCCAGCGCGGTTATTGCCTATGCCGCCTATCGTCGCCGCAAGACCCTGGCCGCCAATGCTGCATCTGACACGGATTGACGCTGGCAGAGCGGTTTCGTAACTTGGTAACATTACTTCTGTTGGGAGATCCGGGTGCGCTATCTGCTCGGCCTGCTCGTCGGGCTGGCCATCCTCTGGCTGGTGCTGTCCGGCCATTACGCGCCGATGTTCCTGGCGTTCGGCCTGGGCTCCTGCCTTTTTACGGTCTGGCTGTGCCATCGCCTGGGCAGCATTGACGCCGAAGGCGTACCGGTCGATCTGTTGCCCCGGCTGCCCGGTTACATGCTCTGGCTGCTGTGGCAGATACTGAAGGCAAACGTGGATGTCGCCGCGCGTATTCTGCGGCCGGGCCGGCATATCTCGCCGACCATGATCACGCTGACAGCACACCAGCGCACCCCGCTCGGGCAGGCCGTGTTCGCGAATTCCGTCACCCTGACGCCCGGCACAATCACCGTGGGTCTGACCGACGGCCAGGCCGAGGTCCATGCCTTGAGCGAAGCCGGTTCACACGATCTGGACGGTGGCGTTATCGATCAGCGGGTACGAGCGCTGGAATCGCGCGTGCGCCATTTGTCGTCGGCGGGCAGCTGACATGTTCCTTGCCGCACTGGCCGGCATCATCATCACGATGATCCTTCTATTGACCCGTGCGATCGTGGGTCCGACCGTCTACGACCGGATTCTGGCGATCAATGTGTTTGGCACCAAGACGGTCCTGTTTGTCTCGGTACTGGGCTTCTTCAACGGCCGTCCCGAATTTTTGGATCTGGCGCTGACCTATGCGCTGATCAACTTCATCGGCACCATCGCGGTGCTCAAGTTCATGCAGTACGGCGATCTCGGCTGGGCCGGCAGCGAAGGCGAGGATTCTGATGTGTGAGCACGCTCAACGACCCTGGGTGGCTATTGAAGGCCCTCGCGGAGCTGACCGATGATCTGGTTTATCAACAGCCTCAGCTGGGCCCTGCTGGTCGTGGGCGCCATGACCTGCGTGATTGGCGGTTTCGGCATGCTGCGCATGCCCGACTTCTATACGCGCACGCACGCCGCATCGATCGCCGATACCGGCGGCATGTTGCTGATCATGTTCGCCCTGATGCTGCAGGCTGGCTTGACGCTGATCACAGTCAAACTGGTGTTGATCGTACTGTTTCTGATGATCACGAGTCCCACGGCGTCACACGCGCTCGCGCGGGCAGCGCTGCATGACGACGTCAAGCCACGGTTGAACCACGACAAGCGAATGGGCGCCTCGGGCAGCGCAAACGATCGCCACGACCCGTCATGACTACGGAGATGCTGCTCAACTATGCGCTGCTGGTGTTTCTTGTCGTCATCGGCCTCACCATCGCCCGACTGCGTCATCTGTTTCCAGTGGCCATGCTCACGGGTTTGTACAGCCTGGTCTGCGCGAGTCTGCTGACGCTTCTTAACGCCCCCGACGTGGCGCTCACCGAAGCCGCGGTGGGCGCAGGTGTGACCACCGTGCTGTTCCTGGCCACCTTTGGCCTGACCCGGGCGCGCGAGAAACCGGTCGAGCCGCAGCGCCAGATTATCGGTCTGATTGTCACGCTGGTGACCGGCGCCGCCCTGTTCTATGCCACGCTCGACATGCCGCCGTTTGGCGCTGCCGATACCCCGGTACAACAGAGTCCGCTGCGCGAACGCTACCTGGTCGCCGAACAGAAAGAAATCGACGTGCCCAACACCGTGACCGCGGTGCTTGGGAGCTATCGTGGCTACGATACTTTGGGCGAGACGACCGTCATCCTGACCGCGGGTGTCGGCGTGCTGCTGCTGCTCGGACGTAGCCGTCGACGGCGCCCCAGGCCGGGCGACAGCCCCCGCCGGGGCAATAGCTGATGCAGGAACATACGGTTCTGCGAATCATTGCCAAACTGCTGATTGCGCCGATCATCATCTTTGCGCTGTATGTGCAGTTCCACGGCGACTATAGCCCGGGTGGCGGCTTCCAGGCCGGCGTTATCCTTGCCAGCGCGCTGATTCTTCATGCGCTGGTCTTCGGCGTGCAAGCCACCCGTCGTGCAGTGCCGCCGGCTGTGCTGCGCGTGACGGCCAGTCTCGGGGTGCTGATCTATGCCGGCACCGGGGTTATATGCATGCTCAGGGGCGGTGCTTTTCTCGACTATGATTATCTCGCGCACAATCCGGTCCACGGCCAACACTACGGCCTGCTGCTGGTCGAATTTGGCGTCGGTATGACCGTGGCGTCGGTGGTCACCGCCATCTTCTATGTCTTTGCCGGCCGTGGCCGGCAACCGGGCGAACATGAAGACTAGCCTGCGACATCCGTCGCGCACGCGGCGGTTACCCGTCAACGCATCGCGCAAGGAATTCGATCTGCGACCTGCCTGTTTACAATCGGCCTCCGCCAGCGGGCCAGGGCCTGTTGCCGCGCTCATCGCCGTCGAGGTCAGAGCCTTCTGATGCAGATGTTGCTGACCGAAACCATGCCCGGATTGTTCAATTACTGGATCGTCATCGTGCTGATGATGATTGGCTTTTATACCGTGATCGCGCACGACAATCTGGTGAAGAAGATCATCGGGCTGAATATTTTCCAGACCTCGGTATTCATCTTCTATATCAGTATGGGTCAGATCACCGGTTCGACGGCGCCGATCCTGATGCATGGCGCCGCGGGACAGCAGGCGGTCTATGCCCATCCGCTACCGCAAGTGCTGATTCTCACCGCGATCGTGGTCGGCCTGTCGACCACTGCTCTCGCGCTGGCGCTCGTCGTGCGTATCCACGAAGCCTATGGCTCGATCGAGGAAGACGATATCCTCGCGGCCGATTATCAACGCGGCACGCAGGAGTCCCAGAAGGAGCAAGAGCGCATGGCACGCGCCAGAGCGGCTGAGCGACATGCCAGCCGGGACGCCGACGACGGACGAGAACAAGACGAGGACGCCCCCGACTCATGATCGTCCAGTTATTCCATCAGATGCCCGTCCTGGTGGTCATCCTACCGCTGATGGCTGCCCCGCTGTGCGTGATCGCACACCGCGCGCTGCCTGCCTGGCTGATCCATACCGCCGTGTCGTGGGTGGTATTCGGGATATCGTTTCTGTTGTTTGTCGAGACCCGGGTGGCGGGTCGCGTGGTCTATGCACTGGGCGGCTGGGCGCCGCCGTTCGGCATCGAACTGGTCATCGATCGTTTCAGCGCCATCGTGCTGCTGCTGGTCACCGGCATGAGTGCGCTGACCAGTCTGTACGCGCGCGCCAGCATCGCCGCCGAACTGCCGCGCGAGCGTGCATATCTGGTGTATGCCGCCATGCTGCTATGCCTGTGTGGGCTGGTCGGCATGACGGTCACCGGCGACGCGTTCAACCTGTTCGTATTTCTCGAAGTCTCGTCACTGGCCTCCTACAGCCTGATCGCGATGGGGCCCAGCCGACGCGCCCTGTTGTCGTCGTTCCAGTATCTGATCATGGGCACCGTCGGCGGCACCTTCCTGCTGATCGGCATCGGTTTTCTGTACGTGATGACCGGCACTCTGAACATGGCCGATATCGCCCAGCGGCTGCAGGGGGTCGCACATACCCACACGGTGGAAGCCGGACTCGCATTCATCGTGGTCGGCCTGAGCCTCAAGGCTGCGTTGTTTCCACTGCATGCCTGGCTACCCAACGCTTATACCTATGCGCCGTCGAGCGTCAGCGTATTCATTGCCGCGACCAGCACCAAGGTCGCGGTCTATGCGCTGATCCGCTTCGTGTTCACGGTGTTCGGCGCGGACCTTGCCTTTGACAGTCTGCCACTGGGCGATGTGCTGATCGTGCTGTCGGTAGCCGCCATGCTGTCTGGCTCGCTGGCCGCCATCTTCCAGACCGACGTCAAACGGCTGCTCGCCTGGTCGAGCGTGGCGCAGATGGGCTATATCGTGCTGGGCTTCGCCCTGGCTACCGGCGCGGGCCTGACCGCCGCGCTCACGCACATGGTCAATCACGGATTGATCAAGGGCGCGTTGTTCATGGCCGTAGGCGCCATGTTCTGGCGCATGCAGGCCTGCTCGATCAACGATATCGCCGGGCTGGGCAAACGCATGCCGTGGACTTGCGCTGCCTTCGTGGTTGGCGGCCTGAGCCTGATCGGCTTTCCGGGAACCGCCGGATTCATCAGTAAATGGGTGCTGCTGCAGGCGCTGATGGTCGACCACCACTGGCTGCTCGCTGCCGCTATCCTGGTCAGTTCTTTGCTGGCGGTGATCTATATCGGGCGGGTAGTCGAGTCGCTGTATTTTCGAGAACCGGCCGAAGGTCGTAAAGTAGCACGCGGCGAGGCGCCGGCGCTGATGCTGGTGGCGACCTGGACCCTGGTAGCGTTGAATATCGCAGTCGGCCTGTTCGGCGCCGCCGAGGTTGACGCCACGCGTCAGGCCGCCATGAGCCTGCTGGGAGTCGGCCAATGAATCCGCTCTGGCTGCTTGCGCTCGTCGTCTGGCCGGCGGTGATGAGCCTGGCGGTGGCCGCCACCGGCCGCTGGCCAAATATCCGTGAGACCGTCAGCGTGGCTACCGGTGTCGCCCTGCTGGCCGGCGTCGTCGGCCTGATCGAGCCGATCGCAGCCGGCGAGCGCCCCAGTCTGACGCTGTTCGAGATTCTGCCAGGGCTGGGCTTCACCTTCACTCTCGAGCCGCTGGGCCTGATTTTCGCGTTGGTGGCGTCTGCGCTCTGGCCGCTGACCACGATCTACGGCGCCGGCTACATGCGCGGCAACGACGAACACGCGCAGACGCGTTTCTTTGTCTGCTTCGCGCTGGCGATCTCGGCTGCGATCGGCATTGCCATGGCCGGCAATCTGCTTACATTGTTCGTGTTCTACGAAATGATGACGCTGGTGACCTATCCGTTGGTCACCCACCACGGTGATGCAGAATCGCGCGCTGGCGGGCGTATTTATCTCGGCATCCTGCTGACGACCTCCATCGGCTTGTTTTTGCCGGCCATCGTCATTACCTGGCTGTTCGCCGGCACGTTGACCTTCACCCATGGCGGCATCCTGGCCGGCACCGGGCTGACCGCCTTAGGTGCGATCGCGCTGTACACGCTGTTTGTGTATGGCATCGGCAAGGCAGCGGTGATGCCGTTCCATCGCTGGCTGCCGTCGGCGATGGTCGCGCCGACGCCGGTATCGGCACTGTTGCATGCCGTGGCTGTCGTCAAGGCCGGCGTGTTCTCGGTGCTCAAGATTACGGTGTATATCTTCGGGCTGGATTTTGCATTCAAGACCGGGGCAACCGAGATCATTCTGTGGACGTCGTCAATCACGATCATTGCCGCGTCGGTGATCGCGCTGTACTGCGACAACCTCAAGAAACGGCTGGCCTATTCCACCGTGGGCCAGCTGTCCTATATTGTGCTCGGCAGCGCGCTCGCGACCAAACTGGGCGCGGTGAGCGGCTCGCTGCATATCGTGACCCACGCTTTCGGCAAGATCACCCTGTTCTTTTGCGCGGGCGCGATCTATACCGCCGCGCATCGCAAATACATCAGCCAGCTCAACGGTCTCGGCCGTTCGATGCCGTTTACCTTCGGCGCATTCACCATTGCCTCGCTGTCGCTGATCGGCCTGCCGCCCATGGGCGGAGCCTGGAGCAAGTGGTACCTGATGAGCGGCTCAGCCGGCGTCGAGGAATATGCGCTGCTGGGCGTGCTGGCAGTCAGCACGTTGTTGAATATCGTCTATCTGCTGGATATTCCGGCGCGGGCCTTCTTTTTGCCGGCCGATGACGACACACCACGCGGCTTTAGCGAAGCCCCGCTGGCCTGTGTGTTGCCGCTGTGCGTCACAGCGGCCGGCTGTATCGCCCTGTTTTTCTTTGCCTATCCGATCATCAGCTTTATCAGCTCCGCACTGGGAGAAGGGGCATGACTCTGTCCAACGAGCCACCTGACCACAAGCCCGGCGTGTTCGAGCGGCCAGGTGTGATCAAGGCCATTGTGGTTGCCCTGTCGATCGTCTGCGGCCTGCTGATTCTGGCCGAATTCTTCTATGTCAAGCATCCGCACTTCGGTTTCGACGGCTGGTTTGCCTTCTATCCTGCGTTCGGATTTGGCGCTTATTGCCTGATCGTGCTTGGTGCCAAGGCCCTACGGCCGCTGCTCTGGCGCGGCGAGAATTATTACCACGAAGCCGACGTAGACGTCAGCGATATCGATCCTTCCGAATCGTCGAGCGGGAGCCACCGTCGTGACTGACTGGCCAAGTGATCTGCTAGGACATCCACTTCTCAGCCCGGCGCTGCTGATGATCGTCGGCGGCTTCGTACTGGCTGCCAGTCCGCGCCAGGTGCACGGCGTGTGGCTGTTGGCCATACCGGCGGCCGCCCTGGCGCTGCTGTGGCAACTACCGCTGGGCCTGCACGGCGAGATCAGCCTGTTCGGCTTCGATCTGACCATGCTGCGGATCGACGGGCTCAGCCGGATCTGGGCCACCATATTCCTGATCGGTTCATTTCTGAGCGGGCTGTATGCGCTGCACGTTCGCGATCGTATCCAGCACGTGGCCTCGCTGATCTATGCCGGTGCGGCGATCGGCGCCGTGCTGGCCGGCGATCTGGTCACCCTGTTCATCTTCTGGGAAGGCACAGCCATCTCGTCGGTGTTCCTGATCTGGGCAAGGCGCACGGTGCGCGCCCATATCGTAGGACTTCGTTATCTGGTGATTCAGGTAACCTCCGGGCTGCTGTTGATGGTGGGCACCATCATCCACTACCGAGCTACCGGCTCCATTGCCTTCAATCATCTGGGGCTGGAAACTGCCGGCGGCTGGCTGATCTTTCTAGCCTTCGGCATCAAGGCTGCGTTTCCGCTACTGCACAACTGGGTACAGGACGCCTACCCGGAAGCCACAGTGACGGGCACCGTGGTGCTGTCGATCTTCACTACCAAGCTGGCGATCTATTCGCTGGCGCGCGGCTATGCCGGCACCGAACTGCTGATCACCGTCGGCGCGGTGATGACGATCTTCCCGATCTTCTTCGCCGTGATCGAAAACGATCTGCGCCGTGTGCTGGCCTACAGTCTGAACAACCAGCTGGGCTTCATGGTGGTCGGTATCGGCATCGGTACTAATCTCGCGATCAACGGCGCTGCAGCCCATGCGTTCGCCCATATTCTCTACAAGGGCCTGTTGTTCATGAGCATGGGCGCGGTGCTGCACCGTGTCGGCACGGTCAAGGCCAGCGAGCTGGGCGGGCTGTACAAGTCGATGCCGTGGACGGCGGCATTCTGTATTGTCGGCTCGATGTCGATCTCGGCGTTTCCGTTGTTCTCGGGCTTTGTCACCAAATCGATGATCCTGACGGCGGCCGCCGAACAACACCACTGGATCGCCTGGACGGCGCTGTTGCTGGCCTCGGCCGGCGTGCTCGATCATTCCGGTATCAAGGTGCCGTTCTTCTCGTTTTTCCACCACGACGTCGGCTGGCGCGTGAAAGAAGCGCCGCTGAACATGCTGCTTGCGATGGGCGCGGCCGCTTTTCTGTGCATCGGCATCGGCGTCTATCCGGCACCGCTGTACGCGATCCTGCCGTTCGCTGTCGATTACTCTGCGTATTCGACGGCGCACGTGATCAACCAGCTGCAGCTGTTGCTGTTTGCGGCGCTGGCATTCGTGGTGCTGTTCCGCAACGGCTGGTATCCGGCCGAGATTCGCGGCCTGAATCTGGATTCGGACTGGGTCTATCGGCACGCCCTGCCGGCCATGGCGGCGCGGATCCATCGCGCACTGGTCGCCACGCGCGAACACGCGCGCGCAAAACTGGGCCGGCTAGGCTCGGGCAGCTATGGCTGGCTGAAGTCGCACTACGGATCTACCGGGGCGCTTTCGCGCACCTGGACTACCGGCGTGATGCTGCTCTGGGCTGGCGTGCTGTTGGCGCTTTACCTAGTGATCTACTACTGACGGGGCTGGCGATTTTCGATCGGACTCGTTCGCGTACCCGCATCGAATAGCGGACAGAAGCGGGCAAATCGGTGTCGATCAGCTCTCGAGCGTACGCCACAGGCAGCGGTCGCCAGAGGCCTTGGCGAGCATGTCGAGGTAGCGATCGTGCGACGCACGCTCGTCGTCAGTGGCGCGCTGCACCCGCGGGCGGCTCGCAGCCTGCGACAGATGCGTCGCCAGTCCGGCACTGGCCAGGCCCTCGCTTTCCTCACTGTCTTCTCCCAGCAAGCCGATATCGATCTGGCCACCGGTCATCATCAGATAGACGTCGGCCAACAGCTGAGCATCGAGCAGAGCGCCATGCAACTCGCGGTTGGAATTGTCAATATCGAAGCGCTTGCACAGCGCATCCAGACTGTTGCGCTGGCCGGGATACAACTGACGCGCCTCGACCAGCGTATCGATCACCGGGCCACGGCTTTCCAACGTCTGATAATTGTCGTCGGTGCGCTGAAACTCGCTGTTGAGAAAGCCGAGATCAAACGGCGCGTTGTGGATGATCAACTCGGCACCCTCCAGATACTCGGCCAGCGTCGACGAAATCTCGTGAAAGCGCGGTTTGTCCGCCAGATATTCGAGCGTAATCCCGTGCACCGCCTGTGCGCCCTCGTCGATATCGCGATCCGGGTGCAGATAAAGATGCAGATCGTTGCCCGTCAGCCGCCGGTTAGCGACTTCCACGCAACCGATCTCGATGATGCGATGACCCTGCTCGTGTTCCAGGCCGGTGGTTTCGGTATCGAGGACGATCTGTCGCATGGTTATTCCTTACTTTTTCATCTCATCGATGCCGCGATTGGCCAGCACATCGGCCGCCTCGTTGCCAGGGTCGCCGGCGTGGCCTTTCACCCAGTGCCATTCGATCTGATGACGCTGGCAGGCGTCATCGAGTGCGCGCCAGAGCTCGGCGTTCTTGACCGGTTTCTTCGCGGCGGTCTTCCAGCCGTTTTTCTTCCAGTTATTCATCCACTGCATGATGCCCTGGCGCACATAGGTGGAGTCGGTATGCAGGTCCACGGTACAGGCGCGCTTGAGCGCGTTGAGCGCTTCGATGGCAGCCGTGAGCTCCATCCGGTTATTAGTGGTATTGGCCTCGCCGCCGCACAGCTCGCGCTTGGTATCGCCGTAGCTCAGCAGCGCTCCCCAACCGCCCGGCCCTGGATTGCCACGGCAGGCACCGTCGGTATAAATCGTGACCACTGATTCGCTATTTTTCATCGCGCGCATGGTAGCCGCGTCGGCTTGCCTGCGCCAACCCCGGCCGCGACTGTTTTGTGAGGCGCGGCTGGCGGTGGCCCGATTGCGGACGACAGCGGGCGGCTCGCCGCGCCACCAGTACATAGCCAGGCGCGCTCCACGCCAGCGCTGCCAGCCAGGGCCGGTCGGCACCGTCCTGCCAGGGGCGGCCGAACAACGGAAACCCGCTGCCATGGCGCCAGCATTCAAGCGTTTCGATATCCAGTACCCGCAACCAATCGGCCAGCCGTGCCGCACGGGGCGGCGTACTCAGCGGTGAAAAACGCGCGCCGTGGCGCCAGCTCAAGGATTGGCACGTTGCCCACCAGGACAACGGATTGAAACAGCAGACGACAATCTGGCCACGATCGCTGAGAACCCGCGCGCATTCGCGCACCAGAGCATGCGGTTCGCCGGTCATCTCCAATCCGTGCAGCAGCACTAGCGCATCCACGCTGCCGGTAGCTAGCGGCAGGTGACGGCCGTCCCAACAGATGTCGGGCCGATCATCGGTCGACACGCCGAGTTGCCAGCGGCGCAACGTGCCGGCCCGGTCAAGTACTGATTCCGACAGGGGCCAACCGGTCAGTGCTACACAGCGGTAACCCGACAGACCGCTCATAAGCTGGCCTATCAGGCGCGACTCTTGCGCCCGCAGATTTGCCGCGCCCGGCTGTTCAAACCAGCGCCGCACGGACTCCGGATTGTCTGACAAAAATCGAAACAATTGATTTTGCCTCAGGCCGTTGGCAACATCCGCAGATGCTCGAAATCAATTACGTACCCGCACTGACGGATAATTATATCTGGATCGTCGCCCGACCCGGTAGCCGCTTGGTCGCTGTAGTTGACCCCGGTGAAGCCGAGCCGGTCAAACAGTGGTTGTCGGCGCACGATCTGAGCGTTGGCGCCTATCTGATTACCCATCATCACGGCGACCATGTCGGCGGGCTCGACGGCCTGCTGGCCGAACATCCAGCGCCCGTCTACGGTCCTGCGACCGAGGCCGACACAATCGGCCAGGTGGATCATCGACTGGCCGGCGGCGATATGTTTTCGCTGGAATTTCTGGATGCGGCATTCTCGGTGATCGACGTGCCCGGCCATACCCTGGGCCATATCGCCCTGGTCACAGGCGATATCCTGCTGGCCGGCGACGCCCTGTTCCGGGGCGGCTGCGGACGCGTGTTCGAGGGAACCCACGCGCAGATGCAGGCCTCGTTGGCCCGCCTGCGCGCCCTGCCCGAGACCACGCGTGTCTATGGCGGCCACGAATATACGCAGAAGAATCTGGCCTTTGCCCAGACCGTCGAGCCGGACAATGCCGCCATCCGCGAAGCGATCGACACCGTCGATGCGCTACGTCGTGAGGGCAAGCCGAGCCTGCCATCGACGCTGGGCGAGGAAATACGGACCAATCCATTCCTGCGCTGGGACGTCGAACCGGTCCGGCGCGTTGCCAGCCAACGCGCCGGACGCGAGCTAATCAATCCAGGCGAGATATTTGCCGTACTGCGTGATTGGAAAGATGCCAGCTGAACATCGCCGCGGCTGTCGCGGCCTGCCGAGTCTCACCCTGGCGATATCGCTGAGTCTTCTAATGGTCGGCTGTGCCAGTTCGCCGGGCCGGTCGCCGACAGGAACGTCGACTCCGATAGCCAGGAATCGATCGACGCTGCCCGTGACCGACCGCGCCGACAACGTGAAAATGGCGAAAACAAGCGACCTGGACAAACTTGACCCGCCCACGCCGAAGAACTATGTCCCGCACAAGTGGCCGGCTCCAAGCCAGGATCTATGGTCGCAGATCCGCGATGGCCTCCAGCTCAAATCCGGCGCCAAGCGCCGCTCTGTGCGCATCTGGACCCAGTACTACGCGACCCATACCAATCATCTGAGCCAGTCATTGCAGCGGGCACGGCCGTTCCTGTGGCACGTCGTCAAGCAGGTCGAAAAACGACACATGCCGACCGAGATCGCGCTGCTGCCAATCGTGGAGAGCGGCTACGATCCCTCGGCAAAGTCCTACGTCGGCGCCAGTGGAATGTGGCAGTTCATGCCAGGCACCGCCGATTACATGAATCTGCCGCGTGACTGGTGGTACGACGGCCGGGACGATCCGATCGCCTCCACGGATGCAGCCCTCAATTATCTACAGTCATTGAATCAGCGATATGACGGCGACTGGCTGCTGGCACTGGCGGCCTATAACGCCGGCCCGGGCCGCGTCGATAAAGCGATCGCGCAGGCTGAATCCGAAGGCCAGAGCACCAGCTACTGGGATCTCCAACTGCCGCAGGAAACCACCGAGTACGTGCCAAAGCTCCTGGCGCTGCGTCGAATTCTGAAAACCCCGGCACGCTTTGGCGTCGACTGGCCGAGTCTGGCGAACAAACCGCGCACAAAGCTGGTCAAGCTGCCCGGACAGACCGAACTGAAGGTCGCGGCTCACATGCTTGATATGTCGCAAGCAAATCTGCGGCGACTCAATCCCGGCATGCGCCGTTGGGCCAGTGAACCCGGTGGCCACGATGAATTACTGGTACCCGCCGACAAGGCCGCTGCGTTTCAAGTCAAGCTTGCCCACATCAGCCCGGCTGACCTTGTCGATTCACGAACGCATACTGTCCACCGCGGCGACGTGCTCGGCCGGATCGCGCATACCTACGGCGTCAGCGTGGCCGCTCTCCGTGAGGCCAACGGACTTAACAGCAACACCATCCGCGTGGGCCAGCGCCTTACGATTCCGGGCCCCGGCGGCCACGAAAAAGCGCCGCCCGCCGAGCCGACGCAGACCTATGTCGTGCAGTCGGGCGATACCCTGTGGAACATCGCCGATCGTTATAGCGTGAGCGTGGCCAGTTTGCGACGGGCCAACGGTTCAAGCAGCAACACGCTGCATCCCGGCGATTCGCTGTCGATCCCGGGCTCGGCGAAGCTGCCGGCGCCCAGCACCTACGTCGTTCAGACCGGCGATACCTTATGGTCGATCGCGCAGACCAACCACGTTTCCGTGTCTGACCTGCGGCAATGGAATCGCATACCATCCGGTATGTCGCTCCACCCGGGCCGCACGATCGCACTCGACGGCCCAGCGCCGCTGCCGGATTATTATGAAGTGGAGCCTGGCGACTCACTGTGGTCGATCGCCAGTCGCTTTTCGATGCAGGTCGCAACCCTGCGCAGCTTGAACGATATGTCGTCCAACAGCACCATACAGCCTGGCGAGCGCCTGCGACTTCAGCCATTATCAAGCTGATCGACAAACCAGTTGACACCAAGGCGCGCCCGCCGGGCACCACCATCATCACTGAGGAGCAGACATGGGTTTTCTCGAAGGCAAGAAAGCGCTGATCACCGGACTGGCCAGCGAGCGCTCGATTGCGTACGGCGTAGCGCAGGCGATGAGCGAGCAAGGCGCAGAACTTGTCCTGACCTACCAGGGCGACAAGCTCAAGGAACGCGTGCAGAAGATGGGCGCAACGCTTGGCGCCACCGCGGTTCTGCCATTGGACGTCGCGGAAGACGAGCAGATCGACCAGTTGTTCGCCGATCTTGGCCAGCACTGGGAACAACTCGATGTGCTCGTGCACGCCATCGGCTTCGCGCCACGCGAGGCGCTATCCGGCGGCTATCTGGACAGTATCTCTCGCGATGCGTCGCGCATTGCCCACGACATCAGCGCCTACAGCTTTGCCGCACTGGCCAAGGCCGCCCGCCCGATGCTCTCAGACACCGCATCGCTGATCACACTCACCTATCTTGGCGCCGAGCGCGTCATGCCGGGCTATAACGTCATGGGGCCGGCCAAGGCGAGCCTGGAGTCGAACATGCGTTTCATCGCTGGCGACCTGGGCCCTCAAGGTATCCGCGTGAACGCCATTTCCGCCGGCCCGATCAAGACACTGGCGGCGGCCGGCATCTCGGGCTTTCGAAAAATGCTGGCCTATACCAAGGAAAGCGCGCCGCTGCGTCGCAACGTCACCCAGGCCGAGGTCGGCAACGCGGCCGCCTTCCTGGCATCCGACCTGGCCTCCGGCATCACGGGCGAAGTCCTGTACGTCGACGCCGGCTATAACATCATGGGGATGAACCCGGCAGTCGAGAACGGCTGAGGCCCTAGGGCCTGTTGCCGTTCCGTGCGAGGCCGCGCCAAGGGCTGTTTTGCGGCAAGACGAGGCGCAGCAAGGGCCGTGTAGTCATTCTACATAAACGCGCTGCAACGCTGTATTGCCGCAAAACAGCCCTTGTCCCGAAGGGTTGGGCCTCAAATCGCCCCAGGCGGCGTGGCAAGTCTGGGTCGTGGCACGCCACGGCCGGCGACTCGCGCCTTGCCTGAGACGATTTGAGGTCTCCAACGCGGCGCTCGCACGAAACGGCAACAGGCCCTAGTGAAAAAAGCCGGCTGCGGATGGTCCGCAGCCGGCTTTTTTGTGCCATTCATTATCTTGCCGGCACAGTCGATCGGCCTTGAATACGACGGCACGGCAAGTTCTATTGCAACGCTCCCTTGTGAATATTAACATCGGCCTGATCGCGCAGATAAGTATCCAGCGCAGCGTATTCCAGCTGAGCGTTCAACTGGGTCTGCTGCTGGGTATACTGTTTGCGCTGCTTGGCTTCCTTGGCCCCTGTCGTGCCACTGTCGCGAGCGTCGCTGACGGCAACCAGCGCCACCTGGCCGTCGCTCGTCGGTGCGACCTGATAGCTGTCCTTGCCTTTGGCAGGCAACGGCATCGAAAAGACGACGTCAACGATCCGTGCGTCAGCACTGGAATCCGAACGGCCGATAAAACCGAGCGTCTTGAGCGCAGCCTTGGGGTCACTTTTGGCGACCGACTCCAGACTGGCACCCGCCTGAATTTTCTTCAGCGCCGCATCAGCTGCGTCCCTGGCCCGGCTACTCGCCTTCTCTGAAACCAGACGCTGACGGATGTCGTCGCTGACATCGGCCAGCGGCTTGCGCTCGGCCGGCTGCCTATCCGTCACCCGCAGTACGATCTTGCGTTGCTGGCCAAGGTCAATCACCTCACTGTTGAGCTTGTCCTTGTATACCGCGTCCGAAAACGCAGCCTTTCGTACGGCATCGTACTGGCCGATACCAGGGCCGGACTGCGGGCTGATCCAATCCGTGTGCTGAATCTTGAGGCCCAGCTTGTTGGAGATGGTCTGCAGATCGTTGGGCGCCTGATAGGCCAGATCGTCCAGTTGCTGGGCCTGTTTCTTGTAAGCCGCGGCTGTGGCCTGCGATTGCGCCATCGCCTTGAGCTGGGACTGAACCTGGGGCGCGTTGAAGTCGGGCGTGTTCGCTGGCGTCACGCCAGTCAGACGTGCGAGATACCAGGCATTCTTGCCGCGCACCGGGTTCGACAGTGCGCCCTTGTCGAGGCCAAAGAGGGCCGCGCCAAGCGCGGAAGGCAGCGCGCTTTGTGTCTGGCTGTCGAGGGTCTGAAAAGCAGCGCCCTTCACGTCGCCCGCGGCCTGCTTCAGCGTCTTACCATGGTTGGCGGCAGCCGCTACGGCCTGAATACTCTGGCGGGCCGCCGCATCATCGCCCGGGCTGATCGCCACACGAACGACATCGGCACTGCGCTGCTCGGACGTACCAAGTTCGTTCTTATGCTGGCTGTAAAGCTTCTGTAGCGTGTCCTCGCTGGGAGCCGGTGGCGAGACGCTGCCGGTATCAAGCGACACATAAGACAGCTTGACTCGCTGCGGGCTCCGGAACTGCTTGCCGTGACTATCGTAATAGCTCTTTATCTGCGCCGACGTCACCTTGACGTCGCCTTTGAATGTGTTCGGATTGAACACCAGATAGCGCGTCTTTCGCTGCTGATTGGCCAGACGGTAGGCCTGATCGACCTCGGCAGAAGACGCAAATGCACCAGCCCCGATGACTTGTTGCACCTGCTGTGTCAACAGACTGTGACGCAACTCGGCCTCATACTGCGCCGGCTGGATATTCGCCTGGGCAAGCAGTGCCTTGTAACGGTCCGCCGAGAATTGACCGTTCTCCTGAAACTGTGGATTAGACCGGATCTGTGCAAGCAGATCAGCATTGGTGACCCGGTATCCGGCATCCCGCGCATAGGCCTGCATGACCGCCTGATTGATTAAGCCGTTCAGTACATTACGGCGGATTTTATCGGGCGGCATCAGGCTGGGGTCGAAATTCTTTCCGAGCATCTGCCGAATACGTCCATAGCGCTGATTGAACGCGTTCTGGAGCTGCGAATGAGTGATGTCCGTACCTGCAGCCGATGCCACCACCGGATCAGACGAGGGCGTGAAATAAGAGCCGATGCCCCAGACACCGAACACCACTGCGATGACGGCAACAACAACATAGGCCAGCGGTCCACTGGCCCCATCACGGATTTTCTGCAGCATAGTTTCTACGAGCTCCGACTCAGCAAGGCCGCGGCGCGCCGCGTGGCTGATGATCTGGGTTCTTTCAAGGGCGGATTGCGCATTGTGCCGGAGTACGGCGTTCGCATCCATGCTCGGAGGGCGGATTCAGCGCTGAAAGATCACAACGATTGCGGCGAAGCACGATAGGAACGCCAATCCGCCTGAAAAACAGGAAAAAAAAGAGCGCTCTAGGAGCGCTCTTGGGATGGTCTGTCCGGTTTGTCACCGTCAGACAGACTATGGCGGAGCGGACGGGACTCGAACCCGCGACCTCCGGCGTGACAGGCCGGCATTCTAACCAGCTGAACTACCGCTCCTAAACCAGTTTTGGTGGGTGCTGACGGATTCGAACCGCCGACATTCGCCGTGTAAAGGCGACGCTCTACCAACTGAGCTAAGCACCCCGCAAGAGCTTGGGCTGATTGCCTTTGCCCTGCGAAGGAGCGCTAGTTTACAGCGTCTTTCAGCGCTTTACCAGCCTTAAATCCAGGAGTTTTTCCGGCCGGAATCTGAATCGACTGACCGGTCTTCGGATTACGCCCCTGGCGAGCGGCACGCTCGCGCACGGAGAACACACCAAAGCCAACCAGCGATACCTTGTCGCCTTCTTTCAGAGCGTCGGTCACCGAGTCGATCATGGCGTCGACGGCGCGCGAGGCATCTGCTTTGGAGAGATCAGCGTCCGCGGCGACGGCATCGACTAGTTCGGTTTTGTTCATAGCGTTATTTCCCCTTGGGAATTGAGACAGGATTTTGCGGGTCCGCCGCGGCGGCTCGACTCGTTGTTGCCTTCGTCTACCTCGTGGGCAACAAGCCGAACGACCGTCTGCATGATGCGTCTGGTCGATCCGTCAGCGGCTTTTATACCAAGCGCCTGTTTCCACCGTCAACAAAGGTTTTCGGCAAAAACAGGCGTCCGGAAACTGTTGGGCTTTAATGGGCCCGCAGTTCGCCCGGCTCGCCCTTGTTCGGCGAATCGGGTTTGGCAGGTCCATCAGGCAGCGGTTGAGGTTGGCGAGTCAACGCAATCTCGAGTACTTCGTCGATCGTCTTGACCGGCCGGATATCCAGCTGGTTCTTGATGTTGGACGGTATCTCGACGAGATCTTTCGTGTTCTCGTGCGGAATAATCACGATCTTGATACCGCCGCGATGAGCCGCCAACAGCTTTTCCTTGAGTCCACCGATTGGCAAGACGTCACCACGCAGTGTGATCTCGCCGGTCATCGCGACGTCCGCACGCACCGGAATATGGGTCAAGGCAGAGACCATGGACGTGCACATGCCAACCCCGGCCGACGGTCCGTCCTTGGGCGTAGCCCCCTCGGGTACATGGACGTGCAAGTCCGAGCTCTGCATGAAATCGCGCGCAATGCCCAGCGACGTCGCACGCGATCGGATGACCGTTAGCGCTGCCTGAATCGATTCCTGCATCACGTCACCGAGCGAGCCGGTATGCAGCGGCTTGCCCTTGCCGGGGACCGCAGCCGACTCGATCGACAGCAGCTCTCCGCCGACTTCCGTCCACGCCAGCCCAGTCACCTGGCCAACGCTATCGCGTTCCTCAGCGCGCCCATAGCGGAATTTAGGCACCCCGAGGTACTTGTCCAGATTGCGCTTGGAAACCTGCACGGTGGCGCGCGAAGTGTCGCTGATCAGCTCCTTAACGACCTTGCGACAGATCTTGCTGATATCGCGCTCAAGATTACGCACGCCGGCTTCTCGGGTATAACGCCGGATTACGTCGGTCAGGGCGTTTTCGGAAATCGAGATCTCCGTGTCCTTCAAACCGTTTTCCCTGACTGCCTTGGGCACCAGATAGCGCTCGGCAATATTCACCTTCTCGTCCTCGGTGTAGCCCGCCAGGCGGATTACCTCCATGCGGTCAAGCAGCGCTGGCGGAATATTGAGCGTGTTCGCCGTGCACACGAACATCACGTGCGACAGATCGTAATCGACTTCCAGATAATGATCGCCAAAGCTGTTGTTCTGCTCCGGATCCAATACCTCGAGCAGCGCCGAGGCAGGATCACCGCGGAAGTCGTTGGCCATCTTGTCGACTTCGTCGAGCAGGAATAGCGGATTGCGCACGCCAACCTTGGCCATGTTCTGAATGATCTTGCCCGGCAATGAACCGATGTAGGTCCGCCGGTGACCGCGGATCTCGGCTTCGTCGCGCACACCGCCCAGGCTCATGCGTACGAATTCGCGATTGGTGGCCTTGGCAATCGAGCGTCCAAGCGACGTCTTACCTACGCCAGGCGGTCCGACCAGGCAGAGTATCGGGCCCTTGATCTTCTTGACCCGGCTCTGCACTGCCAGATTCTCGATAATACGTTCCTTGACCCGCTCCAGACCGTAGTGATCGGCGTCCAGCGTATTCTGCGCGGCCTCGAGATCGATCTTGGTCTTCGAGCGCTTCTTCCACGGTACATCGACCAGCCAGTCGAGATAGTTGCGCACCACGGTCGCTTCTGCCGACATCGGGGACATCGACTTGAGCTTGTTGAACTCCGCGGTCGCCTTCTTCTTGACCTCCTTCGGCATGCCGACCTTGTCGATCTTTGCCTCAAGCTCTTCCAGATCGTTGGGCGCGTCGTCGATCTCGCCCAGTTCCTTCTGGATCGCCTTCATCTGCTCGTTGAGATAGTACTCGCGCTGGGACTTCTCCATCTGCTGTTTAACGCGCCCACGGATCTTCTTCTCGATCTGCAGGACTTCGATCTCGGCATCGGTCTTGGCCACCACATGCTCGAGACGCGCCTGGGCATCGGCCAGCTCGAGCACATCCTGGCGCTCGTCCAGCTTGAGGTTCAGGTGTGCAGCAATGGTATCCGCCAGGCGCCCGGCGGAATCCATGCTCGACAGCGAGGGCAGCAGTTCGGCCGGCACTTTCTTGTTGAGCTTGACGTACGACTCGAAGGTCGACACGGCGTTGCGCATCAGCGCATCCATCTCGGCCGAATCATCCTCGGCTTCGTCAATGGTCGAGTAGTCCGCGATCAGACGACCGTCGGACTCATGCAGATTCGACAGACGCGCACGATCCGCGCCCTCAACCAGCACCTTGACGGTGCCGTCCGGCAGTTTCAGCAGTTGCAGAATCGAGGCCAGTGTCCCGACCTCATAGATGTCATCGGCGCCGGGGTCGTCGATGTCGGCCGCCTTCTGGGCAACCAGCAGAATTTTCTTGTCCTCTGCCATCGCCGCTTCCAGCGCCGTGATCGATTTCTCACGGCCGACGAACAATGGAATCGCCATGTGCGGAAACACCACCACATCGCGTAACGGAAGAACGGGAACCAAGGCGTTGTCGGCCATCCGAGCCCTCGTGGATATAAAGCGGCCGGCGATACGCCGGCCGCTAGTGAATTTAATGTGAAATTGCGGCCAACCCGCGCGATTTCAATCGCTGGCGGGTTCGACAGGCAATTCCGCCCGGGTCGGGCCGCTCAAGCCTGTGCATTACGCACCTGCCCGGCTGGCATCAGCGTTCTCGTACACGATGTAGGGTTGTGCATCGCCGTTCACCACGGCCTCGTCCACAACCACCTTGGACACGTTCTCCATTGCCGGCAGCTCGTACATCACGTCGAGCAGGATGGACTCGAGGATTGTTCTCAAACCACGCGCACCGGTCTTGCGACTCATGGCGCGGCGGGCAATCGCCTTGAGCGCGTCGTCGCGAAGCTCCAGCTCGCAGTTTTCCATCTCGAACAGTTTGCTGTACTGCTTGACCAGCGCATTCTTTGGTTCACGCAGGATCGAGATCAACGCTTCCTCATCCAGCTCCTCGAGCGTGGCCACAACTGGCAGACGACCGACGAATTCCGGAATCAAGCCATACTTGACCAAATCCTCAGGCTCAACACTGGCTAGCGTCTCGCCCAGCGAGCGCTGGTCATCCTTGCCCTTGACCTCGGCCGAGAAACCGATGCCCGAACTGCCGGCACGGCTGGCAATCGTCTTGTCCAATCCAGCGAACGCGCCGCCGCAGATGAACAGAATTCCGCCGGTATCCACCTGCAGGAATTCCTGCTGCGGATGCTTGCGCCCGCCTTGGGGAGGCACGCTCGCCGTTGTACCTTCGATCAGCTTGAGTAGTGCCTGCTGTACGCCCTCACCCGACACATCGCGAGTGATCGACGGGTTTTCCGACTTGCGCGAGATCTTGTCGATTTCATCGATATAGACAATACCGCGCTGCGCCTTGTCGACGTCGTAGTCACACTTCTGCAACAGCTTCTGGATGATGTTCTCGACGTCCTCGCCGACGTAACCGGCTTCGGTCAGCGTCGTTGCATCAGCGATCGCGAATGGCACATCCAGCAGACGTGCAAGCGTTTCGGCCAGCAGAGTCTTGCCGCAACCGGTCGGCCCGATCATCAGAATGTTCGACTTCTGCAGCTCGACCTCGTCCTCGGCCGCTTCGGCATTCAGGCGTTTGTAGTGGTTGTAAACCGCTACCGCCAGAATCTTCTTGGCCGATACCTGACCGATGACATAATCGTCCAGCACGCGCCGGATTTCCTGCGGGCTCGGCAGGCCTTTCTTGGCCGGCTTGCTGGTCAGTTCCTCGCGCATGATGTCGTTGCACAGATCCACGCATTCATCGCAGATGAATACCGAGGGTCCGGCGATGAGTTTGCGAACTTCATGTTCGCTCTTGCCGCAGAACGAGCAGTACAGCGTGCGCCCGGCGTTATCCTTGGAGCCGCTATCGTTTTTGCCGTCTTCTGCCATGGGTTGGCACCTCTCCAAACTGGACCTGTCGGATATCTCTTGTATGACACATCTGACGGAGCATTGTCACGAGTTGTCGTGAACGATGATCTGTAACCGTTACTTGGCTTTATCAGCCATCGCCGCACGAGAACTGAGCACTTTATCGATCAGGCCATATTCCACCGCCGATTCAGCGGTCATGAAATAATCACGCTCGGTATCGCGCTGCACGCGCTCAAGCGGCTGACCGGTGTGGTGCGCCAGCACCTCATTGAGCCGGTCGCGCATATGCAGGATTTCGCGCGCCTGGATTTCGATATCCGACTGCTGGCCCTGAAAACCACCCGACGGCTGGTGAATCATCACCCGCGAGTTGGGCAGACAAAAACGCTTGCCCTTCGCACCCGCGGCCAGCAACACCGCCCCCATGCTGGCCGCCTGGCCGAGACACATGGTGGCCACATCCGGCTTGATGAACTGCATCGTGTCGTAGATCGACATACCGGCGGTGATCACGCCGCCCGGCGAATTGATATACAGCTGAATGTCCTTGTCCGGATTATCCGACTCCAGGAACAACAGCTGGGCCACGATCAGATTGGCCATATGATCGTCGACCGGGCCCACGGCAAAGATCACGCGCTCCTTCAGGAGCCGCGAATAGATGTCGAACGAGCGCTCACCACGGGCGGTCTGCTCGATGACCATCGGGATCAGGCCCAGGTTCTGGGCGGGCAAGTTCTGATTGTCTGCCATAGCGTTCATAGCGTTCGTTTCCTCTCCGCGAAAGGACGATCTCAAGGATCAGCCCTGCTGGCGGTTAGCGTTCAGGAGCTCGTCGAGCTCGGTTTCCTTCTCGGTAACAGTGGCGTTCTCTAGCAGCATGTCGACCACCTGCTCTTCCATGACCATCGCCTGCAGACCCTGCATGAGCTGCGGGTTCTGTTGATAGTAGCTCTTGACCGCGTCCGACTGGTCACCATAGCCGGCTGCGATCTCTTCCATCTTGGTATTGACGCGTTCCTGGTCGAGTTCCAAATCTTTATCGGCAATCACTTCGGCAATCAGCAGGCCCAGCGCGACACGCTTTTCGGCATTTTCACGCAGCGCCTCGTCGGGCAGCAGTGTCTTCGCCTGCTCTTCGTCGCCCTGCATGTGTTCGGGCATACGCTGCATGGCTTCCTTCCGCATGCGGTCAATTTCCTGCGCCACCATCGATTGCGGCACTTCAATCGGGTTGGCGGCGTGCAGCGAATCCATGGTCTGAGTCTTCACGCTGCCTTCGATTGCATGCCTGGCTTCCTGCTCCAGCGACTCGCGGATCTTGTCCTTGAGCGCATCGACACCGCCATCCTCGATACCCATCTGCTCAAGAAAAGCCTCGTCCAGCTCAGCCGGCTTGGGCTCGTTGACAGTCTTCAAGGTCACGTCAAACACAGCAGCCTTGCCCGCGAGATCCGCAGCGCCATAGTCTTCCGGAAAGTCCACGTTGACGTCGAACTGCTCACCGCCCTTATGGCCCACCAACGCGCGCTCCATGTCGGGCAGGAACTGCTGTTCGCCCAGGACGACTTCGATGTCGTTGCCGGTGCCACCCTCGAACGCCTCGCCGTCGACACGGCCTATAAAGTCCACTACGACCTGATCGCCATCCACGGATTCGCGCTCGACCGGTTCCCAGGTCTTGTTCTGATCCCGGATACGCTCGATTGTCTTGTCGATATCGGCTTCGGTAACTTCGACCACCGGCTTTTCAACCGTGATGGCATCCAGGCCTTTCAGCTCGATCTCCGGATACACGTCCAGCGTAGCCGTGAACGACAGCGGCCCTTGCTCGTCGAACGAATCCAATTCGATCTGCGGCTGACCCGCCGGGTTCAATTCCGATTTTTCCACGGCTTCCGGATAGACGCTCTGAATCAACTGGCCGAGCACTTCCTGGCGCGCCTGGGCGCCGTAGCGCTGCTGCAGCACCTTCATGGGCGCCTTGCCGGGACGAAAGCCCGGAATACGCGCATTCTGGCCTACCTGCTTGACCTTGGCGTCTACCGCGTCGTTCACGCGCTCGGCCGGTATCTGCACTTTCAGCCGTCGTGTCAGGCCACCGGAATTTTCTACGGAGACGTCCATTGTTACCTCGAGTCAATTTCTGTTGTTGTATGCAGGAAGGCGGCCGCAGAGCACAGCCGCCTTGGAAAGACCGGACAGTATAGCAAGCTGTCCGTTGACCGCAGCAGTCGCGGTCATGCCTGACTGTCAATCACGCGCCGGCGGCGCCATGAATTCAGGCCCGACCGGGTCAGTGACGTGGGCGTTGACAATCTTTTCGATTTCCGTACGGGCATCGCTGTCCAGGTGCCAGCCCGGCACGTTGGTGACGGCATCCAGCTGGTCCGGCGTCCGTGCGCCCCACAAGGCAAACGAATAATCGTACTGATCGAGTAACCAGCGGATCGCCAGATCAAGCACGTGCTTGTCGTAGTACTGGTGGGCAAACTGTTCCAATGCCTCGACCGCAGACAGATACTGACCTAGACGCGGCTGCTGGAATTTCGGATCGCTGTTGCGCAGATCGTCGCCCTTGAACTCACGGCCTGCGTGCATCCGCCCAGACAGCAGCCCACGACACAACGCACCGTAACCGAGCAGGCGGGTATCGTGCTTGCGCACCCACGGCAGCAAATCGTCGTCGATCTCGCGCTCGAACAGGTTGTAGGGATTCTGCGCCACATCAATCGCCACGACTGCCGAGAACTGGTCCATCTGCTCGGGCGAGAAATTGGATACACCGATCGAGCGGATCTTGCCGGACTGCTTGAGCTCATCCATCGCTTCGGCCGTCTCGTGCATGTCCACGGTCGGATCCGGCCAATGCACCTGCAACACGTCGATCACGTCCGTCTGCAGACGGCGCAGCGAATCATCGGCTTCCTTCAGAAGGCGTTTTCGCGACGCATTTCGTACTACGCCGCCCTTGTCATCCCATTCCAGCGCGCATTTGGTGGCCAGCACGACCTGATCGCGCAGGCCGCCCTGTTTGATCGCCTTGCCGACGATTTCCTCGGAACGACCGAAGCCATAGACCGGCGCGGTGTCAATCAGGGTGACGCCCTTGTCCGGCGCGCTCTGAATGGTGCGAATCGATTCGGCCTCGTCGGTACCGCCCCACTTCCAACCGCCAATCGCCCAGGTGCCAAGACCAATGCGCGATGCGTGCAGCCCTTGGCCGTTGATATCAATTGTGTCCATGCCAACTCCTCTCTTGCCGAATGTCACAAGACATGGGATCGGCTGGCCGACATTCAAGCGGCCCAAGCACTGCGCGACGTGTAATCCCTGCGTAGCGCAAGCCGCAGCTGATCGGCCGCAATTTCACGCCATCAACAAAAACGCCGACTCGAATTCGAGCCGGCGTTGATTACGGAATAAATGGTGGGCCGTGTAAGAATCGAACTTACAACCAATTGATTAAGAGTCAACTGCTCTACCGTTGAGCTAACGGCCCTGTATGCCATTCAGGCGATGCCATTCGGGATGGGGTGGACGATGGGACTCGAACCCACGACGACTGGAATCACAATCCAGGGCTCTACCAACTGAGCTACGCCCACCACTGAGATGACAACCTGCAATACGCAGCACGCATCGCAGGCGGCATAGTCTAGCTGGGATCGGTGGCGCTTGCCAACGGCATAGCGCGATTTTTCTACGCAGCCGGCTCAAACCGGCGGTCGCTCTTGTGCTGGTTGGCGGCTGAACCCGCGGAAACGCGCGTTTTAGAGTAGATGGTTCCGTCGCCTCGGCCAATTCGCGGACCCGTCGGTCGCAAGCTGGCTTGGCTCGCTCGCCGGAGAAAGCGGTGATCCGGGCGGCTCGCCGCGCTGGGTTGGTCAATCGACCAAGTGCGCAATGACGCGATAGCCTTCAGCACGGCAGAATCCTCGCTCTCCAGACGACCCTGCTCACTCAGGCTGGTCGCCGTTACGCCTGACTTTCGTCAAACAATCCCGGTAAGCCATGACTCGATCTACGCCCCGCTGGCCGTATGCGCTCCTCGCGCTGGCCGCGATCGGCTTCATACTGTACGGCTCGCTGTATCCGTTCGAGTTCCGGCATGCCGCTGTCCGTGATCCGCTGGCGGCACTATGGGCCACGCGAGCTTTTTCGCTGGATCATATGGGCAACCTGCTCGGGAATATCCTGTTCTACATGCCATTGGGTCTGTTCGGTGTGCCTGCACTGCGGACTGCGATACGCGCCCCTGCCCCGCGTTTGCTCGTAATCGGCGTTATTGGTGCTGTCCTGTCCATCAGTATGGAGCTCAGCCAGTTCTGGATCGTGGGCCGAGTCAGCACGTTCAACGACATCTATCCCAATATCGCAGGCGCACTGATCGGCGGCCTGGCGTCGATCGTCATTACGCCACGGCTGGAGCGGCGCGGCGTCGGTGGCCTGTCGAGCGAGCCGGTGGCAGCTGCGCTGCTCTTGCTATTTCTCGCCTGGCGCCTGTTTCCCTATGTCCCCAGCCTGGACCTTCATCAGTACTGGAGCGCGGTGAAACCCATACTTGTCTCGCCGCATGTCACCTCCTGGGCAATCGCCAGCTATACCGTACGCTGGCTGGTCGCGGCTGAATTGGTCTCTCAGGCCGCACGACGCGCGTCACTGGCCCTCTGGCCGGTGGTTGTGGTCATGGCCGGCGTTTTCTTGGCGAAGATCGTGATCGTGCACAACAGTCTGTCGGCTTCCGAGCTCGTGGGGGCCGCTATGGTGCTGGGCGTATGGTCGATTCCTGGTCCGTCGACCGCCTATGGGCGCCCCAGGTGGCGCACTGCTCTGGTAGCGCTTGCGTTGGCCGTATTCATTGTGTGCGAGCGACTGCGGCCGTTTGAATTCGCCACCTACGGCCACGATTTCGGTTGGATGCCGTTCACATCACTGCTGCACGGCTCCATGAGCATCAACAGTATTGCCCTGCTGGAGAAGAGTTTTCTCTATGGCAGCCTGATCTGGCTGCTGCATCGACTGGGCTGGCCACTGATTAGTGCCGGTGTCGCGGTAGCTCTTGGCCTGTTCATCACCAGCCTGGCCGAGACCCATCTGCCGGGGCGGTCTGCCGAGATTACCGACACGCTGATTGCCCTGTTGATGACCGCGGCCTTCTGGTTGATCGAACGCACTCAGAGGCCGGCTGCCACGCGAGACCGTTGAGGCCCAACGGACAGCGTATCAACGCGACCCGCGCTCGGACAGCACGCCCTCAGCCAGCGCCCTGATCGACAGCGGTGCGCTGCCCTCTGCCTTGTTGTTGATCGTGACAAACGCCGGCTGACCGGACTTGACCGTGCCGGCGATAACCCGCGCCAGCGTTGCCCGCGTCTCTGGGTCCGGATCCACCAGCTTGTCGAACGGCGCGTAGTGCTCACGCGCCCGCTCGTAGCCAAAGGCGCCGTGCTTCACGTTGAGGTTCCAGCGGCACACGAACGGCCCGGGCCACAGCCGACGCAGGATCGGCAACTGCCGGTTGATCGGCGGCATCCGGGGATGCAGGCCAAGGCAATAGGTCGCGCCGGCATCTTTCAACGCCGCCACGAACGCAGGCACCAACCACTCGGGGTTGCGTACCTCCACCGCAATCACCGCCGTCGGCACATAAGCCCTGGCGTGACCTACCGCACGCAGCAAGACGCGCAGACGATCGATCAACTCATCGATCCGGCCGAGCCATTGTCCCGGCAAGGGGCTGATCTGAAAGACCAGCGCACCTATCTTGTCGCCCAGGCCCTGGCACGCCGGCTGCACGAACGATTCCCACGCCAGCTCGGCGTCGAGAAAACGCGGATTTGACTGCTTGCCACGGCCATTCGGTTGCCGAACCAGCGCGTCCGTCACCCGGCTAGGCGCCTTCACTACAAATCGAAACGACTCGGGTACATCTGCGGCGTAGGAAGCGTACTGCTCGGCCGTCAGGGGACGATAGAAGCCGCGATCCAGCCCCACCCCGGCCAGTAGCGGATGCTGCGCGTAAGCGGCCAGGCCCTCTCTGGACAACTGCTTGTCGCTATAGAGCCGATCCCAAACCAATCCTGCCCAACCTGGGAAATGCCAGGACGACGTACCGAGTCATAACCCGCTCGGCAACCGATCGGCTAGCTGCCGAACAGACTCATCCCACGCGACTGGGGCGACGCCGCACGGCTTCGTCTGGTCTTCGGGAAATAGAGAGCCGCTGTGCGGCGCTGGTGCAGGACGGTCGGAGGGCATTGATTAGGTAAACGAGAGCCGCGGAACCTTATTGTAAATAGGCTACACACCCGAGCGGACTCGCATGCGCAAATTCGCCTCAACTTTCTCGGCGTCCCGTAGTCGTTGTCGACGGGCTTCCAGCGCCAGCTGAGCCTTTCGCAGTTCGCAACCCCGCCACACCGGCATCTTGATATCGCATACCCGAGCCATTGCCTGATCCGTCGTGGATGTCTTTGCCTGTATCGGCAATGCGAATGCGGACTATATATTCAAGATCATCAAATATTCCGGATCACCAGTTCATCACATCGCGCTCGGTCTGACGCGCTGAATAGATCCAACCTCTCTATAGCCGTCGCGCCGCGCATTCCGAGTCTCGTTCATTCACATCCGCACGGCCTCGCAAAAGGGTTGGACGTAGCGCCCGAACCGCCGATATAGCGGAACGGGCACGGTTAAACGGCCGTCTTATTGACTCTTATTCGACTGGCTGGGTTGGCCGGACTGATTCGACTGACCGGATGGCGTACCAGGCTGCGAACCATTCATTCCGGACTGCTGCTGATCACCGTTCGCCAGTGATGAGTTGGCACCTGACTGTTCCTGTGCGTTGCTGTTCTGCATCTGGTTCGAATCCGACTGCTGTCCCTGCTGTTGATTGCCGCCAGAGTTCTGACTCGCCGAGGGTGCGAAGTTCTCAAGCGTTTGCTTGAATGAGTTCATCGCCCCTGCCGACTGCATGCTGCCCAGCAATACGCCGCTTGGTGTAGCCGAGGCGCCGTATAAGCCGGCGTTGGCCGACTGGTCGAAGGTCAGCTTCGAACCCGACAGATCGATACCGGCATAAAGGCCTTTCTGTGACATCACGTAAGCCACAACCGGCGCGGGGGCGTCAGTAATGGCATGGTTATAACCGGACGGCCCTGCGGTGACCGCAAGCTGTGACCCGAGCTTGATCTTCGACTGCAGCAGTGCATTCACGCTCTGCTTCGTCTCGAATAAAAGAACGACGCTGCTTTTCTGCGCACCGGCCTGAAGACCGATGCTGCCGCCGCTGAGCGAATAGACCGCCGGGTTTGCTGACTTAAAGCCGCCAGAGTTCTGTCGACACGTCACCAATCCCTCGCCGTGATGTCCGCCGACGATCAGGCCGGCCTGGATTATGGAAGGGAATACGGCGATGCAGCGCGCGTTGGCGATCAGCTGGTTTGGAATCCGCTTCGCATCGGGTTGCGACATTTGCTGCTGCAGCACGGTATTGGCGTTGCGAGCAATAGTTGCCCCTTCGGTGGCAGTGCTTTCTGAGCTGTTCGATCCGCCCATTCCCCCCATAGTGCTGCAGCCCGCGATCGCAAGCGTGCTCGATGCAATAGCGAAAGTTCGAAATAGTCGTGCCATCATGAATCTCCTGTGTAACGGTTGAAAGCAACCTTCGAACAAATGCACGAAGCGCTTCTGCCCAGCCTCGCGCGCGGCGGACTCGAAAACAAGGCGGGAATATACGTAGTCGCTCTACCGCAGCTTAAGCGCCAGGCGATCGGTACGCGGCTTCCTTGACGCACTTGTCCCTGCTTGCCTGTTCTCTCGACGCGCAGGGCAGACGGCTCTTGGCAAGAAAAAAGGCGTTTTGCTGTTGCATCCAGCATTGCGCCGGCGGTCGTTTATTCACGTTGACAAGCTGTAGAAGCGTCGTCGTGCCGCGCTATACGAACCAGCGGCGTCGCCTACTTGGCGAACAACTGGCCCATATCGGCAAACGCCTTGAACTCCAACGCGTTGCCGCAGGGGTCGAACAGGAACATGGTCGCCTGCTCGCCCGGTTCGCCCTTGAAGCGGATATAGGGCTCAATCACGAACTGCGTGTCTAGGGCGCGCAGGCGCTCGGCCAGCGCTTCCCACTGTGCCCATTCGAGCACGATGCCGAAATGCGGCACCGGCACGTCGTGACCGTCGACCGCGTTCGTGTGTGCGCTGTCCTGCGAGGCGGTCTTCGGGTGCTCGTGGATGACAAGCTGGTGGCCATAGAAATCGAAATCGACCCAGTGATCGCTGGAACGGCCTTCGGCCAAACCGAATGTCTCCCCGTAGAAATGTCGCGCGGCCGGCAGGTCGTGCACGGGAATAGCCAGATGAAACGGGGAAAGCGCCATGAGTCTGTCTCCTGTTGATCGGGGTGAGCCATTGAAATCCATCATCGAGCAGAACACAAATCCCGTCAGCAAGCTGCCCGTCACCGCCAAACCAATTGCTCGCGTCCGATTATTTTCCGATAGTTCGCAGCGATTGGCGCCGGAGGCTTCGCTGTGCGATCCAGCCAGGGCCGGTTGCCCGTTTCATACGACCCCGCGACGACAACCGGCCCTAATGTTGATAAGCGGATCAAATAAGTTCGGATAAGGCATCCGTATTTTTATTTTTCTCGTAGGTCACCAAGACCATCCAAAGCTTCGCACGATGGCATAAATAAAAATATCAACTCGAAAGGTGAAATATGATGTCAAGAAAACTCGTCGTACAGGTTGTTTCTGGGCTGTGTCTAGCGGCAACCGCTGTCTTCTGCACCCAAGCTGTCGCGGCCGACAGCCAAATGGGCAGCATGGGCTCGGACAACACCATGAGTATGAGTCATTCTGACAGCATGCCCCCGACCATGGTCGGCGGCCACGCCATGTTGCCGAGCAAGAATATCGTTCAGAATGCAGTCAACTCAAACGATCACACAACCTTAGTAGCTGCGGTCAAACAAGCCGGCCTGGTCGAGGCGCTCGAGGGCCCCGGTCCTTATACGGTATTCGCCCCCACGAATGCGGCATTCAACGCCCTGCCCAAGGGCACCGTCGGCACGCTGATGAAGCCTGCCAACAAGGACAAACTGAAATCCATCCTGCTGTACCACGTAGTCAAGGGTCGTTGGACCTACAAGAAAATGGTCGGACAGATGCTGAAATCAAACAGCGGACAGCTGAAATTGACGACGTTGAACGGCAACCAGCTGACGGCAAAGTTCAACGGCGATCGCAACATCGTGATTGTTGACGACAAGGGCGATGTCGCGCACATCTCTACCTATGACGTCTTTCAATCGAACGGGGTCATTCAGGTCGTAGATCACGTACTGCTACCCTGATATTCATTCCTGACGTCTCTGCGGGCCGGCGTCTTTAGCCGGCCCGTTTCCGAGACTCGGCGTTGCACCGCTATCTTCGGATACGCGATCGCCTACCGGCACGCATGCTGCGCCGCAACAGTGACGAGAATAACCGGGCTTCGGCGCCATCGCCGAACTCGTGGTGCTTGATCGCCTTCCAGCATGCACGGTGCCGCAGCTACGGCTCGGGCGTCGACCCATCGCGGCGGGTATACCGATTAAAATGCTTGAGGCACTCGTCGATATGGTCCTCGAACATCTTCCGATACTGCGAAGTGAAATACTCGACGGCATGCGCTCGCTGCGCGGCCAACTCTTCGGCATCGCCCGAGCCGGCTGCCACCTGAAATGCGTTGAAACGCGCGGTCGCATACATCGCCGACGCGCTCACCTGCCCGGTCGGCACCTCGTTTGCCTGCCGGTTCAACACGTCGATTACCGTGTCAGCCCGTGCACGAAATTCCGGGGAGAGACCCTGTTCGCTCATGTGTCCTTCTCTAATCAGTCACGATAAAGCACGCAGGATATACAAATCAGGCGGGCGTGTTGCCATTTCATACGACGCCGCGCCGGCTGAAGCATCGCGAAAGCGAGGCCAAATACGGTATTCGAAAATACAGCACGCGAAGCGGTCTGCAGATCGTGAAATACAGATATCCGTAGCGCGCCCCATATTATCCGCTGGCGCATCAACCCGACACCTGACCGAACCTTACAGTTAACAACACGCGCTAGATTGGTACGAGCACAACAGCAGCCAGCGGCGGCAGCGTCAGGGCGATCGAGTGATCCAGGCCGTGAGCCGGCGTTGGCGACGTTTTGACAGTGTCGGCCGGGCCGGCACCGCTACCGCCATAGCGCGCCGCATCGGTATTCATGACTACCCGATAGCCCTGCGGCGCCGGCGGCACGCCGATGTCGTAGTCGTAGCGGACTGTCGGCGTGAGATTGAACACGCAGACGGCGATATCTGCTGCGCCCGGGCCGAGCCGGCGAAACGACATCACGCTCTGGGCGTGATCCTGATGGTCGATCCAGGCAAAGCCGCTCGGATCGCAGTCGCCGTGGTGGAGCGCGGGCACGTCGCGATACAGTTGATTGAGATCGGCAACCAGCGCGGCCACGCCGGCATGAGAGTCGGCGTCGAGCAGCGCCCAATCGAGCCCGGCGTCGTGGTCCCATTCGCGCTCCTGCGCGAATTCGTCGCCCATGAACAACAGCTTCTTGCCCGGATGGGTGTACATGAATCCGTAGTAAACGCGCAGGTTGGCAAAACGCTGCCAGTCGTCGCCGGGCATACGGCCCAGAATCGAGCCCTTGCCGTGGACGACTTCGTCATGCGAGAGCGGCAGGATGAAGTTTTCGTCGAACGCATAGACCAGGCTGAAAGTGATCTCGTTCTGATGGTGGGCGCGATACACCGGATCCAGCGTCATGTAATCCAGCGAATCGTTCATCCAGCCCATATTCCACTTGTAGTGAAAGCCCAGGCCATCGTCTTCCGGCGGTTGAGTCACGCCCGGCCAGGCGGTGGATTCCTCGGCCACCATCATGGCACCCGGCCGCTCGGTGCCGATGACGCGATTGAGCTCGCGCAGGAAAGCAATGGCTTCTAGATTTTCGTTGCCGCCGTGTCGGTTGGGCACCCAGTCGCCAGCTTCGCGACTGTAGTCGAGATAGAGCATGGAGGCCACGGCGTCTACCCGCAGGCCATCGATATCGAAGCGCTCGAGCCAGTAGAGTGCATTGCCGATCAGATAGTTGCGAACCTCATGGCGGCCATAGTTGAAGATCAACGTATCCCAATCGCGATGAAAGCCCTGGCGCGGATCGGCGTGCTCGTAGAGATGGGTGCCGTCAAAGCCGCCCAGACCATGGTCGTCGGTGGGAAAATGGCCTGGAACCCAGTCCATCAGCACGCCGATACCGGCTTCGTGGCAACGATCGACCAGTTCGCGAAACGCCTCGGGCGAGCCAAAACGCCGGGTGGGTGCATACAGACCGACCGGTTGGTAGCCCCAGGAGCCGTCGAACGGATATTCCGAGATCGGCAGCAGCTCGATATGAGTGAACCCCATATCCAGCACATAGGGCACGAGCCGGTCAGCGATCTCGCGGTAGTCCAGATAGCGGCTCGCCTGATCTTCCGGGCGCATCCAGGAGCCTAAATGCACCTCATAGAACGAGATCGCGGCATCGCGGGCGTTGGCTTTCGCGCGTGCCCCGTCGATCGGCGCTGCAGATGGCGGCAACTGGGCGACGATCGAGGCCCGCGCCGGGCGCAACTCGGCGGCGAAACCATAAGGATCGGCCTTGAGCGGCAGCAGCGTGCCATCAGCACCGACAATCTCGTACTGATAGCGCTCGCCCAGGCCGATATCCGGCACGAATAGTTCCCACAGGCCGTTGCCGTGGCGAAACCGCATGGGGTGACGACGGCCGTCCCAGAGGTTGAAATCGCCGACCACGCTGACGCGCCGTGCCCCCGGCGCCCAGACCGCGAACGCCACGCCGACCACGCCGTCCAACGTGCGTGGATGCGCGCCCAGGCGCTCGAAGGGGCGTCGATGGGTGCCCTCGCCGAGCAGCCAGAGATCGTAGTCCGACAGCACGGGGCCAAAGCGATAAGTATCCTCGAACTCGGCGACATCATCATTCCAGCGCACGCGATACCGATAGCGCGTATCGATATCGGCGTGTTCAATCCGGCCCTCGAACAGACCGTCGTCGTGGGCGCGCTCGAGTTCAGCCAACGCATCGCCGGTTTCGGCATCAATCGCTGTCACCGCGTCGGCGTCGGGGAACAAGGCGCGCACGATCAGCCCGTTGCCTGCGACACGTGGGCCTAGCACCGAGAATGGGTCTTCGTGACGTGCCTCGATCAGCGCTTGAATATGATCACGAGAAAGCCGTTCGCTCGAGTTCATGGCGTGTCTCCGTTATGGGATGCGACCGCGATCCGACCCGAAAGGCCGTGGGCGCGGGCCACTTTTTTGCTGGAAAAACCAGACAGGCGCGTCATCGCCAGTTGCCAGATGTCGGGGCTGGCTCACAAAGCCGTCTGCTCGGCGGGCAGGAGCGAGCGATAGAGCTCGATATAGCGCGCAGCCGAGCGTTGCCAGCTGAAGTCTGCGCGCATGGCGCTCTCGCTTACGGTCTGTCGATCTTTCTCACAGCGATACAGCGCAATCGCACGCCTCAGCGCCTCGTCCATGGCCTCTGGCGTGACATCGGCCAATACGATGCCGGTTGCGCGACCGTCGGCGACGGATTGTTCTGTGGCGTCGATCACTGTATCGGCGAGGCCGCCGACCTGCGTCACCACGGGCAGCGTGCCGTAACGCAGGCCGTAGAGCTGGGTCAGCCCGCAGGGCTCGTAGCGCGACGGCACAAGAATGAAATCGGCGGACCCGATCAGGCGATGCGACAAGGCCTCGTCGTAGCCAATGGTTACTGACACGCGCTGTGGATAGCGCGCGGCCGCGTCTTCCAGGGCGGCCTCGATCGTCGGCTCACCGCTGCCCAGCAGCGCCAACTGCCCGCCGGCCGCGATCAACGCGTCCAGACCGGCCACCACCAGATCGATGCCTTTCTGCTCGGTCAGCCGGCTGACCAGGCAGAACAGCGGCGCATCGGGCTCGTCTGCAAGGCCTAGCGCGCGTTGCAGCGCAGCCTTGTTGCGCGCCTTGGGCCGGGGATGGTCGACGTCGTAGTGTGCCGCCAGCTCGGTATCGGTCGCCGGATTCCAGACATCGACGTCGACCCCGTTGAGAATACCCACCAGTTCTCCGGCCTCGCCGCGCCCGGCCAGCAGACCTTCCAGACCGACGCCGGCCGGGGCGGACTGGATCTCGGTGGCGTAGGTCGGACTGACTGTGGTCAACCGGTCGGCGTAGTACAGGCCGGCCTTCATGAAGCTGGCCTGGCCGTGGAACTCGATGCCGTCGACGTTAAAACAACGCGACGGCAGGCCCAGTTCCGGGGCCTGCTCGGCCGGCACCAGGCCCTGGAACGCCAGATTGTGCACCGTGAACACGCTGGCCGCCCGCGGCGCGCCGGCCAGCGCCTGCCAGGCCGGCACCAGACCGGCGTGCCAATCGTGGGCATGCACGACATCGGGCTGCCAGTCGTCGTGCTGGAACCGCGCGGCCGCCCAGCCGAGCAAGGCAAAACGACGATGATTATCCGAATAATCCTGCTGGTTCTCGTCCAGATACGGATTGCCGGGCCGATCGAACAGGCCAGGCGCATCAAGTACATACGCCGGCACGCCGGAATCGGCCAGACGGCCGGCGAGCACACGCGCCTCGGTGGCGCCGAACGCATCGCCCAGATCGAGGATAGGCTCGGCGTCTGTCAGCCCGTCGAGTATGCCCGGCAGGCCAGGCAGAAAAAGACGCGCGTCGACGCCGGCGCGAATCAGCGCCGGCGGCAGCGCGCCTACCACGTCAGCGAGCCCGCCGGTCTTGACCCACGGATAGACCTCGGTGGCCACGTGCAGCACACGCATTTATCGGCGCCCTGCGGCTTCGGCCAGTGCTGCCAGCATGGGCCGGGTCACCAGCGTCACGCCGTTGTCCGTGCGCTCGAAACGGGCCCGGTCGTCGTCTGCGTCGTCGCCAATGATCATGCCCGGCGGAATACGACAACCGCGATCAATCACTACGCGCTTGAGTTTCGATCCCTTGCCGATCTGGACGTCAGGCAGGAGCACGGCTTCATCGAGACTGCTGTCGGTATGCACCACGCATTCAGAAAACAGTACGGAACTGCGGATAGAGGAGCCGGTGACGATACAGCCGGCACTGAACACCGAGTGCTGGATCTTTTCGTTGAGCACGAACTTGGCCGATGGCAACTGTTGCTGATAGGTCCAGATCGGCCAGTTTCGATCATAGAGATTCAGCGACGGCGTGATTTCAGTGAGATCCAGATTTGCCGACCAGTAGGCGTCAATCGTGCCCACGTCGCGCCAGTAGGGCTCTTCATCCGGCTGACAGCCCACGCAGGAACGCGAGAACGGATGCGCATGGGCATGACCGTCGGCGACCAGGCGCGGGATGATGTTGTGGCCAAAGTCATGCGCGGATTCGGGATCGGCCACGTCGCGGGCCAGCTCGCCGTAGAGAAATTCGGCGTTGAATACATAAATGCCCATGCTGGCCAGTGCGCGATCCGGGTTTCCGGGCATGCTCGGCGGCTCGGCCGGTTTTTCCACGAAATCCACAATCTTCAGATCGTCGTCGACCGCCATCACGCCAAAAGCGGTTGCCTCGGCCAGCGGGGCCTCGATACAGCCCACGGTGCACTCGGCGCCGCTGGCCGCGTGATCAGCCAGCAACCGCGAATAATCCATCTTGTAGATATGATCGCCGGCCAGAACAACGATGTATTCCGGATCGTGCGAGCGCAGGATGTCCAGGTTCTGGAACACGGCGTCTGCGGTGCCGCGATACCAGGTGTCCTCGTCCACGCGCTGCTGAGCCGGCAGCAGATCGACGAACTCATTGATCTCGGCGCGCAGGAAATTCCAGCCGTGCTGCAGATGACGCAGCAGGCTGTGCGACTTGTACTGGGTGACCACGCCGATCCGACGAATGCCCGAGTTGAGGCAGTTGGACAACGCGAAATCGATGATGCGGTACTTGCCACCAAAATAAACGCCCGGCTTGGCGCGTTTGTCGGTGAGTTGCTTGAGCCGGCTGCCCCGGCCGCCGGCGAGTACCAGCGCCATCGACCGGCGCGTGAGCTCGTGCGAAGAATGGGGATCATATGTCATGTCTGACTCTCCTCGTCTGTGCGGCGGCCTTGCTTGATTGTGTTCGATGCGTTTGTCGACCGCTGCGGATTGGTTTAGTCCTTGCCCGGCCGATAGCCCATCGTTGCCTTGACCGCTCGCTGCCAACCGCCATATAGCGCATCGCGGTGGCTGTCGTTCATGCGCGGGGTAAAACGCCGATCGACCGACCACATCTGGCTGATCTCCTCGCGCGACGACCAGAAGCCTACCGCCAGGCCGGCAAGATAAGCCGCGCCCAGCGCTGTGGTTTCGTTGACTTTCGGCCGCAAGAGATTGACCCCCAGAATATCGGCCTGAAACTGGCCCAGGAAGTCGTTGTCGATGGCTCCGCCGTCGGCGCGCAGCTCGGCAAGCTGGATGTTCGCATCGGCCTGCATGGCGTCGAGCACGTCGCGTGTCTGGTAGGCCATCGACTCCAGCGCAGCACGGATGAACTGCTCCTTGGTCGTGCCCCGGGTCAGGCCGAATACCGCGCCGCGTACGTCGCTGTCCCAGTAAGGCGCGCCCAGGCCCACGAAGGCCGGCACCAGGTACACGCCGTCGTTGTCCTTGGCACGATAAGCATAGGCTTCGGAGTCGCTGGCCTTGCCGAGCATCCTTAGGCCGTCGCGCAGCCACTGCACCACCGAGCCGGCCACGAAGATACTGCCTTCCAGCGCGTACTCGACTTCGCCGTCGACTGACCATGCAATTGTGGTCAACAGACCGTTTTCCGAAGCGGTAGCGCGCGGGCCGGTATTCATAAGCGTGAAACAACCGGTGCCGTAGGTGTTCTTGGCCATGCCCGGTTTGAAGCAGGCCTGACCAAACAGCGCCGCCTGCTGATCGCCGGCCATGCCGCAGATAGGCAACTCACGGCCAAACATGTACTGCGCGTCGGTGTGGCCATAGACTTCGCTGCAGCCACGGACTTCCGGCAACATTGATTCGGGGACATCAAACAGCGCGAGCAGTTCCGGGTCCCAGCGATGCTCGCGGATGTTGTACAACAGTGTGCGCGATGCATTGGTGACGTCAGTGACGTGTACTTTGCCGTGCGTGAGATGCCATACGATGAAGCTGTCGATCGTGCCGAACAGCAGCTCCCCGTTGTGTGCCCGTTCGCGGACGCCCGATACGTTGTCGAATATCCACTTGAGCTTGGTGGCCGAGAAATAAGCGTCGATCAAGAGCCCGGTCTTGTCGCGGACCATGTCTTGATGGCCGGCTTGTCTGAGCTTGTCGCAAATGGCCGCCGAGTGGCGTGATTGCCACACAATGGCGTTGCAGACGGCCTCGCCTGTCTTCTTGTCCCAGACCACGGTGGTCTCGCGCTGATTGGTGATGCCGATGCCGGCGATTTCCTCGACGTCGACCTGGGTGTTGCTGATCAACTCGGTCAGCGTAGTCAGCACCGTCGTAATGATGTCGCGCGGCCGGTGCTCGACCCAGCCCGGCTGAGGAAAGATCTGCTCGAATTCACGCTGGGCGATACCCGCGATTTCGCCGCTATGGTCGAACAGCATCGAGCGCGAGCTGGTCGTGCCCTGATCGATCGCTAGAATATATTTCTTGGTCATTATTTTGCTACTCCGTCCTCTTGCGCTGTCTTCTTGTCGGGCGTTATCGGGTCGGCGCCCGCCTGCTGCGATGGTCGCGTCGGTGCACCATCGAACGAGCTAGCTGCGCTCATGGCCACGCCAACTCTTGAGAAGTTCGGGGTAGGCGACGGTCTTGCCGCTGCCTTCCTCATCGGCGAGCTTCGGTTTCGGCGCGCCCGGGCGATCGAGCCAGATTTGTGGATCGATGGCGTCGTTGAGCCGCGGCTCGCAGCGTTTCATCCTCTCGTATTGCCCAAGGCGTGCCAGCATGGCGTCCTGAGATTCTGCCAGGTTGTCCATCACCTCCTGCGGTGTTCCCTGGCCAGTCCGCGCGCTCGCAATCCGCGTCCACCAGAGCTGGGCGAGCCGGCTATAGTCGGGTACCCCGGAACCGGTCGGCGTATATTTGTGACGCTCTGGGCTGCGATAGAAATCGAACAGGCCGCCGGGTTGAGGCGTGACCTGCTTGAGCGCCTCGGAATTGAGAACGCTTTCGCGGATCGGTGTGTAGCCGGCCAGAAGCTTTTTAAGAGCCACGCTTTTGCAAGTGGTGAACTGCGCGTAAAGCCAGGCCGCCTGGCGTTGTTTGACCGGCGTACTGTTCAGAAGCGTCCAGGAACTGCAGTCCTGATAACCCTCTTTCATCCCCGGCTCCCAGTAAACACCGTGCGGCGCCGGTGCGACCCGCCATTTGGGCGTGCCGTCAGCGTTCATAACCGGCAGACCCGGTTTCAGCAGGTCCGATACGAACGCGGAATACCAGAACACCTGCTGCGCGATATGGCCTTGGCCGGGCACCGGCCCCGCGCTGCGGAAATTCATGTTCATTGCTTCTGGAGGCGCGTATTTGCTGACCCACTCCAGATATTTGCGCAGCGCATAGACGGCGGCCGGACTGTTGGTCGCGCCGCCTCGGGCCACGCTCGAACCCACGGCATGGCAGTCCTCGACGCGGATGCCCCAGTCGTTGACCGGGCGGCCGTTGGGCAGTCCGGGACTGCCGGCGCCAGCCATGGCCAGCCAGGAATCATGCATCCGCCAGCCAAGCGCCGGCGATCGACCGGCGTAGTCCATATGGCCGTAGACGCGCTCGCCGTCGATCTGCTTGACGTGGTTGGTAAAGAAATCCGCGATGTCTTCGTAGGCCTTCCAGTTGACGGGCACGCCAAGCTCATAGCCGTAGCGCTGGTGAAAAGCGTCCTGCAGATCGCGCCGGCTGAACCAATCGTGTCGGAACCAGTACAGGGTCGCGAACTGGGTGTCGGGCAACTGATAGAGATCGCCATTGGGTGCGGTAGTGAACGCCTTGCCGATGAAATCATCGACATCCAGCGTCGGCAGTGTGAAATCACCGCCGTCGCCGTTCATCCAATGGTTGAGTGGCGTGGCGGTTTCGTAGCGATAATGGGTTCCGATAAAATCCGAGTCGTTGACATAGGCATCGTAGAAATTACGACCGGTGCGCATCTGCTTGAGCAGGCGACGCACCAACTCACCTTCGCGGATTACGTCGTGCTGCACACGAATACCGGTCAGGTCGTAAAACGCGCGGGCCAGGATCCGCGATTCGTAAACATGCGTGGGAATGTCTTCGGAGACCACAAATATACGCTGGCCCCGAAAAGGTCGGGATGCGTTGATGAAAAACGCCATCTCCTGCATCTGCTCGTCGGTGGACAAAGTCGACGGTTTGAACTCGCGGGTCACCCAGCGATGCGCGGCGCGCAGGCGCGCCGGATTGGCCTGAGGCGCGGCATTGAGCCGGCCCGCGGCGGCCGCTAATCCGAGCGCGGCGCCGCCGGCGAGAAACGCACGCCGGGTAACGCCTGGTCCGGCCTTGGGGTTGGATTCGCGACTCATGGCTTGTCTCGCGGCCTAACGGAAATGAATGTTGGTCGGATTCTTCAGCAGTAAGTACAGGCCGGCGGCCAAGGCCGCGCCGATGAGTGGTCCGACTACCGGAATCCAGGCATAGCGCCAGTCGCTGTCGCGCTTGCCGCCGGGCATCGGCAGCAGCGCATGCATGATCCGCGGCCCGAGATCGCGCGCCGGATTAATGGCATAGCCTGTGGTGCCGCCCAGAGACAGGCCGATGGCGAGCACGATCAATGCCACCGGCAGGGCGTCCAGCGAGCCAAGACCGAATGTGGAAACAGCCAGAAACAGGACGCTGAATACCAGTACGAATGTGCCGATAATCTCTGAAACAAGATTTAAAAACGGGTTGCGGATCTCGGGCGCGGTGCAGAACACGCCCAGCTTCAGGTCTTTGTCCTCGGTCCGGGCGAAATGGTCGAAATGCATCAGCCAGACCAGAAAAGCGCCGATAAATGCGCCGATGAACTGGGCCAGAAGGTAGCCGGGAACACGGCTCCAGGCGAACTTGCCCGCAATCGCCAGACCTAGGGTGACGGCCGGATTGATATGTGCGCCGGAAAACGAGGCTACGACCGCGACCGCGACAAACACCGCCATACCCCAGCCGAAGGTGATAACGATCCAACCGCTGCCTTCGCCCTTGGTGCCTTTGAGTAATACGTTGGCAACGACGCCGTCTCCGAGCAGTACGAGCAGCGCGGTACCGATAAGTTCGCCTAGAAATGGATTCATCACCAACCTCCCTCACTATTCAAATCTTTTTTCGCCGTCGTATGTATCCGGGTTGGATCGGCCAGGATCAGTGGGCGTCGATGCGTCGCAGCAGTTCGTCGGCCTTGTCCTTGAGCAGCGATTGATCGCCGCGAGTTTCCACGTTCAACCGAACGACCGGCTCGGTGTTCGACATGCGCAGATTGAAGCGCCAGTTACCGAAATTCATCGATAGCCCGTCGACGTGCTCAACCGACTCCGCGGCGTCCCGATAGGCGTTCTCCAGATCAGTCAGCTCGCCGTCCGGCTCGAATTGCATCCGCTTGATCTTGAGCGGCAGCCGTTTTTCCAGTTCCTGCACCACCAGGCCGGCGCCGCCGTTGCCGGGATTGGCCACAATCGTCAAGGGTTTCATGCTCTCCGGCTTGATCTGGCCGAGCAGGAAATCGATATAGTCCGCGCGCTGATCCAGCGGCTGGCGTGTGCCGGTGCGCGACGGCTTGGGGAAATCGGCGTGATAGGCACGTGCCTCGATATCGAACAGGCCGGTATCCGCTGAAATTGGCCGGGCCTGTTCGCGCACGAATTTCAGGCCGTTGTAATCCTTCGGATTATGGCTGGCCGTGACCATGACGCCGCCGTCGGCCTCCTGCGAAAAAGTCGCGGAGTAGACCTCCTCGGTGCCGCACAGGCCCACGTCCAGCACGTCGGCACCGCCATCAGTGATGCCGGCGATCAGCGCATCGGCCAGCTCCGGGCTGGACAGGCGCATGTCGCGGCCGACCGCCACGCGCTGGGCGCCCAACTCCACGACGAACGCCCGGCCAATGCGATAAGCCAGCTCTGCGTCCAATTCGTCAGGTACGCGTGCACGGACGTCATAGGCTTTGAAAAACGGGTAGTGATTACCCACGGCTCATGCCTCCTCATTCTTGTTGTAACTGCAGCTTCCTGTCATTGCCAGGAAGAACGACGGATGGCCCGGCTCGCGCTCCCTGCCCATGGCGGGCGGGCTGCCATTCAGGCGATCGTGACCTCCGAAGATAAGTAGACATCCTGGACCGCGTTCAGGATCTCGATCCCTTCGCGCATGGGCTTCTGGAACGCCTTGCGTCCGGAGATCAGACCCATGCCGCCAGCGCGCTTGTTGATGACCGCGGTACGCACAGCCTGTTGCAGATCGTTGACTCCCGACGCGCCGCCGGAGTTGATCAGCCCGGCGCGGCCCATATAGGAGTTGGCCACCTGATAGCGGGTCAGATCGATGGGATGGTCAGACGTGAGCTGGCTGTAAACCCGGTCATGCGTGTGCCCGAAGCCGATTGCGGTGTAGCCACCATTGTTGGTCGGCAGTTTCTGCTTGACGATATCGGCCTTGATGGTCGCCGCCAGGTGAACCGCCTGCGACGTCAGATCCGACGCGGTGTGGTAATCCACGCCGTCTTTCTTGAAATTGTCATTGCGCAGGTAGGACCACAGGACCGTGACCATACCCAGCTCGTGGGCGCGCTCAAAGGCAGCGGTCATTTCGCAGATCTGGCGGCGGCTGTCGGCAGAACCGAAATAGATCGTGGCACCCACGGCCACGCAGCCCATGTCGTGTGCCTGCTCGATGCGGGCAAACGGCGTCTGATCGTGCATGGCCGGCAGGGTCAGCGTCTCGTTGTGATTCAGCTTGAGCATGAACGGAATCTTGTGGGCATAGCGGCGCGCGACAGACGAGAGCACGCCCAGTGTAGACGCGACACAGTTACAGCCGCCTTCGAGCGCAAGTTCGACGATATTCTTTGGATCGAAATAGATTGGGTTGGGTGCAAACGACGCCCCGGCAGAATGCTCGATGCCCTGATCGACCGGCAATACCGCAAGATAGCCCGTGCCGCCAAGACGACCGTGGTTGAACAAATGTTGCATTGAACTCAGCACGTTGGGCGTCCGATCACTATCTGACATCACCCGATCCACGAAATCCGGGCCCGGCAGGTAGAGATCGTCCTTGCTGAATGTTTCGCAGCGATGTTCAAGCAGGCTTTGTGCCTCGTCGCCAAGCAATTGCGTGATGTCGGTCATGGGTCAGGTCTCCGTCTGGTCAGATCGCCGTGCGTTGCGCGTCGCCTGATAGGTGTTTTCGGTTTTTACAGCCTGTTTGTTTGGTCTGTTCTCATGAGGCCGGCTCGGCCTCAGCGCATAGGCGTTCGACGCGCTCAACCTCGTTTTTCGAGCCGATAATTACCGGGCAGCGCTGGTGCAGATTGTTCGGCTGGATATCCATGATGCGCTGCGTGCCGGTCGACGCCGCACCCCCCGCCTGTTCTACGATGAAGCTCATCGGATTAGCCTCGTACAACAGCCGCAGTTTCCCGGCCCTGTCGGGATCCCGGCTTTCCCAGGGATAGAGAAAGATGCCGCTGTTGATCAACAGCCGATAGAGATCGGCCACCATCGAGCCGGCATAGCGCATGCTGAAGTCAAACCCACGCGGGCCGGACCTTCCAGCGATGCATTCATCGATATAGCGCTGTATCGGCGCCGACCAGTAACGGCGATTCGACATGTTCACAGCGAATTCTCGGGTATCGCCGGGCACGATGAGATCCGGGGCCGTCAACAGATACTCGCCGGTACCCGTATCCAGCGTGAAAGCATTGACGCCATCGCCCGTGGTCAGCACCAGAACCGTGGCCGGGCCGTAGAGCATGAAGCCTGCGGCCGCCTGATTCGTGCCCGGCTGCAGGAAGTCAGCGTCGGTGAGTTCGTCAGCCTTTTTCGGGCTCGGCAGAATCGAGAAGATCGTGCCTACGCTGCCGTTGATATCGATGTTTGACGAGCCATCCAGCGGATCGAAAACACAAAGCCATCCGCCTTGCCCGATTGTGTTCCTGATAGCAACCGCATTGTCCATTTCCTCGGAGGCAAGGCCGGACCAGTGTTCGCTCCAGGTTGTGGCCTCCAGCAACACGTCGTTGGACACAATATCGAGTTTCTTCTGGGTTTCGCCCTGGATATTCTCGCTGCCGGCCGATCCATGCATGCCAGCGAGGCTGCCTCGCCCGACGAGGTGAGCGATCTTGCGCGAGGCCTGGGCCAGATCATCGATCGCAGACGCCAGGCCGGAGCCGATCGATTGCGTATGCGAATCGTCGAGGAGAAAGCGTTTTAGCCCAATTGGTGCGCCGGTTGTCATTGTTATTTACCCGTTGTTGACGTCGCGATCTTGTCGTCCCGTAGCCACCGCAAAACGAGGCGATACTCTTGCATTACCACTTGAGTGGCCTGGAGGCCGCTGGGTTATCCGCTACGGATTCGTTGCTCGCGTCCACGACGCAGCGAAGATACTCTGTGCCCTGGATGAGTATTTCTGCCTCGCGGGGATCTTCACGAATGTTTTCCAGCAGGCCGATCGCCTGTGCGCCGTAGCGCCGCCACAGACGCGCGCTCAGTGGCTCGCTGGAGTGCTCCGACGTGTAGCTGTCGAGCTGCATGAGCCTGGCCTGGTGGAAGAACTCATTACGGACCGAGTGCGAGGGTTCGCCGTACCATTTGTAGTTGGGGTAAGGAAGCGGCACGCCCATGCTCTGCACGTGCTGACAGACTTCATCGCCCACGTTAAGGCAGTCCGTCAGCTTGCCGCCGCAGATGCAGATATGGGCATTTGACGTATCGGCATCGATCTCGTGCTTGCGCGAGAGCTGCAGAAAATCGCGGTCGCTGCCCGCACCGGCCTTCACGGCCAAGGGGCGCACACCCCAGCGCATGGCGATGACGTCGTCCCGGGTCAGCGTGCGGTCGAGTGTGAGACGCTTGTTGATATTGTCGAGGATAAAATCGATGTCCTCGTCGGTTGCCTTGACGTGTGGGTCGTCCACGCGGGTATCAGTGGTGCCGATGCAGGTGCGATTGCCCATGGGAATCACGAAGAACAATCGCCCGTCGTCGGCGAAGAACGCCAGAACCCGCTTGTCCGGTGTGAGTTGGTCGACAATCAGATGCACGCCTATTGATGATGGCCTCGGCCTGCTTGATGCTGCGCTTCGAATGCAGCCGCGGCAGCCGCGTGAAACAGTTGCCCATGAACCAGTACAGCCACGTTCCAGCCCAGAGATACAGCGGGTGATAGCGAAAGCCTTTGGTGATCGTGGTCAGGAAGCGGATCTCCTGAACCGTCGACGGATAGTGCTTCATCAGGTGGTTACGGCTTCGGCACAGTTTCCTCACGAGCGTGTAGTCGTGCGATTCCATGTACTTGATGCCGCCCCAGGCAAGGTTGGACGAATTCATGCTGGTGAAGCCGGCAAAGTCACGGACATCGATAAGCGCCGTACTCACCCCTTTACCAGCGAGTGCGGCTGCAGAAACCGCACCGTTGATGCCGCCGCCGATAGCGAGCACGTCATGAACGCCGTTTCTGAGCTTATCGATATTACTTTGGCGGAGTTGCATTACGATCGGCTCCCATCGATTCAGAGGCAACGCCTCTGAATGGCGCATCTAATCCGACATGAAAACTGGAATCCCTTGAAAAATACTGAGCAGACCTTGACGGTCGGTTTCTGCCTTGTTCTCTTCCGACACTAGCAACTGGCGCACTGTGATTGAAAGTTAACTAAAGGTCTTATATGGCATTTTTCTAGCAGATCGATAGCTGGACCGGACTTTCGTTAAAAATCCCTCTTCGGATCGTACGGAAAATCCGGAAGATATTTATAATCGAGCCGGATTAGCACCGTGTTATTGAACCGGCGCTACAAATCCATAAAAGGCACAGCAAATATCCGTGCCCTTCGCTGAGGTATTCGGAGAGAAGAGGCCGCCCGCTCTGGGCGGCCAACAAACCATGGCTTTCGTCAGAAAGCCCGTAGGGCAAAAGACTGCAATGCGTGTGCGGCCTCGCTTTTCTTAGATGCGAGCAGACCAGTCCGCGGTCGAGGCGCTTTTCCAGTCATCGGCGAACAACATGCCAAACGCCTGCCAGTCGGTCGCGCCGTCGGCATTCCCTGCTAGCCACGTGTCGAACCGGCCTTGTGATGCGCTCGGCAGGAATGGGCGTACCAGCGCCAGCGTCGCCGCAAGATCCGCCGGTTCCATCGTCTGCTCTGTGTGCTCCTTGTAGTGCACAAGCCGGCACCCCGGTTTGAAGTCGTCCAGCGTCTGCCGCCAGCGATCGCCTGGCCACAACAGGGTCATGGCGCCGGCGTCAGGGTCGTACTCGGTAGTGAACAGCGTGCCAAAGCCCTGCGTGTAGCCGCGCTGGAACAGCGGCTCGGCGAGAAAGGCCTCGGCCAGCGCCGTCGGCGAAATCTCGGAAGCGAAAAGCGATTCCAGATGCGCTTGTCGGGCCAACGTACGGGTAAAAGCCGGCCGGTCGGGCGCTGGGCCATTGTGCTGGTGGTTGGTCGCGATGGACTGCTCCCGCCGGCGCAGCCCGCCGCCCGGGCGAAGCTCTACCGCGGCTGTCTGGCCGTGGCGGTCTGCCAGCACAAGGTTGTAGGCCATGTGCGACGGCACGCGCTTAAGCACGGCGAGCGCCTGGTCCACGTCGGCGCAGGTTTCCAGTACATAGCGCAGGATCGTTGTAATGCCAAAGCCTTCGCCCACCGCACCGCTGCCGCCGTAGGCAAGCGCCACCGAGAGACCGGCGCCGTTGATTCCGTCGGACAGGCCCCAGAGGAATTCCACCATCCCCATGACCGGCATGCCGGTCCATTCGGTGCGTAGCAGCAACCCCTCGTTCAGATTGGGCGAGAGATCGTAGTTGCGCAGCAGACGCACATCTCCGTCCTCGGCGCGCGCCGCCAGCGAGCAACCGCCGAGATAGGCTGGCGGACACCAGGTCGAGAGGAACCGTGCGGCGCGGTCGCTGCCGCCAGCAAGCGCGGTCAGGCGCGCGTGGACCGGCACGAGCTCGGGCATGTGCTTGACCAGCGCTGCTTCGCAGGCTGCGCGCGATGGCCCGGCGTCGCCGCGGGAAGCAACCCACCAGGCTTCATAAGCAGACCAGGAGCGGTCCCAGCGGGCTTTCCAGGCCGGGCCCGGGCGGGCTTCGGCGACGGCGTCAAACTGTAAGGATAATGTCATGGTCTTGTCATCCGGTTAATTGGAAAAAGTTGTTACCGAGTTCGGTCGGCGAGCGCGGCCTTGACCTCGGCGCTTGCCTGCAGGCTGCCGAGCACCGCCACGGAGGCAATCGCGGCTCTTGCCAGTTCGGGCGTTACGTCCGGCGCGATACGGGCAAGGCCAACCACACTCACGTGCAGGGTTCTGTGTTCTTGAATGGCGGTCTCCAACTCGTGGCGCGTGATATCTCGCACACCCAGATCGAGGCGGTGACGCTCGATTGAGCGAGCAAGCGGCTCGCGCTCTGCCACGAGCTGGTTACGGATCGCTGTACGAATAAAATCGCTGCGGTTGGCGTAGAAGCCTTCCTGCACCAGCAGATCAATCCGGCCGAGATCGACTGGGCCGAGATTGATCGTCAGTTTTTCGTTGCCCTTTGCCATAAAACATCCAATAGCCATCCATGTGGATGGTATATAGCCACCCGAGGCAGTTTGCAAGCGAATTCCTGATATTCGTTTGCAGCCCGCGATACCGCGGGTTGTTGCCAGCGGCTACCGAAGGCCGGAGGGGGTGTTGCCCTGCGCAGTTGAATACACTGCATAGTCGGGGCAGTCCGCGCGTTGACCCACGAGACACAAGAAAGGAATTCGATATGCCCGGTACCGCACATGGCAACATCCGCGATTTGCAGTCCTTCGACAGCGCTGACGCGGCTCTGGCACGGATCGAGGCGCTCTATGAAGCGGCCCGCGAACAAATGCGCGATCGGCACCGCCGCTTCGTTGCCGGCGAGCATGAACCGGAACCCCTGCCGGCCGCCTACTACCCTTATGTCGGCATCGAGACCACGCCGGATCGACTGGTCAGCTCAGCAAGGCCGACCTACGGCTCGCTGCGCAAGGGCGGCGTTCACGGCACCACGGTCACGCGGCCCGATCTTTTCCGCCATTATCTGCTCGAACAATTCGAGTTGCTGCTCAACAACCACGGCGCGCCGATCCAGGTTGGCCTGTCTGATCAACCGGTCCCGCTGCCGTTCATGATCGAAGAAGCGACCGCGGATCTTACGCCGGACGCGGTCCGGGCGATGGAGCGTGCCTTCTATCTGCCAAATCTGGCGAACATGAACGATGCGATTCCCAACAGCACGCATCGCACGCTGTCCGGGCATCCCTTTCCGCTGGCGCTGTTCGATGCCCAGCGCACTGATCTTGCCTTGCAGCGGCTGGCCCACTACACGGGCACAGACCCCGCCTGCTTCCAAGGATTCGTGCTGCTAACCAATTACCAGCGGTATGTAGACGATTTCGCCGACTATGCGCGCGAACAGATCGCCAATCACGACGAATACAGCGCCTTCGTGTCTCCCGGCGACGTGATCGAGCCGAATACGCGGTTCGAGCACGCAAGCGTCAGTGGCGAAACACCAAAACATCTGCCACCGATGCCGGCGTACCACCTCACACGCCCAGACCGGCTCGGCGTCACGCTGATCAACATTGGCATGGGCCCGTCGAACGCCAAGACCATTACCGACCATCTGGCCGTGCTTCGCCCGCATTGCTGGTTGATGATCGGCCACTGCGGCGGCCTGCGCCGGTCCCAACAGTTGGGCGACTACGTCCTCGCCCATGCCTACGTCCGAGAAGACCACGTGCTGGATCAGGATCTGCCGCCGTGGGTGCCAGTGCCGCCGATCGCCGAGATGCAGGTAGCACTCGAACAGGCAGTCAGCGGCGTGACCGGACTATCCAAGCGCGATCTGAAGAACCGGCTGCGTACCGGCACGGTCGCCAGCACCGACAACCGCAACTGGGAATTCCGCTACGACGAACTCTACGAGCGTTTTTCGCAGTCGCGGGCGATTGCCATCGATATGGAAAGCGCGACCATCGCCGCCAACGGTTTTCGCCTGCGCGTGCCCTACGGCACGCTGCTGTGCGTCTCCGACAAGCCGATGCACGGCGAATTGAAGCTGCGCAGCATGGCCAACGCCTTCTACCAGAGTCAGGTCCAGCAGCATCTGACCATCGGATTGGAAACCCTGCGCCTGATCCGCGAGTCCGGCGTCGAGGCACTCCATTCACGCAAGCTCAGATCGTTCGACGAGCCGGCATTTCGCTGATTGCCATCGTGAAAGGATTATTACGGATATTCTTGTGCGCATCGTTGTCTATACACTCGAATGACAGACTCTTCTATGCGGAAAAGCATAGGTGGAAAGCATCAAGTACTGAAGACTGTTGCTCAGAAAATATTGGCTCCACTTGGCCTGTCGGCGTCAAGGCGGGCCCATACAGACCTCGGCCGACAACTTGTCGTTTCATTTGAAATCACATCCAGGTTTCAATGTCAGGAGAAAACCATGAAAATCAAGCTCAACGCGCCGGCGCTAACCGCTACGGCTTTGATCGGTCTGTCCGCCCTTGCCCTATCAGCTACCGCATTGGCTGCGGATAACAGCATGTCGAGTAGCGGCAACATGCAGTCGCACAGCGGCATGTCCAAGAGTGGCGACTCGATGATGGCTCACAGTCACATGTCGGGATCGATGTCGAAATCGAGAGTCATGTCTGTGCAGAAGGCCTTGATGGGAAAAGGCATGAACGTCAAGACCGACGGCATGATGGGTCCGAAGACCGAACAGGCGATACGGCAATACCAGAAGAAAAATAACCTGAAAGTTACCGGCCGTCCGGATAAGGCAACCTGCAAAAGCCTTGGCGTCAGCTTGGGCAATGACAGCATGCTGAATAAAAACAACGGCATGAGCGGCAGTTAACGACCCGCAACGGTAATCTGAATTTTAGTTCAGCTCGTTTCTGGCTTTGGTAGCTTCCTGAAGCGGCGTACTGATGTACGCCGCTTTTTTAGTGCGTCAGTTCCAGCGTTGGCGGACAAAGCGTTGTCGATTTTCCTTCCTCCGTCCGCCGATCCTGAGATGCCGGCATCTATGGCATGTCTTCAAAACACCTGCGGTCTCAAGGACGCTGCCTGCCTAGAAACGACCTGCCCGCGTGGGCTCCCCGGTCTGCGGATTCAGGATCAAGCGATGCATGTCACGGCGATGTTCGCCGCGCTCACGCTCGCCATGGTCATGATGACCGTCGCTGAACCGGAACATGCTCATCAGAGAACCGGCCTTGGCGTCGGCGGAACCGCTGCCCAGACGACCCAGTTTCCAGTTGTCTTCGATGAACCGGAGGATCGAGGACTGGTCGGTCACGCTGTGATCGACGTAGTTGACGCGGGACCAGGGCGAAACGACCAGCAGAGGCAGACGCGGACCATATCCACAGCGGTCCTGTTGCTGGATGCTGCTCGCTGACGACCCATCCGGCTGGGTGCAGGTGCCGTTATTGATCAAGGCGTCGTTCTGCTGATCGTTGGACTGGTTGACGATCGGCCCCATGACGTGGTCGTACCAACCATCCGAATCGTCATAGGCGATGACCACCGCCGTACTGGCCCACTCGGGCGACTTCTGCAGCCGGTTGATGGTCTGCACCAGGAAATGCTGCTCGTCCAGCGGATCGGAATAGGCAGCATGGCCATCCTGATAACCGGAGGCCTTGAGGAAACTCACCGCCGGCAGATTGCCGGAATTCACCGCATGCCAGAAATCGGTCAGCGCGTACTGGTGATTCGCCTGGTCCTGGTGCCCGATCATCGCAACCGATGTCGGCGGCAGATGATGCGGGTTCGAGGTGGACTTGTAGTACTGGAACGGCTCGTGATGCGGAATGTAATCCGTCACCTGCACGCCGCCGACGTTGGCGTGCTGGGACCCGCATACGGCCTTGCCGTTGTCCGCCGAAGTCGGCCGGAAGCCGCCCTCGAACCAACCCCAGGTGATCCCTTTCTTGTTAAGCAGATTGCCCACGTTCGGCCCGTGCATTGAGACCGTCGGATACTTACCTGGCGAACAATCATCGAAGGTGGGGTTCGGGTCGTTGATGACCGTGCCGATCCCCTGGCCGTTCGTGTTGACCACACCATAGGTATCGGTTGCGGGCTGACTGGAAAGCCCGCCATAGGTCTGACCCGCGACCAGATTGAGAGCGCCCGGCGTCGACGGACCGAAGCTCGTACCAAAGGAGTCATCGCTCATCGCAAAGTGCTGCGCATAATTCCACAGCGCGGTGACCGTGTTGCCGTCGTAGTAATCCATCACCAGACCCGGCTTGCCCACCTCAGGCGCTGCACAGCTGGACCGGTTGGTGTTTTCCACGAAACGATCCATCAGACCGCCGTCGAATGCCTTCTGCTCCGCCGTGTAACCATGATCCTGGTCGCAGGTCAGCGGTTCACTGTGGCTCAGGCGCTGCGGGTTGTACTGGTTCGGGTTGTGGTTGAGCAAGTAAGCGTTCAGGCCATTGACCGACGGCGTATCCGCGGCGGCGTGGAACTGCGGCACCCCCGCAGGATTCTTCGCATTCGGATAGGTGCCAAAGTAATGGTCGAAAGACACGTTCTCCTGAAAGATCACGACAACATGCTTGATCGGTGTCGTCGTCTGGCTCGGCTGGTCGGAATGACCATGGCCGAAACGGGCCTGTGAATGCTGCGCCAGCACAGGCGTGGAAACCAGACACGCGGCAAACGCCGCGCTGCCCAGCGACAGTTTCATATTCACTGAATGTTTCATTGAATTCCCCAATGTCAGTTGTTGTTGCGGCTCTGCACCAGATGCTGAACAGATCTTAAGTTGCGTCGCCGTTCAGCAATCGATGCGCGCGACGAAGGCCGATGCGCCAGCTCGCGAGTGATACCACCTGGCAATAAGCCAGACCTGGCAAGTTAGTCGACTTCTATGACAGTTTGGTGATGCCGGCTCACACGCTTTATTTGACCCAGACGCACGTCGATATCGCGAGCAAGTCGGCCATAACGCCGACAGCGGTCGAGTCGCTGCCGGAACCACTCACCGCACGAATTCGTGGGCCGCAAAATCGGCTGTGATGTGCGCGAATGGCTGCTGTCGGCCCACACCGAAAGCGGCAAGCTGGGCATCGTAGTCGGACGTTTCGACCACGACCCGGCGCTGCAAAGATCGCGCGACCTCGCGGTCAGCGAGTACAGCCATGACGTACCGGCAATGCAAGCAACCCCAACGGCAGCCGTTTCCACCCAGCCCAGCCTTAATTGAGGCGGCGTGACCATTCTTTGGATATTTAGTCGCCAGAGTAATAATTCTGTATGTGCTACTGCTACCAAAAGCTGTAGCGCGGATCATCGGTCATCGCAACGAGCGGCGTTGTGGCGACAACGCGCGTACCCAGCTTAACAACCAGGTGCCCGATCAATTGCCCCTTCTGGATTGGCGCCTTGATCGAACCGGGCAGCTCCACACTCGCTTTCAGCTGCGAATATTGCCCACGTGGCACTGTCGCATAAAGCGTGTGCCGCAGCCCCAAATCAACCTTATCCTTGGCGCCGTGTGCCACGCTCGCCTTGATCACTGACTGTCCCGCATCGTAGAGCTTGTGCGTGGAATAGAAGCGGAAGCCATAGTCCAGCAACGAACCCGTCACGCGCGCCAGGTTAATGTAATTCGCGGCGCTCGATGCTTTCGGCTCGTTCGCCCCCATGACCACGCCAATCAGGCGCATATCGTCGCGCTTGGCCGAGGCCGCCAGGTTGTAGCCCACGGCGCTGACATAGCCGGGCTTGAGCCCGTCAACGCTCGGATCACGCCACAGCAGCTTGTTGAAATTATTCTGATGGATGTTGTTCCAGGTGAATGATTTCAGGTCGAAGAAACGATGATAGTCATCAGGGAACTGGCGGATAATCGCGCGCGACAACTTGGCTAGATCCAGCGCCGAGGTATGCAGACCAGGCTGGGGCAGACCGTTTGGATCCGTGTAGTGGGTATCGTGCAGGCCGAGCTGCCGAGCGCAGCGATTCATCCGAGCGACGAATGCCTTCTCGCTGCCTCCGATACCCTCGGCCAGGGTCATCGCCGCGTCGTTGCCCGACGGCACCAGCATGCCCTCCAGCAGATTATTGACGCTGACGTCCGAGCCGAGTTTGAGGAACATCCGCGAGCCGCCCTCATGCCAGGCTTTCTTGCTCACGTGGAACTTCGTGGCCCGCGTAATGTGGCCACTCTTGAGTTCCTGGAACACGACGTAGGCGGTCATCAGCTTCGTCGTACTGGCGGGCGCCAGCGATTCGTTCGGATGTTTGGCTGCCAGTATCTTGCCCGTGTGATAGTCCATCAGCACATAGGCCTTGGCCTTGAGCGGAGACATATGCGGCACCACCAAGGGCACCGCGGCTGGCGCATCGGCCGCCTGCGCCAAGCCGGCAGATACGAACACAATGAACAGGCACAAACAAAGAACTGACTTCCGCATAAGGCGATGACCGTAAAAGTGAAGAGCTGGATCGAGAGCGACACTCGTCGAAGCCGGGAATTCTACAGTCACGTCACGAGAAGTACCGAAAGACCTATTCACGGCGGGCGATAGTCATCACGAAACACGGTGCTCTGCCGCCTTTACAGCGAGGCCGGATCGAAACGAACGGTAAAGACGGACTGTGGGCCGAGACAAGGCGCGATAGATTCGCGCCGGCCTGAAAGAGGTTTGGTTCCGGCGGTTGAGTGTGAAATTGCGAGACGCTGGCGTGGATCTCAAAACAGTGGGCGACTAATGACACCCGGCGCCTGAAGATAAGGTCAGCGAACGCTACGACCGCAATCAAACGCTGATCGTGGCGCACCCAGATTATTCGGCTACTCCCGACTCCGAAGCCCGGAAGTCTTCCACGCCGATAGTATATTCAAGGCTGAACCCGCGCTCTCGTTCTATACGCAGAATGCAAGACCCCGAGCCATTCTCTGCACTGAGCCAAGGCGCTAGCGTCTCCTCAACCCCAGTCCGTACTCTTTCCCATGCAATTACGCGGCAGGGCAGGCCCGAAACGAAAGCGTGTCGGGCGTTCGGCCGGCGATAGGCGTTTGAACACGAACCCGCGCAGCCGTTGTTCTAGACCCGCTTCATCGTTGCCGGCGACCGGTACGACGAACGCCTTCAGGCGGCCGTTGTCGTCCCGCCGCACTACCGCCTCCGCAACGCCTTCGCAATCGACGAGCAGAGCAGCGATACGATCGGGATAGACATTGATGCCGCCGATTTGTACGGCATGGTCGCGTCGTCCCGACAGCTCGATCTGGCGTTCACCGGTCTGTCGGACGTGATCGGGCAGCCGCACTTCGCGGCCGTCGTGATCAATGAGCGTCGACGCGTCTTCGTCGGGCGCAAGCCGCCAGCGTGGTAGCAGCGTATATCCGATTTCGGGCACGTCACGCATGCCGATCGCACTCGTTTCAGAGCTGCCGTAAACATCGACAAGGCCGGCCAGACCGGTTGCAAGTAAGGCCTCTCCGAGCGCGTTGGGAAGCGGCCCACCCGAACTGACCCCGACGACGTGCTCTGGCCACTGCTTGCGCAAGCGTGCAAGTGCTGACCAGTGTTCGGGTACGCCTACAATTAGGTCCCCTGCTTCGCACACTGGCATGGCGAGGACTGTGCCTTCGATGATCGGAACATCAAGGATGGCGGGCAACAAGGCCGTCCAGACAAGCCCATAGAGATGGTTGGCTGGAACGAGTGCGATGACCCGCCGCGTGTCGGCAAACCGCTGTGCGAACCCCTCAGCCTCCGCGAGCAGATCGGCGATCGCATGAGAATGACTTTGCGGTACGCCGGTAGAGCCGGACGTATGTACCGTCAGCCGTTCAATCTGCTGTGCCGTGATGCGGTTGGCCCACTCGGCAACGGTGGCCGGCGTGTTCGGGGCGAAGGCCATGTCGTCCAGCTCGAAAGTTTCGCTGAGTGCGGCCGCTACGCTCATCGCCTCGAGAGAATCCAGAACGAGCGGCGGCGCAGCCTCATGCGGCGCATGCTCGACCGTTTTGTTCTCCCCGATCTCCTCGTGAAGCAGGCGCCGAAGCTCGCTGGCAATCACGGCGCCGGTAATTCGGCGGATGGCCGCCGAGGGAAGGCTGCCGTGTGTCATGCCGCCAGGGGTGCCACGCGATTACGCCCGGCGTGTTTCGCCTCGTAGAGGCGGCGATCGGCGATCGCGATGAGATTGTCGGTTGATCCGTCCGTTTCGCTCATTTCCGCGCAGCCCAGGCTGGCCGTGACGTTGATCAGGCCACTGGGAACCGCGATTTGCAATCCAGCGATTTCTCGACGCAATGTCTCGGCAAGATCGATCACCGCGCTCGCCGGGCAGTCGGGCACCAGGAGGGCGAATTCTTCTCCACCCAGCCGCGCGAAAACCGCATTCTCCGGCGTACAGTCGGCCCCGATCCGTGCGACCTGTTTCAACACGGCGTCACCGGCCGGATGGCCGTGCATGTCATTCAGCATCTTGAAATTGTCCAGGTCGAGGATGATCAGCGACAGGGGTTGCCGGCGCGTGAGATATCGCGTGCGCTCGCGCTTGAGTATCTTCTGAAATTGCATCCGATTGGTCGCGCCCGTCAGATAATCACGCGTTAAGAGCTCGATGAGATCGTTGATCTTTTCCCCGGGTTCGGGCACGTCACGCAACACCATGGAGAACGTGTGATTGTCCTCGTCGCCCTGTTCGGCGCGCCCGACCAGCAAACGCTGGCACCAATAACGTTCGCCATTGGCTCGGCTTTCCCATCCTTCGGATAGATACCAGCCATCACGGGTGGCAAGCGAGAGCTGGTCCGCTATGGAGAACGGAGCCTGTTCGCCACTATCGGCTTGGGAAAAGATCGTATCCGCGGGCTGGCCGATGACTTCTTCAGCTGCATAGCCGGTCTGTCGAACGAAGGACGAATTGGCTGAAAGCATCATGCCGTTACCGTCGATCGTCAACAGCGCATGATCATTGATCTCGTCCATCAGTGCAGAGAACCAGGTATCAGCCTGACGCATCCGATGTTCCTGGGCCACTTGCGCGCTGATGTCGTTCAAGGTCGCGATCAGTTGGTTCGGCCCCCGCTTGACCAATGAGCAGGCCAGGACTTGCGGACGTCCTTCTCGAGTTTTCTCGCCAAGATCCACGACAATCCGATGGCCGTCACAGATCGTGCCGTCGGGTTCGGCGAAACCGTCGGCAAAATTGCGAAGCTCCGGCGCGTACTTTTCCGTTGCGGTGAAGAAGTTCTCAACCCCCTGCGCCCCGGCAAGTGGAAGCAAATGCTTCATCGCATGCGGATTGATCATGCCGATTACGCCCGAGGCATCCAACTCGATCAGCCCGAACGGGCAGGCATACATAAAGCTTATAAGATCGTCTTCCTCAGACATGGCACCATTCTCCAATCAGCGTGCGACGAGCACATAGCGCCGCTCTACGTCGCGGGCCTGGAGCAGCCGCAGCCGAACGCGGGTTGGGCGCATCCGCAGAGTCAGCACGAACGGCACGATCTCATCGAGATCGGCCTCGTCCTCGAAACGCTGAGCCACCATGAAATTGTTCATGCACTGGCCGATCGTGGCAAAAAAAGGAAAGCCAAGAACTCGGGAAGGATCGATTCCGGCCATGCTGGCCTCGGTGGCATTGTAGATATCGGCTCGGGTATCGGGGCGCAGTCCGATCACCCCAAAATCGAGCGCATCGCGCTCGGCTTGCGCCATGCTTTCGAGATCGGTCAACTGGACCGTCTCGAATTTTGTCTTCGTGTCGTGCATATAAACGCCTTACGATTTGCTAAACGGTTGTGCTAATAGGTTAAGCATCGGCGCGCGTGCACGAAACTTGAGCACGTCCGAGCAGAGGATTGTGCCGCAATCGGCCGCGTGCCACCGTTCTGCGCGTGGGGTTGACGTCGGCGCACCTGGACTGATCCCTGCACATGCTCGAGCCGCATTCATCAGTCAGAATAGAGAAGAAAGCCATGCGGAAAAAATGGATCGTGGCGTGTGTACTGGCCGCACTCACCTTGCCGGCGATGGCTGCCGGCGGCGGTGGTCAGCGTAATATCCTGGGTATCGAGAAAGCCGCGCTGGGCGATTCGTTTCCTGCCGACCGACCGAGTTTCGGCGAGGCGATCGGTGTCATTCCCAAGGGTCACTATGAGCTCGAGGGTGGCTTCCGACAACCACGGTGGCGGCAGCACCTCCACCGTGCCTAGCGAGCTGCTGTTTCGCACCGGACTGACCGACGCCATCGAATTCCGGCTGGGCTTCGATGGCTATCAGATCAACGCGGGCGGCCCCGATGGAGTCGGCAACACCAGCGTCGGCTTCAAGGCCCACCTCCAGGATGAAGGCCGCTATACGCCGGAAATTTCCGTGCTGCCGAGCGTGTCGCTACCGACGGGAAACAAGGCCATCGCCGTCGATCAGCCCGAGTCCGAGCTACATTTGATCTGGAGCAAGAGTCTGACTGATAACCTCACCCTCGGCGGCAACATCAATTTTGCCGAGCGGCTCGACGAGTATGGGTCATCGCAAGATCGAGACCGCAGCCTCTGTTGCCGGCAACTATTCTGTCACCGATTCTTGATAAGGCGCGACGATGCAAACATTGACCATTGATCTGGTGTCGGATGTCGTCTGCCCGTGGTCCCGCGATCGGCTACGCCCGGCTGAATGAAGCCATGCAGACCCTCAAGGGTGAGTTGGCCTTCGACATCCACTGGCACCCGTTCGTACTCAACCCCGACCTGCCGGCCGAAGGCCGCGACATGGTCGAGCATCTGGGGGCCAAATACGGCAAGAACCCAGACGAGGTGGCCGTCTCGCAGGGTTCTACCCCTTTTAGTTGATCGCTTCCATAGTCGCCACCGGCGCCAGTCTACCCAACTGCCCGATGTTCATGCGCCGGCAGAAATACAAAGGTAGACCCAATCTGCAACAACTTAATGTGTTAATATTCAACACAACAAAGACGCTGGAGATTTATTCATGCCCAGAACGACCAGCATTACCCTGACGCCCCACTTCGAAAAATTCGTCGCTGATCAGGTAGCAACGGGACGGTTCAGCTCCACCAGCGAAATTATCCGCGAGGCGCTGCGCCTTATGGAAATTCGCGAGGAAAAGGTCGCCGCGCTCCGTGCTGCAGTAGATGCGGGTATCGCGGAGCTTGATCAGGGCAAGGGCTTGAACTACAGCAGTGAACAACTGAAAGACGAACTGCTCAAGTGACGGCCAGGCGCCTTATTCTGGCGCCGAGAGCGCGGCGGGACCTGGACGACATCGCCGCCTACACCGAACATGAATGGGACCTGGCTCGCAGAAATGCCTATCTCAGCAACCTGATCGGGACGCTGGATCACCTCAGAATTTCACCTGACCTAGGCCAAAACCGAGATGATATTCGCCCCGGTCTGCACAGCTTTCCCAGTGGAAAACACATAATTTTCTACAGGCACAGTAATGGAAAGATGGAAGCAATTCGGATACTGCATCAGGCGATGGAGCAGGAAAATCATTTCTAGCTCAATATCGGGATCTGCGCTGCTGTAATACTCGAAGCGATACCGTTGTTTAAACGCTCCACTCACTGGCCAAACCTTCAGCCTGTTTGATGACGAGGACCACTGCGGCTTCCTGGCCCTCCGGCGGGTAAAACTGAGGATAAGGTCTTGTTTTTTGCTTCAACCAATGTGGATTCAGGCAAAACGCAAGACCTGACCCTCGAATTTTCTACGGGATCAGGTCGCGGCTGCGCGCGACCTATCCTTTTTCGTTAGGGAAAATCACAACTACAATTAGAAATTATCAGGCGAAATTTTGCTTGTGCGAAGGTTTCCGTTGGTCACACTATATAATGTGACTGTATAGCCACGTACTTGATTGCCTTCTCGAGAGAATCTGAAGATAGAATCCGCTTTGCTGTATCCCGTATCTGGGCCGAAAAAATCGTTATAGCCGTACCAAGTTTTGCCTACTGCGTATTTGAGTATATAGCTACCCAGGGGGACTTGGATGCGGGTAGTTGAGCCCCCGCGAATGAACACATCAAGTATATTTTCGTTTGTCCCAGTATCTTCGAGCTTCACCAAATAGTCTGCTCCTTCACTGGTACGAATTTCTAACGGGGCATTTTCTTCAGATAAGAACGTAGCGGAAGTCAAGAATCGCCGAACCGCACCATTCGCAGGCGGCTTCAGCGCAGGCTTATTGAAAGTAACTTGAGCATGCGACGATACATTTCCGCCTACGGTGTTAGGTGATCGAGTCTCGTCAAATTGATCCAAGATAACGGAAACAACTACAAGAAACACAGCGAGCACCACAAAACCGCCGCCAACCCGCAGGAGGCCAAATAAAAAGCGCTTTACCGGCTCAAAAAATGAGCTGACTCGTGCTTCCCTGTTCGCCGCGTTAATTTTGGCTACAAACTGGCCGTATACAGAGCGTGCTCGAACAGACTCGTGAGTGTAATCACTCACCTCGGCACCTTGCCAGTTATCACTGTGGTTTAGGCCAAGCCCTGCTCTCAGAGTGCCAATATCGATCAGCACTGAATGCACTCGGTCGTAAGTTCGACGGCGATTTGCCCGAAGTAAGACTGCTGTCGCGTCCTCCCTGATACGCGCATTGCCGCATTTATCTATCGCAACGCGTATTTCTTCTGTAGAGCACGTTTTCTGAAGGCGGAGTCGGTTATATAAGTCACGCATAGTCGATCAAAAAGTCATAGGCTTCTTTAATACGGCGAAAAGTCGCGCTAGCTGCGGCCACAGACTCTGCGCCCAAGGACGAGAATCGATCGGGATGATGAACTTGGGCCAATCGCCTATAGGCCTGTTTAATCTCCTGCTGGGTCGCTCCACGTGGCAATCCTAGAACTGCATCATAGGTAGGTACTTAAGGCCAAGAGCGCTTGAAGTGACGCGCCGTTGTTTTCCAACCGCTTGATTTCGTACTCGTTGTTGAAGATCCATTCGATTCCCCTGAAGCTGGAAGTCAGC
>JAQIBT010000156.1 GCA_027858915.1 Salinisphaera sp.
TGTGGGTTTTTAATTTTTCGATTTTGAAGAGTTTGTTGCTGCTCCTCATCAGAATTGGCGGGGGCCGGGGGGGGGTGGGGCCGCGTCGTCCGGCCAGAGCCTGGCATTGAACGCCTACACTGGCTATATCGGCCAGGCCGGCTGACAAAGACGCACTGTGACGGATTGATTACCACGGCAAGAATTCGCCCACCTCGCCGCTAGATCACAGGATGTCGCGTGAACCGTCTCGCATCTATAATTATTTCGGTTTCGAAAAAATAGGCCGCGCGGCCGGATCAGCTCGGGCATTGCTTTGTGAGTGGCGGGCTGATGATGAGGGCTGTTCGTCAGCAGCTCAGTTGTCGGCAACCAGCCGGAACAGCGCCAGGCTGCGAGCGGCTAAGTTGTAGTGTTGGTCCTCGATTGTGCCGACGTCATCTGCATTCTCCTCAAAAGCGCTGGGATTCGCGGTGTCGATCAGCGCAATCCATCGTCCATTCGGCATGGCGTAGTCAACGCAGTCGGTCTCGGCGTTGAATAGAATCAGCAGCGTCGCTGCCTCCGGCACCGGCTTGAGCAGCATGCCCAGACATTGATTGCCCGGTGTTTCCCATTCGTCGACGGTGCGCTCGGTGCCGTGACGGTTGTACCAGATCACGTCGCGCGCGCCGCCGCCATTGTCGTCGCCGGTGAACCAGCGCGCCGAGCGCAGTGCCGGATGCTTCCGGCGCAGGGCGATCAGGCGCCGGGTGAAGGCTTGCAGGCCGGTGTCGGCGTTGGACCAGTCGAGCCAGGTGGTCTCGTTGTCCTGACAATAGGCGTTGTTGTTGCCGCCTTGGCTGTGACCCATTTCGTCGCCAGCCAGAACCATTGGCATCCCCAGTGAGAAGACGATCGTGGCCAGCAGGTTGCGCTTGAGGCGCGAGCGCAGATCGTTGATCTGTGGGTCGTCGGTCTCGCCTTCCACGCCGGCGTTGATGCTCAGATTGTGATCATGGCCGTCGGTATTGCCGTGGCCGTTGGCGTCGTTGTGCTTGTCGGCATACGTGACCAGATCATGCAGGGTATAGCCGTCGTGCGTGGTAACAGCGTTCACGCTGGCCTGTGGCGCTCGTCCGTCGTGCCAGAACAAGTCGCCGGAGCCCGCCAGCACCGGCGCAAATTCGGCGGGGCCAGCGTTCTGATGCAGCCAGAATTGCCGGCTGGTATCGCGAAACTGGTCGTTCCACTCGCTCCAGCCGGGTGGGAACTGTCCCACCTGATAGCCGCCCATGCCGACGTCCCAGGGTTCGGCGATCAGCTTCAGTCCGGCTAGCAGTGGCTCCTGGCGCACCGCGTTGAGAAAAGGCGCTCGGGCATCGAAGCCGCGCCCGCCGCGGGTCAGCGTGGTCGCCAGATCGAATCGGAAGCCGTCGACCCGCATCTCGCTGGCCCAGTAGCGCAGCGAATCCATGATCATCTGCGTCACCCGCGGATGCGAGGCATCGAGGGCGTTGCCGCAGCCGCTATGGTTGAGATAGTAGCGCGGCTCCTGCGGATGCAGATGATAGTAGGAGAGATTGTCGATGCCGCGGAAGCTCAGCGTCGGTCCGAACTGGTCACCCTCGGCGGTATGGTTGTAGACCACGTCGAGAATGACCTCGATGCCGGCTGCGTGCAGGGCACGTACCATGGTCTTGAACTGGGCCGGTCCGCCGGCGCCGTAGCGGTCCATTGGTGCGAAGAAGCCGATGCTGTTGTAGCCCCAGTAGTTGTGCAGACCCCGTGCGGCAAGCTCCGGCTCGTCGACGAAATAATGCACTGGCAACAGTTCGACCGCAGTTACACCGAGCTCTTTCAGGTAGTCGATGACAACCGGCTCGGCCAGCCCGGCATAGGTGCCACGCTTGTCCTCGGGGACGTCCGGATGAAGCTGGGTGAAGCCCTTGACGTGCAGCTCGTAGATCACGCTGTCGGCATCGGCAATTGCCGGGCGCTGGTCGCCCTGCCAGTTGAAGTTGTCGTCGACCACGCGGCACTTGGGCAGAAAAGCCGCGTTATCGCGTTCGTCGAAGTCAAGGTCAGCGTCTTCGGTCTTTACCGGATAGCCGTAATGAGCATCGTTCCACTGGAAATCACCGGCGAGATCGCGGGCATAAGGATCCAGCAGCAGCTTGTTCGGATTGAAGCGATGCCCCTGCTCGGGTGCAAAAGGGCCGTGTACGCGGTAGCCGTAGAGCAGGCCGGGGCCGGCATCTGGCAGTAAGCCGTGCCAGACCTGATCTGTGTATGCGGGCAGATCGTGCCGCGCAATCTCGGTTTGTCCGGATTCGTCGAAAAGACAGAGTTCGACGCGTTCGGCGTGGGCCGAGAACAGGGCGAAGTTCACCCCGTTGTCGATCCGATGCGCGCCAAGCGGCCAAGGCAGGCCTGGGGCAAGGTCATTGGGCATGTAAGGTCGGTCTTAGGCTAGAGAATGCTCTAGACGGGTTGAAGAATCACTGTCGCCAGTGGGCCGAGCGTGAGCGTCAGTGATTGTTCGAAGCCGTGAGCGTGCACGCTCTCGACGGTTATATCGGCCTGTGGGCCGATAACCTTGCCGCTGCCGCCGTAGGCTTGGGCATCGGTATTGAGTAGCTCGCGATAGTGGGATACGTCATCCGCGGGTATCCCGATGCGGTAGTTCTCGCGCACGACCGGCGTGAAGTTGCTTATGCACAACACGTGGGACGAGGCCGACGCGCCGCGGCGAATGAAGGCAATGACACTTTGCTCAGCGTCATTATAGTCGATCCACTGAAAGCCTGCGCGCTCGTTGTCGCATTCGTGCAAGGCTGGCGTCTGGCGATAACAATGGTTGAGATCGCGCACCAGGGCCTGGATACCAGCGTGCTCCGGCTGGTCCAGCAGATGCCAGTCGATGCTGCGCTCATGGCTCCACTCGTCGATCTGGGCGAACTCATTGCCCATGAACAGCAGTTTCTTGCCAGGATGCGTGTACATGAACCCGTAGTAGGCGCGCAGGTTGGCAAAGCGCTGCCAGTCGTCACCGGGCATGCGGGCCAGGATCGAGCCCTTGCCGTGCACGACCTCGTCGTGTGACAGCGGCAGCAAGAAGTTCTCGTCGAAGGCATAGACCAAGCTGAAGGTGAGCCCGTCGTGGTGGTAACGCCGGTGCGCTGGATCGTGCTTGATATATTCCAGGCTGTCGTTCATCCAGCCGAGATTCCATTTGTAGTGAAAACCCAGGCCGCCTTGGCCGGGCGGCTGGGTCACCTGCGGCCAGGCCGTGGACTCCTCGGCGATCATCATCGCGCCTGGGCGCTCGATGCCCACGCGTTCATTGAGCTGGCGCAGAAAAGCCACTGCCTCCAGATTCTCGCGCCCACCGTGTTCGTTGGGCACCCAGTCGCTGCCCTCGCGGCTGTAATCCAGATACAGCATGGAAGCCACCGCATCCACGCGCAGCCCGTCGACGCCGTAACGTTCAAGCCAGAACAGGGCATTGCCGACCAGGTAGTTGCAGACCTCGGCCCGGCCGTAGTTGAAGATCAGGGTGTTCCAGTCGCGATGAAAACCCTGGCGTGGATCGGCGTGCTCATACAGATGTGTGCCGTCGAACCACCCCAGGCCATGATCGTCGCTGGGAAAATGCCCTGGCACCCAGTCGAGGATCACGCCGATGCCTGCGTCGTGACATCGCTGGACGAGCGCACGAAAATCCTCGGGTGATCCGAAGCGGCTCGTCGGCGCATACAAGCCGACCGGCTGATAACCCCAGGAGCCGTCGAACGGATACTCGGAAACCGGCAGGAACTCGACGTGGGTGAAGCCCATGTGCTGCACGTAGCTCACCAGCGCGTCGGCGATATCGGCATAGCGCAGATAGTGCTCGCCGTGGTCGCCCGCGCGCCGCCACGAGCCCAGATGGACTTCGTAGATCGAGATTGGCGCGTTCCGCTGATTGGCTTGTTGTCGCGTTTTGCCAAGCGCGGGCGCGGCGGTCGGTGGCTCGGCAACTATTGAGGCACGCGATGGGCGCAGCGTTGCCGCAAAACCGTAGGGGTCGGCTTTCATTGGCAGCAGTTCGCCATGGGCGCCGAGCAGCTCGTATTGATAGCGCTCGCCGGGTTTGATGCCCGGTATGAAAAGCTCCCAGACGCCGCAACCGATGTGGTAGCGCATCGGATGACGGCGACCGTCCCAGAGATTGAAATCGCCCACTACGCTGACGCGCTCGGCGTTGGGTGCCCAGACGGCAAAGCGTGTTCCCGCCACGCCGTGGCATGCCATGACGTGCGCGCCCAGTTGCTCGTACGGGCGGTGATGGCTGCCTTCGGCCAGCAACCAGATATCCAGATCAGAGAGCGATGTCGCGAATCGATAGGGGTCGTCGAATTCCAGTGTGCTGTCCCGCCACTCCACGCGCAGGCGATAGCCGGCAGCGTCGAACGTCGACGGGGCGGTCGCTTCGAACACCCCATCGGCATGAATCGACGTCATCGCCGCGATCGTCGCCCCGTTATCGGCCGCGATGACTTCGATGGCCTGCGCGTCTGGATAAAAAGCTCGCACGATCCATTCGCCACGAGAGTCGTGATGAGGGCCCAGCACCGCGAACGGATCGCTATGTCGCCCCGATACCAGCGCTTGGATATGACGGTCGTCGAGTTGCGGTGTGGTCATGTGTCAGCCCGGCTTGCTCGCGTGGTCGCTCGAATGATCTATGGGCGTCAGATGCCAGATGTGGTCGGCATAGTCCCGGGCCATCCGATCGCTGGAAAACGGCCCCATGCGAGCCACGTTGATGATGGCGCTGTGCACCCAAGCGCTCTGGTCCCGATAATGTGCATCTACCCGATCCTGGGCTTCGAGATAATCGGCATAATCGGCGGTCAGCAGATAATGATCGCCGTAGCGCGAGAGCATATCCACGAGCGGTCGGAAACGGCCTGGTTCACCTGCTGAGAACGCGCCGGCACCGATACGGCCGAGCACGCGTCGCAGTTCGGGGTTGGCTTCGATGGTGGATTCGGCGTCGTAACCCTGGCCCCGCAGCGCATCGACCTCGTCCGAGCGCAGGCCGAACATGAAGATATGCGCGTCGCCTACCTGTTCGCGGATCTCGATATTGGCGCCGTCCTCGGTACCGATGGTCAGCGCGCCGTTGAGCGCCAGCTTCATGTTGCCGGTGCCAGAGGCTTCCGTGCCGGCGGTGGAGATCTGCTCCGACAGATCGGCCGCAGGGATGATCAGCTCGGCTTCGTGCACGCTGTAATTCGGCAGGAACACAACCTTGAGGCGGCCTTTGAGTCGCTCGTCGGTGTTTACCTGGGCTGCCACATCGTGGATCAGCTTGATGATGAGCTTGGCGGTGGCATACGACGACGCGGCCTTGCCGGAGAAGATCACCGTACGCGCGACCCAGTCCTTGTCCGGCGCGTCCAGCATCCGGTGGTAGCGGGTGATCACATGCAGCACGTTGAGCAACTGGCGCTTGTATTCGTGAATACGCTTGATCTGCACATCAAACAACGAGGCGGGGTCGACGTCGATGCCCACCGCTTGCTTGATATGGGCTGCAAGCCGCTGCTTGTTGTGGTGCTTGACGCCAGCGAAGGCTGCAATGAATGCCGGGTCAGACGCATGATTGGCGATGTCGGCCAGACGTGGCAGATGGGTACGCCAGTCGGCGTCGATGACGCCATCGAGCAGGGCAGCCAGACCGGGGTTGGCCTGATTGAGCCAGCGGCGAGGCGTTACGCCGTTGGTGACGTTGACGAAACGCTTGGGAAACAGACGGGCGAAATCGGCGAACAGATCGCGCCGGATCAAGTCGCTGTGCAGTGCCGACACGCCGTTGATCCGATGGCTCGCCACGACCGCCAGGTGTGCCATGCGCACACGGCGTCCGCCGTTCTCGTCGATCAGCGAGACGCGACGTATCAGATCGTCGTCGCCGGGGAACTGTTTCCGCACCGATGCCAGAAAGTCGGCGTTGATCGCCAGGATGATATCCAGATGCCGCGGCAGCAGGCCGCCGACCAGATCCACCGGCCAGGTTTCCAGGGCCTCCGGCATCAGGGTGTGATTGGTATAGGAGAAGACGTCCGTGCAGATCGACCAGGCATCGGCCCAGGCCATGGCGTGTTCATCTACCAACAGGCGCATCAGCTCGGCGACAGCAATCGCCGGATGGGTATCGTTGAGATGGATCGATACCGCCTGGCCAAGATCGGCAAGTCCGCGCCGAGGCCCCGATACCGGCCGCAGGTAACGACGGATAATATCCTGCAGCGACGCGCTGGAGAAGAAATATTCCTGACGCAGGCGCAGCTCGCGCCCGGCGTCGGTGCTGTCGTCGGGGTACAGCACGCGGGACACGTTCTCCGACCGATTCTTGTCTTCAATCGCACGGCCGTACTGGCCCTGATTGAACAGCGACAGTTTGATCTCTTCGCTGGCCCGAGCCGACCACAGCCTTAGCGTGAGCACGGTCTGCGTGTTGTAGCCGGGTACCAGGGTGTCGTAGGCCACGGCCTGGATATCCTCGCCGGGAATCCAGCGCGCCTGCACCCTGGCACCGTTAGCGTGATGTTCCACATGGCCGCCGAAACAGACGGCATAGCAGACCTCGGGCCGTTCGAACTCCCAGGGATGGCCGCCGGTGAGCCAGGCATCCGGGGACTCGATCTGGTAGCCGTCGCGGATCGTCTGGGCAAACATGCCGTAGTCGTAGCGGATGCCGTAGGCATAGCCCGGCATATCCAGGGTCGCCAGCGAGTCGATCAGGCAGGCCGCGAGCCGGCCCAGACCGCCATTGCCAAGCGCAGGATCGGGCTCATAGTCGCGCAGCGTTTCCAGGTCGAGCCCGAGTTCGGCTACGGCCTGGCGGCAGGGCTCGTACAAGCCCAGGGCCAGCAGGCCGTTGCCCAGCATACGCCCGGGCAGGAACTCCATCGACAGGTAATAAACGCGCTTGAGTCCTTGCGAATACTGGCGACGCGAGGTCGCAATCCAGCGCTCGACCAGATGATCGCGCACGGACTTGGACAGTGCGATGGTCCAATCCTGCGGCTGGGCAGCCTCGGGATCCTTGCCAACGAAGTACAGCAGATGATTGGACAGCGAGCGCTTGAGCGCCGCAGGCTCGTTCGAAACCGGGTCGACGCTGAATTCGTGGGTTCGCGCCGCGTCGGCATCGGTGTTGGACATCGGCGTTTCGCTCATACGTGGGGTGCCCTCAGGCGTGAGTAAAGATCGGCGTATTGCAGGGCAGCCTCCGGCCAGCCGAAACGGGCCAGCATGGCGCGTCGGCGCACCGCTGCCCAGGAACGGTAGGCGCGATAGCGCTGAAACGCCTGCCGCAGTGTGGTCACGAAATGATCGACGTCGTGATGATCGAACACAAAGCCGGTGGCATCGGCTGCCGAATCATCCGACCAGTGGATCACGGTATCGGCCAGTCCGCCCACGCGCGCTACCAGTGGCAGCGTGCCATAGCGCAGGCCATAGAGCTGCGTGAGCCCACAGGGCTCGGATCGGGACGGCACGAGGATGATATCGGCTGCGGCGATCAGGCGATGAGACAGGCGCTCGTCGTAGCCGATGCGCACCGCAACCTGATCGGGCGCCTGTGCTGCATGCTCGGAGAAAGCCGCTTCTAGCGTGCGATCGCCGGAGCCCAGCAGGGCCAGCTGTCCGCCTTCGGCAATCAGGTCGCGCAGGCCGCCGAGCACCAGATCCAGCCCCTTGGCATCGGTCAGGCGGCTGACCACACAACACATTGGCGCTCTGGGCGTGACTTTCAGCCCCAGTTCCTTCTGCAACGTCTTCTTGTTCGCGGCCTTGCCGCCCATCCACTTGACGCCGTAGTGATGGTCCAGATGAGCGTCGACTTCGGGGCTCCAGACATCGTAGTCGACACCGTTGAGAATGCCATGCAGGTTCGCGCTGCGCGCGGCCAGAAGCCCATTGAGTCCCTGGCCCTGCTCTGGCTGCTGGATTTCCCGGGCATACGTCGGGCTGACGGTGGTCAGACAGTCGGCGTAGTAGAGCCCGCCTTTCATGAAGCTTGCCTGGCCGTGATACTCCAGCCCGTGCATGTCGAGAAAACGTCGCGGCAGGCCCAGTTCGTCGTATTGGTTTCGGGGGACCAGCCCTTGGTAGGCCAGATTATGAATCGTGAACATGCTGGCCGGCCGTTCGCCGGCACGGGTTGCCAGCCAGGCCGGTGCCAGTCCGGCGTGCCAGTCGTGGGCATGGATTACGTCCGGTCGGAAATCTCGATCGGCAAAACGCGCGGCGGCCCAGCCAAGCAGGGCAAAGCGGCGATGATTATCCGGCCAGGGTTGGCCTTCGGCGTCGACGTAAGGATTGCCGGGCCGGTCAAAAAGACCCGGGGCGTCCAGCACATAGGCTGGTACGTTGCTGTCCGCGACCTGACCGCGCAGCACTCGAACCTGCTGGGAACCAAAGGCCGCGCCGAGCGAGGCCACGGGTTTCAATCCGTCGATACCGGCCATGATCGCGGGCAGCCCCGGCAGAAACAGTCGCACGTCAATCCCGGCCTGAATCAGCGCCGGCGGCAGGGCAGCCGTGACGTCGGCCAGCCCACCGGTTTTGACCAGAGGGAACAACTCACTGGCTACATAGAGTACTTTCATGGGGCGCCCTGGGCGCTCGATCTGCCCGCTCAATTTTTCGAAAAGTCAGGCAGATTGGCCAGCATCTGCGGCGTTATCAAAGTGACGCCGCCGTCGGTGTAGCGGAATCGGCGAGCGTCCTCCACGGGATTCTCGCCGACCACAAGACCGGCCGGAATACGACAGCCGCGATCAGCGATCACTTTGGTCAGGCGCGCACCCTTGCCAACCTGTACGTCGGGCAGCAGCACCGATTCGGTAATCTTGCCGCCCGAGTTGATGATGCACTGCGAAAACAGCACCGAGCTGCGTAGCGTTGATCCGGTAATGATACAGCCACCGGCGGCAACCGAGTGGGTTACGCTTTCGTTCAATACGAATTTGGCCGAGGGGAGCTGACGCTGGTAGGTCCAGATCGGCCAGTCCGGGTCGTAAAGATTAAGCGACGGCGTGATTTCGGTGAGGTCGAGATTGGCCTGCCAATAGGCGTCTATTGTGCCCACGTCGCGCCAGTAGGCTGGATGGCCGGGCATGCAGCCGACGCAATACTTGCCGAACGGCTGGGCGACCGCCTGACCGTCCGCCACGATCTGCGGGATGATGTTCTTGCCGAAATCGTGGGCTGAATCGGGGTTGGCGATGTCCTGCTCGAGCCTGTCGTAGAGAAAGTCGGCGTTGAAAACATAGACGCCCATGCTGGCCAATGCCTGGTCCGGGTTGTTGGGCATGCACGGCGGATGCTCTGGCTTTTCCACGAAATCCGTAATCCGATTGTCGGCGTCGACCGCCATCACGCCAAAGCCCTTGGCCTCCTCCAGCGAGGTTTCGATACAGGCGATGCTGCAGGACGCGCCGCTGGCGGCGTGGTTGGCCAATGCCAGGCCGTAGTCCATCTTGTAGATATGATCGCCGGCCAGTACGACGACATATTCTGGGTGATGGCCCTTGAGGATATCCAGGTTCTGATACACCGCGTCGGCGGTGCCGCGATACCAGGACGACTCATCCACACGTTGCTGAGCAGGGAGCAGATCCACGAACTCGTTGATCTCGGCACGCAAGAAGTTCCAACCGTGCTGCAGATGCCGCAGCAGGCTGTGAGACTTGTACTGCGTGACCACGCCGATCCGGCGAATGCCCGAATTCACGCAGTTGGACAGGGCAAAATCGATGATCCGATACTTGCCGCCGAAATACACGGCGGGTTTGGCGCGTCGGTCGGTCAACTCCTTGAGACGACTGCCGCGGCCACCGGCCAATATCAGGGCGATGGATTTTCGGGTCAGTTGCTGGGTGGAAACCGGATCGCTCATGTCTGATCATCCTCGATCATCACCGGGCGCCCGATTAGCGGGATTGCCGAGCATGGTCGGCGCCAGCGGGCGGGCACCCAGCGCAGGAAATGAATAGCCTGAGACTGAACATAACAGAGATTCCCTTGCGTTCGCCGGCTGTCTCCTGCGCCTGTCGTTGCGAGCGGGCACTGGTACTGGGGTTTACACGGGTAACACGCCCAGCACCTGATCCCAGTGCTGCTGGCGGATACGGGGCCATTCAAGCTTGAGCCAGGGCGTGTAGCGGTCCGGATTGTCGGCGAGCTCTGCATCCAGCGTCTCGGGCGACATATAGGCCCATTCGGACACTTCGTTCGGATTGACCGCGATGGCGGCGTCCGAGTGCGCCGCGAACACCGAGCACAGCTCGTGCTCGGCACCGACGTCGCCGAACTGGGCGTGATATTCAAACTTGTACAGCCAGGTCACGGCCGCATCAACGTCGACCTCTTCGCGCAGACGACGCACGGCAGCGTCGGCGATCGCCTCGCCGCGACGAGGATGGCTGCAGCAACTGTTGGACCAGAAGCCGCCCCAGAGCTGCTTGCCGGCGGCGCGTCGCTGCATCATTACCTGTCCTGCACTGTTGAACAGGAAGATCGAAAATGCACGGTGCAGGACGCCTTCGCCGACATGGGCTTCGGCCTTCGGCATATAGCCCAGCGGATTGTCGTCCGAATCGACCAGGATTAGTGGTTCGTCGTCGAAGGAGACGACCGGTGCGGAGGGCGCGTCGACGGTCTGGTTCATGAGCGGATTTCCGTGATGAAGGTGCTGTAGCCGGCGGCGCGCATGGCCGAGGCGATAGGCTGTATCCGGTCGGGCTCGGCAACAGCGATCATGGCGCCGCCGCCGCCGCCGCCAGTGAGCTTGGCGCCGAGCGCGCCGTGGCGTCGGGCGATCTCGACCAGCTCCTCGATTTCCCATGATGATACCTGTAGCGCATTCAGCAGGCCGTGGTCGATGTTCATCAGGTCGCCGAGCTCGGCGATATCGCCGCGCGCCAGGGCATCCACGCCGGCCAGGGCCAGGCCATCGATCTGGTCGAAAATCGCCTCGTAGCGTTGCGGGTTCTTCTGCCAGGCCTTGCGTACGTTACCGACCGTCTGGGCCGTAAGCGTGGCGACACCCGACAGGCCAATCACCACCGGGATCGGCGCCGGCGTCGCCAGATCGCGGATCTCGGGCCGGGCATTGGGATGGTCCTTGCGGAAGAGGATCGGTCGGCCGAACGTCGCCAGCGTGTTGTCGATGCCTGACGGTGTGCCATGGGCGATCTTTTCCACGTCAAAGGCCAGATTGGAAATTTCGCGCTCGGAGATCGTGATCGCAAAACACCGTGCCATGGCCCGGATGACCGACACCGCCAACGCGGCTGATGCACCCAGACCGTTGGCACGCGGCACGCGTGGGAACACGTCGATACGCATGCCGCGATCTGCCACGCCCAGCCGCTCGGCAATCAAGGTAATCGACGCATGCAGTGAACTGATCGAGCCTTCGGGTTCGGACAGGCGCATTTCGACACCCCAGCGCGGAATGTTCAAATCGATCTGCGCCGGCTGTGCCCGCACCTCCGCGCGAATATTAAGCGGAATCGGCGCCGCAATCGCGTGCCGGCCGTAGACCACCGAATGCTCGCCGAGCACGATGATCTTGCCGTAGCCGACGTCCCCCGCGGCGTCGCCGTGGCCGACGATCTCCTGTGTGGTACCGGCAGCGGCCTGCGTCGCACCGACTGAAGATTGAGCGCTCGCGCTCGTCGATGTCTGGTCCAGTTCGGCGATGATCTCGCGCGCTCGCCAGACCTTGATATCGCCGTCGATCACCAGCCGATCAACCACCTCATCGAACTGAGCGTCGCTTGCCCCTGCGGCAATCGCAACGCTGCGCGCATGCAGGGTCATGTGCCCGCGCTGGATGCCGTGCGTCGACAGCGCCTTGATCGCGGCGAAGTTCTGCGCCAGGCCGACCGCGCACATCACCTCCGCGAGTTCCGCAGCCGAGCGGATGCCGAGCACGCGGTGGGCGATTTTGACTGCCTGATTGGATTCGACCTGGCCGCCCACGGTGCCGACCTTCAGCGGCAGTTCCAGTTCGCCGACCAGATTGTCCTTGTTATCGGCAAACCAGCGCGTCAGCGATCGATAGCGTCCGGTACGTGCGGCATAGGCATGCGCGGCTGCCTCGATCGCGCGCCAGTCGTTGCCGGTCGCAATCGCGACTGCGTCGATGCCGTTCATGATGCCCTTGTTGTGGGTCGTCGCGCGGTAGGGATCCATCTCCGCGAATTCGTTAGCCAGAATGATGCTATCGCGCACCTCGGCGCCGGAATATTCGCCGGCTTCCAGCAGATGCGTGGGAATCGTAACGCGCGCACGCACCAGCGCGCGGTCAGTCAGGTTCGACAGAATCCGCAGAAATACGCGGCCGCCGCTGATCTTCTCGACCAGGGGGGCTGCGCCTTCGCACATGGTGTTGACCAGATTCGCGCCCATGGCATCACAGGTATCGACGATCAGATGTACCACCAGCATTTCGCCGTGATCAGCCGTGTTGCCATGCGTGAGTACCTCGATATCGCGCGCGCCGCCGCCGCGCGCCACCATGTTGGGATGCAGGCTGTTAGCCAGGTTGAGAATCTCTTCCCGGGCTTGCAGCAAGGCCTGTTTCGCGTGCGCCGCGTGAGGGACTTTCACGACCTGGATCTGGCCGATCAGCTGTGGCCGCTCGGCTCGAGATTCGAAGCCACCGGCGCGCCGTACCAGTTTGGCAGTCGAGCTGACGGCCGCGATGATCGATGGCTCTTCGACTACCATCGGAATCAGATAATCGCGGCCGTTGATCTGAAAATTCAGTCCGAGACCCATCGGCAGGCCAAAGGCGCCAATGACGTTCTCGATCAGACGGTCCGCGGTGGCCGCATCAAGTAGGTGGGTACCATCGATGAGCATGTCGTATTCCGATTCGCTGATGACGTCGCGCTCTAGCAGCGCGCGCAGGCGGTCGGGCACCGAAAACTTGTAGAATTCGGGAATACGAGAGTGGCTCATGAGCGATTTTCCTAGAAAAATAGTCAGCGACGGCACCTTGGCCAGCCGAATTGCTGTCTGATGCAGCTATTTTAACCTAACTCGGCCCGCGTTGTCCGTATGCAACGGATCAAGATAACTTTTCCGCCCGCACGCCGGCCGCACACAGCTGTAACGGCAGGATATGCGCGTCGGCCGCTGTGAAGGCGCGGCGTACTGCCCGCTCATCGTCTCCCGTGCGAACGAACAGCAGTCCGACATCGCCGCCGCCTGCACCCGAACTCTTGAATACCGCGCGATGGCTGGCCGCGAGTTGGTGCAGTTGCTGGTGGCGAGGACTCACGATACCGGCGTCTGCCAGCTCATCCAGCGCAGCTAATGCTTGAAAATAGTCGTCGGCGAGCTGCAGAAACCGCTCGCTGTCGGCCAGCGAATGCTGCGCCTTGTCAGCCAGCGCGGCAAGCCGGTCGATCGCTTCGTGATAGGCGCGCTCGTCGCGCTTTGCGAGGCGGCGTACGCGCGCTACCAGATCGGTTGTGCTGGCGCCGTCTCCGGTGACTACGGCCATGCCGCGCACTGCGTCCGGCCACGGCAAGGGCGTGGGTGGGCGGTCACGGGTGTAGCTGATCAGGCCGCCATAGACTGAGGCGGCGACATCGCCGCCGCTGCCGGTGCCGTTCTGGGCAGCGCGATGGGCATCGATTGCCATCTGCGCGAGCCTGGCCTGCGACCAGTCCTGCCCGGCGGCCAGACCCAGCGCATGGGTCAGTGCCGCCGCAACCGCAGCGCTGGATCCCAGCCCAAGCTTGTGGCCGCCGCGAGCGAAATCTGAACTGTCGATATCGATCTGCAATGCAGGCAGCGCGGTACCGACTTGCTCCCTTATCGCGCGGCACACTGCATCAAAGACGCGCAGCCGGTCATGCATCGTCGTGCTGGTATTCGTAGGTAGCGCGCCATCAGGGCCAAGCGCTATATCGTCAATCCCAAGATTCGCCGCACGCAGATGCCATTGGCCATCCTGGCTTGGGCTTAGCTGCACCCGCGCTCGCCGATCGACCGCGGTCAGCAGCGCCGGTGCGCCGTCCAGCACCGCATATTCGCCGATCAGAAACAGCTTGCCAGGCGCGCTGACCTTGATCGTCGATGGCATTATTCGACCCGGAATGCGGCCGGGCCGAGCGCGGTGATGCGGGTTTCCAGCACGCCGGGCACCTTGGCCAGCGCCGCGGCCACAGCGTCGGCGTGACCGGGCGCGCACAGCGCTTTCACCTGAGGTCCGGCGTCGATCGTGAAGTAGACCGGGAGGCCGTCAGCGCGCAGCTTCCGTACGGCATGCATCGCAGCCACGGTGGCCGCGTTCCAGTAGATCAGCCCGGGGCGGGTCGACAGCATAAGTCCGTGCATCTTCAGACAGCTGTATTCGGTCAATTCGCCGACGGCCGTAAAATCCCGATCGGCTATCGCTGAGCGCATGCCAGCAAGATCTCGTTCGGCATGTTCAACCCAGGCAGGGTAGAAGTCGGACGCCGTGCCGGAGGACTGCATGCCGGCTGTTGAATCGACCGATTTGACGCCGGTGTCGGTGATGGCGACCACCACTTCCAGCGGCCACGTGTCGGCATCCAGGATTGGTTCGGCGTAGGCGTCGAGGCCGTTGTCGGCATCGCCGCGATGCATCTCTACCAGCCCGCCCAGAATCGAGCGAGCGGCTGATCCCGAGCCCTGACGTGCCAGGATCGATAGTTCGCGGCTGTTCATGGTCAGGCCTGCAGCCGCGCTGGCCGCCAGCGCCAACGCCGCAAAGCCGGACGCCGAAGAGGCCAGGCCGGCGCCGGTCGGAAAGTTGTTGTCGGACACGACAATCGCGCGTTTATCGATGCCGGCGCGCCGGCGCACCAGATCGAGAAAACGGGAGAACCGGGTCGGATCGGTTTGCGCGCCGTTGAGTGCAACGCGGTCGATCGTGGCCTTGGCATCGAAGATGACTTCGGTGTCGGTATACAACCCATCGAGGGTGACCGAGATCGAGCCGACGGCCGGCAGGTTGAGGACGGCATCGCGTTTCCCCCAGTACTTGACCAGCGCGATGTTGCTGTGGGCGCGCGCCCTGGCGCGCCCCGAGTTCGAACCCATCATTGCTAGGAAACGTTGCGTTGGCTTGGAAGCGCGACAGGATACGCGATTGTGCGCTATGGGCACATCGGTCAACCCGTGTGCAAGGTGCAGCATTTGCTAACATGGCCACATTACAAACCTACAGGTCGGGTGCATTTGCCTGGCCGACAGACAGAGATATGCCATGGCCGGAATCAGTGGATTGGCGCTTTATCTGCCGCCGTATCGGGTGCAGCTTGAGGACTGGTGCAAGTGGAACAACCAGCCGTGGGACAAGATCCGCAAGGTCGTCGGCCGCAGTTTTCGCATGCGGGGCCCGGAGCAGAGTGTCTATACGCTGGCCGCCAACGCGGTGTGGCGACTGATCCAGGCCTACGATATCGACCCGGCAGAGATTGGCTATCTGGCGTTGGGAACCGAGTCCAGCAGCGATAACTCGGCGGGCGCTGTGATCGTCAAGGGCATGCTGGACGACGCGCTGGCGGCACACGCCAAACCACCCATGGCCCGCGAATGCGAAGTGCCGGAATACAAGCACGCCTGTCTGGGTGGGGTGTACGCGCTTAAGGGTGCGTTGCGCTATCTGGCGACTGACGGCGCCGGGCGCAAGGCGATCGTTGTCTGTTCGGATATCGCCGAGTATGAACGCGGCTCATCCGGCGAACCGACGCAGGGCGCGGGCGCTGTGGCGCTTCTGCTCGAAGCGGATCCCAGGTTGCTGTACGTCGATCTGTCTCAGGCGGGCAGTGCGTCTGATTATCGGATGGTGGATTTTCGCAAGCCGTTCGCTCGTTTTCGTGGTCAGATGCCGCGCCACGACGGTCAGATGCAGGATCTGCCGGTCTTCAACGGTCGTTACTCCACCAGTTGTTATGTAGACGCTACCCGTGAAGCGATGAACGCCATGCTCGCCAAGCGCGGCGGCCGCCGCGCGGATTATTTCCATTCCGTGGACGCGGTCTTCATGCATCGGCCCTACCACCGCATGCCCTCGGCCGGCTGGGCCATGGCCTATCTGTTTGCATTGGCCGACGGCGATGCCGACAACCGAGCGGAGCTGGCGGAGTACGCCGCAGCGGCCGAGATTGATGCCGATGCACTGATGAACGAGATCTCTGGCGTGGCGCCCAGCATGCGAGACCGCGTCGCCGCTGGCGCCAGCGGCGACGATGCCTTTCCGCTGGCCAGCGACGTGCTGCGCAGGCTGCGTAAGACCGAGATCTGGAAGAACCTGGTCGATCGCAAGCTTGCACTCGGCAGCGAAATGATGAGCGATCTGGGCAACCTGTATACCGCAGCGCTGCCGGCCTGGGTAGCCGCTGGATTCACTCAGGCACACGAAGATACGTTGGCCTTGGCCGGGCAACACTGGCTGGCGCTGGGCTACGGCAGTGGCGACGCCGCCGAAGCGCTGCCGATGCGCGTGGTAGAGGGATGGGAGGAAGCCGCGCATCGCATTAACTTCCGTGCCGCGATGGGCACGCCGGTCGATTTGGACGCCGGACAGTACGAGGCGCTGCACGACGGACTGCCGACCAATATCAGGCCGGTGCCGGCCCAGGACGAGTTCGTGGTCGATCACATCGGCGATATCGATCGGCCGGATTTCCGCGATATCGGTATTGAATACTATCGCTATGTACCCGCTGCGGCGGCGGCCCGAAAAGCCGTGGGTAGTTAGGCCGCTGCTGACTTCAGCTCGTAGACAACAAGCCGGCGGATGATGAAGCCGCCGGCTTTTCTATCTGCGCCGCATGTATGCCACAGCGGATCGAGCGGGCAGACAAGCGATCAAGGGCAAGGGTTGGGGTTGTCTGCGTGGATGGCCTCAATGGCCTCTATCAGCTCGGCCGAGAGCGTGAGGTCTGCGCTGTCGATGTTGGACCGCAACTGCTCCATCGTGGTGGCGCCGATGATATTGGACGTAACGAAATCGCGGGAAGTGACGTACGCCAGGGCCATCTGCGCCGGGTCGAGCCCGTGCTGGCGTGCCAGCGCTGCGTAGGCAGCCGCGGCTTCTGCGCCGCGCGCGCTGCTGTAGCGGGCAAAACGGGACCACTTCGTCAGTCTGGCGCCCTCTGGGCGTGCCCCGCCCAGATACTTGCCGGACAGGACGCCGAAAGCCAGAGGGGAATAAGCCAGCAGGCCGATGTCTTCACGGATTGAGCACTCCGACAAGCCGATCTCGTAGCTGCGATTGAGCAAGGAGTAGGGGTTCTGGATCGATACTGCCCGCGGCAGGTCTTCGGTCTCGGCGGCGCGTAGAAAACGCATCACGCCCCACGGTGTCTCGTTCGACAGACCGACGTGGCGGATCTTGCCTTCGGCGATCAGCCGCCCAAGTTCGCCCAGCGTCTCCTCGATCGGCACTGGCGTTTCGCTCGCATCAAAAGTGAAGCCGCGCTGGCCGAAGGTGTTGGTGTAGCGGTCCGGCCAGTGCAGCTGATAGAGATCGACGTAGTCAGTCTGCAGCCGGTCAAGGCTGGCCTCGATGGCCTGCCGGATATGCGCCGGTGATAGCCGGGGCGTTTCGCCGCGGCGGATGTAGTCCATATTCGTGCGGGCGTGGCCGGTCACCTTGGTTGCCAGAATCACGTCGCTGCGTCGGCCCGTGCGGGCCAGCCAGCTGCCGATGTACTGCTCGGTGCGGCCTTGTGTTTCGGCGCTGGGAGGCACCGGATACATCTCGGCGGCATCAATGAAGTTCACGCCCCGGTCCAGTGCGTAATCCAACTGCTGATGGGCGTCGGCTTCGCTGTTCTGTTCGCCGAAGGTCATGGTGCCCAGGCAGATTTCGCTGACGTTGATCTCGCTGCGGCCCAGTTTTCGGTAGTGCATGCGCGGTCGGATTTCCTTGGTTATGGATTGGCTGATCGAAGCGAGAGTCTGGCACACGGTTTTCGCGGCGCCCACCGCGGCGCATGCTTCGCCGAAAGCGCTCGACGCGATTTGATGAGCGCCCGGCGGGTTGCCGTGAAAACGCACGCCTGTGGCAAAAGTCTAATTTGCGGGCCCGGTCCGGATGTTGCATGGTGTTAGTGAATAATGATTCGTTTGCACCAACGGGTGACGTGCGGCCCGTATGCGGATGAGCCGAGCATCCTCAAATCGATAATTCAAGGAGTTCATATGAAGCCGTTCCGATCTACATCGCGCCTGCTGATTGCCGTCCTGGCGGTCACGCTCGTCTCTGGACTGGGTCTGGCTTCGACTGCGAGCGCATCGTCGTTGAAGCAGATCAAGAAACGGGGCTATATCCGAATTGCCGTGGCCAACGAAATTCCCTACGGCTTCGTGACCAGCAAGGGCACCGCCGAGGGTTTTGGCCCGACCGTGGCCAAGCAGGTACTCAAGGACATGGGCATCAAGGATATTCAGTGGACGGTGGTGCCGTTCGGCTCGTTGATTCCCTCGCTCAAGGCCGATCGCGTCGACATGGTGGCCGCATCCCAGGCGATTCTGCCCCAGCGCTGCACTCAGGTGGCCTACTCTATTCCCAACACCACCTACGGCGAAGGCCTGATGGTCAAGAAGGGTAATCCGAAGAACATCCACGGCTACCAGGATTTTGTGAAGAACAGCAGTCTCAAGATGGGTATCGTATCGGGTGCCGACCAGCTCGAATTTGCGCACGAGCTCGGGATCAAGGATTCGCAGATCGTGACCCTGAACGCCAACACCGACGCGGCCTCGGCGGTTGCGACCGGGCGCATCGACGCCTATGCCGGCACCGAACTGACGGTGGTTCGGCTGGCATCCAAGACCGATCGGGTTCAGCCGGCCGAGCCGTTCCAGGATCCGATTATCAAGGGGGCGCCGGTGCGTAGCTGGGGCGGTTATACCTTCAACAAGAATAATGAAAGTCTTCGCGACGCCTTCGACAAGCAGCTGGCGAAGGTCCAGGAGACGCCGTTCTGGAGCAAGACACTCAAGGGCTTTGGTCTTGACCAGCACTCGATCGACGAAGTGCACAAGAAGACCACAAAGGAGCTATGCAGCTCGTCCTCCAGCTAACCGGGGGCGAACTTTCAAAGCGATATGAGCCGGTCGCGATGGTGTAATTGTGACCGGCTTTCTTCTGATCCTGGGCATCTTCTGGGGGGATAGCGCATGCAGTGGATCGACCTTCTTCCGCCCTTGCTCAGGGGCGCCGAAGTCACCGCTTGGATTACCATCGCGTCGACCATCGGCGGCGCGATTCTGTCCTTTGCGGCCGGCATCGGCTCGGGCGCCCGGTTTGCGGGCTGGCGTTGGCTGGCGCGAACCTATGTGCAGGTTTTTCGCGGCACGTCGCTGCTGGTACAGCTTTTCTGGATCTATTTCGCACTGCCGGTCCTCTTGGGTATCAGCCTATCGCCGACGGTGGCTGGTGTCCTTGGATTGTCGCTGAATATCGGCGCCTATGGCGCTGAAGTCGTGCGCGGCTCGCTTGCGTCGGTGGAGTCGGGTCAGCTGGAGGCCGCCACCGCGCTCAACTTCAAGCCGGTGCAGACGCTCTGGCGAGTGGTGATGCCACAGGCGCTGGTAGAGATGATGCCGCCGTTCGGCAATCTGGTAATTCAGAACCTCAAGGACTCCGCGCTGGTGTCGCTGATCAGCCTCAGTGATCTGGCATTTCAGGCGGATACTCTTCGCAATCAGACACTTGACACCGTTCCCATTCTGACGCTCACCTTGCTCATGTATTTCGCCATGGCGCTGGTGCTGATGCTCGTGATGCGCGCCATCGAGCGCTATACCGTACGACTTTCCGGACGCGAGGTATCCCGCTGATGCTTTATGGAATTCACTGGGATTTGTCGAACTCCTGGACCTTTGCGGCGTCGATCATTCCGATTCTGTTAATCGGCATGAAAATCACCGTGTTGGCTACTGTTTTCGGCTTTCTGATCGCGCTTGTGCTGGGTCTGGTATTCGCGCTCATGCGGTCGGCGCCGATGCGGATCGTGTCGTGGCCAACCCGCTTCGTAATTGAGTTCGTGCGCGACACGCCGCTCCTGATTCAGCTGTATTTTCTCTACTACGTCCTGCCGGATGTGGGCCTCACGCTGCCTGCGCTGGAAACCGGCATTTTTGCGCTCGGACTGCAATACAGCGCCTATACCTCGGAGGTCTACCGAGCCGGCCTCGATGCCGTGCCTCAGGGACAGCGAGAGGCTGCGCGCGCGCTTAACCTGGGCACGATGCGAACCTTTCGCGATGTGATCATTCCGCAGGCGATTCCTCGGATCGTGCCGGCGCTCGCCAATTATCTGGTATCGATCATCAAGGACACGCCGATACTGTCCGCAATCACGGTGCTGGAGATGCTGGGTGTGAGCCAGATCATCGGTGCTCGTACCTATCGTTACATGGTGCCGCTGACGATGGTCGGCATCCTGTTTCTCATTCTGACTGTGATTGCGGCCACCGCGGTCCGCTATCTCGAAAATCGCTTGCCGCGCGCGGGGATACCACTCAAATGAAGCCAATCGTCACCTTTGAAAAGGTTACCAAACGCTTTGACGACGACACCGTCGTTCTGGATGACTTCGATTTCGAGATCCAGCCCGGTGAACGGGTCGTACTGATGGGGCCTTCTGGTTCGGGCAAGTCGACCGTGCTGCGAATTCTGATGACCCTCGAAGACATTCAGGAAGGCGTGGTGTATATCGAGGACGAACCGCTATGGCATGAAAAGCGCAATGGCAGCCTTGCCCCCGCGAGCGAGAAGCATCTGCACAAGATGCGCGGCAACGTGGGCATGGTCTTTCAGCACTTCAATCTGTTCCCCAACATGACTGTGTTGCGCAACATCATTGAAGCGCCGATCCATGTGCTCGGATTGTCTCGCGCCGAGGCGGTCAAGCGCGCCGAGGAGCTGCTGGACCAGGTGGGCATGAGCGCAAAGCGCGATGCCTATCCCAACTCGTTGTCAGGCGGTCAGAAACAGCGTATCGCGATTGCTCGGGCAATGGCGATGCGGCCGAAGTTGCTGATGTTCGACGAGCCGACCTCGGCACTCGACCCCGAGATGGTCGGCGATGTGCTCGAAGTGATCAAGGATCTGGCCTCTGAGCATGACCTGACCATGCTCATCGTGACCCACGAGATGGGGTTCGCGCGCGACGTTGCCAATCGGGTCTGTTTCTTCTGTGACGGCAGAATCCTGGAGCAGGGCGAACCAGAGAAGATATTCACGGCGCCGACCGAACAACGCACCCAGCAGTTCCTGCGGATGGTGCTCAAAGAGTAACCGGCGGCGCCTGATTTGTGTTGGGGGAGGACCGTTCGGGTCAGTTTTCGCGGCGTCGATAGGCCATGTCCCGCACGCCGTGACCCTTGCGCAGGCCACGGGATTCGAAACGTGTCGCCGGGCGGGGTGGCTGACTCACAAAACCGTCGCGGTCACCGATGTTTTCAAACTGTCCGTGGACATCGAGTACCTCGCGGATATGTTCGGCGTAGTGGGTCCAGTCCGTAGCCAATCGCCAAACACCGCCTGGCTTGAGTACGCGTGCGATCTCATTGGCAAAGCCGGTTTGGACGATGCGCCGCTTGTGATGGCGTGTCTTGGGCCACGGGTCAGCGAAATACAGTAATACTGTATCCAGGCTGGCGTCGTTGAACGCCGCGGCCAGCACGTCCACCGCGTCTTCGTTGAATAGACGAGCGTTGCTTGCACCGGCCGCATCGAGGGCGCCCAGCAAGCGGCCAACGCCGGCTCGATAGACCTCGATACCGATGAAATCCTCGTCAGGATGACGAGCCACGAGTTCGGCCAGCAGTTCGCCGGCACCGAAGCCAATTTCCAGCGTAAGCGGGGCTTGACGGCCAAACTCCTGGCTCCAGTCAATCGGCGCGTCCGGCATGTTCAGCCCGAAGCGTGGCCAGAGCGACGCCAGATTTTTCTCCTGGCCGGGCGTCAGCCGGCCTTCGCGCTTGACGAAGCTGCGGATCCGCCGGTGATGTGGGTCACCCATGTGAATTCATCAGAACGGCAGATCGGACATGGGCGATGACGCCGATGCATAGCGACGACGCGGCATGCGCCCGGCGAGAAACGCCTGTCGGCCAGCAATCACGGCATGGCGCATGGCCTGCGCCATGAGGACCGGTTTCGCTGCACCTGCGATTGCCGTATTCATGAGGACGCCGTGGCAGCCCAGTTCCATGGCGATGGCTGCGTCGGAGGCAGTGCCGACGCCAGCATCGACCAACACCGGAACGTTGGCGTTCGCGACGATTTCCATCACGTTGTAGCGGTTCTGAATGCCCAGTCCGGACCCGATCGGGCCCGCCAGCGGCATGACCGCGACGCAGCCGATGTCCTCTAGCCGGCGCGCGGCGATCGGGTCATCGCTGGTATACACCATGACCTCGAAACCGTCGTCTACCAGCGCACGGGCGGCGACCAGCGTTTCAGCCATGTCAGGGTAGAGCGTCTTTTCATCGCCCAGCACCTCCAGCTTGACCAGGTTGTGGCCGTCCAGCAGCTCGCGCGCCATCCGGCAGGTGCGTACAGCGTCCTTCGCGGTATAGCAGCCGGCGGTATTGGGCAGCAGGGTATATTTTTCTGGTGGCACGACGTCCAGCAGGTTGCGTTTCTTGCGCGCTTCCGGATCGGTCAGCGCAGGCGTGCGGCGAATCGCCAGGGTGACGATCTCGGCGCCCGAGGCGGTGATCGCGGCGTCGGCCTCGTCCAGGTCGGCATATTTGCCGGTACCGACCAACAGGCGGGAGTTGAATTGGCGCCCAGCAATGGTCAGCTGATCGGACACAGACGTCGCCTGACCGCCGCCAATGGCATGCACGATTTCTAGCGTATCGCCGCCGACAATCACGGTTTGCGGGTGTCGTTCACGCGGTACGATCTGGCCGTTGTGTTCGACGGCTACACGTTGCTCCGTGTAGCCGAGATCGCTCAGCAGCTGGTTCAGTGAGATATGTTCGGCGCATTCGGCAGGCTGGCCGTTGACTTCGATCTGCATGGCAATGATACGGGTTGAAAATGGGCCGCTCGCAACGGCGGGGACGCGTAGAATAACGCGCCTGAAAGCCGGCTGCAGAGATGTCGGCTCGCGATTGGCGCAGACAACGGGTATCGACCGACCAACGGGACAGCGATGAACAGGTGGCTCAGGATTGTGCTTGGTGTAGGCGCGGCCGCGGTGGTGCTCTATGGAATGGCTCTGGCGGGTCTGCTCCTGTGGTTCAATCCGAACGACTACAAACCACGGATCAAGGCCGCCATCGAGCGTGAAATCGGTCGCCAGGTGACGATCGACGGACCAATCCGGCTATCGATTTTTCCTTCGCTCGGCATCGAACTCGGACGCGTCACCGTCGCCAACGCGCCGGGTTTTGGCAAGCAACCGATCGCGGAACTCGACAGTGCCGACGCCCGCATCCGGCTGTTGCCTCTGCTGGTTGATCGTATCCGGGTAGGAACGCTGAGCCTGAACGGTCTGCATCTGCGGCTCGAACGCCACGCCGATGGCCGCAGCAGTTGGCATGGGGTGGTGGAGAATCTAATCCATCGCGGCCGACAAGCGGCGGGACAGAGCTCGTCTGCGCAGCGGTCGCAGCACAAGGGGGCGCAAAGCGAAGGTCGGCCGCTGTCATCGCTGCGGATAGGATCGATCAAGATCAATAACGCGGAGGTCGATTGGGATGACGCCGCGTCCAATACCCAGTATCAGTTCAAAAGCCTGGCGCTGGATACTGGACGACTGAGCGACGGCCATCCCTTTCGCCTAGAATTCAGCGGTGATCTGTTGCGGCCAAGCGATCACATCAGTGCAAATATCAACGTGGTATCGAGCATAGAGCCACATCTCGCCGACCGTTTCTATCGGTTCACTGATCTGGGTGTCAACATACTGATACAGGGCGCGTCTATTCCGGGTGGTGAGCAGGAAGCCAATATCAGTGCGGCCGGCGAGATCGATCTGCATGCTGGTCGCTTCAGCCTTGACAACATCACGCTCCAGAGCGCTGGCGCCACGCTCAAGGGCAAGATCGCAGGCGATGGCCTGAACAGTCGGCTTAGCTATAACGGGCGATTAACGATTCCAACGTTCAGCCCGCGCTCGGCGATGCAGCAGCTGGAGATCCGGCCGGCGCGAACCCGCAGCCATACCGCACTGACATCGGCCTCGTTCGATGCGCAGTTCGAAGGCGGAGCGAAGAGCGTGCTTTTCAAGCAGATCAACGCGTCGCTGGACGAAAGTAAATTGAGCGGCACGGCGCGAATCGACTATTTCAAGCGTCCGAGCCTGATCGTCGATCTCGATCTGGACCAGCTGAACGTCGACGATTATCTTCCGCCGGCCAGTGCCAGACAGGCACAGACCAGTGAGCCGCCAAAAACCGGTGGTGGCGATCCGCAGAAGAACGCCGAGTTCAACCTGGCGGCACTGCGCGATGTCGAGCTTGACGGGCATGTGAGGATTGGGGCTCTCACCATCGCCAACGTTCATGTCGGTCATGCCGCCATGCACATGAAAATCCACCAGGACCGTCTGGATATTGCGCCGCTCACTGCCGATCTATACGGCGGGCGACTCGATCTGACCGGTTCGGTTGACGCCAGTTCAGATACGCCGCGATTTGCACTGGCCGGCTCGGCCGTACAAATCGATCTACAGCCCTTGATGAAGGATGTGGCCGAGCGCGAGCCGGTCTCGGCGCGCGGGGATGCACGTCTCGACGTGCGAGCGCACGGCAAACAGGTCGCCCAGCTCAAGCGCAGCCTGACCGGGCAGTTCAGCCTGGCGCTTGGCGAGGGCAGCATCCACGGCGTCAATCTTGCAAACCTGCTCGAGGCAGCGCGGGCGGCGCAGGACGGCGGCGATAACTCGAAAACATCCGCGATCGAGCCGGGACAGAGCACCGCGTTCTCACGGCTCGACGGCCATTTTCATGTTCATGACGGATTGATGAGCGGTGACGATCTGACGCTGATCACGCCCCACCTGACTGCCCATGGCGCCGGCCGTTACGACATTCCGAATAATCATCTTGACTATACGATTCGGGTCGACGTGCCGGGAGATTCTGGAGGACAGCTCACCAAACTTGCAGGTTTGAGCATACCGCTTCGTCTGCAGGGCCCGTTGCTTGCGCCGCATTATACGGTCGACCTGAAAGCAGCGCTGAAGTCGGCGGCGGGCGACAAATCCAAGGCGGGCGCCGGCGTCTCCAAGCAGGAGGTTGACGCCAATTTGAATCAGCCGGCCGACGACAACCCGCTCGACAAGAAGGCCGGCGACGGCTTGTCGATCTCGTCGGGTAAGCCGTGAACGGCTGGGCTGAGGCTGAACGACGGCCTGGCTTTGCCTGGCGCTGCCTTGTCGTCATCGCAGGGCTGGCCTCGATCATGGCAATAGCCTGCGCACAGGCTGCCGAAGTCGAGCAGATGAAGGTTGTGCATGCCGGCAAGGCGTATACCATCAAGTCCACCGTGCGTCTGAATGCCGCGCGCGATGAGGTCTACCGCGCGGCGACCGATTTCGAACGCTTGCCGTCGTTCGACCCTGACATCGTGTCGAGTCGTCTCGTCGGCAATGATCAGCTGGATTCCGTAATGCGCCTGTGCGTGATCGGCTGGTGCAAGCGCATACGGCAGGTGATGCACTACACACTGACGCCGGATCGTCGTATCGACATGCAGATCGTACCCGGCGTCGGCGATCTCAAGGACGGCAGCGCGCATTGGCAATTCACCAACGCTGGCCCGGGCAAGGGCACGCGCATGCGTCTCCAGGCCCGCGTGGTGCCGGATTTCTGGGTACCGCCCCTGGTCGGGCCGTTGCTGATCCGGCGTGAACTGCGTCAACAGATGCAGACCACCGCCAACGCAGTCGAAGCGCTGGCGGATACCTACAGTCACAAGGCAGGAGAATGAACGACACGCCTCCAGAGCAGATCGCCGATGCGCTCCTCGCGTGGTTCGACCGCCACGGTCGGCGCGACCTGCCCTGGCAGCATCCGCGCACTGCCTATCGCGTATGGATCGCCGAGATCATGCTTCAGCAGACGCAGGTCACGACCGTCGTCGATTATTTCAATCGCTTCATGGTCCGATTTCCAGACGTCGAAACGCTGGCCGAGGCAGTCAGCGACGACGTCATGAGGCACTGGGCCGGGCTAGGTTACTACGCCCGCGCTCGCAATCTACACGCCGCCGCACAGCGTATTGTTGAAGCGCATGCGGGCGAGCTGCCGGGCGATGTCGAAACCTTGATCAGCCTGCCCGGCGTCGGTCGATCCACGGCGGGCGCGATCGTAGCTCAGGCGTTCGGCCGTTGGGCGCCGATTCTGGATGGCAACGCCAAGCGCGTCATTGCGCGGCTCGCAGCGGTCACCGCAACGCCGGGTACGGCAGCTTATGAAAAGCCGCTGTGGCAGCTGGCTGAGCGTTACACGCCGCAAGAGCGGGTGACCGACTACACACAGGCGATCATGGATCTGGGAGCGACGGTGTGCACGCGTGGCCGTCCGCACTGCGAACGCTGCCCATTGGCGGACCGCTGTCTGGCGAAACAGGCAGCGATCCAGAACCAGCTACCGACGCGACGGCAGCGCAAACGGCGGGAACAGCGCGAGACGACTGTGCTGCTGATCGAGGATGCCCAGGGACGCATTCTGCTGGAAAAGCGGCCGCCAGCCGGGATATGGGGCGGCCTCTGGAGTCTGCCCGAAGTCGCCGCTGATGCCGATGTGGAGGCGCTGTGTACGCAGCGCTACGGGATTCGTGCCGATGCGGGCCTGTTGCTGACGCCGCTGTCCCATACGTTCACGCATTTCGAGCTGACGATTCATCCGCGGCGCATGCAGCATCGGGACACAGTCCGTATCATGGACGCCAATCACCGATGGTTTACGCGCGATGACCGGCCTGGAATTCCGGCGCCCATCGCGCGTCTTCTGAATACACCGCAGCAGAGTCTTGCGCTATGAGTCATACCGTACAGTGCGTCAAACTGGGCCGTCAGGCGCAGGGATTGCCCCGACAGCCGTTGCCAGGCGAGCTGGGCCAACGCATCTACGACAACGTATCGATGGAAGCCTGGCAGCAATGGATGCAGGAACAGACTCGTTTGATCAACGAATATGGCCTGCATCTGGCCGATCCGAAGGCTCGCCAGTTTCTCACCGAGCAGACAGAAGAATATTTCTTCGGCGACGGACAGACCGCCGAGACGCACTACGTGCCGCCGAAGTCGTCGTAGGTTACGTCGCGGGCCTGATGCCGTGCCATGCAACGCTGGCCCCTGGGTTTGCGGATCCAAAGTTAATCAAAGATAGCGCGACATCGGGTGTTGCAGAGCTTGGCCGCCGAATGACTGCGAGCAAGCTCTGCGCCTTGTTTGACGCGATTTCAGCCCGCCACGCGCTGCCGTATGAAACGGCAACAGGCATTGATGGTTGACGTAACCGTCTCAGGTGGGTTTAATACGGCCCTCGCACGATCGTCTGTCGATCGGCCGGATAGCTCAGTTGGTAGAGCATGCGACTGAAAATCGCAGTGTCGGTGGTTCGATTCCACCTCCGGCCACCATTAAAATCAGCGCTTTGCGCTCAAATATGCGACTTGCGGCGCTGACTTTCCAAAAACGATTCCAAAAACGCGTATTCACTCTTTGCTTATGGCGCGAAAATTCGCGCACCGCGAATTCGTGCCGCACTGGTTACTGTTAACTGCTAAGATCTCCATTGTAGGTGCGCCGCTACAGCACCAGCTGACGAGAGGAGAAGACTATGTATTCGGCAGCCCAGATTGCCAACTATTTTCTCTGTCTTAGTGATGATGAGGCAGGCGATCTCCTCACAAACCTGAAGCTCCAAAAGCTGCTGTATTACGCACAAGGAGTAACCTTGGCGATCACCGGCCTGCCGCTCTTCGACGAGCGAATCAAGGCATGGGAGCACGGTCCGGTCGTGCCCCAAGTGTGGCATGAGTTTCGCGACTATGGCGGCGGCCCGATTCCAATTCCCGTCGATTTTGACGTAGAAGCGATTGATGAGAAAGACCGAGAAATCCTCGATGAAGTCTACGACGTCTACGGACAGTTTTCGGCTTGGAAGCTGCGGAACATGACGCACGCGGAAGCGCCGTGGCTCAACGCTGATCGGAATGATGAAATCAGCCACGGGTCAATGAGGTCTTATTTCGAGACGCAGCTTGATTCCTAGTGGGTCGGGGAAGAGGCAATCTTAAGCGACAGAATGCGTCAGCCGGTAAGCGAATTAAGGCGCCGTCTGACACTTCAGCAAACCCCGAGACTAAGCACCCGGTCTTTTGCTTCCGTTATCTGCAGAACGGATTCGACGTCGAAGATGGCACCGAAGATTCGCAGCGGCAGCTAGTCAAAAAGCTACGACAGCTAAGTCAGCTGGATTGGATGGAAATCCAGCATGCGCCGCGGCATGGTGTTGGCACTGAAAAAATACCGCAGCACCAGATCAAGGCACCACTTCCGCCGCTCCTGACAGAAGACGTAACGTTGCTCGCGCTTCGCTTTGACGGGTTGAGGCCGATGGTTGGTTATCGAACGGGAATTGTGTTTCGTATTCTTTGGCTTGATCACAATTTCGAACTCTACAACCACTGACTGTCGGGTGTCCGGCGCAAAACCTATTTCGTGGCCTTGATCGTTTCGCGTTTGCGGTCGTAGATAGCGGTCATTCTTGGCGATTTGTGGCCGCTGGCTTTGTGCTTGTCGCCGTCGAAGTCGCTGACGCCCTTGGCTTTCAAGTCGTGGTAGGTGAAGTCGACCGTCATGCCGTCTTTCTTGCATTTGGCCTTGAGCCGCGCCCAGGCGCTCTTGAAGCCGGCGTACTGCATCTGTGAGCCGTCGTTGCGGCTGATGATGTAGCGCGACAGCTTGGTGTTGCCGTCGCGCCCAACGCGGCCCTGGCGGATCGCTTCGCGCAGCCGCGGCGTCCAGCCGATCAGCTGGGTCTTGCTGCCCTTGGAGCGCTCGAGTAGCAGGCCTTCGTCGCGAATCATGGCGCGGTCGAATTTGAGCACTTCGTTGATACGGGCCCGGCAGAGATAGGCCAGCTCCATCGCCGCGTAGATTGGCGGCGTCGCGCGGTCGCGCACAAACAGGTATTCGGCGTCCTCGACGTATTTGTCGCGCGGGGTTTCCTTGTTCTTTTTCACCTTGGCGGCGGGGTTGCCGGTGACCATGTCGCGCTCGTAGGCCCAGGCGAACGCCGACTTGATGAACGATAGTTCGCGGTTGGCCTGGACGTAGGCGTCCTCGCTGCGCCGATCCATGTATTTGCGGAACACGCCGGGCGTGAGGCCTTTGATCGGGATCTCGCCGAACTTTCGGCCGCCCTTGATGCTCGCGCTTTCTATGGTGCGCGCGTTGCGCTTGTACATCGCCTGGGTGCTGTCCGCCAGCTCGCGGAAATGCGCGGACTTGATGAACTTGTCGAACAGCCAGCCGAGAGTGTTTTGACGGGTGCCGGCGGTTTCCTCGCGGAAGATCCGCCATAGCTCCTCGATCGGTGTGTCATCTGGACACAGCCGGCGATCGGGCGCGAAGCGCGCCCTGCCATGCTCGACGCCCTGGTATTCCCGATAGACGTAGTAGCCTTTTGTCGGGTAGACGTACTTCGGCAGCTGCTCGCGGCCGCGGTTGCGTTGTCTGGGCATCAGGTGAACTCGATGTCGGCGGTCTCAACATCATCTAACGTCCCGTTCAGCGCGTCGACTGTCGTGAATACGCGATTACCCTTCCCGCGGTGGTATTTGATGCCCTTGCGCCGCAGCCATTTTTCCAGATCGCCCGCACGCTCGTAGCCGGTGGCAGACATCAGCTGTTCCTGGGTCACGATCGGATCGACGACGGCCATGGCTAATCCTGTGTCTCGTACTTGCGATAGATTTCGTCGACCTTCTGGAACTGCTTGTCGGTCAGATGCTTGATCTCGCCAGACTCGAAGCGCTCGAGCAGGCCGGTGATGAATCGGTATTCCCAGTCGTTATCGCGGGCGAGCTCGTCGAGGCGATCGCGTAGGCGGGCGAGCATGCGGGGCATCTTTGGTTCGCTCATGCTGACTGACTCTCCAGGCGCAGCTTTGATTGTGCCCAACGGTAAATGTGTTGCCAGCGCTCCTCAGGGGTGAAGTCTCGACAGCCCCGAGTGGCTGGATCGAACTTGCGATCGCATATTTCGTCATTCTCGAAGACGATTTCTCTGGCCAGCGCCTCGGCGATATCGAATGTCCCAGCAACGCGTTTGCTGGCATCTGGATTCAGTCCGGCCATCTCCACGCCTCGGCGTTTGCCTATCGCGCCCAGTGCGCAGACCTCGCCAGTGGCATTTTCCAGCTCATCGGCAATCAGCCGTTTCTGCGGCATGGCTTCAAGCGCGTCTATGAGGTCGCGCAGCAATCTTTGACCGCGTTCGCCTCTAATCGCGCTGGCCACGGCGCCGCGATAGCGGATGAATGCCCACCTGTCGTCTATGTCGTCTGAGTATCCGCTTCTGCTCATAGCTGGCGCTCCCGCCCGGCCTGTTCCCAGGCGGTCTGCACGCGATTAAAAGCCTCGCTGCTGCCGCCAGCGTCTGGGTGTGCGTCTCGGCGTGCCCGATGGTATGCATTTGTGACGACGCCATCTGGCGCACTTCGCAGAACGCCCAGCACGTCCGACCAGTGTTCTCCGCCGGCAGTTGCCGGATCGGGCAGCGCGGCAAACCCGGTAAACGCCCGCTCCATCATGTCGCCAGATCCCCAGCGGGAAATTCCGCGCAGGGCCTCTATCGTCTTTCGGATTGCCTGCACGTTGTCCTGCAACAGATCCCACTGATCGCAAGCGAAACAGTGCTGCGATCCCTTGTAATCAAAATAGACGGCCACGCCGGGATCTTCGGGCCGCTTGGCGCTGGCGTAGAACATGCCGTCTTTTCTGGTCGGAACGTTGGTGCTGATGATTAAGCCTGAGCCGCCTAAGCGCTCGATTTCGGTGATCAGGGTATCTCTGGCGAGCCCCAGCGTCGTATCAAAGCGCGAGCGCTCTCGACGGCTGGTACGCGGTCGCCCGGCAGGCCAACACAGCGGATAGGATTCGACCGCCATCAGAATGGCGCCCGGCCGGCTTGGCGGCGGATCTCGCCGGCCAGGTCGGGCGCTTGATGATCGGCGGGTTTTATCCATTTTCCATCGGCGCGGCGATGACCGCCGGGGCCGAACTTGGCCAGGTTGTTTTCGTCGACCAGCATCTGCGGCCCGGCATCGGTCAGCCCGGCGGCAATCAGGGTGCCGGTAGTGATGACGTTGACGTCGCAGCAGCCGTCGAGCAGTTCGACCAGGTTGGCTTCGTCGTCGGATCCGTCGAAAGAAAAGCTGTCGGCGTGCAGTCGATGCCCGTCCGGTGCCGACACGCGCACCCCGAGACCGTCGTTGATGGTCTCCATGACTTCTTCGATCAACAGCCGGGCGCGTAGTTCTCGGGTGGCGCTGTCCATTTCGGTCGGCGATTTGGGCGTTGCCTGGCCGGCCAGTCGCATGAAGTGGCGGACGCTTTCGTAATGTTCGGTCGTTTCGTTCATGTCGTGTCCTTGGGTGGCGCTGTGATCAGCCACAAACCGGGCAGCAGGCAAGCTCTCGCGGGCTATTTATTAAGTACCTCTACACTTTTTACTTTAGCGGGAACTAGAATGGGATATCGTCGTCGAGATCGTCATACGCGCCCGGCTCGGCCGGCGGTGCCTGTGGCGGCTGGCTGGCGCCGCGGCTGGCCTTGGAGTAGTCGCCGGCACTGGCAGGGGCGTTGCGTTGCGCCTGCTGCTCGGCCTTGGCCTGGCCGCTGCTGGATCCATTGCCCGATCCGCCGCGGCTGTCGAGCATCTGCATTTCGTTGCCGACGATTTCGGTGGTGTATTGGTCGACGCCGTCCTTGTTCTGCCACTTGCGGGTCTGGATACGGCCTTCGACGTAGACCTTGGAGCCTTTGCGCAGGTATTCGCCGGCGACTTCGGCCAGGCGGGCAAAGAACACGATGCGATGCCACTCGGTCACCTCTCGCTGGTCGCCCTGGTGCTTGTCTTTCCAGAATTCGGAGGTTGCGACGCTGAGGTTGGCAACGGCGGTGCCGGCGGAGGTATAGCGAATATCCGGATCGGCGCCTAAATTGCCAACAATTATTGCTTTATTGATGCCTTTGGACGGCATGGTTACCCCAATGAGTGGTGGTGGACATAGAGCGGGATGCCGGCGTGTTGTTCGACGCCGTCAAGAAAACGCAGCGGAATAGGCGCCTGGGTGATCATGACCAGCCCGCATTGGCGTTCGCGCGGCCGATGGATCGCGTGCAGCAGGTGGGCGACACAATCAGCGGTGTTGCCCCAGGCCAGATCGATACGTACGCCGCCTTCGACGTGTAGCGCGGCGGTGCTGCTGGGCAGGACGTGGGTGGCGTTGGCAAACAGGGCAGCCATCAAGCGCCGGCGTATATCGTGATCGTCGGCTGGGTCGTGCATCTGCCAGTCGCGGGCCGATACCATGCGCGCCACGCTGGCCATCGAGCATTCGGTGATGGTCATGGGGCGGGCATGGGTCGTGCGCAGGGTCTGCATCAGCCGTGCTGCCGGGTCGGGCTTGTGCACGGGCAGATCGCCTAGTTGTCGGCGACAGGTCAGGCAGACGCCGGTCGACGGATAAGGCGCGGGCGGCCGAAAATCGCGCTCGGCCTTGATTTCCGTGCAGCGCCGGCAACGGCGATCGGCGTCGCGACGGGCCATTACAGACGCCCTGCGGTGTCGGCTTGTGTCTTGCGCGCGTCGGCGCAGGGATAGCAGAGGCTGCTGCGGCGCGGGAACGCATTCGGGTTGAGCTGCTGTTTGCAGCCCCAGCAATAACGGGTCGGTCTGGGCATTTCAGGCCTCTTTGTCGGTGGGCGCGATGCGCGGCTCGAACCACTGAAAAATGACGGTGACGGAGCCAGCCGCGAAGTTGCCGAGCGTCTTGGAGTGGCAGCGCTTCTGCCATTCCCGTCCGTCGTCTTTGCAGATCGTGCTAGCTGGATCGTTTTCCCAGTTGCCAATACGCTTTTCGAGTGGGATCGCGTCAAATGCGCCCCAGGTGCGCGGCCAGACATAGGCCAGCTGTCCAAACGCGGTCACACAGCAGCCGTCCACGTCTTGTTCGGTTTTGGGGTCGATAGCGCTCATGATTCGCAGCTCTTGACGGCCGCGCGCTCGCCCCAGCAGACCGCGCCGGTGTGGGCCGGGTTGATCTGTGCGTGCACGTCGGGGGCGGCGACGTAGTTGATCAGCCAGCCGCCGACGACCATGACCAGCAGGCACGCTGCAAGCTGCAGTCGTTCGGCGACGTGTTGTGACATGTGGTGCTTCATCGGTCCCCCTCCAGGGTGCGCAGTGCATTGCGCAGGTCTTCGGCCGCACGGGCCAGGTGGTAATCGGATTGCATGCCGGGCCGGTCGCGGATGACTTGCGCCAGCGCCAGGTTGAGCAGCCGTTGCCAGCGCTCTTTGCTGTGCTTAGCGTTGATCACGTCGGCTTCGGCTGCTGTTTTTGTCCAGTCCGCCAGTTCTTCGCACTGTGCGTTGCGGGCGGCCTGAGACGACGGCATGGCTCGAAAGCGGCGTGCCCGCTCGTCTTTGACCAGTCGGGCGAAAATTGCTTGGCACATATCCATCAGATCACCCAGCAAATGACTGCTGACCAAAGCTCGATCACCGCAACCGCCAGAACAATCGGCGCCCAGTTCAGGCAGATATCGCTAGACCGCCGTGATGGCTGTCCGCTGTTGCTGTGTCCTGTGGGTGCGTCGATCATTTGATGGCGTGGTTGCGAGTTCTTGTGGTTCAGACGATACAAGTACACTTGTTGCAAGTCAACAAGTTTATTTGTATTTAAGCGCAAAAAAAACCGGCCAAGAGATTGGCCGGCTGTTGTCGTTGTCTTTATTTTGCAAGTTAGCGCTGGTCTGGTGCTTCTTTTGCCGCCTCCGGGTGGCGCTGCGCTCGATCCATGCTGGCATGTGCGCAAATAACAATCCGCCCGCCGGCCCGCACCGCACCGTCTGCAATCGTCACCGCGCCGGCGTGCACGTTGATATTTACCTGGGGCGAGCTATACATGCTCGGCTTGTCGTGCTTGCGGCGGCCTGGATACACGTTGCCCTTGTCTTCCTTGCGCCGTCCTGGGTGGCATGTTTCGTCGTAACGGGTCATGAGTCGTCGTGCTCTCTCCGATTCCCCCACTTGTCCTCCTGACTATCTGCATCAGCGGGAGAGGCTAGCTTTCGCGAAATCAAACTCATAACTCGCGTTCGATCGTCTTCGTTTCTGCCGGCGATCATTTCCGGGTATAGCTCGGCAATACGGGACGCGGTCTCACTGTTCGGCAGCCGATCCTTGACCGGGTCATAGCCGTGGCTGGCGCGCTGTTTGTCGATCGCGTCGAGTATGTGTGTGATCACCTGGGCGTCGAGCGGCGCCGGCGTGCGGTCCGAGATCGGCTGCGCCTCCGCCCCGCGCATCATCGGCCCTTTGCCGGTGGTGAGCCAATCAACCGACACGCGCAGCGCCTGCGCGATCTCGTACGACTTGCGGCTGCCTGAACCCTTTTTGCAGAGGTACTGGATCGCTTGCGCTTTCAGGCCGACACGGCGGGCTAGCTCGGCCTGGCTCATGTCGCGGTAGGCAAGGGCGTGCTTGAGGCGGTCGGCGAAGGTTTTCATGTTGCCCATAGTCACAAGTTCGCTTGTGACTGTCGCGGCAAAATCACTTGTTGATTGATGACAAATAAACTTGTAGCATCGGGTGCCATGAACACCGAAGCCCTTAAAAAAGCCGTTTCGATCTGCGGCGGCCAGTCGGCGCTGGCCCGAGCTATTGGCCGCGGGGTCAAGCAGCAGAACATCTCTTACTGGCTCAAGCACAGTTATGTCCCGCCCGAGTTTTGTCGCGACATCGAGGCGGCGACGGACCGACAGGTCACGCGGTACGAACTGTCGCCGCAGGTCTTCGGACCGGCGCCCGAAAAACACACCGCTGCATGAGCCCCCAAACCGTCGTATCTGTGTATTCACTGCGTCCTCCATGTGGCGCGTATGACTATTACGCCCCATGAGCGCGCAATCATCACGCAATTTTTTAGACGTTTTATTGCGTGCCGCGCGCGGCAAGACACAGGTCGAGATTGCACAGGCCTCTGGCATCGACAAGACCAAGCTGAGCCGCGTGTTTTCCGGCGAGGTCGATCAGCTGAAGATTTCGGAGATCGGGCCACTGCTGGCCGCGCTGGAGCTGCAGATCATCCAGTGCGAAGGCACGCCGGTGTTCATGAGCGCGGCGAAATACCACGCGACGACTTATTACGCCGGCATCGGCCAACGGCACGAACAAGCCGAGGCCGATCGGCTGCTCAAGGCCCAGATGTTGGGCGACGAATAATCCCAGGCAATAAAAAGCCCGCTCTAGCGACCAAGCAGACGAGCGGGCTCCCACAAGGAGAAAGACGAGGATGCTTGAAGCGCAAACGAATATCAACACAGGCCAGCCAGAACGGGCACGTCGCGTGGAGACACCGGCCGCCCGCGCTACCGACGCGGCGTCGTCACACGAAGCGGCCGACGAGGTGACGCGCAGCGGTCGCCGCCGGGCGAATCAGCTGATTGTGGCGGCGACCGTGGCCATGCACCCCGGCTGTACCTCGCGCGAGCTGAGCCAGCACTGCGAACTGGACCGCTGGGAAATCGCCCGCCGGACATCCGAATGCGAGACGGCCGGTACGGTGAAGCGTGGCGCGCTGCGGCATTGCGACATCGGCAGCCGGCGCGCGTTGACATGGTGGCCGGCATGAGCGGCAACAGACCACAGATCACTCTGGACCTGGGCCATGAACTGGTGGTGGATTTGTTCGCCGGCGGCGGCGGTACGTCGGTCGGCATTCGCCAGGCGCTGGGCCGGGACGTGGACGTCGCGGTAAACCATGACCCGCAGGCGATCTCGATGCATACGGCGAACCATCCGGGCACCGAGCATTTTTGCGAATCCGTGTTCAAGGTCAACCCGCAGCGCGTGACCGGCAACCAACCGGTCGGCCTGTTGCATGCGTCGCCGGACTGCACACACCACAGCAAGGCCAAGGGCGGCAAACCGGTATCCAAGAAGATCCGCGGTCTGGCCTGGGTTGTTGTGAAGTGGGCCCGGCGCACGCGGCCGCGCGTCATCACCCTGGAGAACGTCGAGGAATTCGCCGACTGGGGACCGGTGGGCGAGGATGGGCGGCCGTGCAAGGTCCGCAAAGGTCAGGAGTTCGCGAAGTTCTTGTACCAGCTGCAACGGCTGGGTTACGTCGTCGAGCACCGGATACTGCGGGCCTGTGACTATGGCGCGCCGACGATCCGCAAGCGGTTGTTCCTGGTTGCCCGGCGTGATGGCCGGCTGATCGTGTGGCCGAAGCCGACGCATGCGCCGGCAGATGACGTGCGAGTCAAGCGCGGTCAGTTGCTGGCGTACCGGTCAGCCGCCGAGTGCATTGACTGGTCGATCCCGTGCCCGTCGATATTCGAGCGCAAGAAGCCGCTCGCTGAGAACACGATGCGCCGCATTGCGAAAGGCATCGATCGGTTCGTGCTGAATACGCCGACGCCTTTCATCGTCCGCATCGGCCAGACCGGCTGGCGCGGCGACGGCCAGCAGTATCGGGTCAGCGATCCGCTAACGACGGTGACGACTAAGGCTGAACATCTTGTATGCACGCCATTCGTGGCCAAGCACCGGCAGAACAGCGTTGGCAGCGCGGCCGGAGATCCGTTGCATACGATTACCGCAGGCGGGCATCAAGAGCATCGCCCGGGCACTGGCAATGCGATGTCGCTGGTAGCCGCGTTCATGGAGCAGGCGAACACGGGCGTAGTGGGCCATCCGGCCACTGCGCCGGTCTCGACTATTGTTGGCAGCGGTAGCACCCAGCGGCTGGTGCATGCCCATCTACTCAATCACAAGGGCACCGCTCGCAGCGCGCGGTCGGTCACTGACCCGGTTCCCACAATCTGCGCCGGCGCGACGCACGCCAGTCTTGTCGCTGCGCTCATGGCGCCGTACTACGGCAGCGGGAGCGGAGAAACCGGCCGAGATCTTCGCGAACCGTCGCCAACAGTGACGAGCAAAGACAGGCTTCAACTCGTCACAACGACGATCGAAGGCAAGAGGTATGTGTTAACCGACATCGGCATGCGCATGCTGCAGCCGCGCGAGTTATATCGCGCTCAGGGGTTCCCGGAGGACTACATCATCGACCGCGGTGCCGATGGCGTGCCGTTACCGAAATACGCTCAGGTTCGCATGTGCGGAAACAGCGTCTGCCCGCCGGTGATCCGGGCTTTGGTCGGTGCCAATTTCAAGCACGAAACAGTGTTGGCGGGGGCCGCATGAGCGACTGGATCAAGATGCGGCCGGGCATGCGCTCGCACGCCAAGGTGACAGCGATGACGCGTTGCTTGCTGGCAGACGCCGAGTTCTGTGCCCATGTGTTCGATACCGTGTCGCCCGTCACGTCACGCGTCACGTTTGATTTCGTGACGCGCGTGACGGTGGCGTCACTCTTGGATGTTTGGGGCGCGATCAATCACGTCGTGAAGTCCGACAACCGGGTGCCGTTCATGCGGGCCGATGATGTGGATCGTATCGCGGGCTTTCCCGGGTTTGCGCGGGCCATGCAGGCGGTGGAATGGCTGGGCATCGAATACGACGAAAGCCTTGTGTTCCCTAACTTTGGCGAGTTCAACACGCCGGAGAGCGAGCGCAAGAAGCCGAAGACGCAGGCGGAGCGATCGCGGGAATATCGCGCCCGTCAGAAGACAGCAGATGCGCCCAGCGGCGACCGTCACGAACGTCACGAAACGTCACGCGGAACAGAGCAGAGTAGAACAGATAAACAGCTCTGCCCCGACGCGCGTGCGCACGAGGACGCCGTGACCGTCGACCCGGACGATGCAGCCGCCGATGCCCACCGGGCCGAACAGGCGCAGCAGCGTCACGCCGTGCCAACCGGCCAGGCGTTGACCTTCGGCGAGATCATCACGGTGCTGGATGCCCACGGCATGCCGTACCACTACGCCACCGGCGGCCGAGGCCGGGATTGTGTGCTGGCCTGGGCCACGGCCGGCGTCGAGACCGCGGACCTGACCACGGCACTGGCCCGAGCCCACGAGAACAAACGCGATGGGCCGATCGGGCCGGCGTATCTCGACCCGATCGTCAAGCAAGTCATCGCCGAACGGCGTAATCCCGGAACAGCACGAGGCCATCATGCAGCGAACCATTCAGGACATCACGGCAACCGCGCAGCTCGGGCAACCGCCAGCCTGCTCGCCATCGCCCAGGGCGACGAGTAACGCCATGCGAGACGATGACAAGCTGAGCAAGGCGTTTATCGCCCAGCTGTTCCTGCGGCTGCAGGCCACGTTCGGGCATCGCTGGATCAGCCTGATTCCGGACGAGGCGACGCAGGCGATAGCGATCAACGAATGGCAGCACCGGCTGACCGGCATCAGCCAGGCGGAAGTCGAGGCAGGCTTTGAGCGGATGGCCAAACGATCGGGCGACAAGCGGGACTGGCCGCCGGGTGCAGCCGAGTTTCGGGCGCTATGTCGGCCGCATCGTGAGCCGTACCAGCGCACCGAGTTCCTCGGCCAGCCGCAGTTGCCGCATCTGGAAGCCAGCAAGGAAACGGCGCTGCGTTATATCGCCCGGATCCGCGGCGCCGGGCAGGGGGCCGCATGAATCATCCGATCAGCGATGCCCTGACCGCCAACGAAGCGCGCGAGTGTCTGGCTTGTCTGTTGCAGGGCGTGGAGTTGCATGACTCAGGGGGTGACGCCCGGGCGCTGCTGGCGGCGGTGCTGCAAACCACCGACCGAGCGGCTGCGCTGGCGCACGGCGTGCCCGACGATCAGCACTGGCCCGATCCGTTGGAGGCCAAGCGCGCCGCAGCGCTAGCCAACAGCCGAGCGCGTGACAAGGTGCTGTGGATTGACGGCAAGACCACCGGCGACTGGGCCGCGATCACCGGTCTGGCGGCAGCGACCATTCGCAAGCGCTGGCAGCGTGGCATCCGGCCGCCGGCGTTGTTCGAGCCGGGGCGGGTGGCGGCATGAGCCGTTTCAGCCGCACTCGCCGTCACAAGTTCGCTGCGAAGCCGACCGAACGCGACGGCATTCGTTTCGATAGCAAGAAGGAAGCCACGTATTACGGCCAGCTCAAATTGCGCCAGCAAGCAGGCGACGTGGTGATGTTCTTGCGCCAGGTGCCGTTGCACCTGCCGGGCGGCGTGCGCTACGTGGTGGACTTTCAAGAGTTCCATGTCGACGGAACGGTCCACTTCGTCGACGTCAAGGGCATGGAAACCGAATCTTTCAAGGCCAAGAAAAAGATGGTTGAAGCCATCTATCCAGTGGAGATCGAAATCGTATGAGCGACACAAGCAATCACGTCGTCGCCGGCACGGCCGCGCAGCTGTGGCTGAGCCGGCCGCAGGCAATGGATATCGACAAGCCGCGTGTCTACCTGGCCGGCCCGATGAGCGGGCTACCGGAAACCAACTACCCGGCTTTTAATGCCGAGGCTCGACGGCTGCGGCAACTGGGGTATCACGTCGAGAACCCAGCAGACACGCCGGATCAGGAGACGTGGGCAGACTACATGCGCCACGCCCTGGCTAAGCTAGTGACCTGCGACATGATCGCGCTTCTGCCCGGTTATGAAACCTCGCGCGGCGCGACGATCGAGCATCAGATTGCGCGTGATCTCGGTATGCCAGCGCAGATGGCGGATTCGATGATCGATCCGGCCAGCAAATCGGAATTCGCATAACACCTAAGCTCAGTTGCCGCCAAAGCGCGGCAGCGATTTGAAGGTCAACTGCAGCGATTCGTTATGCAAACTGGTGAGACAACAATGGAATATACAGAAAAACTAGCGATGCATGCCGGCGCAACGAAAATTGACGCCCAACTGATGCATGACAGGAATATGCAACGGTGGTGGTGCGGTCGGCTTGATGGGCATCTGGTCAAGATGGACGTAGGTCGCTGCAAGACTGAGGCCGAAGCAGTAGGACAAGCTCGACGGTTTCGAGACGCGTGTAGAGAGGAAGCCGGCTTACGAGGCATTTCGTATAACACCGCTGGCTGAGGCGCCGCCGCAGGCGGTCGACTCCAGCGGCTTGTTGGGTGCTACGAGGTACGAGACATGGGAAAGATTGGACGACGCGGGCCGCACAAGGAACGCAAGAAGCGGATTGCAGACGAGCGTGAACGCGAGCGGATCGCAGCCTGTGCCCGCCGTGAGTTCCGGCGGCAGGCGATCGTCGAGCACAACAAGGGACGAATGAGCCCAGAAGAATATGAGAGGCACAAGCGAAGATCACGGCAGCGGGCTGCGCAACTACTTGCGTTACCGTTCGCGCTCAATTTCCGAACAAGAGCCGGAATAACAAGTAGACCCAACACCTACTGAGCGGCCAATCGTTGGTATATCAATACAGCAAAAAGCCGCAAGCCGCTGTATCTGATCAATTTATCAAAATCGCTGTATGAGCTATTACGAAAACAGCGCCACCACCAAACAGGCACGCCGAATGGCTGATCGCCGAGAAAAAGTCAACGAACTGTTACATGCCTGGGCAGCCTATCGGTCGGGGCATATGGCGTGCGGCCATTTGAGTGGCAGCCGTGGCGGGTCGGCGGGTTTGTCTCGGCCAGAGGCGGCTGCGAACCGCTTGAGTCAGATCGAGGCGGTTGATCGGATCATCCGATCGATGCTGTCTCGGCGTCAGATGCGGCTTGTGGTGGCGCGTTATGTCTGTCAACTGCCCAGTGATCGACAGATTGCCGAACGGCTGCGTCTTAATCGTAAATACGTAGGTCCGGCGTATGACGATCTGCGTATTCAGATAGACAAGATGTTGCGTCTTGGGATGGGTTCTGGATGGCCTGTACACAACATATTGACGGCGGGGCCCCATTCGCATAATCTATCTTTGAGGCTCGAAAAGTGTCTCTGAAATAAACCAAACAATAGCTACAAGGCCTGCGGACCACCCGCAGGCTTTTTTTATGCGCGGGATTCGAGACTGTATCGCTTGCGAGGGCGTATCTGATGAATGTCGAACAGTTGAAAAAAGACCTGGTGCGCGATGAAGGCGAGGTCCTGCACGCCTACGTCGACAGCCTGGGGTATACGACTATCGGCGTCGGCCGGCTGATTGATAACCGGCGTGGCGGCGGCATCACACACGACGAGGCGATGTGGCTTTTGGGCAATGACATATCCCGTGTCGCTGATCAGCTCAACGCGCGGATTGATTGTTGGCCAGAACTTGACGGCGTACGCCAGCGGGCGCTGTGCAATATGGCTTTCCAGCTAGGCGCCGGCGGGCTTTTGAAGTTCAAGAACATGTTGCGAGCCATTGAGCAGCGCGACTGGGAAAGCGCACGGCGCGAGGCGTTGGATTCGACGTGGGCGCGGCAAACGCCTGAACGAGCGGGACGGGTGGCCAGCATGATCCTAACCGGAAAGGAATAAAGCGGATGAACTGGAAAAGCTTAGGCGGGAAAGTCGCCGAAACCGGCGCCCATCTGCTCGGCACGGCACTGGCCGGGCCGGGCGCCGGCGCGGCGCTTGGCAGTATCGTGGGCACCGCTTTGGGCGTATCCGACCCAACGCCTGACAACATCGCCGCTGCGATGGATAAGGACCCAGAGGCGGCGGTGAAGCTGGCGACGATCCAGTCGAAGCGCCAGACCGACCTAGAACAGATCGCTGCCCAGCGAGCCGTGCAGCTGGCCTCGGAAGAGACAAAACGGATTCAGTCAGATGCTGCAGATCGTGCATCGGCGCGCGATCTGTTCAAGGTGAATGAAGTGCCGCAGATGGCCTTGAGCTGCGCGTTCATCTTTGGCTATTTTCTGGCGATCTTCGCCATGATGACCGGCTATGTGCATATTCCCGCGGACCTGAACGCGCCGTTTGTCACGGTGCTGGGGGTGCTCACGGCCAGCGTTATGTCGATCATGAATTTCTGGTTTGGCAGCAGCAAGAACAGCCAGGACAAGGACGGAGCCCTGCAGCGAGCACAGGATCGAAAGCCCTGATATGCGCGCGGCTTTCGTCATCGCTGTTTTGTTTTTGGCCGGCTGTGCCAGTCATGCGCAAAAAGCACGGCCGGCGATTGAAAGCCTTCGCGCTTCCGTACCGTCTGCGCCCGTTATCCGATATGTGCGCCCAGCGCTGCCGCCGGTTCCCTATGACGTCTTTTCGCCTTGCAGGCCGACGGGCAACATCCTGCATACCCACCAGCGCCCCACGCCGTTTGAATATCAACGGCAAATCAATCTTATGCGAAGCGATTTTCTGAATTGCTCGAGCCGCAATGATGAAAAAGCCGCTTGGCTGAAACGGATCCTCGGTGATGTCCGAAATAACTGAGAAGTGGATCATGGGCCTGCTCGCGGCCGTGATCGTGGTGTTCTTCGGCTGGTGGCTGAATAGCATAACCGCGCAGTTCAACAAGTTCAGCGACAAAATAGATGTCGTGTCTGATCGCCAGGCCACGATCCAGAGCAGCCAGGCTGGCATGCAGAAAGATATTTCGTGGATCAAGATCGGCGTCAACGACATCTATACGAAAAGCGAGGCCAAGAAGAAGCACGCCGAAATCTACCGGACCGATCAAGACCAATACTCACGCATCAATGCACTGGACAAGCGAGTGCGGGTGCTGGAGTCGGAGGCTCGCAAGTGACGGCAATGCGGGTCGACCGCCTGGCTGCGTTATGAATGGGCTGCGCTTGCCCGATAGCGCCCAAGAGATTGCCGACGTAATCGGCCGCGAGCGTACGCTGTATCTGATTGGCCAGCTGCCCGTATGCGGCCAGCGCTCATGGCGCGTGGTGCTGTACGTGCCCAAGACACTGCCGGCTGATCACTGGCTGGTACGCGTACTGGGCTGGCGCGATGCCATGCGGCTGGTGCGAGAGTTCGGCGGCGAGATCCTGCAGCCCAGCAACTGCCGCTGCGTACACCGCGCCTACCGCGACCAGTCGATCCATCGCATGGCAGGCGAGGGCATGAGCGCTGCCGACATCGCCCGGGCCGTCGGCCTGACCCGCCGCCGCGTCTCCGGCGTGCTCGCCGCCGACGCGGCGCCCCGCGCCGTAGAAATCGCGGGTCCTTCCCAGGGGGGCACGGCCCGTGGGTAATTGGATTCGCAGAATGTGGCTTCTGTGTGGCCCTGAAATGCGACTCTATCTCTATGTCTGGGGGCGCTAATGGGCGGCAAGGCCCCGGCTCGCGGGCAGGTGGTCAACCGGGTTGAGCTGGCCCAGGTGGTTGGCAAGCACGTCACGACCATCGATCAGTGGGTACGCGAGGGTTGCCCATTCCTGCAGCGCGGTAGCCGTGGCATTGCCTGGGAGTTTTCGACCGCCGACGTGTACGACTGGCGGCTCGAGCGTGAGCGCTCTACGCAAGATGACCCCTCGAATATGGAAGAGCTTGAGTGGCGCCACGAACTGGCGAACACGCTCAAGGCCGAGCTGGATCTGGCGAAAGCACAGGGCGACGTGGCCTACATCGAGGAAGTCGAGGCCGCGGTTGCCGAGGCGTTCGGCGCGGTGCGTACCAGCATGCGCAATATTGCCGCCCGGATCGCGGGCCGGCTGGTAATCGAGAAAGACGACAAGAGCATCAAGCAGATACTGCTTGCTGAGATAGATCAGGCGCTGGAAGCCTTGGCCAACTCGTCCCTGGTCGCCGAGCCAGAAGACGAGGACGCATGACCGGCAACCCGCCAGAGGTCCCGCGCCCGTTCGGCAACGCGCTGGGCGTGCGGTTGGCGATACGGCGCGCGGCCCGTCATCTGCGCCCGCCGACCCAGATGCTTCCGACCGAGTGGGCCGAGGCGAACGTACGGATTCCGGCCGGCAATGCCATACCCGGGCCGATCCGGTTCGATAACGCGCCGTATCAGCGCGAGCCGTTGAATATGACGGTACGCACCGATTGTCACCGCATCACGCTGATGTGGTCGGCGCAGGTCGGCAAGACGTTGTTGGCGCTGTGTGCTCAAGGGTTCCGGATTGCGGCGAACCCGACCAGCCAGATCATGATGCAGCCGTCCGAAGGCGATCTGCGCACCTGGCTCGAAACCAAGTTCAACCCGATGGTCGACGCCAGCGACCAGCTATCTAGCGTCATAGCCGCACCGCGCAGCCGCCAGGGCGTGAACAACCAGCAGATGAAGAGCTACCCGGGCGGCTTCATGATGTTTGCCTGGTCCGGTTCGCCCAAGACCATGCGCGGTCGCTCGGCGCCGTTCATCGTTTGCGACGAAACCGACGGCTATGACCGGATCAGCGAAGGCCACCCGGTCAGCGTACTCGGCCAGCGTGCGGCCACGTTTGGCGATGACGCGCTGGTGATGGAAATCAGCACACCGACCTTCAAGGACCTGAGCTGGATTGATTCGAGTTTTCAGGAAGGCGACCAGCGCCACTTCCATGTGCGTTGCCCGCACTGCGAGCAGCTGCAGCCGTTGCGATGGGGTCAGGTGGTCTGGGACAAGTCGTACGACGGCGGCCATTATCCCGACACCGCGCGTTATGTCTGTATCAACGGCTGCGATCCCGGCTGGGACGATGCCACCCGCGCCGCTGCTATTCGATCTGCCGAGCGCGACGGCGGCGGCTGGATCGCCGACAAGCCATTTGACGGCCACGCCAGCTATCACCTGAATGAGCTCTACAGCACGATGCGCAAGCTGTCGGACATCGTGCGCTCGTTCCTGGCCAAGAAAGCCGCCGGCGATCTGCAGACGTTTACCAACGTCAGCCTGGCCGAAGTCTGGGAAGAACAAGGCTCGCAGGTCGACAGCGTGGGACTGATGGAGCGGGTGGAGAAATTCGCCGCACCGGTGCCGGCGGGTGCGGTCTGGCTGTCGGCCGGTATCGATATGCAGGAAGACCGGCTCGAGCTGGAAATCGTCGGATGGGGCCAGGGCGAAGAATCTTGGTCGGTCGAATACCACGTGATCTGGGGCGATCCGTTGCTCGATGACGTCTGGCGCGAACTGGACGACAAGCTGTCGTCGACCTGGCTGCACGAATCCGGCGCCCAGATCACGGTCGGCGCGGCTTGTCTGGACACCGGCGGCGGGGCAGGCGACAACGGCCTGACCTACACCCAGCGCGCTTATGAGTACGTGCGCAAACGGGCCGGCCGTCGTTTGTTTGCCATCAAGGGCGTGGGCGGCTGGGACCGGCCGATTGTGTCGGCACCCAGCCGCAAGAAATCCGGCACGCGCCGCCAGCGCCCGGTCGATCTGTTCACGGTCGGCAGCGACGAAGCCAAGGCGATCATCGCCAAGCGGCTGGATATCGACACGCCCGGCCCAGGCTATTGCCACGTGCCCGATACGCGCGATGCCGAATGGTTTCGCCAGATCACCGCCGAGAAGCTGGTGACGCGTTATCGCAAAGGCTTTGCCCAGCGCGAATGGCATAAGACGAGGCCCCGTAACGAAGCGCTCGATTGTCGCCAGTACGCCTATGCCGCGCTCAAGCTCATCAACCCCAACCTCGAGCGCATCGCCAAGCGCTTGACCGAAGCCGCCGACGAGCCAGAAGAAAACGCACCGGAAACACCGCCAGAGGAAGAAAAAGCCAAGACACCCCAGCCTAAACGCAAACGTCTGCGAAAGCGCAAGAGTCGCCACGGTAAGGGCTCCAGCTGGGTGAACAACTATTGAATATCCCCAACACCATTACGGCCGGCACGACGCTCGAGATCCCGATCACGCTCACGGCCTATCCAGCGCCGACCTGGAGCCTGACGCTGATGATGCGCGGCGCCAGCCAGATCGATATCCGCGCGACCTCAAAAGATAGCCAGCACGTCCTGCACGCCGACCCCGCGACTACGGCCGCCTGGTTGCCCGGGCGTTACTGGTACGTGGTGCGCGTCACCGACGGCGTCAATATCGAACAGATCGAAGAAGGCGAGGCCACGATCGCCCCTGACCTGGCCACGGTCAATATCGAATACGACGGCCGTGGTCATGTCCGCAAAGTGCTGGACGCGATCGAAGCGGTCATCGAAGGGCGTGCCTCGAAAGACCAGGAACGCTACCGCATCAAGGACCGCGAGCTACAACGCACGCCGGTCGGTGAACTGCTCAACCTGCGCAATCTCTATCGCCGCGAACTGGTCCGCCAGAAACAAGCCGCGCGCGGTTCGGAGCTGCTGGGCCGCCGTGTCCTGGTGCGGTTCTAGCCATGTGGCCGTTCAATAAATCCCAGCGCTCACAGCCAGCCAGCAGCGAGCCGCCGAAAAAACAACGACGCGTGCCGATCCGAAAAATCATGTCTCGGCAATACCAGTCGGCCGCGCACGACCGACTGACAGACTCCTGGCAATCCACGCCGATCCCGGCCGACGATATCGTCTGGCTCAACCAGCGCACCCTGGTTGGGCGCTCGCGCGAGCAATGCCAGAACAACGACTATGCCGTCAGCTATCTACGCAAACTGTGCCAGAACGTGATCGGGCATAAAGGCGTCCAACTACAAGGCCAGAACCGCGACCCCAACGGCAAGCTCGACGCGCTGGCTAATCAAGCCATTGAGCTTGCATGGGCCAACTGGAGCAAACGCCAGAACAGCGATATCACCGGCCGCCAGTCGTTGCGTAATCTGGCCAATCAGTGCATCAGAACGGCAGCGATAGACGGAGAGTTCTTCGTTCGGATCCTGCACGGCGCCGACGCGGGCCCCTGGGGTTTTGCGCTGCAGCTGATCGACCCCCAGCGCTGCCCGATCGATTTCGACGAAACCGGTCTGCGCAACGGCCGTTTCCGCCGCCAAGGCATCGAGTTCGACGCCAACGGCAAGCCGCTGGCGTATCTGTTCGGCACGCTATCCCCGGCCTATGCCGACCTGATGTATAGCGGCCGCGGCTATATCCGGATTCCGGCAGAAGAAATCATCCACGGTTTTATCCCCGTCATGACCGGCCAGAAACGCGGCCTGCCGTGGACCAGCACCGCGCTTTGGCGCATGAACATGCAAAAAGGCTTTGGCGATGCTGCACTCGTCAACGCTCGGGCCTCGGCCGCCAAGGGCGGCTGGCTGGAATGGGATGAAAACGCTGGTCCTGAACCCGACGAGGACATGGACGACAAGGACCGCGAAGAAATCTTCATGGAAGGCGACCCCGGCATCTGGCAAGAACTGCCGCCGGGCCTGCGCGCCAAGACCTCCGACCTGAATTTTCCGGCCGGCGAGTTCGCCATATTCGACAAGCAGATGCTGCGCGGCATGGCCTCGGGCCTGGGCGTGGCCTACAACAGCCTCGCCAACGATCTCGAAAACGTCAATTACTCCAGCATCCGGCAAGGCACGCTCGACGAGCGCGAGAACTGGAAAGACCTGCAGGAATGGATGATCGAATCGTTCTACCAGCCGATCTTTGATGCCTGGTTGCCGCGTGCCTTGCTCAGCCAACGAATCACGGTTGCCGGCAAGCCGCTGAAACCCGAGAAGCTCTGGAAACACCGCGAAGTCATCTGGCAGCCGCGGCGCTGGTCGTGGGTCGATCCGCAGAAAGACGTCAACGCCGCAATTAAAAGCGTTGAAAACGTATTTCAGAACCCGGGCCAGATCATCCGCGAACAAGGCCAGGACCCAGACACCGTATGGCGCAACTACGCCAACGATATCGAGTCCATGAAAGCCGCCGGTATTCCAGAGAATTTCATCTACGCGACCCTTGCGGGCGCGGATCCCACCGCACAACCGGGAAGCAACAATGACCCCAACGCCAAAAAATAACGCGCACGAATTGGTCTGTCCTGTCTGTGCCTATGTCGTCAGCCGGTGCCAATGCATGGCCACGCTGGGCAAATCAGACGATGCCCACAGCCGAGACCGAGACCAGGCCGCGCAGGCACGGCCCAGAAGCGGCGTGGCGCCAGCGCATCACGGCATCCCGGCCGGTCAGACCCGGGCATGGTCGGCCGAGCAGATCGCCAAGCGCCAACCCGAAGGCCTGGCACGCAGCGCCGAAATCCGCCAGATCGACGAAGAAGCCCGCACGGTCGAGCTGTCGTTTTCCAGCGAAGAAGCGGTCCGCCGTTTTTTCGGCGACGAGGTGCTGTCGCATGCCCCCGGCGCCATGCGCATGGACCGGCTTAATGCCTCGGCCCCATTGCTGATGAACCACGAATGGGAAGACCAGATCGGGGTCATCGAATCGGCCGAAATCAAGAATCGCAAAGGCCGGGCAGTGGTGCGTTTCTCGCGTGCCGCCAAGGCCGAAGAAGTGTTCCAGGACGTGATCGACGGCATTCGCAAGAACGTCTCGGTCGGCTACTCCATCCACGGCGTCAACGTGCAAGAGCGCGACGGCCAGCCGGATCTGGTCACCGTCACCGACTGGGAGCCGATGGAAATCAGCTTCGCTGCGGTGGCGGCGGATATCTCGGTCGGCGTCGGCCGTGCCAAATCACTGGAAAACCCGCCAGAGGATGCCCCCGCGGCCCACGGCGAGAATGATACCCGTCACAAAACTCATGCGCGGACAGACACCAATGAGGAACCGCCAGCTATGAAAATCAAAACTCTACGCGACGCCGAAGGCAACCTGGTCCGCGCCAAGGTAGACGAGAACGACAAGATCGTTGAAGTGCTCGAAACCCTCGAGCGCGCCGGCGAATCCGAAGCCCATGCCAAGCGCAGCGGCCAGGAATCCGGCGAGCGCGCTGGCCGCGAGGCCGAGCAGACCCGCACCAAGACGCTGCTGGAAATGGGCGAGCAGTACGGCGCCGCCGATCTGGCCCGCACCGCAGTATCCGAAGGCACGGACGTCGATGCCTTCCGCGGCCAGCTGCTCGAGCACATGAACAGCGATCGCAGCAACAGCGGCAACCGTGCCCGCAGCCTGGGCGACCAGGGCGCCGAGATCGGCATGAGCGAGCGCGACAAGAAGCAGTATTCGTTCATGCGCGCCGTACGCGCCATGGCCAACCCGACCAACCAGCGGGCCCAGGCCGAAGCCGCTTTCGAGTTTGAATGCTCGGAAGAAGCACAGAAAAAGATGGACCGCGGCGTCGAGGGCATGATCGTGCCGTTCGACGTGCTCAATCGCGCGCTCAATACCAGCACCGCGGCAACCGCAGCCGGTGACACCGGCGGCAACCTGATTCAGACCGACTTGCTCACCAGCTCGTTTATCGATCTGTTGCGCAACCGCACCATCGCCATGCAGATGGCCCGCACCATGGCCGGTCTGGTCGGCTTCGTGGATATCCCGAAACAGACCTCGGGCGGCCAGGCCTACTGGGTCGGCGAAGGCGAAGACGTTGCCGAAACCGCGCTCGATCTGGGCCAGATTCATCTGGCACCGCATACGGTTGGCGCTTATCAAGACGTCACCCGGCGCCAGATCATGCAGACCAGCATGGACATGGAAGCGCTGTTGCGTGCTGATCTGGCCAAGGCCATGGCGCTCGAGATCGATCGTGCTTTCTTCTACGGCACCGGCAGCGGCCAGCAGCCGCTGGGCCTGGCAAACGTAGCCGGCATCAACGCCGTAGCACTTGGCACGCCCTATGCCGCCGGCCCGCCGGTCGTCCAGGCCCAGCCGACCTATGAAGAAATCGTCGAGATGGAATCGCAGATCGCGGCCGACAACGCTGACGTTGCAGGCATGACCTATGTCATGAACTCGCAGCTCAAGGGCACGCTCAAGACCACCGAGAAATTCCCCAACGCCATGGGGCGTACGGTCTGGGAAGACGGCGATACGGTCAACGGCTACAACACCGCAGTCTCCAACGAGATAGCGCGCGGCGACATCATCTTCGGCAACTACATGGATGCCATCATCGGCATGTGGGGCGGCCTGGAGCTGTTCACCAACCCGTACAAGCATTCGTTGTCGGGCACGCTCGAGATCAGCGTCAAACAGGATATCGACTTCGCTATCCGGCGTCCTGAATCCTTCTGTATCGCCCGCTAAACAGCCGGGCTGATACACCGCCGATCCCGCTAAAAGGACCCTATCATGGCAAAAGACAAGCGATTCCTTATTACCCTCAGCTCGGCCGCTGTGTTCGACGGCGAGATCAAGGTCGCCGGCGAGACCGTCGAATGCGACGAAAGCACGGCCAAGGGCCTGTTGCATCGCGGCAAGGGCACGCTGGCCGAAGGCAAGCCAGGCGAAGCCGACCATTCCGGTGACGCCGACGAAAAGGTCTTGGCGGAACATACGGTCGACGAGCTGCGCCATATTGCCGACGAGTACGGCATTGATGGGGTCAGCAGCCTCAAGAAAGCGGAGCTGATCGCCGCGATCGAAACCCACGAGGCCGCGAACGCGGACGAGTAACGCCATGCCGGCACCGGCCTGGGAAGACCTGGAACCGTTCTTCGACCTCGACGAGTTTGCAACGCTCGTCGAGGTCGAAACGCGTGCAGGCAATACGCGCCAGTTTCAGGCGATGTTCGACTGGCCCTATGAAGACGCCGAAATGGGCGAGTACAGCCTGGATACCCGGGCCCCACATCTGACCTGTCGTGCTACCGACGCCGACGGCCTCGGCCGCGGCGACTATGCCACCGTCGGCGGCGTGCGCTACGACATCCTCACCGGCCCACAATACGACGGCACCGGGCTGGCGATGATCGAACTGAGTGCGGCGACATGAGTACGCCGGTATATGTCGAGATCGAAGGCATCGAACTGGCGCAGGTCGCCAGCGAGCTACGCGCCAGCGAGGTCGACGTCGAGAAAGCCGTCGGCCGGGCTATGTCGCGCACTGCACGCACTCTGCGCGCACGCGCGGCACGTGGCCTGAAAACAGAACTGGAACTACGCAACCAGAAGCTCATCCGCCGACGCCTCAAGAGCGCGCGGCTTAAGCGCAGCAAGGACGGCGCGTTTCGGCTGTGGTTTGGCGCCAACGATATCCCGGTCAGCGCGTTCAAGGGCCGGCCGCGCCAGACCAACACCGGAGCGTCGTTTCGAGGCGTCAAATTCCCCGGCGGTTTCGTACGCCGTGGGGCATCCGGCAAGCGGACTATCCTGATGCGCGTCGGCCACAGCCGCCGCAAGCTCACTGAAGCCAAGATGCCTGTGCAAGACCAGATGAACGTCTTTGTGCAAGACGAGATATGGGATCAGGCACTGGATATCTTCTGGCTCAATTTCAAACGTGATCTACGCGCCCGCACGATCTACGGAGTGGGCTGATGGGCATACCTGCAGCAACCGACCTGGACGCGTTGTTCGACGCAATCGTTGCCTCGATATCGGCACGGTTCCCGGATCTGATCACCGTCCAGGATCATATAGAAGATCGCACCCAGATCAGCATGCCGGCTTGTCTGATCGAAATGGCCGACTGCGATACCTCGGATGTGGTCGACCCCGGAAGCGAGCAGCTGGAACTGGTCGCCACCTTCGAAGCAAGAATCATCATCGGTTTTCGCACCGACACCGCAAAACGCGAGATTCGCAAGCTGGCTACGGCGCTGGCCGCACATATCCGTTTGCAGCGCTGGGGCGTGCCCTGCGGCGAAGCACAGGTGATTGCAGTCGAGCCAGACGCCTTCGATCCGGATATGGACCGCTACGAAGTCTATCGGGTGGAATGGCGCCAGCCGATCATCATCGGCGAGAGTATCTGGAACAACGACGGCATCATTCCGACGACCGTGCTGGCCAGCGATGCCCCGGATATCGGCCCCCCGCACGCGGAAGATTACGACGTGATCACGCAGGCGCCGCAATGAACGAATGGGGCGCCCAGGACCTGCAACGCCGGCTGGCGAACCTGATCCGGATCGCCACCATCACCGAACTGGACGATGCCGGCGCCCGTGCCCGCGTTACCTGTGCCTCGGTGCCCGACAGTGCCTGGCTGCCCATCCTCACCCAACGCGCCGGGCCCGATCGCTCTTACTGGCTGCCCGAGCCGGGGGAGCAGGTGATGATACTGTCGCCATCTGGCGACAGTGCCCAAGGCATGATCTTGCCGGCCGGTTTTCAGGACGCGTATCCGCCACCGGCCAACGTCCGGACCACCCACCGGCACGAGTACGCCGACGGCACCGTCACTGAATACGACCGCGCCAGCCACACGCTCACGGTCGATTGCGTCGGCGATATCGTCGTCCGTGCGGCTGGCGACCTGACCGCCGAGATCACCGGCAACGTACAAGCGGCAGTGCAGGGCACGGCGAGTGCCACCGTACAAGGCGCCGTGTCGCTGACCACGCCCACTGGGATCACGATCAATGCCCCGCTGACCACCGTCAACGGGGCGCTTACCGTCAAAGGCCTGCTCACCTATGCGGCAGGCATGGCAGGCTCCGGCGGCAGCGGTGCCACGGCCACCATCGACGGCAGCGTGCAGATTACCGGCACTACCACGGTCGACGGCGACGTGACCGCTGGCGGGGTATCGCTCGAGCACCACACCCACCCGGGCGACTCCGGCGGCACGACCGGCCAGCCCGTGTAGTCGGAAAACCCGCCAGAGGTCACAACCGGCCCGGCCGGTCGATGATCACGGCATGTCTGGCATGTCCCGCGAAACCGGTGGCGCGCGCAATGGGCTGGCCCATCTGCAGCAATCGATCACCGATATCCTCACCACGCCCATCGGCTCGCGCGTCATGCGCCGAGACTATGGCTCGCATATTTTCGAGCTCGTCGATGCGCCCATGAATCGGGCCACGCTGGTGGCGATATATGCCGCCACCGCCGAAGCCATCGCCCGCTGGGAGCCGCGTTTTGCGGTCAGCCGTGTGCAAGCCACCGACGCCGCACCCGGCCGCGTCACCTTGTCGCTCACCGGCACCTATCGGCCCAACGGCAAGGCGATCACCCTGGACGGAGTCGCGATTACATGAGCAACGTGATCGATCTGTCGCAGGTGCCGCCGCCCGACATCGTCGAAACCATCGATTTCGAGACCATCCGCGCCGACATGATCGCGGATTTCCTCGAGCGCTTCCCGGAATTCTCGCAGAGCATCGAATCCGATCCAGCCATCAAGGTGCTGGAAGTCGCGGCGTATCGCGAAACCATCCTTCGCCAACGCATCAACGAAGCCGGGCAGGCGGTCATGCTGCCCTATGCCGCCGGCACGGATCTCGACAATCTGGCCACCTTGTTCGGCGTACAACGCCTGATTACCCAGGCCGCGCAGCCCGATCAAATCCCGCCGATCCCGGCGGTCTACGAGACCGACGCCCAACTGCGCCGGCGCGTCCAACTCTCGCTGGAAGGCCTGAGCGTCGCGGGCCCCGAAGGCGCCTATGTATTCCATGCGCTATCCGCCGACGGCCGCGCGCTGGATGCCAGCGCATCCAGCCCGGGGCCGGGAGAAGTGGTGGTGACGGTGCTGGCGCGCGCGGGCAACGGCGTCGCGCCGCAGGATCTGCTCGATGCAGTCCAGGCCGGCGTATCCGCCGAAGACGTCCGCCCGCTGACCGATCACGTCACCGTCGCATCGGCCGAGATCATCAATTACACCGTCGACGCCTCGCTGTATGTGTTCAATGGCCCGGACTCGCAAGTCATCCTCAGCAACGCCCAGGCCGCGATCGCCACCTATACCGCCGACCAGCACCGGCTGGGCCTGGATATCACCCTGTCCGGTGTCTATGCCGCCCTGCACCAGCCGGGCGTGCAACACGTCGAGCTGAGATCGCCCAGCGCCACGATCACGATCACCCCCAAGCAAGCGGCGTATTGCACCGGCATCACAGTCGATTACGGCGGCGTCGATGAGTGATAGCGCCGCCTTGCTGCCGCCCAACGCTACTGCGCTCGAGCGCGCGCTGGTCGACGCCGCTGCGCGCGCCACCGATATCCCGCCGCCGGTCCGCGAGCTATGGGACGTCGACACCTGTCCCGAGCCGCTGCTGCCGTGGCTGGCCTGGGCGCTCAATATGCAGACCTGGCGCGCCAGCTGGCCGGTCGCCGTCAAACGGGCGCGGATTCGCTCGGCCGTCGACGTCCATCGGCGCAAAGGCACCGCCGCCAGTGTGCGCTCGGTGGTCGCGTCCTTCGGCGCCGATATCTCGCTGCGCGAATGGTGGCAGACCAGCCCCAAGGGCACCCCGCATACGTTCTCCGTGGTGCTCAATATCGGCGGCTCGTTGCCGCAGGACGCCGGGTTCCAGCAAAGCATTGCCCAGGCCATCGACCTGACCAAGCCGGTACGCAGCCAATACGACCTGAGCGTGACCACGACCAGCACCACGTCGGTCGGCGTGCTCGCGGCCAGCCAGGCCATCACCTACCGCCGCCTCAACCTACAGGACTAGCCCATGCGCCTGCTCTGGACCGATGCCGGCTATGCCGCGCTCGTCAATGCAACCAACAACGGCACTGCGCCGGTGCTCTGTGCCCAGATCGCAGTCGGCAGCGGCACCACCGCGGCCACCGCCAGCGATACTGCCCTGGAAACCGAAACCAAGCGGCTGGCGACGATCAGCGGCCAGGCCGTCGCCCCCAACATTATCCACGTCGTCTATCGCGACGAATCAGCCGACAGCTACCCCGTCAACGAAATCGGCTTGATCGCAGACGACGGCACCCTGCTGGCGCGCTATGCCCAATCGGCCATCATCGTCGAAAAAGCCGCGGCCTCCACGGCCCTGCTGGAGATCGACGCCACGTTGACCGGCGTCGACACGGCCAATATCGCGTTTCCGTCGCTGGATTTCGTCAATCCGCCCTGGTCTGAAACCGTCCAAGGCGTGCTCGAAAAAGCCACCGACGCCGAGGCCACCGCCGGCACCGACAACAGCCGCGGCATGACCGCAAAACTGGTTTTCGCTGCGATCAAGGCGTTTTTCGGCGGCGCCACCGGTGCCGGGGCCGGCAAGGGGCTTGATGCTGACACGCTCGACGGCGTACAAGGCGCTGGCTTTGCCAAGGTCGTTGGCAGCGCACAACAGAAATTTTATGCGGCAGCCGCCGAGACTGTTAGCCAAGTAATAAATCTTGGTCAAGCAGACGGGCGCTACGGCCGGCTCGCTAAAGCAAACAGCTGGGCCGGGGAAAACACTTTTCCGGCGGGCGCGGAAGTCGCCAATGGTGTGGCGTTGTCTGGGACGGCGGATGACCCTAATAATTGGCCCCCCGGCTATTCGGTTACATGGGCCGGAAAGCAAAACGCCCTTTCAAACGGATATTCCTCGGTTGTTACGTTTCGACAACCGAACAATGCCGGCGACACGCTGCAACTTATCTACGACTGGGCGGATATCTCTGGCAATCCGATATCCACTATCCGGTACAGAACGCACGTTGATAACGGGTCATGGTCTGCGGTCAAGCAGCTAGCTACGACAGCGGATATCTCCGCGCAGCATACGAGCGATGTAGCCGAGTTTCAGCCAGCCGGCAGCTACGCCACGGCCGCTCAAGGCGCAGAGGCCGATAGCGCCGTTCAGCCCACAGATCGGGCGAACAGCGCGCTGAATATGCAGTCCATTGGAACGGGATCAGACGTTGCTCACTCCAACGGACTTTATACGCTGCCCGGGACACCGGGGCACTTCGCCACAAACTCCGCTGATATTACGGGCGGTGGCGCGCATATCGATATTAATGGAAACGGCATCGAGTGGGGCGGTTACGGCAGTTATACGACGATAAAGTTCAGCACGTCCTATGCCGTCGGGACGTATCACCAGATTTGGACGGAAGTCAACCAAGGTTCGGGATCGGGGATGGACGCCGATCTGCTCGACGGTCAGCAAGGTTCGTTCTACGCCCCGGCCAACCTTTTTTCGGGGGTCAATGTTGTGACGTCGAGCCGGGCGCTTGGCTCGACGTACACGAACAGCACCGGTAAGCCGATGCTCGTGTCCGTGTCGACCTATACCACCAGTTCAACCGGCTCGGCCGGTTACATAAACGGCACTATTGTCGCGCGACAAGGCATCAATTCGCACAGCGAGACGGGCGACTATGGCCTCCTTACGATGATCGTGCCTGCCGGCTCGACCTATAAAGTTACCGGAAGCTCACTGACGTATTGGACGGAGACTTACTAATGCAATATTTCAAAACGGCGAGCGGTGACGTTTTCGCCTATGAGGACAACGTAACGATCGTCACGGCGGCAGACGGTACGACGACGGGCACCATTCCGAGTACCGATGCCCCCACGGTTACTCTGAACAAGGACGGCACAAAGACTACGACCCCGCCGGCGCCCGCCGCTTTTCCGAACGTGCCCACGGATCTGAAGCCGTACACGCCGCCTGCGCCAACCGCGGCAGACAAGCTGGCCGAGGCTCAGGCGGCTCAGATTGGGCAGGTTACGGCCGAGTACAAAGCCGCTATCAGCGCAGATATCGTGTACAACAGCGTCGCAGGCGTCAAACAGACCTATCAAGCCGACGCCGGCAGTCGCTCGAATTTGCAAGACATGCTGGAGGCGTTCCGCAAACCGCAGGCAGTTCCAAACGGCTTTTTCTGGGTGTCACTCGACAATACGCACGTCGATTTCACCTACGCCGATCTGCAAGGCCTGGCCGAAACGCTGGGCACTCGAGGCGCAGCCGCGTTTGTCAATCTGCAGGTTAAAAAATCCCAGATCCGTGCAGCGACCACCATCGCCGACGTACAAGCCGTCACTTAACGCCGCTCGCCACCGGAAAACCCGCCAGAGGAACGCCCTACCCATCCCGTCGACACTGGCTGCAACGCTAGCAGCCCATCGGCGAGGACCACATGCCAGAAACGTTTTTGCACGGCGTCGAGATTGTAGAAATCGACACCGGCCCGCGCCCGATTCGCACCGCGAGATCGAGCGTGGTCGGCATCGTCGGCACCGCGCCCAACGCTGACCCAGCCGCTTTCCCGATCAATACCCCGGTCCTGGTGGCCGGCAACCGCACGCTGGCGGCCAAGCTCGACACCGTCAACGACGGCGTCGACCCCGGCACGCTGCCGGCGGCCCTGGACGGCATCTTCGATCAGATCGGTGCGGTGGTTGCCGTTATTCGTGTCGAAGAGGGCATCGACACCACGACAACGACCGCAAACGTGATCGGCGGCGTCGATGCCAACACCGGTCAATATCAAGGCGTGCATGCGTTCCAGGCGGCCGAGTCGGTGATCGGTGTGCATCCTCGCATCCTCATCGCGCCCGGCTTTACCCATCAACGCCCCGAAGACCCGGTCAACACCGGCACCTATCTGGCCAACCCGGTCGTCTCCGAACTGCAGGGTATTGCCGAGCAGATGCGGGCCGTGATCATTGCCGACGGGCCCAATACCAACGATGCTGACGCCAAGCTGTATGCCGATGATTTCGGCAGTGCGCGTATCTATCTGGTCGATCCCTGGGTCAAGGTCGTCAACCCGGCCGGAGCGATCGTCGACGAGCCAGCCAGTGCCCGCGTGGCCGGCCTGATTGCCAAATCCGACAACGATCGCGGTTTCTGGTGGTCACCCTCGAACCAGACCATTGCCGGCATCATCGGCACGTCCCGACCGATTGATTTCGCGATCGGCAACCAGAACAGCCGCGCCAACCTGCTCAACGAAGCCAACGTCGCCACCATCGTGCACCAGAACGGCTATCGCCTCTGGGGCAATCGTACGTTGTCGGCCGATGCCAAGTTCGCGTTTCTGCAAGCACGCCGTACCGCCGACATCATCAACGAGTCGTTGCAGCAGGCCCATTTGTACGCCGTCGATCGCAATATCACGGCGACCTATGTCGAAGACGTCACCGAAGGCGTCAATGCGTACTTGCGCCAGCTCAAGGCACAAGGTGCAATCATTGACGGCAACTGCTATGCCGACCCGGATTTGAACACCGCGGCGTCGGTATCGGCTGGGGAAGTCTATTTCGACTTCGATTTCACCGTGCCGTATCCGGCCGAACACATCACGTTCCGCAGCGCGCTCGTGAACGATTACATCACCGAGATATTCCCGAGTACCACGGCTGCGTAATGGAAATCATCAGCCGCAAAGAAGCACGCGCAGCCGGGCCCGGGCGTCGGTATTACTTCACCGGCAAGCCGTGCAATCGCGGCCTGGTGGCGCGCCGTCTTGTTTCTGACAAGCGGTGCCAGTGCGAGGCGCATCGCGCCTATCGAAACACCCGCGCAAAACAAGTTGCGCGCGATAAAGCCGAAGAAAAACGCCGCCGCGAACATCCAGGTCATTCTGCCGCGATGAACCGTAGCAAGCACAATCGCATCCAGCCCGAGGTCTGTGTCTGATGGCAGCAAACGACGTACTAAAAAATCTGAATCTGTTCGTCGATGGCCGCGGCTACGCGGGCAATATCGACGATTACAGCCCGCCTGATCTATCGATCATGGTCGAGAACTATCGTGCCGGCGGCATGGATGCCTCGGTGCCCCTCGACATGGGCATGGAAGACCTGGAAACGTCTTTCAACCTGATCGCCTACGACCGGGACGTACTGAGCCTGTTCGGCGTGGCCGAAGGCAATCAGGTGCCGTTCCGGGCGCGCGGCGCGTTGGAGTCCTACGACGGCACCATCACCCAGGTGCAGCACATCATGCGCGGCAAGATCACCAAGCTGGCGCGCAATACCTGGCAGCCGGGCAACAAGCCCCAGCTCGGTGTGACGATGCGGCTGGACTACTACCGCGAAGAACATGGCGGCCAGGTCATCCACGAGATCGACGTGGTCAACATGATTCGCATCATCAACGGCACGGATCGGCTGGCCCAGATCCGCCAGGCCATCGGAATCTGAGCATGAGCGATACCAACACATCTATCGAACTGTCGCGGCCGCTGGATATCGACGGCGCCGCCGTATCCAGCCTGAGCATGCGCGAGCCGACCGTTGATGACCAGATCGTCGCCAGCGAGATGAAAGGCAGCGCAGCGATTCAGGAAGTGCATATGATCGCCAATCTCTGCGACGTGGCACCGGCGGATATCCGCAGCCTGTCGCTGCGCGACTACCGCAAATTGCAAGAAGCGTTCGTGGGTTTTACCGACTGAGTCTGGGCGATGTGCGACGCCTGGTGCTCGCGTTGGCCTCGCATACCGGCTGGTCGGCGGCAGAAATAGGGGGGATGCCGACCCGCCGGTTCCTTTTCTGGATCGACGGGCTGCCACGTCATGGCGAGTAGTAACCAACGTCTCAATGCCACCGTCACCATCGGCGGTGCGCTGTCGCAATCATTCCGCGGCGCGATCAGTTCCTCGCGCAAGCAGATTGCCAGCGTCGGCGATGCGATCAAGCAGCTCAAGACCCGCGAGGCCCGTCTGTCCAAGGTCGCCGACCACTGGGACAAGATGGGCCGCGATGCCGACGCGTATCGCAAGGAAATCGAGCGCGTCAACACCCAGATCGGCAAGCTGCGGCGTAATCAGGAAAAGCTCGGCAGTATCCGCAAGGCCCAACAGGCCAATATCGGCCGGCGTAGCGAGATGCGCGGGCAGTTGTTCGATGCGGTGGCGATCGGGGCGGCGGCTTCGGCTCCCATAGCCGCCGCCGTGCATTTCGAATCGGTCATGGCGGATCTGAACAAGGTGGCCAACCTCACGCCCAAGCGTCTGGCCGAAGTACGCCAACAGATCCTGGGCATGTCGCGAGAAATGCCGGTGGCCGCCGATCAGATCGGCGCCATCATGACCGCGGCCGCGCAGTCGAACATTGCCGAAAAAGACCTGACCAGCTTCACGAGAACGGCCGTAAAAATGGGCGTGGCGTTTGATATTGCCGGCGGCCAGGCCGGCGACATGATGGCCAAGTGGCGCACCGGCATGAAGCTGACACAGCCACAGGCCACGGCCCTGGCTGACGTCACCAATTACCTGTCCAATAAGATGGCAGCGACCGCGCCCGAGATTGCCGACGTGGTCACGCGCATCGGCGCTTATGCCAAGACCGCCGGCATCGGCGAGAAACAGACCGCAGCGCTGGCAGCTGCCATGATAGCGGCCGGCGGCGCGCCCGAGAAAGTTGCCACCGGCATCAAACGAATGGCGTCCAACCTGACGGCAGGCTCGTCGGCCACCACGAAACAATCAGAAGCCATGAAGACGCTGGGCTTTGATGCGTCGGATATGGCCCAGCGCATGCAGGATGATGCCGCCGGCACGATCGAGCTGGTCCTCAAGCGCATCAAGCAGCTGGACAAGGCAAAGCAGCCGGCCGTGATCAAGGAACTGTTCGGGCAAGAGTCGGTCGGCGTGATCGCACCGTTGCTATCTAATCTGGACAGCGTGCAGAAAGCCTTCCAGATGTCCGGCGACAAGGCCAAATATGCTGGCTCGATGCAGCGCGAATACGACCAGCGCGCCAAGACCACTGCCAACAACCTGCATTTGCTAAAGAACAAGGTCGTCGCCGTTGGCGTCACGCTCGGCACGGTATTTCTGCCGACCCTGAATGTCGTGGCATCCGGCCTGGGCAGCGTCGCCGATACCGTCGCCGATATGGCCAACAAGTTCCCGGTCGCGACCAAGGTCATCGTTGGCGCGACGGTAGCCCTGGCTGCGATGAAGATCGCAGCGATAGCCGGCGGCTATGGCTTTACCTTCCTCAAGGGCGGCGTGCTGGCCGGCATGAAGACGCTGGAGAAGATGCGCAGCGCCTTGTTGCTCACCGGGCGTGCCACCAAGGTGGCCACCATCGGCATGCGTGCGCTGACCGTGGCGACCGTCACCAATCCTATCGGTGCGGTCGTCGCGGCGATCGCGGTCGGTGGCCTGCTGATCTACAAATACTGGAAACCGATCAAGGCGTTTTTCAGCGGCCTGTGGTCTGGGCTGCAATCAGCCGCCGGCCCGGTCGGCCAGGCGATGGATAGCGTCTTCACCGCGCTGGGGCCGGTCGGCGACGCCATGAAACTGGTAGGCCACGGCATCAAGGCGGTCATTGGCTGGTTCGGCAGCCTGTTTGCCCCGGTCGACAGCACCGACAAGCAGCTGCAGTCTTTCCAGTCCACCGGCGAGCGGGTCGGCAAGGCCATCGGCGATGCCTTTGCCACCATGGCCCAGGGCGTAGCCCAGGCCGTCAAATGGGTGATGGACAAGATCCATGCAGTCGGCGCGGCCTTCGACAAGGTCAAGTCGTTGGGGGGCGCAGCCGTCAGCAAGGTCGGCAGCGCAGCATCGACCGTCGGCAGCTGGTTTGGTCTGGGCGGCGGCGAAGACAAGCCGCCAGCGGTCGGCCAGGCCAACGGCCGCCGGCCAACCTACAACGGGCAAGGCGAGGGCGCCAACGGCCCGGCACCGGCTGGCCGTAGCTCGCAGGTCAACAGCAACAACACGACCACCAACCAAATCACGATCCACCAGCAGCCCGGCGAAGACAGCCACGCACTCGCCAGCCGCACTGCCGACGAGATCGAGAAACGCCAACGCGAGCGCGGCCGTTCGGCGCTCTACGATCAGGGGCCCGCTTATGGCCATTGATATCATGATGCAGCTGGGCGGCTTCCAGTTTTCCATCAACACCGCCGCCTATGAGACGCTCTCGCGCAGCACCGGCTGGCGCTGGCCTACGCAAGCTCAGATCGGCAAGCGCGATGCGCGCCAGTACACCGGAAAAGCCGACGATACGATCACGCTCGCCGGATCCATCTATCCGTCGTTTCGCAACGCGGGCACCGGTCAGCTGGATCAGATGCGTGCGCTGGGTGATCGCGGCCTGCCGCTGCAGCTGGTCGACGGCCGCGGTTACCTGCACGGGCTGTGGGTGATCACCTCGGTGCGCGAGCGCCAGCCCCGCCACGTACAGGGCGGAGCACCGCGCAAACAGGAATTCACGTTGGAGCTGGCCAAATATGACGACCGCGCTGTCTTATAACACCCGCGAAGGCGACACCGTCGACCTGCTCGCCTGGCGCTATTACCAATCCACCGACAACCGTATCGTCGAGCGCTTGCTGGTCGCCAATCCCGGCCTGGCCGACTATGGCCCGATCCTGCCGGCCGGCGTCACCGTGGCCTTGCCCGAGCTGGACGTGCCGGCCACGCAAGAAGGCATTACGCTGTGGCAGTGAATATCGCACCGGCCTATCGGATCATTGCCAACAGCGCCGACATCACGGCCACCGTACGCCAGCGCCTGGTCAGCCTGCGTATCATCGATGAATCCGGCGTGCATTCCGACCGCTTCGAACTGATCCTGGCCGATCACGACCCGCTCAACGCCATCCAGCTGCCCAGCACCGGCGCCGAGCTGGATGTCTCGATCGGCTACGACGGCGCTGCCCGCCGTATGGGCTTGTTCATCGTCGACGAGGTCGAGCTATCCGGGCCGCCGCGCCAGATGCGCATCTCGGCCAAGGCCAGCCCGCACGATGTCACGCCCACCGGCATCACCGCCCTACAGACCCAGCGCTCGCGCTCCTGGCCGCTCAATACGACGATCAGCGCCATGGTAACGGCCATCGCCAACGATCATGGCCTCAAGCCAGCCGTAGCCGCTGCGCTGGGCAGCATACAGCTGCCGCATATCGACCAGACCAACGAATCCGACATCAACCTGCTCACGCGTGTAGCGCGCGACCACGACGCCGTCGCCAAGCCCGGCGGCGGGCGCCTGGTCATGGTCCCGCGCGCGGCCTCAAAATCGGCATCCGGCGCCTTCCTCGGCCAGACCGTACTGGCCCCGGCCGACGTCTCCAGCTGGTCAGTGCTCGACAGCCGGCGCCCACCGGCCAGCAGCGTGATTGCGGTCTATCGGGATCACGCCAAATCCAAAGACGCAGAGGTCGTAGTCGGCAGCGGCGAGCCCACACGCCGACTACCCCATACCTACGCCAGCGAATCCAGCGCCCGCCGTGCGGCCCAGGCCGAGCGCGACCAGAGCAACCGGGCAGGGCGCACCATGCGCGCCAGGCTGCCAGGCAACGCCGCCTTCCTGGCAGAATCGCGCCTGCTGCTGACCAACTTCCGGCCCGGCGTCGACGGCGACTGGCTGCTCACCCGCGTCACCCACCAGATCGACAGCAGCGGCTATAGCTGCTCGCTCGAGGGCGAAGTGCCCAACTCCTAGATAACACGGACGACTATGAAAACAACCCTGATCTGTCTCGCCCTAGCCGTCGTCTCTGTAGCGCATGCGACCCCACGCGACTACGGCCACGCCACCGTCGAGCGCGTCACGTCGATATATGACGGCGACACATTTCGAGTTGATATTGCAGGCTGGCCCGACCTGATCGGCTCCCGCGTCCCGATCCGGCTGGCCGGGGCAGACACACCCGAGATGCGCGCCCACTGCGCCAGTGAAAAGCAGCTCGCCCGCAAGGCAAAGCAGTTTACCGTCGCTGCCCTGCGAGACGGCCACGCCATCAAACTGGAGCACCTGCGCCGCGGTAAGTATTTTCGTGTCGTCGCAGACGTGATCATCGACGGCCAGAGCCTGGCGCCCGAACTGATCGCCGCCGGCCTGGCACGTCCTTATGATGGCGGGCACAAGCAGCCCTGGTGCCCGCCGTCATAGCGACTCAGTAACCGCCCAGGTGTTCTTGCGTGCGGTTCAGCACGCACCAGCCGATCATGTGCATGTCGGGTGTTTCTATGCCGTCCGGATTATGCGTACTGATACAGCTGCCCACCGCGTAAGCAGGCTTGTACCCCTGCTTATATAGCGCGACAAGGTCGCTCTTGCTGGCTAGGCCGTGCCGGGTCATGTACAACGTCAGATAAGCCTGCCCGGCTTTCTGTTGCTCGATGCAGCGATCAAGACTCTCTTTTTCGCTCGCCGGGTCCCAATGCCGGACGCAGTACGCCTTGGCGCGCGCCACATCAGGCGTAAAGCCGGATATCGGATGATAGGTATCAAGCGCACGTATTCCCACTGTGTTTTTCACCGGCGCCGGAGTGTCATCAGCAACCGAAGCCGGCGCCGTTTTCACTGGCGCGTCATCGACAGCGGGCGCAGCCGGTGCGTCAGCCACCACTGGCGCGGCCTTGGCTGGCGGCCCATCATCCGCTGCAACCGCCGGCGTGGCGTCCGGCTCCCAGCCAGTCACTATCACGCCAGCCGCAACCACCAGAAACAGCGCCAAGACCGCGCCGACGAAACCGACCAGATTACGAACAATCAGCCAGCCCTGCATCCGCCGCACAATCACTACCCATACCAAAATAGCAGCCGAAAAGCCGGCCAGCGAAATCACAATCTCCATCAGTATTCCCCTCGTTATCCCCGTTATAAATCCGTCACGCCCAGCAGCCGCGCCAATGCCGCGGCCCGGCTCTCGCCAGACTGTTGTTGCTGGCGAAGCCAATCCGCCTGGCCCTCAGTCATGCGCCAGACCACCGTTGGCCGGCCACGCCGTTTGGCGTTATATCGAGCCTCCGCAGCTCGTTGTGAATCAGTGCGTTTTTTATCCATAGGGGCACTATGGATTATGGTAATCCCATAAGCAAGCGTTAACCGGGGATGATTTTTAAGATCTTGGTCGCACGCCACAAAAGACGCCGTTTCGACGGCTCGATATGAGAAACAATCTTCCCAAAACGAATAGGCAACGCATTGAATCTATAAATGGTCAGTGGCTATATCGTCCAAAAACAACACCGCTTAAGCCGTTGTTTTTAGAACACAGTGCCCGAGACTGAAAATCGCAGTGTCGGTGGTTCGATTCCACCTCCGGCCACCATTCTTTATCAGGCACTTGGTCCGCCTGCCGCTCCGGCGCTTCCAAGACGCGGCGCACCCAGCGAGATACCCAGGACTAAGAAACCTCTTACTGAGAGGATAAACGCTGTCGCGCGTTGATTTGTCGCGAACCGACTGGGGCACGATCATGTTGGACGCGATATGAGTCTGAAATTCCGACCTGCCGCGCAGTGAAATACTAAAATCAGGCTGTCAGTCGAGATGCGCGACCAGATCGAGGATGCGCTGCTTCCATAGGATGGCTTCGGGCTTGTTGATCTGTAGCTGGCAGAGCGCGTTTTCAGAAATCTTGGCGGCTTCGCCACGCGTCTTGTGCCCGTGTTCGGTCAGTTCAATGAGCACCCGTCGCTCGTCGTCTGCATCGCGTGTACGCTTGATGAAACCATTGCGCTCCATGCGCTTCAACAGCGGCGTCAATGTACCGCTGTCCAGAAACAACGAATGGCCCAGCTCGCCGACTGATCGCGGGCTCTGCTCCCAAAGCACCAGCAGCACCAGATACTGGACATACGTCAGGCCCAAAGGTTCTAGCAGCGGCCGATACGCCCGGGTGATGCGATGCGTCGCGGTGTAGAGAGCGAAACAGAGCTGTTCATCCAGGACAGGACAATCTTCGAGTTTAATGACTTCGGAACGCGCGCTCATCGGCGAAAACCCATTGGTTTGGTCGCGCCACTTTCTGAAAGCAGGCGATATATTGGATGGCGTTCGTTGCCATCAACTACGGATGATACGCGGCTTCGCATCAGGATGTGTTGGCAGGGCTGTTTTCAATTTGTGATGCGACTAGCTCGTAGGAGCGCAGGCGAGCCTTTGCATCATGAATATTGGATACCAGCATCAGTTCGTCAGGCTGGCTTTCCCGGATGATGTCAGCAAGCTGGTCGCGCACCGACTCGGGGCTGCCGACCACGTGGCGGCTGCGGTTCTCTTTGATTGCGCTGCGCTCCAGATCGCTGTAATCGTAGGCTAAAGCCTCTTCCGGTGACGGTAGCGGCAAGAACTGGCCCTGGCGCAGCCGCAGCCACATGAGGTCTACGGTGTGGGCGAGATATTCGGCTTCTTCGTCGGTCGGCGCACAGATCACCGAAACGCCCAGGATGGTATGCGGTTGCGCGAACGCGCCCGAGGCCACGAACGCATCGCGATAGCGTCGTAGTGCCGGGCCCGCTGGAACTGGACTGAAATGGCTGGCAAAGCTATAGCCCATGCCCGAAGAGCCCGCGAGGTGGGCGCTCGCGCCGCTTGAGCCAAGTATCCAGATAGGCGGCAGCGAGACATCGCTCGGCGAAATGGTCACACCGTGATACGGATGCGCGGGCGGATACGTGCCCTGCGACAGGGCCAGCATTTCCTCCAGCATCTCGCTGAAATGCTCGCCGTGCCCGGCGTGTAGCGCACGATTCGCGCGCGCATCCGAGCCCGGAGCGCGCCCCAGACCGAGATCAATCCGCCCCGGATACAGTGCAGCCAGCGTATGAAAATGCTCGGCCACGCGCATCGGGGCATGATTGGGCAGCATGATGCCGCCCGAGCCCAAGTGGATATGTTCAGTCAGCGCGCCGATCCGGGACAGCAGGACTTCCGGCGACGAACTGGCGATCGCCGGCATGCTGTGATGTTCCGATATCCAATAGCGTCGGTAGCCGAGCCGTTCCGCAGTTTGTGCCAGATAGATGCTATCGCGTACCGCCTGCGACGGCGCGGTACCGCTGGGGACGGGTACGAGATCAAGGACAGATAGATCGATATTCATAATTGACAGCCGAGACACATGCGCTGCCGAACAAGAAGGCGTCCGGAGCGAGCGATAGGATTATCGAGTGGCAATGATATAGACGGCATGCACCACGCCGGGTATGTAGCCGAGCAGAGTCAGCACGATATTGATCCAGAACTGGATGCCGATGCCGACCTGCAGAAAGACGCCAAGCGGCGGTACGAGCACCGAAAGTATGATGCGGATGAGATCCAGCATGTACTGATCACTAATCTGTAGTTGATTTTAGACCACTCATTGTACGCTGGGTTGCGCATGCGGCCTGAATGACGCCTGCTCGGTTGCTGGCGTATTGTGTATTACGTTCAGTTAATATTAAACAAAAAATGAGACAGTCAAACCGAACCACATACAGGAAGCGACCATGAAGCACAGTTTTCTCATGCCGGCGTTGGCTGCGATTGCACTCATGAGCGGCAGTTCGGTGGCAGTGGCCGGCGATGGTTTCAATTCGGCCATCGGCGGCGGCCTGGGCGGCGCCCTGGGGGCTGCCGTGGGTGAGGCGATGGGCGGCAGCACCGGGGCCGTAATAGGCGGTGGTCTGGGAGGTGCCGGTGGCGCCATTCTGTCGAATCGCTATAACGAGCATCAGGTCAGCCATCGTTACGATGATCGCTACAGTCGTCGCTACAGCCGCTACGATCGTGACGATCACGGCTACGGCCATCATGACAGTGGAAGAGGTCATCGAGGCTGGGAGCATTGATCGGCGTTGACGATCAAGCCCGCGAGCCATCCTTAATCGACTGTGGGGGCCGCCGCCTGTGTTTCTGCGACACTAGGGCCTGTTGCCGTTTCGTGCGAGGCCGCGCCAAGGGCTGTTTTGCGGCAAGACGAGGCGCAGCAAGGGCCGTGTAGTCATTCTACATAAGCGCGCTGCAACGCTGTATTGCCGAAA
>JAQIBT010000069.1 GCA_027858915.1 Salinisphaera sp.
ATCGAGTCGATGGACACGATATAGCGATCCAGCCGCTCGTCGCCGCGCACATCCTGGGGCACACGAAATGCAAGCGTCTGCCACCCGCCATCCGGCGCATGCGCCAGCCAGACTCGGTAGAAAGCCACCGGCAGGCGTGCCGGGGGGTTCATGATCGGGCCCGTCATCACCCACAGGGTATGCACGCGCGGCGCAATATCGTCGATCTCGATCTCTTCCAGCCGCTGCCAGAGCAGCTGATTGAGCCGCGGACGCTGCGGCACCACGTTGCTGAAATAGAATGTTTCGCGCTGCGCCGTATCGCCGTATAGCTGGCCAATTGCATAGTTGGGCGCCATATGTCCGCGGTCATAGGCGTGGCCATCGTAGTCGTGGCGATGCGCGCTGCCGCGCGCCAGACGCGGGTCGGCCTCGAACGACGGCCGGGGCATACGCTGGTAGCGCCAAACCGGACGCACCTTGAACGCGACCCAGGCCGGGTATTGATCACGCTGGTCGTAGCCAATCTCGAAGCCATCGTTGACCAGTATTTTCAACGCGCGGTGCGTACTGACTGGCAAGCCGACCGCCGAAGGCAATACGCCAGAATCCGCCAGCGGCTGGGTCGTCGTATGACCTTGGGAACTACAGCCCGAAAGCGCAATCAAAGCGATCATGACGAGAATGAGAACGCCACAGAAACGAGTCAATTGCTGATGTAATCGTATATTATTTCGTTGCATTATCCAGCCAAAGATTTCAAACGGTTGTTGGCGTGCTAGCCTTCACCAGAACCACTACATGAGGTGTCAAATGAGCGTTCAGAATACGACCTATCACGGTAATGCGCAGACTGCGCTGGCCACCAACAGTGTGTTGCGCAACACCTATATGCTGCTATCGGCCACTCTGCTGTTCTCGGCAGCGGTTGCCGGGACAACGATGGCGCTCGGACTGCCTTATCCGGGCATGATCGTCACGCTGGTCGGCTACTTCGGTCTGCTGTTCCTGACCCAGGCCACAGCCAACAGCAGCTGGGGTCTTCTGAGCGTTTTCGCGCTGACCGGCTTCATGGGCTATACGCTCGGCCCGATCATTGATATGTATCTGGCGCGTTACAGCAACGGTGCGCAGCTGGTGACGATGGCGATGGGCGGCACCGGCGCGATCTTCGTCGGCATGTCTGCCTATGCGCTGATCTCCGGCAAGCGCTTTAATCAGTGGGCCGGCATGCTCACGATCGGTATCGTGGTGGCCTTCGTGATGAGCATCATCGCGGTGGTATTCTCGATTCCGGCGTTGTCGATGGCCGTGTCTTTCATGTTCGTCCTGTTAATGAGCGGACTGATTGTCTGGCAGACCGGCGAAATCGTGCACGGCGGCGAAACCAACTACATCATGGCCACCGTCACCTTGTTCGTCACCATCTATAACCTGTTCCTGAGCCTGCTCCAGCTGCTGGGTATCTTCGGCGGCGACGACTGATCTCTGATTGACAGGCTTGGCGCTCGACAAAGCCCGGCGGTTTCAGGACCGCCGGGCTTTTTTGTGTCTTGTACAGGCCCCAATGTCTTCTGTTTTATTTGCGTTTAGCCGCTGGCTGCGTTCGCATTCATTTGCGGACGAACTTGTCTTCGAGAAGTTCGATCACGACTGTGATATGGGCTGTCCGGCCACCCGGCCTGGATCGAACCAGCCGAGCTTTTCGTGCAGGCGAACCACTTCGCCGACGATCAACAAGGCCGGCCCGGTCGCATCGCAGGCGGCCTCGCGGGCAGGCATATCGGACAGGCTGCCAACGATCAGGCGCTGGTGCGAGGTCGTGCCGTCGATCACCATCGCCACCGGCCAATCGTCCGGCAGACCGTGGGCAGCGAGCTCTCGGCAAATCGTGGACAGGGCCCGCCGGCCCATGAAGAACACCACGGTTTGACCCGGGCGTGCCAGTTCTTGCCAGGACAGTTTGAGTTCACCGCCCTTGAGATGACCGGTGACAAAGATCACCGATTGCGCATAGTCCCGGTGCGTCAGCGGAATACCAGCATAAGCCGCGCACCCGTTGGCTGCCGTGATGCCCGGCACCACCTGGAAGGGGATGCCCGACTCCGCCAGCTCGGCAATCTCCTCGCCGCCGCGGCCGAAAGTAAACGGATCGCCGCCTTTCAAGCGTAAAACGCGCCGCCCCGCGCGGGCCAAATCCACCATCAGCGTATTGATATCCGGCTGCGGCAAGGTATGCCGCGACGCGCGCTTGCCGACATGAATGCGCTCGGCATCCGAAGGCACAAGATCGACGATGGCGGGCGCCACAAGACTGTCGTAGAGCACGACATCGGCGCGCTGCATAAGGCGCAGCGCGCGGAACGTCAGCAGGTCGGGATCGCCCGGACCACCGCCGACCAGATAGACCTCGCCGACGCGCGTTTCCAGGCCCTCGGCGCCGGTCTCGGAGGCAGCCAGGAGCTCGGCCTCGAGATCGCGCTGGGCATCGACATAGCGACCCGCAAACACTTTCTCGGCAATGGGCCCGTCGAATACACGGTGCCAGAACGGTGCACGCGCCGCGGCAGGTAGCCGCGTCCTGACCTCGGCGCGGAACGCACCGGCCAGTTCGGCAAGATCACCGTAAGCCCGCGGGATCCACGTCTCGAGCTGGGCTTTCAGGCGGCGTGACAGCGTCGGCGCCGTGCCGTCGCTGGCCACCGCAATCTGCAGCGGACCGCGATGGATCAGCGCAGGCACCAGGAAGTCCGATTCGTCGGCGGCGTCTGCCCGCTGCACGGGGATCCCGGCTGCCCGAGCCGCGGCGGCCATGCGTTCATTGATCGCCGGGTTATCGGTGGCTGCAAACACCAGCACGGCGCCAGCCACGTCGGTGATATCGGCTTCGCGTGACCGCCACTCGATCCGGCCCTCAGCGGCCCAGCGACGAATATCGTCGCTCGCCTCAGGGGCCACGACCGTCAACCGGGCACCAGCAGCCTGCAACCGTTCGACGCGACGCGTGGCGATGCGGCCAGCGCCGAACATCACGACCTGGCGCCCGTCCAGCCGCAGAAATATGGGGTAGCTTGCTTGCTCGGAATCTCGCAAATCGTTGTTTGTCCTGTCAGTCGGCCCGGCGCTCCGATGCACAGACGTCAGACCACGTTTTTCAACAACATGCTCATGGCCACGAACAGCAACAGAACCGATATGATCGGTCGCAGCGAGCGATCGGGCAAGCGCGATGCCAGACGAGTCCCCAGGTAGATACCCGGCAGTGATCCAATCAGCAGGAATAACAGGACCGGTAGATCGGTCGTTCCCAGCGTGAGATGCCCCAGTCCTGCGACCAGCGTCAGCGGCACAGCATGGGCAATATCGGTACCTACGACGCGGACCGCTGGAATACGAGGGTACAGAATCAGCAGCATGGTCGTACCCAGCACACCCGCGCCGACCGACGAAAGACTGACCAGGAGGCCTAGCAGCGCGCCGCCGCTGACGGTGATGGCCGGCCGCCAACGCTCGAGAGCGCTCACGCTGTGCGTGTCATCAAGCAGACTGTGACGCCGCACGAATGCGTCGAGCCGACCGCGCATGAGCGTCAGCACCGCCGTCACAATCATGGCCAGGCCGAGAGTAATCACCATCAGGTGCTGCACCCAGGGCTGGATGCCCACGAAATACAGACAGCCCACCGTCAGCACGGCGGCCGGCAGGCTGCCAGATGCCATCAGACCCACGATTTTCCAATCCACTGTCTGCTGACGACCATGCAGCCAGGTGCCAAAGCCCTTGGTGCCCGCGGCATAGAGCAGATCCGTACCGACGGCAGACGCTGGTTCGAATCCGAAGATAAGAATCAGCAACGGCGTCATCAGCGAACCGCCGCCGACGCCGGTCAGTCCCACGGCCAGGCCGACCAGCAGCCCGGCCACCACGAATGCAATCATCTAATGTCCTGTCACGCTAATTCGCAAAACAAGATTCGAACGATTTTTTTGCGCCAGCCCACGCCGTAGCCATGGCGGGAGGCCGCCATGACTTAGAAAAAGCGCCGAAATCATCAAGCATATGTGCGTTGTAGGACACGCATCGCCCCAGAGCCGTTAGTGCATAAGCCGGCAAGCCTAGCAATCGACCATCGAAACCGATAGAAATATCGAGCACTTTTTTAATACACTTTGGATATAAACAAACAGCGCAGGAATTCTCGTGAAGCTACGTCAGTTGATCTATATCGACGAAGTCGTCAAACAACGGTTGAACATCACCGCGGCGGCTCATGCGCTGCATACCTCGCAGCCCGGCGTGAGCAAACAGATCAGGCTGCTGGAGGACGAGCTCGGGGTGCTGATATTTGAGCGCAATGGCAAGCATCTGGACCGCGTAACACCAGCCGGCGAACGTATTCTGGAAACGGCGCGGCGGGTGCTCTCCGAGGTCGAGAACATCAACCGGACGGCCAGCGAATTCGCCGATGCCGATCGCGGCTCGCTGCGTGTGGCAACGACGCATACCCAGGCACGCTACGCCCTGCCCGAGACCGTCACGTCGTTTCGCAAGGCCTATCCCAACGTCACCCTGCACCTGAGCCAGGGCGCACCGCCCCAGATCGCCAACTGGGCAGCCACCGGCGAGGCTGATTTCGCGATTGCCACCGAAGCCCTGGAACATTTCGATGAGCTGATCATGCTCCCCTGCTATCACTGGAATCGCTGTGCGCTGGTGCCCCGCGATCATCCGTTGGCAGCGACGTCGCGCTTGACGCTGGCCGAGCTCGCCGAATATCCGCTGGTGACCTATACCTTCGGCTTCACCGGGCGCTCACATCTGGACACCGCATTTGGCAGCGAGAACCTGAGCCCGCAGGTGGTGCTGACCGCGGTCGACGCCGATGTCATCAAGACCTATGTTCGTCTAGGGCTAGGTGTCGGGGTGATCGCGAACATGGCGTATGACGAAACCACCGATACTGACCTGGTGCGCCTGGACGCCAGCCATCTGTTCGCCGAAAGCACTACCCATATCGGCTTTCGTCGCAATCTGTTCCTGCCCGGCTATATGCGGCGCTTCATCGCCATGTTCGCGCCGCATCTCAGCGAGGAGATCATCGAACAGGTGGTCGAGACGTATCCCGGCCCGCGTTTCCAACGCCTGCTCGAAGGCTTGTGGGAACAGCTGCCGGCGCGCTGAAGCGTTTCTTTGCGGATAAATTCTCTTTGGGCCACCCACGATCAGGCGTGGTCGATACGCTCGATGCCGCCCATATAGCGGCGCAGTGCCTCCGGAACGCGCACGCTGCCGTCGGCCTGCTGGTGATTCTCGAGCAGAGCAACCAGCGTTCGCCCTACCGCCAGGCCGGAGCCGTTGAGCGTGTTCAACAGACGCGGCTTGCCACCATCCGGGTCGCGGAAGCGCGCGCCCATGCGTCGGGCCTGGAAGTCGCGGGTGTTGCTGCACGAAGAAATCTCGCGATAGGTATTCTGGCTCGGCAGCCAGACTTCGATATCGAAGGTGCGAGCCGCGGCAAAGCCGATATCGCCGCCGCACAGATCAACCACCCGATACGGCAATTCCAGCGCCTGCAACAGACCTTCGGCGCTGGCCACCATCGACTCCAGCATTGCCTCCGATTGGTCCGGATGCACGATATTGATCATCTCGACTTTCTCGAACTGATGCTGGCGGATCATGCCGCGTACGTCGCGGCCAGCAGACCCGGCCTCGGATCGAAAACACGGGGTATGCGCCACATAGCGAAGCGGCAGCTGATCGGCGTCAACGATCTGATCGGCGACCAGATTGGTCACCGGCACCTCGGCGGTGGGGATCAGGTAGTAATCCGCCGGCTCGGCCAGCCGGAACAGGTCGTCACCGAACTTGGGCAGCTGACCGGTGCCCTGCAGCGACTTCGCATTGACGATATAAGGCACGTTCAGCTCGGTATACCCTGCGGCCACGTGGGTATCGAGCATCAGGCCGATCAAGGCACGATGCAGATGAGCGATCTGGCCGCGCATCACGGTAAACCGCGCGCCGGTGATGCGCGCAGCGGCCGCGCTGTCGATGCCTTCCAGGGCTTCGCCGATCTGCATGTGATCGCGCACCTCGAACTCGAACACCGCAGGCGTGCCCCATCGACGCACCTCGGGATTGTCCTGTTCATCAGCGCCGTCGGGCATGTCGTCATCCGGCAGATTCGGCATCCCGGCGCGTATCGCTTCCTGCTCGCTCTGAACTGCCTCCAGCGATTGTCTGGCCTGTTCGAGCTCGGCGCCGAGTCCGGCCACGGCCTGCTTCAGCGGTTCGATGTCCTCGCCGGCCCCTTTGGCACGACCTATATCCTTCGACCGGCGATTGCGCTCGGCCTGCAGTTCCTCGGCGCGCGTCTGCAGGGTCTTGCGCCGCTCATCAAGCGCCGCGTAGCCCGCTGCATCGAAGTCAAAACCCCGGCGGGCCAGAGCCTGGGCGACGGCTTCGGGATCGTTGCGGAGCAAGCGGGAGTCGAGCATTTTCAATACATCGTTAGAATGACCGCGGCAATTATAGGAACCTGGGGTCGCTCAGTCACGGCGAGGTACCGCAGCGCCGACGCTGGAGGCCGGGGATCCGGCCGGTAAAGCGCGCACAGATCGGCCCGGCCGCAAGACGAATCAGCGTTCCACGAGGGACAATCATCAACGCGCCGCATCTGGAGAGCCAGAGGCGCGCTCAGGTATTTTCAAGCATGCAGCGTCGCGCGCTGCCGGGAGCACGGCCATCGTTATCAGTGCGTGGATTCCGATCACCCTATCGCTGGTCTACATCGGCCTGCTGTTCTTTATCGCGTGGCGCGGCGACCAACTCGGCCGGCACGCGCGTCGCCCCGGGCCGCGGCCTATCGTCTACGCCCTGTCGCTGGGCGTGTACTGCACATCGTGGGCGTTCTTCGGCGATGTCGGCAGTGCAGCCACTGATGGCTGGAATTACCTGCCACTGTATGTCGGCCCTATGTTCGCGCTGCTGGTACTGTCGCCGGTTCTGCGCAAGATGCTGCTTATTGCCAAGCAGCAGAACACGACTTCGATCGCCGATTTCATTGGCGCGCGCTTCGGTAAATCGCAAGGCCTGGCGGCCATGGTGGCGATTATTGCGCTGCTGGTCGTATTGCCCTACATCGCCCTTCAGCTGGACGCGTTGACGACGTCATTCAACACCATTGTGCAGGGGCCCGAGAGCCGACCAGCAAGCAAGCTGCTATTCACCGGATGGACCGACACGGGCTTTCTGGTATCAGTGATGCTGGCGGTATTCGCGATCGCGTTCGGCACCCGGCACGTCAATCCGAGCGAGTCGCACCAGGGCATCATGCGGGCGATCGCGTTCGAGTCTATCGTCAAACTGTCGTGCTTTCTGGTCGTCGGACTGTTCGTGACGTTCCATATGTTCGCCGGGCCGCACGATCTGCTGCGCCAGGCCGGCCAGCTCGATGTATTCAGAACATTGTTCGACCGGCCGCTAATCACGCCGCGCTTCATCACGATATCGGTGTTGTCGGTGGCCGCGGTGCTCTGCCTACCGCGCCAGTTCCATGTCGGGGTGGTCGAAAACACCGAGATGCGAGACCTGACGACGGCTCGCTGGCTGTTTCCGCTCTATCTGTTTCTCATGTCGCTGTTCGTCGTGCCGCTGGCCGCGGCCGGCCTGTTGATATTCAGCGCTGGTGGCGTCGATCCTGATCGTTTTGTGCTGGCACTGCCGATGGCGGCCCATGCCCACTGGATCGTGTTGATCGGTTACATCGGCGGCGTATCGGCGGCAACCGGCATTGTGATCATGGCGACAGTGACGTTGTCGACCATGCTGTGCAACGAAGTGATCGTACCGATTGCCATCCGACTGCCCTGGGTGAGCCTGGGCAACCGCAGCGATCTGTCAGGCCTGTTGCTGCGAATACGGCGCGTGCTGATCGTGGTGATTCTTGTGCTGGCCTGGGCGGTGTACCGCCTGTTTGCGGTCAGCGAGTCGCTGGCGACCATCGGCCTGATGTCGCTGGCCGGCATCGCACTGTTCGTGCCGCCGATGATCGGCGGCATGTTCCTGCGCCGGATCACGCGCCGCGGTGCCATGGCCGGCCTGCTCGCCGGCGTCATCACCTGGCTGTATACGCTGGTGTTGCCCATGCTGATCACCCAGGGCTGGCTGCCCTCTGACTGGATTGCCAACGGTCCGCTCGATATCAGCTGGCTGCATCCCCAGGCGCTCCTGGGATACAGCTTCGGGGATCCGCTCACCCACGGCGTGTTCTGGGAGCTCGCGGTGGAAATCGTTGCCATGGCGGCGGTGTCGTTCAACACGTCGATGACGCTGATCGAGCGTGCCCAGGCCGTCGCGTTCGTGGATCTGGGCGTACGTCCCCAGCCGCGCCAAACCGCCGACCTGAAACAGCCTGCTATCCGGCTCGGCCAGCTGGAAGTGCTGCTGCAGCGTTTTCTCGGACCGCAGGCAGCGCATGCCGCACTGGACGAATACGCCAGCCAGCACCATCGCGCCCTGCTGACCAACCAGCTGGTCGATGCACCGCTCCTGCAGTTCGCCGAACAACGCCTGGCCGGCGTGCTGGGCAGCGCGTCGGCGCGGCTGATGCTGGCCTCGGGCCTGCGCCAACGCGATCTGGGCCTGGACGACATGGTGCGGCTGCTGGATCGAACGGCCGACGCAGTGCAATTCAGCCGCAACGTGCTGCAGGCCGCGCTCGAAAACATCGAACAGGGTATCGCCGTCGTTGACCGCGAGCTGCGCCTGGTCGCCTGGAACAGTCGCTATCTGGAATTATTCGACTACCCGCCGAACATGGTGCGCACCGGGCGCCACGTCGCCGACCTGATCCGCTTCAATGCCATGCGCGGCGAATGCGGCCCCGGCTCGGTCGAGGAGCACGTTCAGAAGCGCCTTGGCTACCTGCGCGAGGGCCGGCCGCATCGTTTCGAGCGCCACCGGATCAACGGCACGGTGGTGCGGATGACCGGCAATCCAATGCCGGGCGGCGGCTTCGTGACGACGTACAACGATATTACCGACTTCAAGCGTAACGAAGCCGCCTTGACACGCGTCAACGAGGGCCTCGAAGCGCGCGTGTCCGAGCGTACCATCGAGCTGTCGCGGGCCAATGAAGGGCTGCGCCGCGAGAACGACCAGCGCGCCGTGGCCCAGCGCGCGGCACTGGCAGCGCGCCAACAGGCCGAGCGCGCCAACCTCAGCAAGACGCGATTCCTGGCCGCGGCCAGCCACGATCTGCTGCAACCACTCAACGCCGCACGGCTGTTCGCAGCCGGCGCTCAGGACAATAACGTGGCCAGCCAGCGCAAGGCCCTCAACCAGATCCAGGCGTCACTGGAAGCAGCCCAGTCGCTGCTCGAACCGTTGCTGGACATCTCCAAGATCGATGCCGGCGCCTGGGACGTGCATCCTCAGAGTTTTCCGCTCGGCCGGGTGCTTGAGCCGCTCAGCCATGAATTCGATGCCATCGCCCGCAATGCCGGCCTGCGACTGCGCTACGTTCCGACGTCTGCCTGGGTACGTTCGGATCCCAACCTGCTGCGCCGAATTCTGCAGAATTTCCTGTCCAACGCGGTGCGCTATACCGCCGAGGGGGATGTGCTGATCGGCGCGCGGCGGCGCGGTGCCGAAACCCGTATCGAAGTGTGGGATACCGGGCCCGGCATCACGTCGGATCAGCTGACGTCGATATTCGACGAGTTCCAGCGCGGCACGTCGAGCCACGTATCCGGCGAACGCGGGCTGGGGCTCGGGCTGTCGCTGGCCGACCGCATGTCCCGGCTGCTGGGCCATCGCATCGTCGTCAATTCCATCCCGGGAGCCGGCACCGTGTTTCGTCTGTATGTTGCGACCGTCGCGCCGGAAACATCGGTCACCGAAGCGCTAGCCGTACCAGACAGGCCGCAGGCCGCCGATACATCGCTAGCGCAGCGTGCGCTCTGCGTCGACGACGACGGCGCCTCTCTGGAAGGACTGGTGGCGCTGCTCGAGCGCTGGCAGGTCGATTGCATGACCGCCCCGCCCGATGACGCCGACGCCATACTCAGCGACGAAGCATTCGATGTCGTGATCTTCGATTACGATCTGGGAGAAGGACGTGACAACGGCTTGAGCGTGATCGAATCAATCAAGGCCGAAGAATCAGCAACCGTTTTTGTACTCGCGACGGCCAATCGTGGCCAGGAGATCACCCAGCGGGCCGCTGGTCTGGGCGTACGCGTGGTCTACAAACCCATCAATCCGGAAGAACTCAGGCAAGCCATCACGATGGCTCGAGCTTGATCACTCAGTCGCCGGAGGCTTCCAACTGGCGCCGCGCGCGATGCGTCCAGTCGATTTCCAGGCTGCGCGCAGCGATCACGGCCTGGGTGCGGGTATGCACGCCGAGTTTGCGCAGGATCGCAGTAATGTGAGCCTTCACGGTCGCTTCCGAAATATCCAGATCGATCGCAATCTGCTTGTTGAGCAGGCCATCGGTCAGCATCATCAGGACACGTTGCTGCTGGGGCGTGAGGGTAGCCAGCTTTTCCGTGAATCTGTCTCCGTCTGACGGTACGTCGGCGACTCCGGCCGGCATCCAGGTCTTGCCGGCGAGCACGGTAGAAATCGCCTCGCTCATGGTTTCCAGCGATGCCGACTTGGGTATGAATCCGGAGGCCCCGTGCTCCAACGACGCTCTTGCGACCTCGGCGTGCTCGTGCGCCGAGACCACGATCACCGGCAGCCCCGGCATGGCGCTACGTGCATGCACCAACACCGAATATCCACGTGCGCCGGGCATGTTGAGATCCAGTAGAAGCAGATCGAATTCTTCACCGCTGGCCAGCACGCCGTTGAGTTCTTCAACGCTACCCACCGGTTTGACTGCTGGTTCATCAAGCGCTTGCGAGACGGCCTGGCTTAGCGCCGCTCTGAACAATGGATGATCATCAGCGATTAGTATGTTCGTTCGAGCGGCTTCGGGGGTCTGATATCTCATGCCGGTCTGCCTTTGCGGATGTCGTTTGCATGATATACGACATAGCGATGATAGACGTATTGACGATGTGTTTTTGCCCGCCTTGGCCGGCCCAGGATTCATGTCCGATATCACTTAAAGACCGGATAAACTCCGTAAAAACACCTATGTACGTCGGGACCGCCGGCTTTCGGTAAAGAAGCCCCCCGTTTCGCGCATCCGAAAAGATCGATTTCATTTTTTGGACCCAGCGCGCTTGAACGCGCACAACGCTGCGCCCACGCTCAACCAAGCGGAGACAGCCGACCTCTGTACAGTACGGTCACCCGACCCATACAACCCACGAGTCCGCCCCATGCCACGCACCTCTCTCGTATTCGACGTCAACGAAACCCTGCTCGATCTGTCCGCGCTCGACGCAGTATTCGACGCATTGTTCGATCGACCCTACCAGCGCCAGGCATGGTTCACGCGCATGCTGCACTGGTCGACGGTCACCACGCTTACCGGACGGTTCATGGATTTCAGCCTGCTGGCCGGCTACTGTCTGGATCAGCTGGCGGCTGAGCAAGGCGTGACGCTCGGATCCTCGCAGCGCGATTCGGTGTTCCAGACCATTGCCACGCTGGCGCCTCATCCCGAGGTCGTGGACTCGCTCCAGTCCCTGCGGCACGCCGGTTTCAGCCTGACAGCGCTCACGAATTCGGGGCAGTCGACGGTAGACGCGCAGTTCGCCCAAGCCGGTATGACCGAGTTGTTCGATCACGTGCTCTCGATCGATTCCGCACGCTGCTACAAGCCGCATCCCAACGCGTATGCCGTCGCTACCAGCACACTGGGCGCGCGGCCCGAGTCGTTGCGTCTGATTGCCTGCCACGATTGGGACATCACTGGTGCCTTGCGGGCCGGGCTGGCGGCCGCGTTCGTCGCCCGCGGCGGGGCGACCTTGAACGGCGCCGGTGAAGAACCCGACATCATCGGCCGCGATCTCGCCGATGTCGCCGAACAGATCATTCAATGCGACGGTTGAACATCGTCAGGACAGCACTAGTGTCCTATCACGCGTATTTTGTCGCGTTCAGCGAGGCGGCGCGCGTGCGTGGCAAGGCGCGGTGCGCAGGCAATGGCCATAGCCCTTGGCAAACGCCGCAACGCAGACCACGGGCGCGCGCCGCCTCGCCCAATGTTTAATGATCAGGGCCACGGGAACGCCTGTGCGCGCCAATCACGGCGTTACACTCGCTTGCCATAGCGAGCTATGAC
>JAQIBT010000125.1 GCA_027858915.1 Salinisphaera sp.
ACGATGGGACGGCGGCTATTTTCCCGCAATACCGCGTTGCAGCTCGCTTATGTAGCTTGGCTACACTGCGCTCCCTGCGCCTTGTCTTGCAAAAAAATAACCGCCGGCGCGGCGTCGTATGAAACGGCAACAGGCCCTAGTCCCGAAACCCAAGTCCCGCGAGCGGAGCGAGCATGAACTGGGAAACCGTGATCGGGTTGGAAGTCCATATCCAGCTTGCAACACAGAGTAAGATTTTCTCGAGCGCGCCGACCGCCTATGGGGCCGAGCCCAATACGCAGGCCAGCGCGGTCGATGTCGCCATGCCGGGCGTGCTGCCGGTGATCAACGAGCGCGTGATCCAGATGGCCGCGCTGTTTGGGCTGGCTATCGATGCCACCGTTGCGCCGCGATCGGTGTTCGCGCGCAAGCATTATTTCTATCCGGATCTGCCCAAGGGCTACCAGATCAGCCAATTCGAGTTGCCGATCGTCTCTGGCGGTCATCTGGATATCGTGACCGCCGACGGGGTGGAAAAACGTATTGGCATCACCCGTGCGCATCTGGAAGAAGACGCCGGCAAGTCGTTGCACGAAGCTTTTGATCGCGAGACCGGGATCGATCTCAATCGGGCCGGCACGCCGCTGGTCGAATGCGTGTCCGAGCCCGAGATGAGCAGCGCGGCAGAAGCCGTGGCCTATGCCCGCAAGCTGCATTCGCTGGTGACTTATCTCGGCATTTGCGACGGCAACATGGCCGAAGGCTCGTTCCGTGTGGATGCCAATGTCTCAGTACGACCGGTGGGGCAGACAGCGTTCGGCACGCGCACCGAGACCAAGAACGTCAACTCTTTCCGGTTTCTGGAAAAGGCGATCGAGTTCGAGATCGAGCGCCAGATCGATGTGATCGAAGGCGGCGGCCAGATCGTGCAGGAGACGCGTCTGTTCGACCCGGACTCCGGCGAGACGCGCTCGATGCGCTCCAAGGAAGAAGCACACGACTACCGCTATTTTCCGGATCCCGATTTATTGCCGGTCGCGATCGACGAGGCCTTCATCGCGGCCGCCCGTGCGCACTTGCCGGAACTGCCGGACGCCAAGAAAGCGCGTCTTGAGGCCGAGTACGGCCTGGGCACGGCAGACGCTGCCGCGCTCGCGGCTTCGCGCACGCTGGCCGATTATTTCGAAGCCACGGTGGCGGCAGCGGGTGACAAGTCCGTCCACGGCAAACCGGCTGCCAACTGGATCAACTCCGAGCTGGCGGGCGTACTCAACCGCGAGAATCGTTCGATCGCCGACCCGCCGGTCAGCCCGGCACAGCTGGGCGGCTTGCTATTGCGTATTGCCGACAACACCATCTCCGGCAAGATCGCCAAGGACGTATTCGACGCGCTGGTCGCCGGCGACGGCGAAACCGCCGATGCGATCATCGAGTCACGCGGGCTCAAGCAGATCACCGATACCGGCGCGATCGAGGCGTTTGTCGACGCAGCGCTTGCGGACAACCCCGATCAGGTTAAGCAGTATCTGGATGGCAAGACCAAGATAGTGGGCTTTCTGGTCGGCCAGGTGATGAAGGCATCCAAGGGCAAGGCCAACCCGAAAGAAGTCAATCAGCTGATGGTCGCCAAGCTCAACGCGATGTCGCAGGCGGGATGAGTGGCTGATTCAAAAAAATATTTATCCGCAGATTCACGCAGATTTAAGGACAGGGAATGAACAGGTTTTCGCAACTGCTCGGGTCTGAGACGCATGGCGTTGCGAGCAGTTTTTTAGAATCTGTGTTCATCGGCGTGAATCTGCGGATCAGAAAAGTCTTCGGACGAACTCGAGGGCCGATCCATGGGCGCGGGCCAGGACACAACGCCAGCTGGCGCGTTAACCTGTCGCAAATCTCACGATTGTCGTAGTTTTCATGCAAGAGACACTCATCTTCGAAACGCCCGGTCGCTCTACCGAGGACATCACGCGTGAGGTGGAGCGCGTGGTCGCCGGGTCCGGTATCGACGCCGGGCTGTGCCATGTCTTCATCAAGCACACCTCGGCGTCGTTGATGATCTGCGAGAATGCTGACCCGACCGTGCGCGACGACGTCGAGCGCTGGATGAGCCGGAACGTGCCAGACGGCGATCCGATGTATGCTCACGATATGGAAGGCCCGGACGATATGCCGGGCCATATCCGCTCGATTCTCACCGGTATGGATCTCACGGTGCCGATCACCGATGGCCGGCTGAATCTCGGCACTTGGCAAGGCATCTATCTCTGCGAACACCGCAGCGCGCCGCATACGCGGCATGTGGTGGTCACGCTGACCAACAGTTAGCTCGCGGCTGGGTCGTCGGCATCCTGGCCAAGGGATTATCCGCGCGTCACTCAAGAACCGCGCGCCTCGGCCGTTGTATTTACGGAACAGTCTGCGATAGAAGCACTTGAATGCAGCCAGCGATACGCAATTGTCCGACAGCCGCCGAAGAAATACGGCTGCAAGAGCTGTCTGGATTGCGGATTCTCGATACGCCCAGCGAGGAGCGTTTCGATCGGTATACTCGGCTGGTGGCGGACGTGTTCAACGTGGCGATTGCCGCCATCAGCCTGACTGATCGAGACCGGCAGTGGTTCAAGTCGGTGGTCGGGCTGGATTGCTCGGAGATACCGCGCGAAGGCGCCTTCTGCTCGTATGCGCTCGACGTCGATTTTCTGGAAGTGCCGGACGCACTCGAGGATCCGAGATTTCGTGATTGTTCATTGGTGCTGGGCTCGCTTTTCGTGCGGTTCTATGCAGGGGCTGTGCTGTACGGGCCGACCGGTCAGGCGCTGGGTACGCTGTGTCTGATCGATACCGAACCGCGACGACTGACGCCTGCCGAGCGCGAGCGATTGATTTCGTTTGCAAGGCTCGTGGAAGACGAGATCAACGTCGAGCGGCGAGACGTGGTTACCGGTCTTCTCGACGGCGTGTCGGTCGCGGAATGGCTGGGCAACGACATCGCCGACGCAGCACGGCATCGGCGTGATATGACCGTGATCGATCTGCAGGTGGTCAACGCCGAACAGATTGTGACGCTCCATGGCCAGTCCACCAGCTACGAGCTGATGCGCGTGATCGCCCGTCGTCTGCAGAATGCGGTTCGTCATAGCGATACCATCGGTCGCTCGGGCCGCCATGGGTTCCTGATTGCCCTGCCGGGCTTGTCGGATCAGGCACAGGAGGCGCAGCGAATCCGTACGCTGCTGGGGCAGCTCAGCGGGGCCGCCAGCGTAGATGCGCTTGAACTGCGTCCCCGTCTGGCCGCTGGCGTCAGTCGTTTTCCGTCCGACGCTACGACGCTCGAGTCCTTGCTGGATCATGCACGAACCGCCTTGCGAACGGTTGTGCTGGACACCTGCGAATGGGGTTTTTGTTTCTACTCGGAAGGCAGGCACGCGTATCTTCGGCGAGGGGTGGAGCAGGCCCACCGTCTGGCCAAGGCCGTAGAGCAGAACGCCTTGCAACAGGTCTATCAGCCGGTCATCGACCTCAATAACGGTTGCATCAGCGGGTTCGAGTCGCTGGCGCGCTGGCATGACGCCGTCTACGGCGATGTCAGCCCCGCTGTGTTCATCCCCTTGGCCGATGCAGATCCGGCGGTGCGCCATGCGCTGACGTTATGGTCGATTGACGCCGCCTGTCGCCAGATGGCCGATCTCAATCGCCAGCGATCGAATCATTTGCTGGTGAGCGTGAATATTCCGGCCGCCGAGTTGTTGCATGCCGACTTTGCCGATACGCTGCGAGCCGCGGCCTCGCGTCATGGGGTGCGTGGCGATCAGGTGGTGCTGGAACTCATCGAGCAAAGCTTCATCACCAACGTGGACGCTGCGATCAAGGTCATGAATACGCTGCGCGCCGATGGGTTCCAGTTCTCAGTGGATGATTTTGGTACCGGCTATTCGTCTCTGGGTTACCTGCAGAAACTGCCGCTGGATATCGTCAAGATCGACCGCTGCTTCATTCAAAACGTGGCCGACAGCCCCGTTGCCGAAGAGCTGGTCCGGGGCATCATCAATATCTCGCGCGCTCTGGGTCTGCGGATCGTAGCCGAAGGCATAGAAACCGACGCGCAGCTCGAAGCGCTTCGCGTACTCAGCTGTGATCGGGGCCAGGGGTTTCTCCTGGGCCGACCGGCGCCGGCAGAGCAATTGCTGGAGCAGCTGCGCCTGCGCAATGGTTGGGAGTGACTGACCCGGCCGGGTGCCGCCTGCCGGATCGTCTGTGTAGCGGTCTACCCTGGGACCTGTCGGGCTCAGGAATGTTCTACTGCGCTGGCCGAGGGCTGGAACTGGCTTGGGGACTGGGACTTGAAAGATTGCCAGTGAGAGGCTTTGAGTGCCAGTCCCGACATTATTTCAACTCGTGATCCAGCGTCCAGTGCGTGCGACGATATTCGGTTGGGATTTTCGACGGTTGGTATCAGTGCCGAAAGTGGCGCACGCCCGTGAACAGCATGGCAATACCTGCCTCGTTGGCTGCAGCAATCACTTCCTTGTCGCGGATCGACCCGCCCGGCTGAATGACCGCGGCAACACCCGCCTCGGCTGCCGTATCGATGCCGTCGCGGAACGGAAAGAACGCATCCGAGGCCATGACCGAGCCGGTGACGTCCAAGCCTGCTTCGGCGGCCTTGAGACGGGCGATGCGCGCCGAATCGACCCGACTCATCTGTCCGGCACCAATGCCCACCGTTTGGCCGTCACGCGCATAGACGATGGCATTTGATTTCACATACTTGGCCACACGCCAGGCGAACAGCAGGTCCTGAAGCTGGCTGCCCGTAGGTTCGGCGTCACTGACCACTTTGAGCTCGCTGCGATCGACCAGTAGGCGGTCGTTCTCCTGGACCAGGAGGCCACCGGCAATCGGCTTGATCTGATAGCCATTGTCGGCTGCATCGTTGCTCCAGCTGCCCGTGACCAGTACGCGCAGGTTCTTTTTCGCTGCGAACACCGCCAACGCGGCGTCGGTGATCGCTGGTGCCAGAATGACTTCGGCGAACTGATTGGCCAGAATCGCCTCGGCGGTATCCGACTCCAGCTCGCCGTTGAAGGCCAGAATGCCGCCGAACGACGATGTCGGATCGGTAGCGAAAGCCCGCTGATAGGCGGTGCTCAGATCCGGGCCCACTGCTACCCCGCAGGGGTTGGCGTGCTTGACGATTACGCAGGCTGGCGCCTGGTCGAAAGCCTTGACACAGGCCAGGGCCGCATCAGCATCAGCCAGATTATTGTACGAAAGTGCCTTGCCCTGGCAGACCCGCGCCGCGACCAGATTTGCTGCCACGCTGGGACCGCCAGTATAGAGCGCAGCGCGCTGATGCGGGTTTTCGCCGTAGCGCAAGTTGGTTTTCTTGGTAAACACGGGTGCGTAGCGGGCGGGCAGTTCGCGGTTGGTGGCGTCCGGCGTTTCATCGTCGCAAAGATAGGCTGCGATGGCCGTATCGTAGGCAGCGGTATGCGCAAACCCCTTGGCGGCCAATCGACGCCGTGTGGCCTGCTGGGTGCCGCCGTGCTGCGTCAGGTCATCGAGCACGGCGGCGTAATCGCCGCCGTCGACGACCAACGTGACAAACGCATGGTTCTTGGCTGCGGCGCGCAGCATCGCCGGGCCACCGATATCGATGGTCTCGATCGCCTGGTCTCGCGTGCTGCCGGTTTGGGCTACGGTCTGTTCGAAGGGGTACAGATTGACCACCACCAGATCGATCGGCGCGATCGCGTGCTCTGCCATCACCGCGTCGTCCTGTCCGCGCCGGCCGAGGATGCCACCGTGGATACGCGGATGCAGCGTCTTGACGCGCCCATCCATGATTTCCGGTGCGCCGGTATGCTCGGCCACATCGATTACCGAGATGCCGGCCTCGCGCAGTGCCTTGGCCGTTCCGCCGGTCGACAGAATCTCTACGCCGTGCGCGTCGGCGAGCTGGCGCGCAAAATCGGCTACGCCGGTCTTGTCGGATACGCTGATCAGGGCGCGGCGGATGGGGGCGGGGTCGATGGCGCTCTGAGTCACGATGGCCAGATCTCCGTTGTTCTTGAATGGTGAGAATTAAGTGACAAGTCCCGCCCGCGGTGCGGGCAATGCTTGCTCAGCGCCATGCGCGCCTAGGGCTTGACGCGCACAGGCGTTCTGAACACGGCAAAATACGCGTGACAGGACACTAGCCATCGAGATCATAGCTGCGCAGCTTCTTGCGCAGTGTGCCGCGGTTGATGCCGAGCATCGCTGCCGTCTTGGATTGGTTGCCGCGGTTGTATTCCAGCACTCTCGCGAGCAAGGGTTTTTCTACCTGCTCGAGGACCATCCGGTACATGTCGGTCGGGGGCGCGCCACCATTCAGAGATTCGAGATAGCGGTCAAGACTATTGCCGACGTAGTGACTTAGCGGCTCAGCGTTGTCTGTTTCGTCGGGGTTGGGCATCCGGAATTACGGGTTGAAGACAGTCGTGGATGCGAGACTATAACGGCATTCGGAGCAGAGAAAAAGGCGACCAATGGCGAGTTGCTGCGCGGGTTCAGCTTTGGCGCTTTCGGCCGGTTAGTCGTGCCCATCCATCTTCGATGTCAGATGGGCCGAAGTCGAACGCTTCGCTGTACGCCTGGCTGACTTCGTTGATCTGTCGCGTCAGTAGCCCGGCCAGGACCAACGTCGCCGAGGGCGCCGCATGGGCGCAGAGTGTCGGCGCAAGTTCGATCAGCGGTTTGGCCAGAATATTGGCCAGCACGACATCGAACCGACCACTGTCGATAGCCCCCATGTCGGGGGTCTGTATTCGGTCGGAAACGGCGTTGCGTGCGGCATTTTCTCGGGTGGCGCGCGTGGCCTGCTCGTCGATATCCACAGCCACGACGCTATCGGCGCCCAGGCATGCGGCGGCGATCGATAGAATGCCGGAGCCGCAACCGTAGTCGAGAACATGCAGGCCGCGCAGATCCTGGGAGGCAAGCCAGCGCAGGCACAGGGCCGTTGACGGATGCGTACCGGTGCCGAACGCCAGGCCCGGATCCAGGCGCACGACAACGGCTTGGTCTTCGGTATCGATCGGCGCCTCATGGGGGGCGATCCAGAGGTGATCGCCAAAACGCAGCGGCGGATGTTGCGCCAGCCAGGTGCTGGCCCAGTTTTCATTCGCCAGCGTCTGGCGTTCGATCTCGGCATTCGCGCCGAGCACCTCGGTCAACGCATCCACGATAGGGTCGGCGTCGGTGTCTTGCTTGAACAATCCGACGATGCGTGATCGAGAAAAAGCGGGGTGGCTGTGCGGCGTCAGTTCCACGGTGAGTTCGTCGCCGATGTCCAGCTCGGTAATGGCGTCGGCACCCCACTGCTCGAACACGGCTTCTGCCAACGCCGTGCGGTCGGTTGTGACGATGATCTGCAACCAGGCGATAGTCACTCGGTGGCCATTTGCCAGCGTCAGCCGCGACCTGCGCGCTGGCGCAGCCGTTTTTCCAACCAGTGAATCGACATGCCGCCCGCGGCAAAATCCGGATCGTTGATGATCCACTGATGCAGGGACAGGTTGGACTGAATACCCTCGATGATCATTTCCGAAAGCGCCATGTCCAGACGGGCACGTGCCGCGTCGCGGTCGTCGCCGTAGGCAATCAGCTTGCCGATCAGCGAGTCGTAGTAGGGCGGTACGCTATAACCCGTGTATATGTGGCTGTCCATCCGGATACCCGGGCCACCCGGCGAGTGATACTGGGTGATCTTGCCCGGCGAGGGCGTAAAGGTTTCTGGATGCTCGGCGTTCACCCGGCATTCGATTGCATGACCGCGGATCACGATGTCATCCTGTGTATACTGCAGCTTCTCGCCGGCAGCAATCCGCAATTGTTCTGCGACCAGATCGACTCCGGTCACCATCTCGGTGACCGGATGCTCGACCTGGATCCGGGTGTTCATTTCGATGAAATGAAACTCGCCGTTCTCGTACAGAAATTCGAATGTACCGGCCCCACGGTAGCCAATGCGTTTGCAGGCGGCGACACAAAGTTCGCCGATCTCCGCGCGTTGTTCAGGGGTGATGCCGGGTGCGGGTGACTCCTCGACCACTTTCTGATGCCGGCGCTGAGGCGAACAGTCGCGCTCGCCCAGATGAATGGCGTTGCCGTGCTCGTCGGCCAATACCTGGATCTCGATGTGTCGCGGCAATTCGAGATATTTCTCCATGTAGACAGAGGGATTACCGAAAAAGCTTGACGCCTCGCGACGAGCCATGTCGATAGCGCCAGCCAGGGCGCTTGCCTCGTAGACCACGTGCATGCCACGACCGCCGCCACCGCCGGCTGCCTTGATGATGACTGGATAGCCGATGCGGTCGGCGATCTTGCGATTTTCGGTGTCATCGGCCGTCAACGGCTTGCCGGAACCCGGCACGCAGGGCACGCCCGCGGCCTGCATCTCTTGAATCGCCGATGTCTTGTCGCCCATCAGACGGATGGTTTCTGCGCGGGGACCGATGAAGATGAAGCCGGATTGTTCGACGCTCTCGGCGAAATCAGCGTTCTCGGACAGAAAGCCGTAGCCCGGATGAATCGCGGTCGCACCTGAGACTTCGGCGGTGCTCATCAGCACGGCCATGTTGAGATAACTCTGAGCCGAGCTGGGTGGTCCGATGCAGACGGCCTCCTCGGCGAGCAGAACATGCTTCTGATCGCGGTCGGCGGTCGAATAGGCAGCCACCACCGGAATGTCCATTTGCCGGCAGGCACGTAATATCCGCAGCGCGATTTCGCCTCGATTGGCGATGAGAACCTTGTCCAACATCATTTCACCACAAACAGTGGTTGATCGAATTCAACCGGTTGGCCGTTGTCGACCAGTATCTTCGACACGGTGCCAGAGACTTCGGCTTCAATCTGGTTGAGCAT
>JAQIBT010000102.1 GCA_027858915.1 Salinisphaera sp.
AAAGCGGACCTTACGCCCGAGCACTACTTGATTATTGGGACAAGGTCGCTGACTTGTACGCTCCAGGGCGGCGATGTACTCCATATCAAACGCGCTGGGTTGGTAGGAGCCGAGTGGCCATTTCGTGGGCGCGGTCGAGGGGGGCAGGCTCGCGGCGTAGCGTAGCCGTGAGCATCCCGCCTTCCAGTAACAGGAACCACTGCTCAGCGGTGTCGCTCGGCTGAGGACAGTCAGCGGCAGCGGCGAGGTCCTCGAGGCGAAAACGGATGGCGTGCTTGTGGGCGTTGATGATGGCCCGCGCGGGGTGAGTAGGGTCGGTGAGTTCAGCGGCGGCATTGACGAACCCGCAACCGCGGAAATCGTCGGCAATGGCCCATGCCCGGTAGGCCGCGAAGATTGCATCGAGCTGGCTTGCAGGATCCCGGTGACCAGCCAGGAAGCGCTCCAGGTCGCAGCGCCAGCGCTGTTCGCGGGCGCGCAAGTGCTCCGTGATCAGGCCGTCCTTGGACCCGAAATGGGCATAGAGGGTTGCCTTGGTGACCTGGGCCTGTGCGGCGATCGTGTTGACGCCGACCGCGCGGATGCCCTTCTCATAGAACAGCCGTGACGCAGCCGCCAAGAGACGGTCATGGGCGCTGGACTTTTGCTTGTCGACTCGATCCACCTTTCACCTGTTGACATAAAACTATACCGACCGGTATGTTCAGACGTGATCACGCCAAGCTGTTTGGCGTAACGCAAAGTGTAAAGGAACCCGTATGACTGGTCGCATCAATGCCGTCGCTTTCGACGTACTGGAGACTCTTCTCGACCTCGACCCAATCGGGGCTCGGCTTGAGGAGGTTGGCCAGCCCGCGGCGGTGCTGGGGCCGTTCTTCATGCGCTTCCAGCGCGATGCGATGGCGTTGACGCTGGCAGGCGACAACGCGGACTTCACCGCAACGGCCCGACAGGCGCTGCGCACCGAGACCAAGCAGGCGATGTCGGAAGACGCGATGGCCCACGTCCTGGAGGGGTTCGCGAAGGTTCCTGCTTTCCCCGATGCCCTCCCGGCGCTGCGCAAGCTCTCCGAGGCCGGTGTGACCATCGGCTGCCTGACCGTCGGCGACCCAAAAAACACCCGATCGTTCCTTGCCGGCGCGGGCCTGGAGACCTACGTCGACCACGTCGTGACGTCCGATGCGGTTGGCGTATGGAAGCCCGCCCCCGATGTTTACCATTACACAGCGAAGGCCCTGCGCTGCGAGCTGGATCGCATGGCGCTGGTCGCGGTGCATGCCTGGGACTGCCACGGCGCCAAGCGGGCGGGCGCCCTTGCCGGCTGGTGCTCCCGGCTCGAGGGCGAGCCCGGCGATGTCTTTCAGCCCGCCGATGTCCGTGGCGATGACCTCGTCGAGGTAGTCGACGGCCTGCTGGCGCTCTGAGCATCGACGGTTATCCAGACAGCGCGCCGGGGCGCTAGAGCCTCGGCAAGCGGCTCGCCATACAGCCAGCGGAGGAGTCCATATAGGAACTGCCCGCTGCCGAGACGGTCGGGGCGAGTGTAGCGGCGGTGGTTCAAAGAGTTGGACCACCGCTGTCAGTCAATAGTAGCCCTAAGAAGGACATGTTGCCCAATAAGGCAGCCCGCTTGAAAGCGGGCCAAATATCACTGCTATCTTGATCAGAGGGGCTCTCGTCAGGTGCGAGTGATCACACCTCGAGATAATCGAGCATGCTCTTGGCTGCCTCACGGCCTTCGAATACTGCAGTGACGACCAGATCCGAGCCCCGCACCATGTCGCCGCCCGCGAAGATCTTGGGGTTGGTGGTCTGGTGCTTGAAGCGGCCTTTCTCGGGTGCGATGACGCGGCCACCGTCGTCGATTTCGATCTCATGGGTATCGAACCAGTCTTGGGGATCGGGGCGAAAGCCGAAGGCGATGATGACGCGATCGGCCGGGATGACTTCCTCGGTGCCGGGGACCGGCTCGGGACGACGGCGACCGCGCTCGTCGGGCGCGCCGAGCTTGGTGGTGATCATCTTGATGCCTTCGACGTGGTGGTCTCCCACGATTTCGATCGGCTGACGGTTGAACATGAACTGCACGCCTTCTTCCTTGGCGTTCTGCACTTCGCGGGCCGAGCCGGGCATGTTGTCTTCGTCGCGCCGATAGGCACAGATGACTTCCGACGCGCCCTGACGGATCGAGGTGCGGTTGCAGTCCATGGCGGTATCGCCGCCGCCGAGCACAACCACGCGCTGGCCTTTCATGTCGACAAACGGATGCTCGGTATCGCCGTGGATATCGAGCTCGCGGTTGATGTTGCCGACCAGGAACGGCAGCGCTTCATAGACGCCGTTCAGATCCTCGCCGGGGAAGCCGCCGCGCATATAGGTATAGGTGCCCATGCCCATGAAAACGGCATCGTATTCGGCCATCAGTTCTTCGATTTGAATATCCTTGCCGATTTCCACGCCAAGCCGGAATTCCACGCCCATGCCTTCCATGACTTCGCGGCGGGTCTCGACGACACTCTTTTCCAGCTTGAAAGGCGGAATACCAAAAGTGAGCAGGCCGCCGATACGCGGATACTTGTCGAACACCACGGCCTGGACGCCGCCACGTACCAGGATATCGGCCGCGCCCAGACCGGCTGGACCAGCGCCAATTACGGCGACTTTCTTGTCGGTCCAGACGACGTTGGAGACGTCCGGCCGCCAGCCTTGCTTGAAGGCCTCGTCGGTGATGTATTTCTCGATCGAGCCGATGCTGATCGCGCCCAGGCCGTCGTTCATGGTGCAGGCGCCTTCACACAGTCGGTCCTGCGGGCAGATACGGCCACAGATCTCGGGCAGGGTGTTGGTCGCGTGCGACAGCTCGGCCGCTTCGAAAAGGTTGCCCTCGTTGACCATCTTCAGCCAGTTCGGGATGTAGTTATGAACCGGACACTTCCACTCGCAGTAGGGGTTGCCGCAGGAAATACAGCGCCCGGCCTGCGACGAGGCGGTTTCCTTGTCGAACTGACCGTAGATTTCGGCGAATTCATGGATACGAACAGGGACGGCAACTTTGGCCGGGTCCTGGCGCGGGACATCCAGAAACTGCAGGTGGTTCTTTGCCATTGATAACTCTTTTTTGTAAATCAGCGCGCAGCGAATAGCTGATTCAGCTTTCGAAAACTTCGCGCGTTTCGAGCTGAAGAAGAAGTTTTGTCCGCAAGCGCCGCAAGCGGCTAAACGAAAATAAGACAATATAATTGGGTTTTTTGCCTGTATTCATCAACCTTCGGATTTGCGTGCATTTTCGTACAAATCATTTCCCCTTTTTTGCAGACATCAGGCCGCACGGGTCAGCGTGTCAATGATCGTCTCGACGCTCTCGGCTTTGGGCTTGACCAGCCAGAACTGGCCGACATAATCGCGGAAATCCTCGAGGATCTCGGCGCCCCAGGCGCTACCAGTAGCCTCGACGTATTCCTCGATCATATCGCGCAGATAGTGGCGGTGCGCTTCCATCGTCTCGGAGACGACGCGATGAATATCGATCAGTTCGTGGTTGTAGCGGTCCACGAATTCGCGTTTTTCATCGAGGATATAAGCTGCGCCGCCGGTCATGCCGGCGCCAAAGTTCACGCCGGTACCACCCAGCACCACCACGCAGCCGCCGGTCATGTACTCGCAGCCATGATCCCCAATGCCCTCGACCACGGCGATGGCGCCTGAATTGCGCACGCCGAAGCGCTCGCCCGCCTGGCCTGCCGCATACAAGGTGCCGCCGGTCGCACCGTACAGACAGGTGTTGCCGATGATGGCCGCCTCGCGGGCTACGAACGTCGAGTTCTCCGGCGGCCGGATGATGATGCGGCCGCCGGCCATGCCCTTGCCGACATAATCATTGGCATCGCCGGTGAGGTTCATGTCCAGGCCGCCGGCATTGAATACGCCAAAGCTCTGGCCGGCGGTACCGGTCAGATTGAGCGTGATCGGTGTATCTTCCATGCCGAGGTTGCCGTGGCGCCGCGCGATCTCGCCGGACAGGCGAGCGCCGATCGACCGGTTGTTGTTATGCACCTGGTACGCGAAGGTACCACCGGCCTTGTTTTCGATGGCCTCAAGCGTATCGGCGACCATCTGCTCGGCCAGTTCGCCCTTGTCGAAGGGCACGTTCCGGGGCGATAGACAGTACATGGGCGAGTCGGATGCCAGGCCGCCGGTCGACAGAATCGGCTTGAGGTCCAGTCCCTGTTGCTTGGCGGTATCGCCTGGCAGAATTTCGAGCAGGTCGGTACGCCCGATCAGGTCCTCGAGTTTGCGCACGCCGATGGAGGCCATCAGCTCGCGGGTGTCCTGAGCAATGAAATGAAAGAAATGCTGCACCATCTCGGGAATGCCGATGAAATAGCGCTCTCGCAGCACTTCATGCTGGGTAGCGACACCCGTCGCGCAGTTGTTCAGATGGCAGACGCGCAGGTATTTGCAGCCGAGCGCGACCATTGGGCCGGTGCCAAACCCGAACGACTCGGCACCCATAATCGCGGCCTTGATCACGTCCAGGCCGGTCTTCAGGCCGCCGTCCGTCTGCACGCGGACCTTTTCGCGCAGGTCATTTGCACGCAGCGTCTGATGGGTTTCGGACAGGCCGAGTTCCCAGGGCGTGCCGGCATAGCGAACCGAGGTGAGCGGAGACGCGCCGGTGCCGCCGTCGTAGCCGGAGATCGTGATCAGGTCTGCATAGGCCTTGGCGACGCCGGCTGCGATCGTGCCCACGCCGGGGCCGGAAACGAGCTTTACCGAGACCAGCGCCTGGGGGTTGACCTGCTTGAGGTCGAAGATGAGCTGCGCCAGATCCTCGATGGAGTAGATATCGTGATGCGGCGGCGGGCTGATGAGTGCTACGCCTGGCTTGGAGTAACGCAGGCGGGCGATCATGTCGTTGACCTTGTGGCCGGGCAACTGACCGCCTTCGCCGGGCTTGGCACCCTGAGCGATCTTGATCTGCAACACCTCGGCGTTGACCAGATAATGCGGCGTCACGCCAAAACGGCCCGAGGCAACCTGCTTGATCTTCGACATCTTGTCGGTGCCAAAGCGCGCTGAATCCTCGCCGCCTTCGCCGGAGTTCGAGCGCCCGCCCATGCGGTTCATGCCCTGGGCCAGCGATTCATGAGCCTCGGGCGACAAGGCGCCGAGCGACATGCCGGCCGAGTCGAAGCGGTGCGTGATGTCCTCGATGGGCTCTACGTCGTCGACCGAAATAGGCGACAGATCGTCGCGCAGCTTGAACAGGTCGCGGATTACGGCGACTGGCCGGCCCTGCACGATGCGCGCGTACTCTTGATATTTGGCGTAATCGCCGGTGGCGACGGCCTCGTGAAGCGTAGCGATCACGTCTGGGTTGTAGCAGTGGTATTCCTGTCCGTGCACGAACTTGAGCAAGCCCCCCTGATTGATCGCCACGCGTGGATTCCAGGCGTTAGCCGCCAGCGCGGCCGCATCGGCCTGCAGATGGGCGAACCCGGCGCCGCCGATACGGCTGACCGTGCCAGGGAAACACAGACTCACTACGTCATCGGCCAGGCCAACGATCTCGAACAGCTGGGCGCCGCGATAGCTGGTGATGGTGGATATGCCCATCTTGGACATGATCTTGTACAGGCCCTTGTTGATACCTTTGCGATAGGTCGCGCAGAGGCTGTCCGAGTCGCGGTCGACGATCTGGCCGACGCGGGCGAGATCGTTGAGGCATTCGTAGGCCAGATACGGATGAATTGCGCTCGCGCCGTAGCCGATCAGGCAGGCGAACTGGTGTGCATCGCGGGCACTGGCGGTGTCGATCACCAGATTGGCATCGCAGCGCAGATTTTCGCGGGTGAGCCGGTGATGGACTGCCCCCGTAGCCAGCAGGGCCTGAATTGCCAGTTGGCCCTGTTCAATCTGGCGATCGCTCAGCACGATCAGGGTCTTGCCGTCCTTGACCTCGGCGACGACCTGATCGCACAGCGCCTCAATGGCCGCCCGCAGGTCGCCGTTGGCGTCGTACGCCAGGTCGATCATGACGTGCGCATAGTCCGGATCTTCCACCGACAGCAGTCGACGGTATTTGCCGGTCGACAGCACGGGCGAGTCGACCACCAGACGCTTGGCGCGTTCTTCACTTTCATCGAACACATTGCGCTCGCGACCGAAGCAGGTCTCCAGCGACATCACGATGCGTTCTCGCAGCGAGTCGATCGGCGGGTTGGTGACCTGGGCGAACTGCTGGCGGAAATAATCGCAGAGCACGCGATCCACGCGCGACAACACCGGGAACGGCGTATCGTCGCCCATCGAACCGGTCGCCTCCTGGCCGGCTTCGGCCAGCGGACGCAATACCTGATCGCGCTCTTCGAATGAGACATGGAAGAGTTTTTCAAAGGTCTTGAGCTCGTTGTGTTCCATCCACGGATCATCACGGGTATCCGACAGACGTGACTCGAGCATCCGTGAGTGCTTTTTGAGCCACTGCTTGTAGGGCGCGCGCTGAGCCAGCCGGGCGTCGACGTCCCGCGGCTGGATCAGCTCGCCGTTCTGGGTATCTATGGCCAGCATGTCGCCGGGCTTGAGTCGGCCCTTGGCCAGGACCTGTGAGGGTTCGTAGTCCCAGACCCCGATCTCGGAGGCGAGGGTGATATGACGATCCTTGGTGATGACATAGCGCGCCGGGCGCAGGCCATTGCGGTCCATGCAGCAGGCCGCATGCCGGCCGTCGGTGAGCACGATGCCGGCCGGGCCGTCCCACGGCTCCATGTGCATGGAGTTGTATTCATAAAATGCCCGCATGTCGGGCGACATGTAATCGACATTCTGCCAGGCGGGCGGCATCAGCAGGCGCATGGCATAGAAGATATCCATGCCGCCAGCGAGCAGGATCTCGAGCATATTGTCGAGGCTGCAGGAATCCGACCCGTTCATGGACACTAATGGCAGGATCGATTCCAGATCCGGCAGCTTGTCCGAGACGAACTTGGCGGCCCGCGCAGTCGACCAGTTGCGGTTGCCGGTGATGGTGTTGATCTCGCCGTTATGCGCCAGATAGCGGAACGGTTGCGCCAGGCGCCACTGCGGCAGCGTATTGGTGGAAAAACGCTGATGAAACACGCACAGCGACGTTTCCAGCCGTTCGTCAGCCAGATCCTGATAGAAGACCGGCAGATAGCTGGGCATGACCATGCCCTTGAACGACAAGACGTGGGGCGACAGCGACGGCACATAGAACGTGTCGTCTTCGGTCAACGCGTTCTCGGTATGACGACGCGCGAAGATCAGCTTGGACTCGAATACCGCTTCGCCCATGTCGGCCGGCGCATTGACGAAAAGCTGCTCCAGATGTGGCAGCGTTTCCAGCGCCTCCACGCCGCAGGCGTTGTCGGCATCGATCGGCACCTCACGCCAGCCGGCGATAGCCAGACCTTCCTGGTCGAGTTGTCGGGCCAGTTCCTGCTTCGCGCGCTCTGCCAGTTCGGGGTCGCGATTGAGAAATACGATGCCGCTGGCATAGTGATCAGCCAGTTCGATATCCAGTTCGTCGGCAACCGTGCGCAGGAACGCATCCGGTTTCTTGATCAGAATGCCGCAGCCATCGCCGGTCTTGCCGTCAGCAGCCACTGCGCCGCGGTGGGTCAGGCGTTCGAGCGCGCCAATCGCGGTGTCGACAAGCCAATGGCTGGGCTTGTCGTCCATGTTGGCAATAAGGCCGAAGCCGCAGGCGTCCTTCTCGAACTCCGGAGAATAGAGTCCGCCATTCAACTTATGCATATTCAATCCCTTCGCTGGGCAGGTTCGTCGCGGTGCGCTCCGCCGCTCCCTCAGGATTACGCCTGATACTGGAGTGCGGTTGCTCTCACGACGATGGCGCGGTCATGTTCTTATCGCGCAGACGGCCGTTCGCATGCGGCCAGTCTTCTAATATAGAAGGCCGCGCGACGACAATCAATCAGGCAGCGGTTTGCGCTGCCCTGATTCAAGCGGCCAGGTAATGCGCCAATGTGCTAGTGAGCGCATCGCCGTATTGGGTATCGAGCACGGCCTGACCGATGTCTTTGAGCAGTACAAGACGTAAATTGCCGGCCTGTACTTTCTTGTCGCGCCGCATGAGATCAAAGATGCGCTCGGCCGAGGTGTCATTGGGCGGTGCAACAGGCAGTCGCGCGCTCGCGAGCACGCGTTCTATGCGTTCGACCTGCGTCGAGTCCAGCCAGCCGAGGCGTTGCGACAGATTTGCTGCCATGCACATCCCGGCGGCGACTGCCTCGCCGTGCAGCCAGACGCCGTAACCCAGATCGGCTTCCAGGGCATGGCCGAAGGTATGGCCCAGATTCAGCAGGGCGCGTTCGCCGGCTTCGCGCTCATCGGCGGCTACCACTTCGGCCTTGTTGACGCAGGATCGCCGGATGGCCTCGGTGACCAGTGACGGTTCACGCGCATTTAGCGCGTCCATATTGGCTTCGAGCCAATCAAAGAAAGCAGCGTCCCGAATCAGACCGTACTTGACGATTTCGGCCATCCCAGCGGCGAACTCGCGATCAGGCAGGCTGGCCAGCACGTCGATATCGGCCAGGACCCGCGTCGGTTGATGGAACGCGCCGATCATGTTCTTGCCAAGCGGATGGTTGACCCCGGTCTTGCCGCCAACCGAAGAATCGACCTGCGCCAGCAAGGTGGTAGGCAGCTGTAGAAAATCGATTCCGCGCTGATAGGCCGCGGCCGCAAATCCCGCAAGATCGCCGATCACGCCGCCGCCCAGCGCCACGATCGTTGCATCCCGGCTGTAGCCGTCGGACAGCAGCCGATCGAAGATGCGCTCCAGCGTTGCCAGGTTCTTGTAGGCTTCGCCGTCCGGCAGGACCAGCGTGTCGACCGTATGCCGGGCGCTCAGGGCGTTTTTGACCGTCTCGCAATACAGCGGGGCAACGGTTTCGTTGGTCACGATCAGCACCGAGCGCCCATGTATGGCGCCCTCGTAGGCATCGCTGTTGCCTAACAAACCGGTGCCGATCAGGATATCGTAGCTGCGGTCGCCGAGAGCAACGTGCAGCTTGGGGCCGGACTGATGATTATTCATGGTTCCAGCCTGTCGAGCGTGGGTTGGATGCGTCGCGATTGCTGTCCGCGCCGGGCTGTTCGAAGCGTGCGGTGGCATCCGCGATCGCGCGCGGTCGCACGACAACTGTCTGCGCGAGCTTGTCGTGCCAGCCCTGCTTGCGTGCGTCGATGCCGACCCAGATCAGGCCCAGGCACAGCGGTAATGTTGAGACGTAATAGCCTAGGTACCGGATAATCAATTGGCGCGAAGAGGGCGTCTCGCCGGTGCGCGCGTCGACGATACGCGCATGAATCGCCATCTTGCCGGGCGTGGCTTTACGCGTGCGCCAGAACAAGACCACGATGGCAGCAGGCAGCAGCCAGTACAGGATAAAATCCATCGGGCCGGGCCAGGAAATCGATAATGCGGCCCAGTTGATCTGACCGCTCGCGGTGTATAGCTGCCCGGCGTCGGTTTGGCTGCTGCCGGGGCCGAAAATCCACCTCAGCACCGGAAAGAGGACGATGAGAACCAAGGCGCTGTCGATGATCGAAGCCCATACCCGGATCCAGAATCCGGCATAGACCAGGGCCGGTTGCCGTTTCACCAGGTTCTCGCCGTCCTTGCCCGCCATCAAGCCGTGCCGATCGATTCCAGCTGTTCGACGATCTCGCGCGCGAGCCGCCGTGCCTGGCGGTCGCCGGTCTTGACTACCACGTCGGCGATCGAACGATAGAGCGGATCGCGAATTTCCATCAGCCGCGTCAATGTCGCTTCAACATCGTCGCTGCCAGACAGGATCGGGCGTGCGCTGCCTTTGCGAGTACGGGCGATCTGCTGTTCCAGCGAGGTCTCGAGGTACACGACCACGCCGCGCGCCGACAGTAGATCGCGGGTTGCGTCTTCGAGCACCGCACCACCGCCGGTGGCCATGACCGTATTCGGTTGCTCGGACAACTCCGCGATCATCTCGCGTTCGCGTTTGCGAAAGCCTTCCTCGCCTTCCATGTCAAAGATGAAAGCGATATCCACGCCGGTGCGCTTCTCGACTTCGTGATCGGAGTCGAGAAAATGCATGCCTTTCAGCTCGGCGATGCGCCGGCCGACCGTGGTTTTGCCGGCGCCCATGGGACCGACCAGATAGATATTTGGATTTGCTGCCATAGGTACCTGATACTTAAGACTTGCCGATACAGCAAGAGCGACTCGGGAAACATCAGTGACGCTGCGTGGTCGGGAATCGCGTCCGCGAGATTATACCTGCGGGCGTGGTCGCCGTGATAAGCAGCGCGCCATTCCCGGCCGGATCACTCGGCTCAAGAGGCTAAGTATAACGCTCTACGGCTGCCGGCGTCTCAGAAATCGTCTCGCTAAGCTTCGGTCTAGCGTCATGGCCGCCCGCGCTGCTGTCCGCCAGCCCCATGTCGACATACACAGAAACAAGAGCGGGTCGGCTCCGACAGCGCAGCCTCATTGGTTTTCCTCTCGAAGACAAACCAGCGCGGATAGCCAGGCGGCTCACCGTGGCTGGAATCAGCGATCAACGGTTGGCTGTGAGTGTGTCCCGCAGGATTCTTGGCGTGACAAAGATGAGCAGTTCCCGCTTGTTTTTTGATCTCTGGATTCCGGAGAACAGCCGCCCCACCAGCGGGATGTCCTTGATGAATGGTACGCCACTGGACTGGTCGTTGTTGGTCTGTTCAAAAACGCCGCCCAGCACCACGGTATCGCCGTCATTAACGAGTATGTTCGTTGTCAGACTCCTGGTATCAATAGACGGTACCGAGCCGCCATTCGATGTGGGCACATAGGCGCCCACGGAATCCTGAGTCACTTTCAGACTCATTTGGACCTTGTTGTCCGGCGTGATCTTGGGCGTGGCGTCGAGACTCAGTACGGCTTTCTTGAACGAGACGCTCGTGCCTGCATTGCTGCCTTGCGAGCCCTGCTGATACGGGATCTCCCGGCCTTGCTCTATGGTGGCTTCCTGGCCGTCGGCGGTGATTACGCGTGGCGATGAGATGATTTCACCGCGGTTCTCTGTCTCCATCGCCGACAGTTCGAGATTAAGGCTGAATGTGTCGGTGATGATGCTGCCGGACAACAGGCTGGTGGCACCAGTGGCTGGCAGCGAGACGCTGTAGCCGTTGTTGCTGCCGTTAAAGCCGTTGTTTATCGCGTTTGTAAGGCTGGACTTGCCGACGCCTGTCTGGCTGACGCCCAGATTTCGGGTAAAATCCCGGTTGGCGATGACGATGCGAGACTGAATCAGCACCTGGCGTACCGGGATATCCAGGCGATGGATGATACGGCGGATACGATCCAGGTTTTCCCGGGTGTCGGTCACCAGCAGACTGTTGGTACGGCTGTCGACGGTGACATGACCGCGGTCCGACAGAAGCGACGTGCTGTTGTCGCCGCCACCAGTGTTGATGCTGCCACCGGGCGCGCCACCGGCCGGGACGGGCCCGCCACTCGGCGCGGATGTCGGGCTGTCGGATTTCAGCAGTGCGGCCATGCTTGCCGCCTGTGCGTAATTGATCTGCATGATCTCCGAATGCAGAGGGGCAAGATCGCTGGTGGCCTTGCGGGCGACCAGCTGTGCTTGTTCGCGAGCGGCGATTTCCGGCAGCGGCGCAACGGTGATCACGTTGTTCTGGCGCTGCATGCCCAGCCCCTTGGCGTTCAGGATGATATCCAGCGCCTGGTCCCAGGGCACATGCTCCAGCCGCAGCGCCATGGTGCCGCTCACGCTGTCGGAGACAACCATGTTGACGTTGGCGACATCAGCGATGATCTGCAATACCTTGCGTACATCGATACCTTGGAAGGACAGTGAAATTTTTTTGCCGGTATATTTCGGGTTGTTCTGTTGACGCTTGGCCTGCTCAGCCGCCGTCAGCGGTTGTAGTTCGATGAAGAAATTGTTGCCAGTCTGGTAGGCAAGCTGCTCGTATTCCGCACTCTTGGCCGGTGTGATCACAATGCGCGTGTTGCCGCCGTGGGCCATAGCGTCGATGGTGTCGACCGGGGTGGCAAAATCCGTGACGTCGAGACGTTTTTGCAGCGACCTGGGCAGACGCACACCGGGCAGTCGCGCAATAATCTGTCCGTTTGACTGACTCACATCGACCACTGCGTTATTGCCGTTGAGCGTGATCTTCAGCTGGCCGGCCCCCTTGTCGCTCCGGCGGAAGTCGATGTTGCGGATGGCCGTCGCGCTGCCGTTCGCGGCTGGCGCGCTGGTCGGCTGCGCTGCCGTCGATACAGGACGCGCAACGGGTGCCGATCGATGACTGCGGTCGGGGCGGCCGTGGGCAGCAGATACCGATGGCGGCTGCGCGTCGGCGGCTAGCTGGCTGCTCTGGTTACCGATTTTGATCAGCATCTCATGGCCGTGCCGGTGCACGGTATAGGCCACCATTTTCGACAGCTCGATGACCACGCGCGTGGTATCGCCGGCCGCCGCCGTATTCACAGCTTCGACCGCGCCCTGGCCCACGTGTTGAAAACGCTTGTTGACCGCAAGCGTAGTGTCCGGCAGATCGATCGACAGACGTGCCGGGTTGTTGACAGTGAATACCGAGGGCACCGGCGCGTTCTCGGCCATTGTCAGCCGGATGGTCACCTGGCCGCCGCCTGCAGAGGCCGCGTCGATAGCGGTCAGCTGGTTGGCCCATACGGGTGCAGCCGCGGCGATCAATAGCAGAGCGAGTAGCGCCTGGCCGGTTCGCTGCGCGATTATTACCACACGATGATGTGCCTGAAGTTGCGTCATTCGTCGTTCATGTGCAGTGAGCACATTTCTCTCCTCATCCCTTGCCTGGCATGCGCAAAGCACGCCGATGCGACCGTGACCGGTCATGCAGAAGTTCTTTATCCCGACGGCGACATGGAAGCGCTGCGCTTGGTGTAGCCGCCGGTACCGTTGGGTACGAGCTCGGTAATGCTGACGCCCTGGTCGGAGATTGAGTCGATCTCGCCGTAGTTTTCGCCCAGATGGCTGCCGCGTTTGAGGCGATGCACCACTTGGTCAGGCGCGTCGATCAGGGCGTAGATCACGCCGGCGCTGGTGATAGTGCCCACCATGTGCAGAGCATCGAGCGGGAAGCGTTCCAGCGGATCGGGCTTGCGTTTGAGGTCGGGGTGCGGGCCGTTATCCGCGTGGGTGGCCGCAGTCTCGCGGCGCGTCGGTGTAAAAGGTCCCCGGCGCCCGTCTGCCTTGTAGCTATAAGGCTGATAGCTGGCGATTTCCGGTATCGCTTCGACCGGCTGCGGTGCTCTGGCCTTGACGCGCGCCACAAAAGCCGCCGGGTCGTCCTGATGTGAGCCGCAGCCCGTTACGAGCACCGATAACAGCGCACAGGAAATAATGCGCGCGATCGTCATTGTGAGCTTCGCCGCACTATCGCGGTCGAATGACCCGCGCCTGCCGTTGTACCGTCGTCAAGATAACGATAGGTTTTGGCGGTCACGCTCATGCGCAGCTGGCCCGTGTCCTTGGCGGCGTTGCCGCTGTGGTTACGGGTATCGACTGGCTGGATTTGTATGTCGCTGATGGTCACGATGCGGGGCAGGGCGGCGACATCGGATACAAACTTGCCGAATTGATGGAAGTCGCCGGTGACGATCAGGTCGTTGGGCAGTACCGCGTAGAAGTCTTTGGTCTTTTCAGCCTCCGGCTTGAATAGCTGCTCGTCCAGCCCGTTTTCTGATCGCGTCTGGGAGATATCGCGCAACAGGCTCGGCACTTCTGTCTTGCTGGGCAGCTGGGCCAGAAGATCGCCGAACTGCTTTTGCATCTGGGCCAGCTGATCGCGATAGGCACCGATGTTTGCCACCAGTTTCTGCTTGAGCTCGAAGGTGTGTTCGAGCTCGATTTCCTGCTGGCGTGCCTGCGCAAGGTCGTCGCGCTTGGGCAACACGAAATACCACGCCGCAATTACCATGATCATGAGTGATACCAGGGCGATCGCAGAGCCATAGGCCCAGGTGGGCCAGCTGCCGATATTGTTCTGATCGAGGCTGCGCAGCTCGTCGATGTAAGAACCAAGATTTCTCATGACGCCTTCGCCGTGCGCCCGGATGCGGTGGCGGCGTCATCGGTAGCTGGCGCATTGGGATTCGCGCTGTCGACTTCCAGCGTGAACTCGGCTCGTCGTGACGGGCCTCGGTCGTCCCGCTTGATCACGACCAGGCGTGGATTGGTAAACCACGGCGAGTTATCCAGGTTGGTCATGTATTCGGACACGCGCGCGTTCGATTCGGCGACGCCGTCCAGAGTGGTGGTGTTGCCCTTCTGCTTGAGGCCGGTCAGATACAGCCCGTTGGGAACCGTGGCGACCAGTTGATCGAAGTAGTGCACGATCGCTGACCGGGAGCGCTGTAGTTCGGCAATCACGTTCATGCGGTTGACCAGATCCTCGCGGGTCTTTTTCAGCGAACGAATTTCCTTGAGCTCGATATCGGCGGCGTGAATCTGGTCCTGAAGATATTGGTTACGCGTTTGTTGCGACGCAATTCGATGGTTGTAATAAAGCACCGGCAGGATGCCGACCACGAGTACGGTAGCCAGTGCCGCTACCACCAGCTGGGTCAGAAAACGCTTGCGTTTGGTTTCGCGCGCCGCGGCGCGCCAGTCCAGCAGGTTGACTCGGATCAGCGCAGCGCTCATTCGAAGCTCCGCAGCGCCAGACCGGCGGTGATCATCAGCGAAGGCGCATCGAAATCCACGCCGTTGCGCCGCGCTGCGCTGCTGGCGAGCATGCCAGCCAGCGGGTTGCCGAGCGATACCGGCTGGACCAGGCGCGACTTGAGTGCCGGTTCCATGCCGGGATAGAGCGTGGGGCCGCCCACCACGATGATCTGGTCTATGGCTTCGTTCTCGGCGGCAGCGGCCGAGACATAGAACTGCAGACTACGTTCGATCTGGCTGGCCAGGTCTTCAGAGAAATTGCGGATCTCCGGCTCGATCAACGAGGCCGGGAGATTGCCAGTGCGCAAATGGGCCTGGAGTTGGTCAATATCGCTCATGTCATGCGCGGCAAGCAGGCGCTCGGCAAGGCTTTGATCGCCGAACGCGATCTCGCGGGTATAGACACTGCGCTCGTTGCGATGAACGGTCAGTCGCGTGTTGCGCGCCCCGACATCGAACACGGCCACGCTGGCACCGTTGTCCAACGTCGGCTGTTGCGCGGTGAGCAGGCGACAGGCGTTCTGCAGAGCGTATTCCTCGACGTCCACCAGGCGTACCTTCATGCCGGCCATTTCCAACGTGGCCACCTGCATCTCGATATTGTCGCGACGGCAGGCAACGAGCAGCACGCGGTTCATGTCCTCGCTGGCTGGGTGTCGTTCGAGCACCTGAAAATCGATGTTCACTTCCTCGATCGGATAAGGAATATACTGCGCTGCATCAAAGTGGATATGTTCTTCGAGTTCGGCGTCATCCATTACCGACGGCAGATCGATGATCTTGCTGATCACGGCCGGGCCGGACACAGCGATGGCGGCGTCGCGAGTCCGGCTGCCGCTGCGCTCCAAGGCGTGCGCGATCGCCTCTGCGACGGCCTCCGCCTCGACAATTTGATGATCGGCGATCGCGCCTTCAGCCAGCGGCTGGCTGGCATAGCTGAGTACGCGAAAACCCTGGGCCGATCGATCAAGCTCGAGCATCTTTACACGCTGGGCGCTGATATCGACCCCGAACAGAGACCGCGATCTGGTTTTCAACAACGATGCAAAGCGCGCCATCCTCTGGTTCCCCGAACGGCCGCAAGACGGCCAGCCTGTTGTCGCGTACCGGCGCCAGCGGATCGCCCACGACCCGTGATCCCGGTTTTATTGATCGCGGGGCTTTCGGCGCTTGCAACGGCTGGCGGCTACTCAAGCCACTGAATCGGCGCGGCAATTCAAATCTTGATAGGCAATACGAAAGTTACCGTGCGACAGAGTTTGGCCGCGCCCGGTATGATGCGTGCCTCGTAGAAGCCGAAACACGGTCCGCGGGCCGGGACTGTCGATGAAAAAAAACTCGCGCGGCGTTCGCGTCATCGTTTTTCTGCTGGCCGGAATCCTGTCGGCTGCCACCCTGGCCATCTGTGTCGTGGCCGGGGTGTATCTGTACTTTGGGCCACAGCTGCCCGAGCCTGGCGATATTGGCCAGATGCAGTTCAATGAACCTCTGCGGGTTTATACCGCCGATCACAAGTTGATCGGCGAATTTGGCAGCGAGCGCCGGATTCCGCTGACTTACGATCAGATTCCAAAGCGCCAGGTCGATGCATTCGTGGCGGCGGAGGACGATCGCTTCTTCGAGCATCCCGGCGTGGACTACCAGGGCTTGCTGCGTGCCGTGGTGCATCTGATTACCACAGGTCGCAAGACCCAGGGCGGTTCGACGATCACAATGCAGCTGGCGCGTAATCTCTATCTCACACGCGACAAGACCTACGTGCGCAAGATCAAGGAGATGATTCTTGCGCTGCGGCTGGAATCCAAGCTGTCCAAGCAGCAGATCATGGAGCTGTATCTGAACAAGATATATCTCGGCGAGCGCGCCTATGGCGTGGGTGCAGCAGCCAAGGTCTACTATCACAAGCCACTGAAGCAGCTGAATCTCGCCCAGGCCGCCATGATCGCCGGACTGCCGAAGGCGCCGTCCGCTTTCAATCCGATTGCCAACCCGACCCGCGCCAGGCAGCGGCGCAACTACGTGCTCGATCGCATGCATGCGCTGGGATTCATCGATAAGGCAGCCTGGAAACAGGCGCGATCGGCGCCGGTCACCGCCGGTACGGACGACAACCAGGAAGACGATCAGAAAAGCCGTGGCATTCGACACGATGCGCGGTACGTCGCCGAGATGGTGCGTCAGGACATGGTCGCCCGCTATGGTGACGATGCCTACACCGGTGGTTACAACGTGATCACCACGGTCGATAGTTCGCGCCAGCAGGCTGCGGTCCATGCGCTTCGCAAGGATCTGTTGGCGTATGACGCCCGCCACAAGTGGCACGGGCCGGAAAAAACTCTCGACTCGGACACGGTAGGCGATCCCAACGCCTTGCAGAACGCGCTCGACGGCATGGTCAATCGTGGCGGCCTGGTGCCAGCCGTAGTGACCGGCGTCAATGGGTCGGATATTAGCCTGGCGACTGGTGAGTACGGCAAGGTGACGCTGTCGGCGAGCCAGATTCCGTGGCTGGCCAGCGGCCATTCCGCCAGCACGCTGGTCTCCAGGGGCGATGTCGTGCGCCTGGCGTATACCGGCGCCAAGGAAAAGAGTCAGCAGTGGACGCTGGCAGAGATTCCCGATGTGCAGGGCGCGCTCGTAGCGATGAACCCGCATACCGGCGGGATCGAAGCACTGGCTGGTGGTTTCGATTTCAGTCTGTCGAAGTTCAACCGTGCGGTACAGGCACGCCGCCAGCCGGGCTCGTCTTTCAAGCCGTTCCTGTACTCGGCGGCGCTGGCGCACGGGTTTACCGCAGCGACCCTGGTCAACGATGCGCCGGTGGTCTACGACACGCCCGGGCTGGATAATCAATGGCGGCCGCAGAATTACAGCGGTCAGATATTTGGGCCCACAAGGTTGCGTGAAGGATTAGTGCATTCGCGCAACCTGGTATCGATCCGCGTATTACGTAGTGTGGGCGTCAAGACCGTCATCGACTACGCCAGCCAATTTGGCTTGCCGGCGAACCAGATGCCGCACGACTTGTCGCTGGCCTTGGGCAGCGCGACGTTCTCGCCCTTGCAGATGGCCGAGGGCTATTCGGTGTTTGCCAATGAAGGTTTTCGCGTCAAGCCTTATTACATCAGCAAGATCACCAATAGCGACGGCAAGGTGTTGTTCGAAGCCAAGCCGAAGGTCGCCTGCGCTGACGTCAACGATTGCCCTGCGCTGACCCAGACCAGCGGTCCGGACAATGCCTCGCGTCTGGCAACGCGCGTCATCCCCGCCGACAATGCGTATATCGTCGGCGATATGATGCGCGACGTGATTCGACATGGTACCGGCCGCGGGGCCCTGACGCTGGGGCGCAAGGATCTGTCTGGAAAGACCGGTACGACCAACAACCAGATCGATGCCTGGTTTGTCGGTTTCAACGCCAATCTCGTGGCGATCAGCTGGGTCGGATTCGACAAGTTGAAGCCCATGGGTCACGCCGAAACCGGTGCCGGTGCGGCACTGCCGATGTGGGTCGATTTCATGGGCAGTGCCCTGAAAGGAAAGTCAGAGGCATTGCCGCCCAAGCCTGACGATATAAAGACCGTTAACATCGATCCCCAGACGGGCCAGCTGGCTGTCGACGGTGGAGGAATTCCCGAAATATTCCGCGCCGGCAACGTGCCGACCGCAGAAGAGGCCCGCCATTCGGGTCGTCACGACTCGTCAAACGAAGTCCAGCAGCTGTTCTGAATAAGAGCCCTTGGGTGTGCGCCGGGCCCGGCCGATATCGGGCATATTAGGCATCGATCGTGCGGCGGCCGATTTGCCGCGCTGGGTATGCCGGTTGGTTTGGTGCCCAATCGTTGATTACGGAGAATTGATCATGGCGAGTGCTCGCAAGCAGGCCGCACAGCGTCAGCACATGGCGCAGATTGCCGCTCGGCTGATGGCAGAGCAGGGCATCCGGGATTTTCGGATTGCCAAGCAGAAAGCCGCCCAGCATCTGGGAATTGATGTGCGCCATTCGATTCTACCCAAGAACAGCGAGATCGAAGCCGCTCTGGCTGAGCATCAGCGTCTGTTCGCGCGCGATCGACAACCGGCGGAGCTGCATGCCATGCGGCAATCGGCGATGCAGGCGATGCGGATGTTTGCGGACTTCCGGCCGCGGCTGGTGGGCGATGTGCTATCCGGACTGGCCAATGAGCACTCGGATATCCAGCTGCACGTCTTTGCCGAGCAGTCAGAGACGTTCGACCTGTTCCTGGCACGCCAGGGTATTCCGTTTGAGATCGTCGAGCGACGTTATCGCTTTGCCGACGGCCATCGCTTCTTTCCGGCGTTTCGTTTTACCGCCGGCGAGCATGACTTCGAGGCCACGCTGTTCGACGCGACACAGATCCGCGAAGCGCCGCGCAGCCTGGTGGACGGCGCGCCGATGCAGCGCGCCAATGCCGCCGACGTCGCGCGGCTGATCGAAGACGCCGAGTTCGAGCAGAAGATGGCGAGCCTCTAGAAGCCTGTTTATCCGCAGATCTACGCAGATTAAAAAATACCGGCGATCTGTTCTTCGTGTGTCTTCATCTGCGTCTATCTGTTTACATCTATTGATAAAATTGACGAACGAAGACAAAGGAGTTGGGCAACGCGGAATAGCCCCGGCAATTTATGCGAATGAATGCGACCAAGCGCAGGCAACGATCGCGGCGTGCCTCGCGGCTCGCCGCCTCGACAGCGCTCGCTCAGTCGAAAGACCAACATGACGGGCAGGCCGCTAGCGTGCTATGAAGAGATTGATATCCGAGCGCGGGAGGCTTTAATGCAGAATTTCGAGACTATTCTTCTGGCGTATGACGGCAGTGAGGAAGGACGTGTAGCGCTCAGGCGCAGCCTGCCGCTGCTCAATACCGGCCAGGTGGCGGTGCATCTGATGGCTGTCGTTGCACTCAACGGCGCAGTGGCCACGGCAGAAGGCTTTTATACCGAAAGCATGTATGAGTGTGAGCGTGCACGGGTCGAGAAAATTCTGGCTGAGGGCGTGGACATGCTGGCAAGCCGCGGTATCCATGCGCAGAGTTATGTGCGAGCCGGTGAGCCGGCCCATCAGATTTCTCGTCTGGCGACCGAACTCGGCGCCGATCTGGTCGTGGTTGGCCATCAGCGGCGCGGCCTGCTGGCACGCTGGTGGCAAGGCTCGATCGGGGCCTCGCTGCTCGACCGGCTCGATTGCAGTCTGCTGGTCGCGCAAGAGCCGCCGGTCGACGAATAGCTCACGCCGGGCCAGCGACGTAGGACATCCAGTCGTGGTCGGCGTCGCCGTAGGCAAGGAACCAGTCATTGAGCAGGCTGTCGGTTTCGTTATAGCGCAGCGGTCGGCCGCGAACATCGGTGATCCGGCCGCCGGCTGCATTCAAGACGGCGTGTCCGGCAGCCGTATCCCATTCACTGGTCGGCCCCAGACGCGGATAGAAATCTGCCGCGCCCTCGGCAATCACACAGAATTTCAAGGATGAGCCCATGCTGACCGGCTCGTAGTCCGGCATCCGGCCGAGCAATTGGTCGATCTTGTCCGAGCGATGCGAGCGGGATACCAGCACGCGCGGCTTGTCGACGCGCGCGGGGCTGACCTTGATCGCCTGCATCGGCGCATTACCCTGCTGGCGACAGGCGCCCATGCCCTCGGCACCCGCCCACAGCGTTTCCATCACCGGCGCATAGACCACGCCGAGCACTGGACGATGATCGCGCACCAAGGCGATATTGATCGTGAACTGGTCGTTCTTGTTGACAAACTCCTTGGTGCCATCGAGTGGGTCGATCAGCCAGTATTCCGACCATTCCGCGCGCTGATCATAGGGAATATCAGCGCCTTCCTCGGATAGCTGCGGGCAATCCGGCGTCAGATCCGACAAGCCGGCGGTGATTGCCCGATGCGCAGCGAGATCAGCCTGGGTCAGCGGGCTGTCGTCGTCCTTGGTCTGGACCTCGAAGTCGCTGTGGTATATCGGCAGCGTTCGATGCCCCGCATCGACAGCGATTCGGCAGATAGCATCGAGCAGGTCTTGATTCAATTCCATGGCTTAATCAGTCTTGGCGGCGACAACGATTGAAACCGCATCATACCCACCACCGCTGCGTGGGCAAGCGCGCGAGGCGTCTGCGGAGCGGTTCGCAGCCGGAATGGCTTAACGGATACCAGAGCCGGACGCCGGATATGTCAGTGGCTGTGGCGCGAGCGTTGACGGTTGTCGCCGCTCTTGTGCCGGCCACTACGCGGCTTGCGCTTACGCGCTGGCGAGATGGTGATGTCGCGGGCAAAGTAATCATCGGGCGGCATCTGGGCGCTGATCTTGTGCTCGATGTAGGCCTCGATATCCGGCAGCGAGTAGACGTATTCCTCGCAGGCGAACGAAATAGCATGGCCGGTGTTGCCGGCACGGGCGGTGCGACCGATACGATGCACGTAGTCCTGTGCGTCCTGCGGCAGATCGTAGTTGATGACATGGCTGACGTCGGGGATATGCAGCCCGCGTGCGGCGACGTCGGTGGCCACCATGATCGGGAGTTGCCCGGACTTGAACTCTTCGAGCAGGCGCAGTCGCTTGTTCTGCGCGACGTCACCGGACAGGGTGGCCGCGGAGAACCCATTGGCGTTGAGTGTGTCCTCGATGCGCTCAGCCATGCGCTTGGTGTTGATGAAGATCAGCGTCCGGCCGCTGTCGATACGCCGCAGAGTACCGGCCAGCAGCGCCAGCTTGTCATCCTTGGACACGTGATAGAGCGTCTGCTCGATGGCGTCGATATTGACGGTTTCGGTATCGGCCTGCACCAGCTTTGGGCTGTTCATGTGCTCGTAGGCCAGCTCCAGTACACGATGCGAGAGCGTCGCCGAGAACAACAGATTCTGGCGCCGCTCGGGGGCCGGCATCTTGCGAAACAGATAGCGGATATCATTGATGAAGCCCAGATCGAACATTCGATCGGCTTCGTCCAGGACGGCCACTTCGATCGCCTTGAGCGTGAAAATTTTCTGCTTGTAGTAATCGATCAGCCGCCCCGGAGTACCGATCAGGATATCGACGCCGTCGGCGACGGCCTGACGCTGGGTGTCGTAGCCGGTGCCGCCGTAACAGACTACGCACTTCAGACCGGTGTCGGCCGCCAGCGCGAGCGCGTCCTGATAGATCTGATCGGCTAATTCGCGCGTCGGTGCGAGAATCAGCGCGCGCGGCTGACTGGCTTCGGACGGCGCATGCTCGCTTGGCTCGGGCGGCTCGCGCAGCAATCGGTCCAGCGTGGCCAGCAGGAAAGCCGCGGTCTTGCCGGTCCCGGTATGCGCCTGGCCGGCGATATCGCCGCCGGCCAGGGCCAACGGTAAGGTCTGGGCCTGGATAGGTGTGGCGTAGATGAAGCCTTGACTGTTCAAGCCCTTGACGATGGATTCGTGCAGGCCGAGATCAGCCAGTCGCTTGTCAGTGAGCAGTTTTTTTTCAGCGCCGGGGTCAGGCGCCTCGGCAGATGCTAGGTGTTGGGTCATGAAATCCTCGGATCGGCGCAGGGTCTTTCGCTTTTTTTTTCGCGATCCCGACGCAGGGGTTGAAAAACGCGGCTGGATGAGCTCAAATACAAGCAACTGATGCAGACGCGGCACAACAGCCGCATGAAACGGGTGATCGAACCCGCTTCCCGGCGCTTTTTTTTAAGCAATCCGCACTATAACAGCTTGTGATACGAGCGACGCAGATGTCGCACGCCACCAGCCATGCTTGCATTTAATTCCCGCGCCCCTAATTACGTGGCAGACGTTTTCCGGCCTGCATCTCATGTCGGCTTGAAACGTCGATTTCAATTTGTCCTGCTCCAAGGTGAGGACGCTCAATGAGTGAAAATATCGTTAAGGTCAGTGATGACAGCTTCGATACGGACGTGCTTTCAGCCTCCGGCCCCGTGCTGGTGGACTACTGGGCCGAGTGGTGTGGTCCGTGCAAGCAGATCGCGCCCGTACTCGATGAAATCGCCGATGAATACAACGGTCGCCTGACTGTGGCCAAGCTCAACATCGACGACAATCCGAACACGCCGCCGCGCTATGGGATTCGCGGCATTCCCACCCTTATGCTGTTCAAGGACGGCGAGGTGGCTGGAACAAAGGTCGGTTCAGTCTCCAAGAGTCAGCTGGCAGAGTTTGTTGACCAGCATATCTAGACCTCATGTTGCCGCCGGCCCTGTGCCGGCGGCGCTCTTTTCAGAGCATTCCCTCTTTTCACCGACTCCCGCCCGGGAACGGTCTCATTCAAAGCGTGTATAGCCGTGTCCGAAGAAACTGTTGAAGAACGCCAATCCAAGGATTCCACTGGTCAATCCAAGGATTCGAACAATAATAATGGCGGCAATGGCGGCGGTGGTAGCAACAACAATCGCCGTGGCCGGCGCCGCAAGACTCCCAACAACAATAGTAGTAATGCCGGCGGCAACAAGCGCGGCAGCAGCGGCGGTAATCGTAGCCGTGGTGGTTCCAACAAGGGTGGCAACAATCCGCCCAACGAAGATATCGACGAGGCCGAGTTCGAGGCCTACGCCGGGGTTGCCGGCGATGGTCCGATCCTGCACCTGAGCGAGCTCAAGCAGAAGACCGCCGCCGAGCTGATGGAGATGGCCCAGGAAGCGGGCCTCGACAACATTACGCGCCTGCGCAAGCAGGACCTGATCTTCGCCATGCTCAAGGGGCATGCGAAATCCGGCGAGCGTATTCACGGCGACGGCGTGCTGGAGATTCTCTCTGATGGTTTCGGCTTTCTGCGCGCCAGCGAGTCCTCCTACATGGCAGGGCCCGACGATATCTACGTCTCGCCGAGCCAGATCCGGCGTTTCTCGCTGCGCACCGGCGACACGGTCAGCGGCCGCATCCGTCCGCCCAAGGAGTCCGAGCGCTATTTCGCGCTGCTCAAGGTCGACGAGATCAACGAGGATCCGCCTGAGAAATCCAAGGGCAAGGTTCTGTTCGAGAACCTGACGCCGTTGTTCCCCACGGAGCGGTTCCACATGGAGCTGGGCAACGGTTCCACCGAGGACATCACCGCCCGTACCATCGACCTGGTCGCGCCGTTCGGCAAAGGCCAGCGCGGTTTGGTGGTCTCGCCGCCCAAGGCCGGCAAGACCATGATGTTGCAGAACATCGCCCAGTCGATTGCACAGAATCATCCCGACTGCCACCTGATCGTATTGCTGATCGACGAACGGCCCGAGGAAGTCACCGAGATGGAGCGCTCGGTACGCGGCGAGGTCGTATCGTCGACCTTCGACGAGCCGGCGTCGCGTCACGTGCAGGTCGCCGATATGGTGATCGAGAAGGCCAAGCGTCTGGTCGAGCACAAGAAAGATGTGGTGATTCTGCTCGATTCCATCACTCGTCTGGCCCGTGCCTACAACACTGTTGCGCCGTCTTCCGGCAAGGTTTTGACCGGCGGCGTGGACGCTAACGCGTTGCAACGTCCCAAGCGTTTCTTCGGCGCGGCCCGTAATGTAGAAGAAGGCGGCAGCCTGACGATCATCGCCACCGCGCTGGTCGAAACCGGCTCGAAGATGGACGAAGTCATCTACGAGGAGTTCAAGGGCACCGGCAACATGGAAGTCCATATGGACCGCCGTATTGCCGAAAAACGCATCTACCCGGCCATCCATGTCAACCGTTCCGGCACGCGCCGCGAAGAAAAGCTGGTGCCGGCCGACGAACTGCAGCGCATGTGGGTGCTGCGCAAGCTGCTCCATAGCATGGACGACGTCGCCGCGATGGAGCTGCTTATTGATCGCATGAAGCAGACCAAGACCAACGCGGAATTCTTCGACTCAATGAAGCGGTAGCGTTCACGATCCAGCGAGCGGAAAAAACGGGCTGCGGCCCGTTTTTTTGTTGCGCCCCGCCTGGGCGCGCTGCTGCGGGAGGGCTTTTGCCCGTGAGTTGCTCGCAATCAGCCGAGCGCCGCTGCGCGGCGAATCAGCCCGGCAGATCGTCCACATCGTCGACTACAACGCCAAACAGATCGGCGATGCTCACAAGGCTCGCTTCGTGCAATGTGCTGGCATCGATCGTACGACTGCCGCGCGCCAGATCACGAGTAGCGGTCGCGGCAGCCACGACGGTCGGCGCATAACCGTGATTGAACGCGCCGCGGGCAGTCGAGTTCACGCACATATGGGTCATGAAGCCGCCCAACACCAGGTTGGAAGCGCCTGCCTGCTGTAACTGGTCGTGGAAATCCGTGTTCACGAACGCGTTTGGGTGGGTCTTGGTGATCACCGGTTCGCCGTCGGCCGGGGCTACTTCGTCGGCGATCGCGCCCAGCGGCGTGTTCAGGTCGTAGGGCGAGCCTGCGCCGGCATCGTGGCGGATATGAAAGATAGGAATACCGGCATCGCGAGCGCGTGCCAGCAGTTTCTGGGCGCGCTTGAGCGCCGGTTCGACGCCTACCAACTGCATGACGCCTTCGCGGTAGGTGTTCTGGCAATCGATGAGTACCAGCGCGGCATCCGATAGCGCCACCGGTGCGTCGCTCATGCCGGATACCTGACGCAGCGTCTTCGAGCCTTGGCTCATGGGTTTCTCCTCGGTGGATAACCGCTGGATGCGGTTATTGTGATTATCTGCATCGTCAATATAACGACTTTCACTTCTATTGGTTTCTTTGGTTGCCTGGGGCCTGTTGCCACTTCATACGGCCCCGCGTTGCGACCCAAAATCGCGCCCGTCAAGACCGACCGCCACGCGGACGCCCCCTCAGTGGCTTTGTGTCGGTTCGATAGCCGACTGTAGCTCAGGTGCCATATCGGCTGCGATCTGACGCCAGGCACGCGACAGGCTGCCGACCAGGGCAGGGTAGCCGTCTTCGCCCAGCGGAATCAGTTTCTCGAAAGACTTTGTAATCACCGTCTGGCCGTCGGGGGCCACTAGCGACCATTGTCCGGTCGCATGCGCCCTGCCGTCATAGTGGCCCATGAATTCGTCAACGCGCGTGTTCAGTCGATACGCTTTTGATTTGTCGGTACCCGAGCGCAGCAGATCGATGCCGTGCAGGTCGTTGGTGAGGCTCGCATAGAGAGTGTCGGTGAGCTCCCCGGCGAGCGGCGCAGCCCATCGGTTGTCATTGGCGATGATCACGCGGTAAGGAGCGGTCTGATACACGATACCGCCCTGATCCAGGTACGGCGCGAGCGTCACGGGTGTGACCACAAGGATTGGCGCATTGTCGGGGTGTGTGTTTGTGGCCGGTGCCTGGGTGGCATCGAGCACGAACAGCGACGGACTGCCCGCAGTAGTTGCACAGCCTGCCAGTGCGATCGCCAGCAACAACAGAGCGGCAAGCAAAAAACGATGGCGCATCATGGCTTGGCTCTTGGCACGGGATCGGCGCTGTTCGGGCGGCCGAATAATAGAGAATCGGGATGATCACGCAGGGTGCGTGTCAACGGGGCAACGTTGTCCAGTACGCGGTTAAGTCGATCCAGCGATTGATTGAGATTCTGATAGGCGGGTGCGCCCTGCTGGAAATTCTGCAGGGTCTTTTGCAGCTCCTTGAGTGTCTTGTTCAACTGACCGGGCAGGTTCTGAGTGCCGGGTTTGTTGAGTAGCTGGTTAAGGCTCGTGGTAACTTTCTGCAACTGGTCCAACGTGTCACTACTGGTGGCGACCGCGTTCTTGAGCTGATCGGCGATCGGCGTGAGATTGAGCTTGTTGAGCTTGTCCATCAGATTCGAGATCGACTGCTGGATATTGGTGATCTGGCTCGGCTCGCTCGGGAATACCTGATATTTGCCGACTTCGCGCTGGGTGAATTTCGGCGCATTCTTGTCGAAATTGATATCGATGAACATGGCGCCGGTCAGCAGGTTGGACGACTTGATCGATGCACGCATGCCGTGATCGAAGAACTGCTGGTTGTGCTGGCGCCACTGATTTGAATTCCAGTCGGCCCAGGCGAGACTGGGGCGTTGTGGTTCAATCGAGATCAACACCGGGATCTTGAAGTTTGAAAACGACTGCAATTGGAAACCGGGCCGGTAGAAAGGGACTTCCTCGACGGTGCCGACGCGCAGGCCGCGATACTCGACCGGCGCGCCCGGCGAGAGCCCGCGCACTGAGTCGTCCAGCAGCACGATATACTGGATCTTGTCGTCGTAGCGGTCCTGGGTCGCAGCGTTGCGGGTTTTATAGAGCGTGAATGATTCGCCGTCGTTCACCGGTTTGCCGGCCGCTACTCCGTCAGGCAGGCCAAAGGTCACGCCGCCAGCAAGCACACTCTGGATAGAGCCAAGCTGCACATCAACGCCGTCCGATCCGAGATGAAAATCCACTCCCGAGCGCAGCCAGAACTGAGTGGAATGACTGAGCAGCTTGGAATACGGGGCTTTTACGAATACGCGGTAGATCATCTCGCGTTTGTTGAAAGAAAACGTGCTGGATTCGATGCGCCCAACGTTCTGGCCCAGGTAGACGATAGGATCGCCAACCGACAGGGTATTGTCGCCATGGCTTGTCAGCTTGATCGTCACGCCTGACTGGCCGTTGCGGGTAACCGGCGGATTGTCCAGCACCTTGAAATGCCGCTTCTCGCTGGCGTGGCTGGCCGGTTGCAGTTGCAGATAGACGCCCGACAGGATCGTGTTCAGGCCGCTGATGCCCTGCGGTCCCACCCGGGGTTTGACCACCCAGAACTTGGTATCGTCGCCCAGCAAATGATCGGTATCCGGATCCATCTGCACGGTGACAACTGCGCCCTGATAATCGTCGGTCAATCCGACCCGGGTAACGTGCCCAACGTCGACGCTGCGCACCTTGAGCTGGGTATCGCCGGCTTTGATGCCTTCGGCGGTGTCCATTTCAAGGGTCACCGTCGGGCCCTGGGAGTGGAAGTTCTGATACAGCAGCCAACCACCCACCAACAGAGCCACCAGCGGAATCAACCATACCGGGGAAATCGACCAGCGGCGAGGAGACTTGATCTGAGCGTTGTCGCCAGGGCCGCGATCCGGGCTGTCTTCAGCAGGGTTGTTATCCGTCTGGCTCATCCAATCGGGTCACGTGTATGGGAAGTAGAACAGCGGCGCGACGTGTCTGGCCACAGCAGACGGGTATCGAAGGTCAGGGCGGCGACCATGGTGACGATGACCACGCCGGCAAACGGTATGGTGCCAACGCCGGGCCTGATCGATATCAAAGAGCCTGCGTGCACCAGCGCGCCCAGAATCGACACCACGAAAACGTCGATCATCGACCAGCGTCCGATCTTCTCGGTCATCCGGTAAAGCCGGGTGTTTGTCATGGCGTGGTCCATGTGCGTCGCACGGGCCTTGATGCACAGCCAGGCCAGCGCGATGATCTTGCTCAAGGGTACGACAATACTCGCTGTGAAGATGACCAGGGCAATGGGCCAGTCGCCGTGATGCCATAACCCCAGGACGCCCGCGGCAATGGTCTGTGGCTGAGGATTGCCGAGCTGTACGGTATACAGCACCGGGTACAGATTGGCAGGAATGAACAGAATCACGGCAGTCGCCAGCAGGGCCCAGGTCAACTGCAATCGATTGACCGCATGCGCGCGATGCCGCTTGCCACAGCGCGGGCAGCAATGGCCGCGATTGATGACAAACGGGGTATGGCAGGCAGTACATGCCACTACCCCCTGGCTGCGGCCGCTCGCCCCGCGGATCACCGGCACCATGCTGGGGGCCGGCGCGATCGCGTCCCACAGACTGGTCCAGTCGACCAGCGTCAGCGTGCGGATGAGCATCACCGAGTAGATACAGAACACGACGAAGCCGGTGCGGATATGGATATCGGCCAGCGACATGATCTTGATCAGGCTGACCAGTACGCCGACGATGAACACGTCCGACATCATCCAGGGTTCCAGCGGGCGGAGTGTACGTGCGATCGCAACCGAGCCCGGCAATCGGCGCCCCAGCTGTATGCCGCCGTATAGATACACCAGCGCGGCAAGATACAAAGCCGGTAGCACGACGGTGGTGGCCAGCACCACCGCGGCGAGTTCGCCGTAATGGTAATGAATCAGCGACCGCGCCGAGTCCACGAAGTCCATGACGTGACCCACGCCGCTGGATGAAAACCCGAGAAACGGAAAAACGAACACCAGCGCCAGCATCAGCAATGAGGCGATTGCCCAGGCCAGCGGCTGCTGGGCATTGGGTTGTGCAGCCTCGGCAACATGATGATGGCAGCGGGGGCAGTGCGCGGATTGTCCCAGCTCGCGGGCGGGTAGGCGCATCAACCAGTCGCATTCAGCGCAGAGGACAACGCGGTCGCCGGCGGGATGTTCTGCGGATCGGTATGCCATGAGGTGCCAAAAAAAAGCGGGCCGGTGGCCCGCTTGCCTTAGGGATCAGCGCTTGTCGATATCGACGTAGCCGCGTAGGTCATAGCCGGTATAGATCTGACGCGGACGGGCAATACGCATCCCGGGGTCAGCCATCATCTCGGACCAGTGCGCTGCCCAGCCCACAGTGCGGGCGATGGCGAACATGGGCGTGAACATGTTGATGGGAATACCCAGCGCCTGATAGATGATGCCCGAATAGAAGTCGACGTTCGGATAGAGTTTGCGCTCGACGAAATAATCGTCTTCCAGTGCGACACGCTCCAGTTCCATGGCAAGTTCGAACAGCTTGTTGTTCTGCATGCCGTAGTGTTCGAGCACCTGGTGACAGTAGCCCCGAATCACGGTCGCCCGCGGGTCGAAGTTCTTGTAGACACGATGGCCGAAGCCCATCAGCCGGAAGCCGTCTTCCTTGTCCTTGGCCTTCTCGACGTATTTGGGCACCTGCGAGGCGTCACCGATCTCGGCAAGCATGTTCAGTACGGCCTCGTTGGCGCCGCCGTGGGCCGGCCCCCAGAGTGCCGCGATGCCGGTAGAGATAGCGGCATACGGATTAGTGCCAGTGGAGCCAGCCATGCGTACCGTGGAGGTAGAAGCGTTCTGCTCGTGGTCGGCGTGCAGGATGAACAATACGTCCAATGCCTTGGCGGCCACCGGATCGACTTCATAATCCTCGGCCGGTACCGCAAACATCATGCGCAGCAGGTTGGAGGTGTAGTCAAGATCGTTCTTGGGCCCGATCTTGGGCTGGCCGACCGAATGCTTGAACGCTGCCGCCGCGATCGTCGGCATCTTGGCGATCATGCGGTGGGTGAAGATTTCCCGATGTTCAGGGTTCCGTATATCGGTAGCGTCGTGATAGAACGCAGACAGCGAGCCGGTGATACCGGTCAGGATCGCCATCGGGTGGGCGTCGTAGTGGAAGCCGTCGAAAAACTTGACCAGCGACTGATTGAGCATCGTGTGATGCGTGATGGCGTCGCGGAAGGTCTCCATCTGATCCTTGTCCGGCAGTTCGCCGTTAAGCAGCAGATAGCAGACCTCCAGATAGCTGGAATGCTCGGCCAGGTCCTGGACCGAATAGCCGCGGTACAACAGCTGGCCCTGCTCGCCGTCGATGAAGGTGATATCGGAGTCGCAGCTGCAGGTCGCCGTGAAGGCCGGGTCGTAGGTGAACACACCCTGCTTGCCAGCCAGGCCGCGAACATCGACCGCCGGCGTGCCACGTGAGCCTTCGATGACGGGCAGCTCGACTGCCTTGTCGTCCTGGTTGTTCTTCAGTTCGAACGTCTTACTCATCTACTCAGTCTCCCGGGATTTGCCGCTGTGCCGTGTGCTCGTTCACTGATTGCGAACGTCCACCACCGGCTGCGGGTAATGCGAAGGGTATTCGGCGCGTGCCACGCCGGTCTCGACAGCCGCCTTGGCTACGGCCGGCGGAATGAAGTCGATCAGGCGCGGATCGAACGGACTCGGAATGATGTAATCCGGGCCGAACGACATATGGGTCTTGTCGTGTGCTTCCAGCACCGTCTGCGGCACCCGGCGTCGGGCGAGTTCGCCCATGGCGCGGGCAGCCGCCACACACATTGGCATGTTGATCCGACGCGCGCGCACATCGAGCGCGCCGCGGAAGATGTAGGGAAAGCCGAGAACGTTGTTGATCTGGTTGGGATAGTCGGAACGGCCCGTGGCCATGATCAGATCGTCGCGTACGCTCTTTGCATCTTCGGGCGTGATCTCTGGATTCGGATTCGACAGCGCAAACACAACCGGTTTGTCCGGCATCGACGCGATTTGTTCCTTGGACACGGTATCCGGGCCGGAGAGGCCGATGAACACATCGGCGATTTTCATGGCCTCGTCCAACGTACGCAGCTCGGTCTGGGTGGCAAATGCTGCCTTGTACTCGGACAGGTCGTCGCGACCGCTGTGGATGACGCCCTTGCTGTCGCACATATAGATGTTTTCGAGCGTCACACCCATTTCGATCAGCAGATTCATCGACGCAATGGCCGCGGCACCTGCACCCATACAGACGATTCGGGCGTCTGAGAGCGTCTTGCCCTGAAGTTCCAGTGCGTTGATCAGACCGGCGGCAACAATAATCGCAGTGCCGTGCTGATCGTCATGAAAGACCGGAATATCCAGCTTCTCGATCAGAGCCTTCTCGATCACGAAGCAGTGCGGGGCCGCGATATCCTCGAGGTTGATACCGCCGAAAGTAGGTGCCATGCGGGCGATCGTATCGATCATGTCCTGGGGATCATCGGCGTCCAGTTCGATATCAAACACGTCGATGTCGGCGAACTTCTTGAACAGTACCGCCTTGCCTTCCATGACCGGCTTGCTGGCCAGCGCGCCGGTATTGCCGAGCCCCAGGACCGCGGTGCCGTTGGAGATCACGCCGACCAGATTGCCCTTGGAGGTGTACTTGAACGCATCCTCGGGATTGTCGCGAATAGCTTTCACCGGTTCAGCCACGCCGGGCGTGTAGGCGAGCGATAGTTCACCGTAAGTCGTGAACGGCTTGGTCACCGAGATAGCCACTTTCCCCGGTTTTGGGTGGGCGTGGTAATCGAGCGCTTCTTGTTTACGCGAGTATTCCGCCATGGGGGCATGAATCCGGAAGCTGCCGAACGCTGCACTGCATCAAAGTGCAGGCGAAAGGCATGAACGTCAGAATGGCAGTATAGGAATCTAAAGCCGATTCGTCCACGCGGGCATCGAAGTCTTTTGCGTCAAGTCCGCGGAGTCATGTAGATCGATGCGCGTTCGCAACGATTTGCGGATCTTGCCCGCTGCAGCGTTAACGGGTGTTCTGAAGGAATGTAGTATTCTGCGCGTCACGGGTTTTCTGGCGCAGCGTCGACGGCGTCCAGTGAACCATCGGGCGCGACCGTAATCGACAACACGATGGGCTGACAGCAGACAAAACAATCCTCGACGTATTGCTGGTTGCCGGCCGTGCAGTCGACCACGGTGCTGAACGACTCGCCGCAGTACGGGCAGTTGATGACGGGCTCTTCGAGCATGGGTGATTATCCGGGTCAGGCCAGTTCGGCGAGGATGGAGTCCAGAAAATACCATCCGCGCTCGCTGGCGCGCACGTGGCATGGGCTCGTATCGACCAGGCTGGCTTCAACGCTGGGTTGCAGACAGGCCAGCAGGGTTTTCCAGCAATCGCCGGTCCGCTCGACATACTCTGTTCGGTCGATCCCCTGGCGTCGGCGCAGCCCGTTGAGCAGACATTCGAAACGGGCGTCGGCCCGGCTTAACTGGCGATGCTCGACGATCGATGCCGCGCTACCAGCGCTGTGCATATAACCCGTGGGCCAGCGTTGGCGCACCTCGCGCACGATGGTGCCGTCGGCGAACGTGCGCTTGCCGTGGGCGCCTGCGCCGATACCCAGATAATCGCCGAAGCGCCAATAGTTCTCGTTGTGTCGGCTGCGTGCGGTGCGCGCCCAGGCCGAGACTTCGTACTGCGAGTAGCCGGCGCTATTCAATCGCTCTGACGCGGCTTCGAACATATCGGCGATCTGATCATCGTCGGCTCGCCTGGGCGGGCGCAGGTGGAACGGAGTGCCGGGCTCCAGCGTCAGCTGGTAATAGGAAATATGGCCTGGGTCGCAGGCCAGGAGCGCCTCGAGGTCGGTCATCGCCCCGGCCAGGTCCTGACCGGGCAGGCCGAACATCAGATCGCAGTTGAGTTCGGCAAAACCCGCGGCCTGGGCATCGGCGATCGCGCCCAGTGCTTCGCGGCGGCCGTGAATTCGCCCAAGCGCGTTCAGGCAATCGTCGTCCAGGCTCTGGATCCCCAGCGAGAGCCGATTCACGCCCGCCGATCGCAGGGCGTCGAAGTGCGGACGCTCAGTCGTTCCGGGGTTGGCCTCCAGCGTAATCTCGCAGTGGCCGACCAGACCCAGTCGCTGATCGAGCGCGTCGAGAATGCGCGCAATCGAGTTGGGTGAAAACAGGCTGGGCGTGCCGCCGCCGAAAAATACGGTTTCGATCGGCCGGATTTCGTCCTGGCTGGCCAGTTGCCAGTCGGCGAGCAGGGCATCAACGTACGCGGTTTCAGGGAGTTTGGCCGGCGCGCGATGCGAGTTGAAGTCGCAGTAAGGGCATTTTTTCACACACCACGGCAGATGGACGTAGACCGACAACGGCGTGGCGTCGCGTTCGCCATGCGCCGGTGCTGCGTCGATATCGGTCTCAGCGGCGTGCACGTAGCTGGTCGAGCAGCAGCTTCATGGCTCGGCCACGATGGCTGATGGCGTTCTTGCGTGAGGCCGACAATTCGCCGGCGCTGGCCTGTTCGCTGGCGATCCAGAACAACGGGTCGTAGCCGAAACCGCCCGAGCCGCGAGGGGTATGAAGAATCTTGCCGCGCCAGACGCCGTGGGCAGTCATTGGCGCCGGATCGGTCGGGCTGATCGTGGCGACGAGACAACAATGAAATGCCGCGCCGCGCTCTTCATCCGGTGTATTGGCAAGCGCAGCCAGCAACTTCTCGTTATTGGCTTTGTCATTGCCGTGCACGCCGGCATAACGGGCCGAATAGATGCCCGGCGCGCCGCCGAGTGCATCGACCGCAAGGCCCGAATCATCGGCGATGGCGGGGAGGCAGGTAATAGCCGCGGCATGACGAGCCTTGATCAATGCGTTATCAATGAAAGCCACGCCGTCCTCGACCGCATCGCTGACACCGTAGTCGCTCTGGGCAACCAGCTCAATATCGAGTGTGCCCAGCAGGGCGCTCATTTCGGCCAGCTTGCCGGCGTTGCCGGAAGCCAGAATCCAGCGTTCTGCCATCGTTGATCAGCCTTCGGCCAGCGCCTTGCTCTGGACGTCGATCAGTTCGCGGATGCCTTTCTCGGCGTGCCCGAGCAGGGTATCGAGTTCGCCGCGACCAAAGGCATGACCTTCGGCGGTGCCCTGGATCTCAATGAATCCGCGGGCTTCGTTCATGACCACGTTCATATCGGTCTCGGCCTGGCTGTCTTCGGCATAGTCCAGATCCAGAACGGGCGCGCCGTTGTAGATGCCGACCGAAACCGCGGCCAGCTGCCCGTGCACCGGGCTGGACTTGATCTTGCCACTGGCGACCAGCTTGTTCATGGCATCCACCAGCGCTACGTAGCCGCCGGTAATCGAAGCCGTGCGGGTGCCGCCGTCGGCCTGGATCACATCGCAGTCAATCGTCACCGATCGATTACCCAACGCCTTCAGATCCATGACGGCCCGCAGGCTGCGCCCGATCAGCCGCTGGATCTCGACCGTGCGCCCGCCTTGCTTGCCGCGTGCAGCCTCACGGGCTGCACGCGAGCCGGTGGAGCCGGGCAGCATGCCGTACTCGGCGGTCAGCCAGCCCTGGTCGTTGCCGCGCAGCCACGGCGGAACGCGTTCGTCGACGCTGGCAGTACAGATCACCTTGGTATCGCCGAACGACACCAGCACCGAGCCGGCAGCATGCTTGGTGAAATGACGCTCGATAGTGACGGGTCGCAGTTGGTCGACGGCGCGGCCGCTGGGTCGGGTGATCAAGATCGCCTCAGTGTTGCTGATGATGGATAGCCGCTCAGTGTAGCAGCGCGGCGGGTCAGTTTCCCTGCTGATCGATGACAGCGCGACCGGCTGTGCGATACTTTGACGCCCGCCGGGGCATCCGAACTCTTTTATTCTGATGATTTGTCTTCTTCTGGAGCAAGCCAGGCCTATGATTCGTAGCATGACCGGATTCGCACGCAGCGAGGCTCAAGGAGAGTGGGGCGAGATCACCTGGGAGCTGCGCAGCGTTAATCACCGCTATCTCGATGTTTCAGCACGCTTGCCCGAGCCGTTGCGGGTGCTTGAGCCGGCTATTCGGGAAGCCGTCAGCGCAGCGGTTTCGCGGGGCAAGGTCGAAGTGACCGCCCGGCTGAATCAGTCCAGCATCGTTCGGGACATCGATATCGATCCGGTGCGCCTGGCGAGCCTTGAGCAAGCATTGTCGACGGTACGCAACACAATCGTCGACTGTCAGGCGCCCGATGCGCTGCGCCTGCTCAACTACCCGGGCGTACAGCGCGAAGCCGAGCCAGACACCGATGCCCTGCAAGCCGCCGCGTTGGACAGCCTGAAAACTGCACTGGCGGATCTGCGCGACATGCGCGACGCCGAGGGTCAGCGCATGGCCGAGATGTTGATCAGCCGCGCGGCTGCAATCGGCGTGCACGCCGAAGCCGTGCGCGAACGGCTGCCGCAGGTGCGCCACGTCTGGCAGGACAGGCTGCATGCACGCCTGGCAGAGATGACCAGCGAAGCCGATCCGGCCCGCGTGGAGCAGGAAATGGTGTTTGTCGCGCAGCGCATGGATGTCGCCGAGGAAATCGATCGTCTGCACAGCCATATCACGGCACTGAACGAGGCGCTGGCCAAGCAGGAGCCGATCGGCCGTCGTCTGGATTTCCTGATGCAGGAGTTCAATCGCGAGGCCAACACGCTGGGTTCGAAATCCCAGGATGCCGAACTCACGGCCCACGCAGTGGAAATCAAGGTGCTCATCGAGCAGATGCGCGAACAAGTTCAGAACATCGAATAGACGTGACCGTGACCGAACCTAGCAGCCAGCCACCGGCCCAGTTGTATGTCATCTCCGCGCCGTCAGGCGGCGGCAAGACCAGCCTGACCCGCGCTCTGATCGAGCGCCTGGCTGCGCGTGGCCGTATTGCCCGTTTCTCGGTGTCCTACACCACACGCGCCGCTCGAGCAGGCGAAGCCGATGGGGTTGATTACCATTTCGTCAGCATGGAGCAATTTCGCGCCATGATCGACGCTGGCGCGTTTCTTGAGTACGCAAGGGTATTCGATCGCTTTTACGGCACGTCGAAGGCCGAAACCGAGCGCTGGCTCGATGCCGGCCAGGACGTGGTGCTGGATATCGACTGGCAGGGGGCTCGGCAGGTGCGTGATCGGGCTCCGGAAGCCGTGACCATCTTCATCCGGCCGCCTTCGCGGGACGAGCTCGAGCGCCGCCTGCGCGCGCGCGGTTCAGAAGATGAGAGCGCCATTGCACGTCGGCTGGCAGAAGCCGACGACGAAATGGCGCGCGCCGATGAGTACGATCATCAGATTGTAAACGACGTATTCGACCGCGCGCTGGACGCACTGACCGAAATCTTCGAGCGCAAGCCCTGAGTCCGTCCTGCGCGGCTTGGTTTGCCTGAAACATTGGGTTACAATTGGCGATTGCATTCACGTCGAGGTGCCCAATGGCGCGCGTAACCGTCGAAGATTGTCTGAAACACGTCGATAACAAGTTTGAGCTGGCCACGATTGCGGCCAAGCGCGCCCGTCAGCTGGCGCGTGGGGCGCATTCGGAGCTGCCCTGGGAGGATGACAAGCCGACGGTGATGGCACTGCGTGAAATTGCCGAGGGGCTGATAACAAAAGCCGTGTTGGACGAGCCGGATCTGCCGCCGCTGTCTGCCAGCATGGAAGCGCCGCGTCTGGCCGAGCCGACCGAAGAGGATTTTCAGGCCGGCGAGTCGTCGCGCGCCTTGGCTGCGAAAGCCGTCGGCGAGTAGCTGCCGAGCAAGTCGCATAGCGTGGGGCTCTCCGAGTCGCGCGGACAAAAGCCGCGATCCGTCGCGGCTTTTTTGTGCACTGCCCTGGGCCGTTCGGAATGTCTCGTCAATCAAGGACTTTCGAAGTAGTCTTGGAGCATGGAATTCACTGGCCTCACCCGCATCCAGAAAAAGATTCGTACCTCGCGGATTTCGCGTGAGTATGGGATCAACGCGCTCGCCGAGCGGCTGGAATCGTACCTGCCTGCCGCTGCCATCCAGCAGGTCAGGGCGGCCTATGAGTACGGTGAGCGACAACACCGCGGCCAATTCAGAAAAACCGGCGAGCCCTATATCTATCACCCGTTGGCGGTCGCGCGAATTCTCGCCGATATGCGCTTGGATGCGACGACGCTGATGGCGGCGATCCTGCACGACGTGATCGAGGACACTACGTCGGCGCATGCCGAAGTGGCGCAGCAGTTTGGCCAGGAAGTGGCCGATCTGGTGGAAGGGGTGTCCAAACTGGATAAGGCCCAGTTTCATAGCCGCGAGGCGGCTACCGCCGAGAGTTTTCGCAAGCTGATGCTGGCGATGACGCATGATATTCGCGTCATTCTGGTCAAGCTGGCGGACCGTCTGCACAACATGCGCACGTTGGAAGGCATGGTGCCAAGTAAACGCGCGAAGATTGCCCGCGAGACACTCGAAATCTATGCGCCGATCGCCCGCCGTCTGGGTATCAACAGCATGCGCAACGAACTGGAGGAGCTCGGCTTTGCCAACCTCTATCCGCGACGTTACGAGGTGCTACAGCGCGCCAGCCGATCGATCACCGGTGATCGACGCACGCTGCTACGGGAGATCGAAGAGACGCTGTCACGTGGGATCGCCGCCGAGGGGCTGAATGCGGTGGTCAAGGGGCGCCGCAAGAACCTGTACAGCATCTATCGCAAGATGCGCGAAAAACATCGCCGCTTTCTGGATGTCTTTGATCTGTACGGCGTGCGGGTGATCGTGGACACCGTCGATCAGTGTTATCGCGTGCTGGGAATTGTGCATCACAAGTACCGGCCGATCTCCGAACAGTTCAATGACTTCATCGCCAACCCCAAGCTCAACGGGTATCAGTCGCTGCATACTACGGTGCTGGCTCGGGGCGGCATCAAGTTCGAGGTCCAGGTTCGAACCCGCGAGATGGATCAAATCGCCGAGTCCGGGATTGCGGCGCACTGGCAATACAAGCTGGGCGAGCGCGCAGGCAAGCTGGGCAATCTCGACGCCGAGGAATGGCTCGGGCATCTGGCAGAAATGCACGAGGACGAACGTGATTCGCTGACGTTTGTCGACAACCTGCGGATGGATCTGTTTCCCGACGAGGTCTATCTGTTCACGCCAAAGGGCAAGATCATTCAGCTGCCCAAGGGCTCGACCTCGGTAGACTTCGCCTACGCCGTGCATACGGAACTGGGTAATTGCTGTGTGGCAGCGCGCGTCGATGGTCATCTGGCGCCGCTGAACAATCAGTTGGTCTCTGGTCAGACGGTGGAAATCATTACTGCCAAGCATGCGCGCCCGAATGCGGCCTGGCTGCATTTTCTCAAGACGGCCAAGGCGCGTTCCGGCGTGCGCAACTATCTGAAGAACCAGCGCGGCGACAAGGCTCGTCAATTGGGCCAACGTCTGTTGGAGAAATCGCTGGCGGATATGGGGCTGTCACTGCGTCGACTGTCGCGTGTCGATATCGATAATGGTCTGGCTGAAATGGGCGAGCGCAGTCTGCCGACCTTGTATTCGGCCATTGGCCTAGGGCGGCGCCTGGCGCCCTTGGTTGCGCGCCATTTTCTGGCAGGCCACAAACCTGTGGCTCTGGACAAGCGCCCGACCCCGCTGGCAGTGGAAGGCACCGAGGGCCTGGTGATCGAATTCGCCAAATGTTGTCATCCGGTGCCGGGCGATGCGATTCACGGGCAGGCCAGCGTAGGACGGGGGCTGGTGGTGCATCGGACAGGCTGCGCCTACTCCTCGCGCAAGGGCGCCTCCAGCGATCGTGTGGAACTGACGTGGGCCGATAAGGTGTCCGGCGAGTACGACGTCGATATCCGGGTGACCGCCTCGAACAAACGTGGCCTGCTGGCGAACCTGGCGGCGCGCTTTGCGGATGCCGACTGTGGTATCGAGAACGTGCATTTCCCTGAACGCGGCGGCGCACTGGTGACCATCCGTTTCTTGATCAGCGTCCGTGACCGACGTCATCTGGCGAACGTGATCCGACGGATCCGACGGATTCCGGAGGTTGAGAAGGTCGAACGTAGCTAGTGTCCTGTCACGTGTATTTTGTCGCGTTCAGCGAGGCGGCGCGCGTGCGTGGCAAGGCGCGGTGCGCAGGCAATGGCCGTTGCCCTTGGCAAGCGCCGCAACGCAGACCACGGGCGCGCCGCCTCGCCCACTGTTTAATGATCAGGGCCACGGGAACGCCTGTGCG
>JAQIBT010000105.1 GCA_027858915.1 Salinisphaera sp.
TGGAAATTCAGCAGCGCGGATATGGAGGAACGCAAGTTCTGGCCGCAGTACATGCAGGCCTATGGCCAGTGCCTGACCGCCACCAGCACCGATCATGCGCCCTGGTATGTCGTGCCGGCGGACGACAAGGACAATGCGCGGCTGATCATCTCCCGGATCGTGGTCGATACCCTGAAGAGCCTGGACCTGGCCTTTCCCGAGGTCGGCGACGCGCGCCGGGCCGAGCTGTTGGCGATCCGGGCGCAGCTGGCGGAATAGACCGTTCATCCTCTTCCCAAGCCGCGACGCTTTGTTTCGAGTCATCAACCTACCGTCGCGCGATATGCATCGCGGGCACGGGCAAGGGTCACAAGTCGGCGCCACACACGCCGCTGCGAACCGGCGCGGCAGGGCAAATGCAACGATGAGTCTGTTTCACGCCGTCGGCCTGATCATCACCCTCGTGGCGCTGTTCGGTTATCTCAACAGCCGCTTCATCGGCCTGCCGGATGTGATCGGCATCACCGCGATCGGTCTGGTGGTCTCGGTTGCGGTGGCCATCGTCGGCAGCCACAGTGCGGCGGTTGCGCACTGGGCACAGAAGACAGTGGCCGGGATCGATTTTTCCAAGGTGGTATTCCAAGGAATGCTCGGCATGCTGCTGTTCGCCGGCACCCTGCATGTCGATTTCAGCGATATCCGCCACGAGAAATGGATCATCCTGTTCCTGGCGACCGTCGGCGTCACGCTGTCAGAAGCCTGGTCGGGGCCGGTTTCTATGTCGGCGCGCACCTGCTGGGTTTCGGGCTGCCGCTGATCAGTTGTCTGCTGTTCGGTGCGCTGATTTCGCCGACCGATCCGATCGCTGTGCTGGGCATTCTGCGGCGGGTCGGGGTGGCCAAACGGCTGGAAGCGCGAATCGCCGGTGAGAGCCTGTTCAAAGACGGCACCGCCGTGGTGCTGATTCGAGATGGTCGCGCAATGACTATTCCAGAAACCGTGTTGCCTAGCGCACAGACGCGCCGGACGCGGCGGCGGACACTTGTAGCCAACACCATCTCTATTCAAGGCAAGTAATAATGACCATGCCGTTGGCCAACGGGACCGAGCCGATCCGGAGACGCACCCGTTCTCTTGCAGGATCTGACGACGACGCCATTTCTTACTGGGATAATGGGGGGGGCGCTGTCCAGCAGGCCGCTGCTGCCGGGCCGTCCGGGCCACATCTTGGGGAGAGACACACGGGGCGAAGGATCGCAGCCGGGATATTGTCCCCTCGATCCTCGCAGAAGCCCGTCGTTAAAGGCTCCCGACATATGCCGTCGAGCGCCGGGCGCGGGCAGGAGTCTGTGGTGGAACAAGAGGCTACCCACGATCGGGGCACGGTTAAACCGCAATCATGGGTCCGCACACTGGCGGCATACCGCGAGTCCAGCGCCAAGCGCAGCGTAGTGGAAGTGATGATCACGCTGATCCCACTCGCCGGCATCTGGTTCTTGATGTGGGCGGCGTTGGACCACGGATACTGGCTCGGTTTGCTGTTGGCCGTGCCCGCCGCGGGCTTTCTGGTACGGCTGTTCATGATCCAGCATGACTGTGGCCACGGCTCGTTCTTTGCCTCTAGGGGCGCCAATCACTGGCTCGGCCGCGCCATAGGCGTGCTCACGCTCACTCCCTATGATTTCTGGCGGCATACCCACGCCCTGCATCACGCCGGCTCCGGCAATCTCGATCGCGAAGATTTCGGCGGCATCGACACGCTCAGTGTACGCAAATTCCGGGCACTGTCGCGAGGGCAGCAACGCCGTTATCGACTGTATCGGCACCCGCTGGTGCTGTTCGGTGTCGGCCCCGCCTATGTGTTCATCGTCCGCAACCGCCTGCCGCTGGGTTTCATGCGCGCGGGCTGGATGCCATGGTTGAGTACTCAAGGCACCAACCTGGCGATCATTGCGTTAGCGGGCCTTGTGATCTGGACCATCGGGCTCGTGCCGTTCCTGCTGGTGCAATTGCCGATCACGCTTATCGCTGCGACCTTTGGCGTCTGGCTGTTCTATGTCCAGCACCAGTTCGAGAATACCTATTGGGAGCGGGACCAGGACTGGCGTTTTCACGACGCCGCGCTGCACGGAAGCTCGCATTACGACCTGCCGCCTATCCTGCGTTGGTTCACCGCCAATATCGGCATGCACCATGTCCATCACCTATGCAGCCGGATTCCGTCTTATCGACTGCCCGAGGTGCTGCGCGCCCACCCCGAACTGCGCTCGGTCGGCCGCATCACGCTATGGCAAAGTCTGCGCTGTGTGCGGCTGGTGCTATGGGACGAGCATCAACGTCGACTGGTGTCTTTCCGCGAGGCGCGGACCTGATGCCATTCGCAGTTGGCGGTGCCATATACGCCAACGTCCGAAGGCCACCGCCACGTCTGAGGCGAATTCGCTGTCTGTGTTCCGGGAAGGATTCGAGTCGTCGCATGGCGTGATCGGTGCCAGTGGAACGCGCGGTTCCTGCAGCTGAGAGCGACGCGTCCAGCGCGTTGTGGTCGCTGTCATCGGCCGAGTTCGCGCCGGGCAAGGGATATCGCTATGGGCAAGGTCATCAAACGCATGGCCTGCCGCTATCGTGATGCCCAGTATCTCTGCCTCGAGATCAGGATGCGTTTCCCGGCAATGCGCGATTAACCTGATTTATATGCAAACCTCTGCGTTCACCTGCGGGCTAAAACAACAGGCATTACCAGCTACTTACCCCGGATCCGGTGATGCTTGACCATCCGCCGGCACGTCGGGCGTTACTTGTCCGCCGTCTTCGGACGGCTTGCCGCGTTTGCCGTAGCGACTGCCGCCGCCCGCTTCCATCGATACGCTCAGCCTTGGCGCGCCGAGGTTGATGTATTCGTTTTCCATGCGGCGCTTGAGTGCTAGATTGAAGGCGCGGGATACATCCCATTGATATTCGGGCGCGGTACGCAGGCGGGCCCGCAGGATCGGGCAGCCGTCCTGGAATTCGTGGATGCCCTGGATTTCCAAATGTGAACGGATCAGGCCGCGCAGGAAAGGATCGCGGTGCAGGTCGGAGGCCGTGCGCCGCATCAGCGTGATGGCGTCGTCGATCCGCATGTCGAACGGCATGCGGATCTTGATCAGGGCGATGCCGAACTGACGCGACATGTTGTGAATCGCCTTGATATGAGAAAACGTCGTGATATGCAGCACGCCGTCCAGATCGCGCAGGCGTACGGCACGCAGGTTCAGCCCTTCGACGGTGCCCATGAAACCGTTGATCTCGACGAAATCACCGACCGCGAGCGAGTCCTCGATGAGGATGAAGATGCCGGTGATCAGATCCTGCACCAGCGTCTGCGCGCCAAAGCCGATGGCCAGACCGATCACGCCAGCGCCTGCGAGCAGCGGCGTCACATTCACGCCCAGATTGGCCAGCCCGGCAATTGTTGCGATGATCAGAATCGTGCCGGTTGCCATGTTCCGGATCATCGGGGTAATGGTCTGAGCACGATTGGTGTTGCGCGGTTTGCCGCGCGCATCGCGGCCGCCGGACAAAGCGCGCTGGATAGCCGTATCGAGCAGGATCCAGACCAGCCAGGCGATCAGGATCGTGATGCCCATGCCCAGCAGGGCATGACGGATACGTGCACTCACCGCGCCTCGCTCGCCGAATCCGAACAGCGAAAATCCCCATACGCGCAGCGATAATTCGGCAAACACCAGCCAGCTCAGACAGTGCAGCAGCGCAAAACCGAAGCGCGTCAGACGGTTGGCGTACAGACTGCGTCGGCGCCGTTGACTCCATCGTCGAACCGAGCGCTCGTCGGCGCGACGAATGAGGCCGATGATCACCAGCGTCACGACCAGAAGCACGGTACAGATCATGGCTTTGGCGAACGCCGCATGGGTCTGCCCGCCGGTCAGGAAAATTGCCGCGAGCGATGCCCCGATCATCAACAGTGCTGGAATATGCCACAGGCCGGCCAGCACCGAGATCAGATCGCGCGCCGAGCCGCCTTGCACGCGGCGGCGATACGAGCGGTTACGGATCAGATGCTCCACCGGGCGCTTGATACGAATCACGAGCACGCCAGTGAGGAGTCCGGCCAGTACGTTGGCCACCACTGATAGCCAGTCGGAGACAACGTTGCCCAGCAGGCTGACCAGGCGTTCGCTGTTCACCGCATCGCCAAAGGCAACCAGCACGCCAATCACGAACAGCGGAACGAGCGCTTTTTGGTGCAATAGCGCGACCGCAACGCGCCGGTGGCCGGGCGTGAACAGAGAGATGACCACGTCGAATACGGTCGAAAGTAACCGCCCGCATAGTGCGCTGTAAGCGACGACCAGGACCACCGCGCTCGGCGCAGCCGGCGCTTCCAGCAAGCGTATAACCGCTAGTAGCAGCAGGAAAACCAACAGCCACGGCAGCACGCGCCGTGCGAAGTGTGCAGCCAGCATCCAGGGCCGTGGCTCTGGATGCAGAATCAGCGGCCAGCCTCGCTGTCGATACCAACGTCGGCCGACCGCCATCAACCCCAGTAGCAGGGCCAGCCAGATCGCGAGTCCCAGGGCGCCTTCGGACAGGTTGCGCACTAATATCGGGCGGCCCGTGCGGCCGAGGTTCCGCTCCGCGTGGTCGAGCGCGATACGCGCGTTGCGGCTCCAGATATCCACCGGCGAGTCGCCGGCCTTGGCTTTGGCGCTCAGGTCGGTGAAGGAATCGGCCAGGGCACCAAGCAGGCCATGACGATGGTTGGCGTCATTCGACCGATCTTGTTCGGCGGCTGTCGCCGCTCTCAATGACTTTAGTTGCTTGAGCAGGTCGCGTCGTTGCTTGTCGTTCTCCAGCACGCCGATCACGTCGTCCAGCGACTTGTCCAGTTTTTTCGTATCCGGCTTGTCGTTGGTCTGACCGGTGAGTTTTTTGGCTGACGACTCCAGGCTCGACAGCGTTTGAGCATTCACGCAGGCTGGCCATAGTGCGGCAGCCGCCAGCAGAAAAATGCCCATCAACCGCAAGGTGCTACGATCAGACACGTGTAATTCTCAGCAATACCGGATCAGGCTCGTAGCCTGAGCGTTGCTCGGCTATCCGGCAACCTGTCCGGGCGGCTGATGCGCATTGCGCCGCGTGCTTTGTGGTACGAGGGCAGCATGATGCTGCGCACCACATCGGTGCAACTGTCATCTGCTGTGGTGAAACGGCTGGCCGAGAGTCCCGTGCAGTCGCTTACCGCATCGGCTTGTCGAACGTCAACGTTGACGGTCATCAGAGCGTCACGGTATATTTACGTAGGGAGTAAACCGGCCTCGCCCGCATTTCGGCGCACGGCCAGGCGCCCATGCGCGCTGGGTTTATCAGGTTCAATGCTTGCGGTCATACGGTCCGAATCCGGGTCTGTGGCGTGTGCGTATTCCTAAGGCCATGAATCGAATGCTACGAAATAACCTTGGTCGTTTTGGCGGCCTGATAAGTCTTGCCCTGGTGTTGATGCTGAGCGGCTGCGGCCTCGACTCGCTATCGACCATGAGCCCGGTTGGGCCCGTGGGTGATGTCGAGCGTGATCTGACGATTTTTACGCTGCTCGCCATGTTATTCGTCCTGATTCCGATTCTGGTGCTGACGCTCGGCATCGCCTGGCGCTACCGCGCTTCGAACACGAATTCGACCTATACGCCGAAATGGGGCCATTCCTGGATCGTGGAGATGTTCGTGTGGGGCGGCCCTATCGTGATCCTTGTCATACTGTCGGTCGTTGCCTGGATATCCACGCATGATCTGGACCCGTACAAGGCAATCAAGTCAGACGCCAAGCCCGTCCACATTCAGGCGGTGGCAACCCAGTGGAAATGGATATTCATCTACCCTGAGCAAGGCGTGGCCTCGGTCAACGAGTTTGCCTTTCCCGTGAATGTGCCGCTGGACATCAGCCTGACGTCTGACAACGTCATGAATTCGTTCATGATACAGCGTATGGGTACGCAGATCTTCGCCATGTCCGGCATGCAGACCAAGTTGCATCTGTTGTCGCGTGAGACCGGCGATCTGGAAGGCGGCAACTATCAGTACACCGGTCACGGTTTCTCGAAGATGCGTTTCACCGCCAAGGCGATGACCGAGGACAACTACAAGCAGTGGCTCCAGAAGGTTCGTTCGCAGGGGACGCCGCTTGATTTTTCCAAGTTCAAGCAGTTGGCGAAGCCCAGCGAAATAAAGAAACCGATCTACTATTCGCAGGTAACCTCTGGCCTGTTCGGGGATATTATTGATCAGTTTCATAATTCGGGCGTCGCTGCATCGACACATGAAATGCCCGGAATGGGTCATGACATGAAGTCCGACTCGTCGGATAGTGGTCATGCCACCGAAACTGCGGCCCATTGATCGCGATCGCTCGCCAATGCCTTTCCAGATCCCAGTGAGAATGACGACATGGACATCCTAGGGAAACTGACGCTTCAATCTATCCCGTACGACAACCCGATCCTTATGTTCGCTGGCGCGATCATGATCGGCACGGCTATCGCCGTGCTCGCCGGGGTGACTTATTTCGGCAAGTGGAAATACCTCTACACCGAATGGCTGACCACGGTCGATCACAAGAAGATCGGTGTGATGTATCTGATCATTGCCTTTATCTTCCTTTTGCGTGGTTTCATCGACGCGTTGATGATGCGGGCGCAGCAGGCCTTCGCGTCAGGGGGCTCGGAAGGCTATTTGCCGCCACATCACTTCGCTGAGCTGTTCACCGGCCACGGCACCATGATGATTTTCTTCATGGGCATGCCGTTTCTGATCGGCCTGATGAATATCGCTGTGCCGACCCAGATAGGTGCGCGCGACGTAGCCTTTCCGTACCTGAACGCGGTCAGTCTGTGGCTAACGGCGTCGGCCGGCATGCTCGTAATGGCATCGCTGATCATTGGTTCGTTCTCCGACGCCGGCTGGACTGGCTATGCGCCATACTCTGGCATCAGCGCAAACCCGGGTGTCGGAGTCGACTACTGGATATGGGCGCTGCAGATTTCAGGTATCGGCACGACGATTACCGGTATCAATTTCTTCGTAACCATTATGCGCGAGCGCGCTCCGGGCATGAAATTCATGCGCATGCCGCTGTTTACCTGGACTACGCTCTGTACCAATATTCTGATGGTGCTGGCGTTCCCTGCGCTGACCGTAGTGCTCGCCTTGCTGACGTTCGATAGATACCTGGGGATGCACTTCTTTACATCGGACGGTGGCGGCAACCAGATGATGTTCATCAACATGTTCTGGGTGTGGGGCCATCCGGAGGTCTACATTCTAATCCTGCCGGCCTTTGGCGTGTTCTCCGAAGTCGCCGCGACGTTCTCCAACAAGCGCCTGTTTGGCTATGTGTCCATGGTTGGCGCAACCATGGTGATTGCGCTGCTGTCGTTTACGGTCTGGGTCCATCACTTCTTCACGATGGCGCAGGACCCGCTGCGTAATTCGATATTTGCGATTGCGACGATGGTGATCGGCGTGCCGACCGGCGTGAAGATCTACGACTGGATCTTCACCATGTATCGTGGCCGGGTACGCTTCAACCTGCCGATGCTGTGGCTGATCGGATTCATCATCACTTTCACCATTGGCGGCATGACTGGCGTGATGCTCGCCATTCCGGGCATCGATTTCAAGATGCACAACAGTGAGTTCCTGGTGGCGCATTTTCATAACGTGCTGATCCCAGGCATGTTGTTTGGCTTGTTCGCCGGCTATCACTACTGGTTCCCGAAGGCCTTCGGCTTCCGGCTGGACGAAAAGTGGGGACGTCGTTCGTTCTGGGGCTGGCTGATCGGCTTCTACGTGGCCTTCATGCCGCTTTATGTGCTTGGGCTCATGGGTATGCCACGGCGCATGGTCAGCTATGCGGATCCCGCTTGGCAGCCGTTCCTTATCGTGGCAGCGTTCGGCGCGTTGATCGTGCTGTTTGGTGTCGTCAGCATGGCGATCCAGCTGATTGTGAGCGTCCGCAACCGTGAGCAGCTTCGCGACATCACCGGCGATCCTTGGAACGGACGCACCCTTGACTGGGCCACATCTTCGCCGCCGGCGCACTATAACTTTGCGGTGATTCCGACCGTCGAGGATATCGACGCCTTCACCGACATGAAGGAGCGCGGCGTGGCTTATCGGCGCCCGGACAAGTATGAGGACATCGAAATGCCGAGGAGCACGCCAGCAGCGCTTGTGATCGGCGCGCTGTCGTTCTTTCTCGGTTTTGCGCTGATCTGGCATATCTGGTGGCTGGCAGCAGTCACTGGCGTTGGCATCATCGTCACGGTCATCGTGCGTGGCTGCAACGACAACACCTGGTACACGATTCCGGCAGAAGAAGTCGAGCGCACCGAGAACGAATGGTTCCGGCAGTTGGAAAAAGCAGGCGTCGTCTAACGCACGCGCCGCCGGTGCTTCCTTTCGTCAAATATTTCCATCTACGTGTCTGAAGTGGAACAACTATGAGTCATGCCGCCGAAGGGGCCAGCGTCCATACGGCATCCAGCCCGAACACCATGGTGAATTTCGGGTTCTGGGTGTATCTCATGAGCGACGTGATCATCTTCTCGATGCTGTTCACGATGTTCGTGACCGTACAGTCGCACTACAATGGAGGGCCACAGGGGCACCAGATTTTTGAGCTCCGGGACGTGTTCCTGGAAACCATGGCTCTGTTGTTCTCCAGCATCACCTTTGGCTTGGCGATGTTGAATTTGCACGCCGAGAAGAAGAACGGCGTGCTGCTCTGGCTGGCGATTACTTTTCTGTTTGGCGCTACGTTTGTCGGCCTCGAGGTTCGTGAGTTCCTCAACTTGGTTCATCACGGAGCGGGCCCTGATACAAGCGCCTTCCTGTCGGCGTTCTTCACGCTGGTTGGCACCCACGGGACCCACGTGACCTTCGGTCTGATCTGGATTGCGGTGATGTTTGGCCAAGTTGCCGTGAAGGGCATTTCGCCGAAGGTCGGATCACGTTTGTTCCGTCTCAGTCTGTTCTGGCATTTTCTGGATATTGTCTGGATCGTCGTCTTTTCCACGGTCTATCTCGCAGGAGTCGTGCAATGAGCCACGGAAACATCGATTCTGATCACCAGGCTCGTCTGGGAGGTCTGAACCTCACCACGTACGTCACCGGCTTCGTGCTGGCACTGATTCTTACCGCTATTCCTTTCGGCGCCGTGATGTTCGGCTGGTTCTCGCCGGCCACTACATTGATCGTGATCGCCGTGATGGCGGTCATCCAGATCCTGGTGCACCTGTTTTGCTTCCTGCATCTGGATTTTTCCGAAGACAACCGGTGGAATACGGCATCGGGGGCATTCACCTTACTCATCCTGGTGATTCTGGTGGGCGGCACCATCTGGCTGTTCGCCAGTCTGATGCCGCGGACGATGCTGATGGGCGGCTGACCGGGCTGAGGGCATGCCGGATGAACTTCATCCTGGCGCGCCCGCGTCGGCGGTCTGAGGGAATCCACGCTTCTGGTTTCTGCATCGGTTTGGCATCAGTCAGCGTCAAATTGAGCGGCGCAGCGGGTTTAGCGCGGACTGCGTATCGCAAGGATTCGGCGGAGTGATGAGCGCACACCGCCGAGACCAGCCATCTGGATCGACTTGTCGCGTGACCGGCTGGAAGCCGTCCCTAAAAAAAAGGGGGGGGGCCGTGATGTTCCCTCTAAGCGCTGAAGAGCGCACGGCCGGTCAGCCAAGCCGCAGGTTATCCACGAGCCGGGTTGGCATACCGAGACGAATATCAGCCCGTGGCCGGGATGGATTCACAGCCGTACTCAAACCTGCGCGCTATTCCCGTTTTCAATCCGCGCTGCGCAATGCCGGATAGAGCCGCGTGAAACGCTCGTAGCGTGGTGCATAGTTGGCTACGAGATCTGCATCAGGCCACTCGAAGTCGTCTGCCGCAGGCATTTTAGCCATGGTAGCCACTGCGGTCTGAACGTCGGCATGCACGCCGGCGCCAACGGCTGCGAGCACCGTAGCCCCATATGCCGGTCCTTCCTGATCTTGCTGGACGGCAACGGGTTTGTTCAATACCGCGGCAAGAATCTTGCGCCACACTTGGCTATGTGCGCCGCCACCGCCTAGCAGCAGCCGCTCCGGGACAACGCCCTGAGCCTCAATGCGTGTCAGCGAATCGCGCAGTGAAAAAGCCACGCCCTCGAGAATGGCACGCACCATATGGCGCCGGTCATGCGATAACGACAGCCCAATCCATGCCGCACGTGCATTCGGGTCCATATGCGGTGTTCGCTCGCCCGCCAGGTACGGCAGGAAGTACAGGTCGTCGGCGCCGGGCGGTACGGTATCCGCCTCGGCCGCAAGCAGATCGTGAAGATTGCGGCCGAGGCGCGCGGCGACGGCGGCTTCTTCGCTGGCAATGCGATCGGCAAACCACTGCAGACTCCCGCCAGATGCCAGCGATACACCCATCAGGTGATAGGTGCCGGGGACTGCATGGCAGAAGCAGTGCAGTTCGCCGCTGCTGTCGGGTGTGGCGGTATCGCTATGGGCGAAGACCACGCCCGAGGTGCCGATCGATACCAGCGCGACACCGGGCTTGACGATACCGCCACCGACCGCAGCCGCGGCATTGTCGCCAGCGCCGGCGACAATGGGCGTACCCGTCGCCAGCCCGGTTGTCATTGCCCCCGCATCACTGACTTCGGCAGTGATATGCGGGCTTTCGAACACTTGCGGGAGCCAGTCGCGTGGAATATTCAGGGCGGTCAGAATTTCGTCCGACCAGTCGCGCGCAGCCAGATCCAGTAACAACGTGCCTGCGGCATCCGATACATCGGTCGCAAACGTGCCGGACAGGCGATAACGGATATAGTCCTTGGGCAGAAGAACATGCGCGAGCCGGGCATAGTGATCCGGCTCATTGTCGCGCAGCCAGAGTATCTTTGGCGCCTGAAATCCAGTGAGCGCGGGGTTGCCGGTGATCCGGCGCAGTTTCTCGCGGCCGACGGTCGCTTCGATGGCCTCGCACGCAGCGCCAGTGCGTTGATCGTTCCAGAGGATGGCGGGCCGGATGATCTCGCCGTTGGCGTCGAGAAACACGGCTCCGTGCATCTGGCCGGTCAGGCCGACCGCAACGGCGGGCGTTTCTGCCTTTTTTGCGAGCGTTCGCAGTACGCGCTCGGCGGTGTGCCACCAGTCGTCGGGATCCTGCTCGGTCCAGCCGGGGCGGGGGACATGCAGGGGGTACTCTCCGGACGCGCGTGCAATGACCGTGCCCTTGTCATCGACCAGCACACCCTTGGCGCTGCTGGTGCCGATGTCGAGTCCAATGAGGAGCTTGCGTTCGTCGCCCGCCATCTGGGTTTGCCTCATATACGTAGGTCAGGTGTTTGGGGCCTGAGTTTTTTGGGTCGATCGCCGATACTGCGAATTCACTACCGTACCCGAACAGAGCCACAGCGGCGTAGACGATCGGGTTTACCGGACTCTTGAATTTCGGCGGCAGCGCCTGTGCCGTCTTGCGGGCGCTTTCCAGGACACGGTAATTTACCGAGTCACGCGCCACGGTTGCGCGTCGCGTGCCGTCGGATTGGATACTGGTGGCCGGATATCAGACAATCGTGGCGTGAACAATTTCTCTTCGGCCAATCAATATATCATGCTGGTCGATGAATCCATGACGCGCGCTCTGCGAGAAACGACAAGCCGCGTCGCACAGCCAGAGGACAGATCATGAAATTCTTCGTCGATACCGCCAACGTTGATGAAATCCGCGAACTCGCCGACATGGGCATGTTGGACGGCGTGACGACCAATCCCAGCCTGATCAACAAGGCCGGCCACGATTTCATCGAAACCATCACAGAGATATGCAAGGTGGTAGACGGACCGGTAAGTGCCGAAGTGGCCTCTACCGATTACGAAACCATGATGAAGGAAGGCGAGAAGCTCGCCCAGATCGCTTCGAACGTCTGCGTCAAGGTTCCCCTGACGCCGGCCGGCCTCAAAGTGGGCAAGCAGTTGGTCGACAACGGCCAGGATATCAATGTCACGCTATGCTTCTCGGCAGCCCAGGCGCTGCTGGCGGCCAAGATCGGGGCGACCTATATCTCTCCCTTCGTCGGTCGTCTGGATGATATTGGTCAGGAAGGCATGTCGCTGGTCAGCGATATTGTCGATATCTACGAGCGCTACGACCACATCCACACGCAGGTGCTGGCAGCATCGGTGCGCGGCCCTCAGCATGTCGTGCAGGCCGCACTGGCCGGTTCCCATGTGGTGACCGTACCGCCGAAGGTGCTGCACCAGATGTTCAACCATCCGCTAACCAAGAGCGGCCTCGATCAATTCGTGGCGGACTGGAAGGCCACCGGCCAGTCGATTCTTTGAATCGACGTCAGCTTTCGGCCCGGGGAAGATCTCCGGGCTCGCCTGTCAATCGACCTTGAGCTTGCTGCATGACTGATATCGTGACCTTTGGCGAGGTACTCGCCGAATTCATGGCCATGGAACTCAATCAGTCGCTCGGCGAACCTGGCCAGCTGGCTGGCCCTTTTCCTGGCGGCGCGCCGGCTATCTTCATTGATCAAGCCGCCAAGCTCGGCTCCAGTGCAGCGTTGGTCAGCGGCGTAGGCGACGATGCGTTCGGGCGAATGCTGGTTTCGCGGCTGGCGGCTGACGGCGTGGATGTATCTTCGATCACCACTGTGGCCGACCAGACCACGGCCAGCGCGTTCGTGACCTACTATGAGAGTGGCGCTCGCGATTTCATCTTCAATATCGCCAACAGCGCCTGTGCCTATATCGAGCCGTCGCAGTTCGAAGCGCCACTCCGGGAATGCAGGTTGCTGCATATCGTGGGCTGTTCGTTGTTCTCCGAGCACATGATAGATCTGGCCCGCCACGCCGTTGCGCGCGTCAAGGCCGAGGGCGGCCAGGTATCTTTTGACCCGAACATGCGCAAGGAGATTCTAGCCCGTCCCGGCGTGCGGGATGCGCTGGAAGCGTTGTTGTCGGCTACCGATATCCTGCTGCCGAGTGATGACGAGCTCAATATGCTGGTTGATCGGGAATCGGAGGCCGAGGCCGTGGCGCGGGCGTTCGAGCTCGGCGTCAGCGAGATCGTGCTCAAGCGCGGGGCCGATGGCTGTCGCTACTTCGACAGCCAGGGCAGTCGGGAAATGGCTGGATTCAAGGTCGACGAAGTCGACCCGACCGGGGCCGGGGACTCTTTTGGCGCTACGTTCTGCACCCTGCGTGCGCAGGGCATGGCGGCCGATCAGGCTCTGGTTTACGCGAATGCCTCGGGCGCCAGTGCCGTATCGCGCCGCGGGGCCATGGAAGGCACATCCACGCGTGC
>JAQIBT010000001.1 GCA_027858915.1 Salinisphaera sp.
AAAGCCGTTGGCCGGGAAGCCGGGACGGTACTTCAACGTCTTGAACAGGGATTCCGAGTAGGCGTTGTCGTTGCTCACACGTGGGCGACTGTATGAAGGCGTAATACCCAGAGCGTATAGCGTCTCCAGAAAGGTCGCGGCCTTCATCGGGCTGCCATTGTCAGAGTGCAGTATCAACGGCTTATCGCGGGTAGCCAGATGCTCTCGCCAACAGGCTTTTTCAATGACCTCACAGGCCAGCTCGCCGGTTTCGCAGGGATAGATTTCATGGCCCACAATCTTGCGACTGTAGATATCCATGATCAGGTACAAATAAAACCAGGTACCGCGTGCCGGGCCCGGCAACCAGGTGATGTCCCAGCTCCAGATGTCGTTGGGGCCATTGGCCTGATGGGTCGTGGCCATGCGTTGACGCCGGGGCGCGCTCTGGCGGCCTCGGTGATGGTTCTGGCCTTGCTCCCGCAATACGCGATACAACGTGGATTCAGAGCCCACATAGCAGCCTTGATCCAGTTGATCGGCCACGATGAACGCTGGCGGGCGACTGCGATATTCGGGTTGATTGCATAATGCGGCCATGGCGTTGCGTTGGTCCTGTGTGTACTTGTTGCTGGGGGTCGGTCGCGGCACGTCTGGGCGCTGGTCGGCTCTGACCTCGCCTTCCTGCATCCAGCGGTGATAGGTGCGCACAGGCAGGTTCAATAACGCACATGCGGGCGCCAGCCGGGCGCCGTGACGTTGCGCCTGTTGAATCAACGTCACGGCGTGTTGGCGATCTGGGAGGCTGGTCAGTCGTCCTCGCTGCTGTGGCCCCAGATCGCCTCGGCTTTTTTTGACAGCGTCAACAGAGCGGCGGTCTCGGCCAAGGCCTTGTCTTTACGGCGCACCTCGGATTCAAGTGTCTTGATGTGCCGTTTATTAGCACGCGCCGCTTGCCGGCTCTGCCTGGTTTGCTGATCTGCCCGGTCGTTACCGGCCACACAGGCGGCTTTCCAGGCTTCTATCTGTTCAGGATAGAGCCCGTGTTTACGGCAATATGCGCTGAGCTCGGCTTGGGTCATGGTCGCCGTCTGAAGCACGGTGCGGAACTTGTCCGCGCTGCTCCACTTGTCCGGCACCGCTGAATTCGATGGCAAAATAGCTCCTTCCTTTCGGGCCGCTTTACGCCAATTGTAAAGCGTTGCATCGCTAATGCCTTCTTCGACAGCCAATTCGGCCACGGTCATATTCTGCGGCGGGGCCATCTTGCGAAGAATGGCTTGCTTACGTTCCGATGGGTATTTCGACATGGTTGTCCTCTGAATTAATCAGGTGACAACTACCTTGACTGATAGGGGGTGCGTATTCCGGCCCATCGTGACCGCCCATTCCGATTGAACGTGACCGCTTGTTCCGGGCGAACGTGACCGCGGATTCCGTTTCATCGTGACCGATTTGGGGTATTTCCCCGGAATGGCCGGTCACGATGGCGGAATCAGCGGTCACGTTCCCGGAATCGCTGCTAACACGCTGGAATTCTGTCAATTGTTCCGGCATACCCGTGCTCTTTTTTCAGGGAGACACGGATGCCGGCTTCGAGGATTCCAATGCGACACATCATCGAGGTGTTACGCCTCAAACACGAAGCCCGGCTCAGTCATGCCCGGATTGCCGCGGCCTGCGGCTTGTCCAAGGGCGTGGTCGGCAAGTACGTCAGCCTGGCCCAGGCTCACGGGATCGGCTGGCCGTTACCCGAGGGGACGGACGAAGCCGGGCTGGAAGCGCTGTTGTTCCCGGCGCGCACGCCGCCGGCGTGCTTTGCCGAGCCGGATTATTTCCAGATTCATCAGGAGCTCAAGCGCAAAGGCGTGACGCTGCAACTGCTGTGGGCCGAGTACATCGAGAATCGCGGCGATCACGGCTATCGCTACAGTCAGTTCTGTCACCGCTACCGACAATGGAGCGCGCGACAACGGCGCAGCATGCGTCAGATCCATCGCGCGGGCGAGAAGGTGTTCATCGATTACTGCGGTCCCACAGTAGAGATCGTGGATCGAAGGAGCGGTGAGCTGCGCCGCGCGCAGATCTTCGTGGCCGTGCTGGGGGCGTCGAGCTACACCTTCGCGGAAGCGACCTGGAGCCAGGCGCTGCGCGACTGGATTGCCTCGCATCAGCGCCTGCTCGGTTTTCTGGGCGGCGTCCCCGAACTGCTGGTGCCGGATAACCTGAAAGCCGCGGTCAGCCAAGCCGATCGCTATGCGCCCAGGATCAATCCGACGTATGCCGAGATGGCCGCGCACTACCAGACCGCGGTATTACCGGCACGCCCCTACAAACCGAAAGATAAAGCCAAGGCCGAAGCGGCGGTGCTGTTGGTGGAACGCTGGATACTGGCGCGCCTGCGCCACCGCACCTTCTTCAGTCTGGCCGAGCTCAATCGTGCGATTGCGACGTTGCTGCCGGACTTGAACGGGCGATCGTTCCAGGGTCACTCGGAAAGCCGGCGCAGCTTGTTCGAGACGCTTGATCGACCGGCATTGCGGGCGTTGCCAGACACGCCGTATGTCCACGCCGAGTGGCGCCAGGCCCGGCCCGGAATCGATTATCACATCGAGGTCGACAAACGACTCTACAGCGTACCGCACGCGCTGGTTGGCCAGCGACTGGATGTGCGGCTGACCGACTGGACGGTCGAAGTCCTGCACAAGGGCCAGCGCGTGGCCGCCCATCCGCGGCTGTCCCAGGGCCGCTTCTCCACGCTCACCGAGCACATGCCTAAATCCCACCAAGCGCATCGGGACTGGTCGCCGGGCCGGTTCGTCAACTGGGCCCAGGATATCGGTCCCAGCACGGCGGTCGTAGTCGAGGGCCAGCTCAAGAATCGACCGCATCCCGAGCACGGCTACCGCGCTTGTCTGGGTTTGCTGCAACTCAGCCGGCGCTACAGCCGATCACGACTGGAACACGCGTGTGCCCGAGCGCTGGCCATTCGCGCCGACAACTACCGCAGTATCGCCAACATCCTCAAACAAGGCCTGGACCAGCAGCCGTTGGAAGACGACACCGATCCGCCCGAACTGCCGCCGCACGCCAATGTCCGCGGCCCGCACTACTACCACTGACCCAAGAAAAGGAAACACGTATGTTGACTCAGAACACCCTCGATACCCTGCGCCGACTCAAGCTGACCGGCATGGGCGACGCGCTCGAACGCCAGCTCGCCCAGCCGGATACCCACGATCTGGCCTTTGAAGAGCGGCTGGCATTGCTGGTCGATCACGAAGTGCTGCACCGGGACAACCGTCGCCTGGCGCGGCTGCTCAAGGCCGCCCGGCTGCGGGTGCCGGCTTGCGTCGAAGATATCGATTATCGTCATCCCCGCGGCCTGGAACGATCGCGCATGGCGTCACTGGCCAGCGGCGACTGGATCGGCCAGGCGCTCAATCTGTGTATCACCGGACCGACCGGCTGCGGCAAGACATGGCTGGCCTGTGCGCTGGGTAATCAAGCCTGTCGCCAGGGCCGATCCGTGCGTTATCTTCGCGTTCCACGCCTGTTCGAGCAGCTGCGCATCGCCCACGGCGATGGCTCTTATGCGCGATTGATGGGCCAGCTGCTCAAGACCGATCTGCTCATCCTCGACGACTGGGGCATGCAGAAAGTGACGGGTCCTCAGCGACAAGACCTGATGGAAGTGATCGAAGACCGACACGGCCGCGGCTCAACGCTGATCGCCAGTCAGCTGCCGACCGAATACTGGCACGAATATATCGGCTCGGCGACGCTGGCCGACGCGATACTCGACCGCCTGCTGCATGGCGCGCACCGGCTCAATCTGAAAGGCGAATCCATGCGTAAAACGACGGGCTCGAACGCCGCGCCGGTTGACGCATCGTGACCGCTCAGCGTAAAAAACCAACGCCGGCGTGAGCGCAGTGGGCAAAGCGGTCACGATCAGCGGAATGAACGGTCATGTTCGCCGGAATACGCACTCGGCGGTAACCGTCTCCAGTTCGCGTCGTACTTGGCGGCGCAGATAATCCGTGTCGCCCTCTTTCAACATGAGCTGCTCCGCAAGCTCCTCCCGCAATTCAGGGTAGCGTTGAGTCAACGACTCAAGCAAGACGATCAGCTCTTCGCGGCTGTTGCCTTCGATATACCGGCGGATCTGATCATCTGATGGCCGTTCGCAGGGCGGTTGATCGGTTTCACCATCGAGTATGGCCCATCGCGCAGCGGCATCGTCGGCTTTATCCACGTCGGCGTTATCTGCCAGCCGTTGCAGATATTCCGCCACCACGGCAACGGCATGTTTGCAGCCGTCGTAGCCGACCGGGCAGCTGCATCGTGACTGCAACGGCCCGCCGACGGAGTTTTGGCGAGCCTCTATGCCTGTCAGCCACCATACGGCAGTGGTGTAGTTCCGACTGCCGGTCACCGTAGCGAACAGTTGATCCTCTCGGGAAATCGCCAGATCGTGGACACGGTTCTGGCGTTGATAAGACTGGCCCCGCGTTACCGTGCGGCTGCCCGCCCACGCCTCCAGATCGTCCCAGGTCAATCCAGACCAACCGTCTGCCGCATCCGAGAATTCATGCTGAGGGGGTCGAGTCATCCTGTCATTTCTCCTGCTTCGCCGACAGATCAAAGATGGATATCTTGCCAGCCCGCGGAACGCTTGGAACAACGCGAGCGTACGATCTAATCGGTGGGGCTTGGTCTCAAGGTTGCAGTGTGCAACACGACCTGAGGAGGGAGGTGTTGCATGGAAATGATCTATACCCAGGTTGGCAGTGGTCAGCGCGCGTTAACAGCAATCCTTGTTACGCTT
>JAQIBT010000031.1 GCA_027858915.1 Salinisphaera sp.
CAGGGCGACGTGCTGAACGGCGCGCCGATCGTCGCGCTCGTGAATCAGGGCTCAGCCTCGGCCGCCGAAATTGTCGCCGGCGCTCTGCAGGATGATCATCGCGCCGTGATCATGGGCCGGCGCACCTTCGGCAAGGGCTCGGTACAGAGCGTGATTCCGCTGTCCGACGGGTCCGCGCTCAAGTTCACCACCGCCCGCTACTACACCCCGAGTGGCCGCTCGATCCAGGCCGAAGGCATAAAACCGGATGTGGTACTGCCATCGGTACACGTCACCGCAGGCGCCCAGCACCAGGATCTGTTTTTCTCTGAATCCGATCTGCCGGGCGCACTCAAAAACAACGGCAACGAGAGCGACCAGAAAAAACACAGCAGCAAGGATACCCCGCCGGCAAAGAAAAGCGGCAGAGACAGCGCCACTAGCGACCAGAGCAAGGCTCACGACAGCAGCGACAAGCCAGCCGGCCACTCGAACGCATCCACAGACAGCGACAAAAAACACCAGAGCGGCCAGCTGCCCGCGCCGAAGACGACAGGCAGCAGGGACAGGAAATCCAACGGGAAATCCGTACCCGGCGACGCCAATCTGGCCCAGCGCGATTACGGCCTCTATGAAGCACTGAACCTGCTCAAGGGGCTGAATACACTGCGCCCACAAACGGCCGCAAACGATGTCTCACGGCCCCAGCCCTCAGCCAATAATGAGACGTCTCCGAGTCGCAAGGGTGCAGACAACGAAGAACCCGACTGACCAGGTTCCTGCCACAGCGGCGGCCGGCCCTCAATAGTCGCCGCGTGCCGTTGCGTGATAACGCCCGGCGACTAGCTCGAGCCGCTGCAGGTCAGCCTTTAAGATCGGATCGGTACAACAGTGTCGGCGGGGTCGGCTAGGGATTGTTCTTATCCAGGGCAGCAGCCAGGCGATCTGGCGCCACGCAGCACAAACGGACGCTCGGCGTTTGGCGCGTTGCGCCGCAGGCATAGCAAGGTGATCGGCCCCAGGCCATAGGTCAGCACGGTAACAGATGAAATATATTCGGCCATCTTGCTCCAGGCCGGAAACGGCAGCAGAAACAAGGAGCCCACAACCCACATAACCAGCACCCCCACCCAGGGAATGCCGTAGCTGGTCAGGCGCGTCAATGCCTTTGGGCCGGCCCCCAGCACGCCGTTGGCCAGCAGCACACGCGAGCCGCCGGTAATCAATACCCACCCGGTGCCGGACGGCGATACATAAGCATCGATATACAGCAGCACAGCGAGCCAGGTCATGCCTACCGTGGCCGCCAGCCCCGCAAACGGCCCGGCGCTGCCGGCAAAACTGAGCCGGGCCCAACCGTTGGCGAGATCATTGGGCGAGACCGTCAATATGAACGCCACTTCCAGGCCGACATAGACAACGGTGGCAAGAATCACCGAGCCGATCAACGCAATCGGCATATTACGATTGGGATTACTGCTTTCCCCGCGAGTTCGATCGCGGTACGAAAACCCAGGAAACTGAAGACGATACCGGCCGCTGGCAAGGCCGTGAAGATGGCTGATATCTGATAACTATCCGGCGCCGCGGACAGATTTTGCGGATGCAGCGCCACCACGAGCAAGCCCACCACGGTAATGACCGGTATGGCGATCTTCCACCAGGTCACCGTGGAGTTGAAAAACATAAGCCAGCGAATGGCCAGCACATTAATCAGAGCGAAAATCGCCAGCAGCCCGATCATTCCGGCTTGGCGCTTGAGCTTGCCGGCGGTTCCTTGTGCAATCGTTGCCATGACCCCTTTCCCTCAATCCAAGCCTCAGGTATTGGCAGCGATCTCCCGAGCTTCTTCCTTACTTGCCGCCGTGGGTGCCGATCCCTTGAGCGCGTTGCCGGCCGGTTCAGGCGTGAAGTAAATCGAAACGATACCGACCACGCCGGCGACGATCAGGATGTAGGCGGGCACGAGCATGTCGCCTGTACCCTTGACCAGGGCCGCGGCGATCAGCGGTGTGGTGCCGCCGAAGGCTGAAACAGACAGATTGAAGCTGATCGAGGTTGCGCCGTTACGAACGCTGGTCGGGAACAGTGTGGGCAGCGTAGACGGCTCGGTGCTCATGAAACAAACCAGCATCAACCCGAGTGGCAGCGTGCCGAAGAAGATTGCGGTATAGCCGCCCTGCAGGATCAACAGGAACGTCGGCACGGAGACTACGATCAGCAGAATACAGCCGGTGTACATCACCGGCTTGCGACCAATCCGATCGCTGAGCCGGCCAAGAAACGTCACAATAATGGCAATGATCACCATCACCGCGATAATCACCACCAACGCGGGCGTTTCCGGCACGCTCAGTACGGACGACAGGTACGTGGGCATATAACCGGTCAGCATGTAGTTGGTCACGTTGAATGCCAACACCAGGCCGGCACAGACCAGCATCGGCCGCCACTGATCAACCACAGTGGCCTTGAGCTGCTGCATGCTGCTACGGCTGTCCATGCGGTCGTCGTCGGACTGTTTTTCGTAGGCCGGGCTTTCTTCCAGCCGAAGACGCACGAAAAGGCCGGCAATGCCCAGCGGTGCCGCCAACAGAAACGGGATGCGCCAGCCCCAGGACGTCATCGCGTCTTGCGAAAGCACGGCTTGTAATATCGTCACCAGCACCGCACCCAGAATATAGCCCGACAGCGTGCCGACGGGAAGAAAACTGCACAAATGTCCGCGCCGCCGGTCCGGGGCGTGTTCGGCAAGAAACGTCATGGCACCGACATATTCGCCGCCGGTGGAAAAACCCTGTATTGCCCGCGATGCAAAAAGCAATATAGGGGCCGCAATGCCGATCGCGCCGTAGCCGGGCATGACGCCGAGAATAAACGTTCCGAACGCCATCATCAGCACAGTGGCCGCAAGCACGCCCTTGCGCCCGATTCGGTCGCCCAGAATGCCCCAGAACACGCCGCCTATAGGCCGCACCAGAAAAGACACCGTTAATCCGGCAAAGGTGGCAAGCTGAGCCAGCGACGAATGGGGAAAGAAGACCGAGCTCAAGACGGGGACGACATAGCTGTAGACCCCGAAGTCGTACCATTCCGTGAAGTTGCCGATCGCGGTTCCGCCAACGGTACGCGACAGCGACGAGGCATCCGCGACCTCGATCTCGTCCAACGCGTAATTTTGCCCGGAACCGCCACTGCGATTCACTGACGATGCGTCGTTTTCGGAGCTCATGCGATGTCTGCCTCTCGTCCGCCTTGAGCGATAGCCAGCAAACCTCGGCCAGCGATCTCATGCGTTCTTGTTGCAACTGCTGGGCGGATTTTGCCGCCGACCCGTACGATGCATTTAGTCGTAGTATGAAGTCCGACGTCTGTACCCAGCGGGTCTGTTTATGGCTGACCACCCGCTATACGATTTCGCTGTTGTTGTGCCAGAAATCCCGTCAGTAGCAAACCGTATTAATACGGTTTGCATCGGAAACGGCCCGGGGGTAAGACGGCTTCTTGAGTGTCGAGCCCGGCCATCGGGTGACAAAAAAACGAAGACCAGCCGGCAGTCAGCCAACCGGTAGCCCGCAGAGCTAACTGGGCTCCGACCGTCCGTTAGCGAACGGCCGGCGTCGCCGTATGCCAGATCATGCGCCAGTGGCTGGCCGTGGTTTCTATCAGCTTAAACCCAAGCGTTTCATAGAAACGCCGCGCCCGGGCGTTAACAAGCAACCGAGCGAAATCATTATGCTGCCAATCATCATCCCAGCCCCAGATAGCATCAATATGAGACCAAAAAGCCGCTTTGTGCCAGGCGAACAATCGAGGCCGATCGTTAATACACGCCAATCTGAGCGACAGGCCCTCGTCGATCGACGCCGGGCCGAGTGCCGTCGCCCGCGGACGTACGTGCGCCGGTGGGCGCTCGATGCCGATTCGCCAACACACAGGCTCCACAGCACCGTCAGCCACGGCGGGCAGGCTATGCCTAACCCCGCCAGGCACGAATCCAGCAGCCCAGACCTACCACGCCGGATACCCAGGCCAGCCAGATCGGCGCGGGGTCGTAGACGCCCAGCACAACGGCCGAGACCACCAGCCCGGTGCCGACCACGGTCCAGCGCATGGCACGTCTTGCGGTGCGCAGTTCGTGGGTGATCTCGGCCAGTGAGGCCGTCATGCGGCGGGAGCCAGGGGTTTCGCCGTCGTCGGCATAGGTCAGCAGCTGGGTGGTCAGATCCGGCAGCTTGTCCATGATCTGCGGAAGCTTGTGTTTCATGCGCTCGGCAGCCCGCTTGGGGCTGGCGCGGCGCAGCATCCAGTCCTCGAGAATCGGCTTGGCGGTGGCCCAGAGATCAAGCTGCGGATACAGATCGCGGCCCAGCCCTTCAACGTTGAGGATGGTTTTCTGCAACAAGACCAGCTGCGG